>JAKFDU010000249.1:0-1738 GCA_036675975.1 Devosia sp. | reverse complement strand
CTTGAATTCGCTTTCGCGGTCCCACCAGCGATGGGCCAGGGCCTCGAATTTGGCGATTTCGGCGTGGTCGACGTTGCTCATGTTCAATTCCTCGAAAAACCTGAAAAGGGCTGTAGCCGCGGATATTGCGCCGCGGTGTTTACGATTCGGTATGGCCGCTGATGCGCTGGCCCCAGTGGCGGGCGGTCTCGCCCAGCTGTTGTTCGTCCATGCGGGTCAGGCGCCGATCGTCGAGCAGTTGTTTGCCGGCGACCCACAGGTGTTTCACGCAATCGCGCCCGGTGGCATAGATCAACTGCGACACCGGGTCGTACACCGGTTGCTGCGCCAGACCGGACAGATCGAAAGCGACGATGTCCGCGGCTTTGCCGATCTCCAGCGAGCCGACCTGCGTCTCGATGCCCAATGCACGGGCGCCGTTCAGCGTGGCCATGCGCAAGGCGCGATGGGCATCCAGCGCGGTGGCGGAGCCAGCGACGGCTTTGGCCAGCAGGGCGGCAGTGCGGGTTTCGCCGAGCAGGTCGAGATCATTGTTGCTCGCCGCGCCATCGGTGCCGACAGCCACATTGACCCCAGCCTGCCACAAACGCTCGACCGGGCAGAAGCCGCTGGCCAGTTTGAGGTTGGATTCCGGGCAGTGGATCACGCTGCTGTTGCTTTCTACCAGCAGGGCGAGGTCGTCATCGCTGATCTGGGTCATGTGCACGGCCTGGAACCGCGGGCCGAGCAGGCCAAGGCGCGCGAGGCGCGCCAGTGGCCGTTCGCCGGTCTGCTCGACGGCCTGCTGCACCTCGAATGCGGTTTCGTGCACGTGCATGTGGATCGAGGCGTCCAGCTCCTCGGCGATCACCCTGATTTTCTCGAGGTTCTCATCGCCGACGGTGTAGGGTGCATGAGGGCCGAAAGTGATCTTGATGCGTTCGTGATGCTTGAGGTCGCCGAACAATTCGACGCCCTGACGAATGGCTTCGTCGGCGCTGCTGGCACCGGGGATCGGGAAATCGAGGATCGGAATGGCGATCTGCGCGCGGATGCCGCTGTTGTGCACGCGCTCGCTGGCGACTTTCGGGAAGAAATACATGTCCGAAAAACAGCTGATGCCGCCCTTGATCTGCTCGGCGATCGCCAGATCGGTGCCGTCGCGGACGAAGTCTTCATCGACCCATTTGCCTTCGGCCGGCCAGATGTGATTTTCCAGCCAGGTCATCAGCGGCAGATCGTCGGCCAGGCCCCGGAACAGTGTCATCGCCGCATGGCCGTGGGCGTTGATCAGCCCCGGCGCCAGCAAGATATCCGGCAGTTCACGGATTTGCGTGGCGTTACACTTCAATGCTTCAGCCCGCGGGCCGATAAATACGATGCGGCCATCACGGATACCCAGGCCGTGCTCCTTGAGCACCACGCCTGCAGGTTCGACGGGAACCAGCCAGGTCGGCAGCAATAACAGGTCGAGCGCAATGGCAGGTTTCGGCATCGAGGGTCGGTTCCAGTGCTTTTGTAAAGGATGGCGAAGTATACCCGAGCGTCTTCGCGGGGGGATCGCTATAATCGGCGGCTTTTGTTCATGAGTGCGGGGTGTGGGATGCGCGATCGACTGTTGGCTGCGGAGAAAGTAAAGGCCATCGATTGGCGTGATGGCGCGCTGCACCTGCTGGATCAGCGTATTTTGCCGTTCGAGGAAACCTGGATCGCCTACACCAGCGCCGCCGGCGTGGCCGAGGCGATTCGCTCGATGGTC
>JAKFDU010000248.1:0-2057 GCA_036675975.1 Devosia sp. | reverse complement strand
ACCCGGCTGTTGTTGAAGTATGTGGGCCACGCCTGCATGTAGCGGTCCAGCAGGATCAGGAATCCGACCAGGAACGAGGTGAGCGCGGCGGCCCGCATGGACTGCCCGCGGTCGTAGCCGCCCATCAGGAAGCCGATGCCCAGCCCGACCAGGACCGCCGCGACCGCGAGGAGCACGATCATCAGGATGGTTGCCTCGTTGAGCAGCGGCTGGATGACGAAGTAGACGACCAGTCCGACGCCGACGGCGATCAGCGCTGACTGCAGGGCCTTGCGGTTCTTGAGCCCCGCCGACAGCAGGGTCACGGCGAACGCAATGCCGACGCCGGCAATCGCGATGACCACCGGGCCCAGCCCCGGGGTTTTGAACCACTCGGTGGCGGAGAAGTACATCAGCACGGCGGCCGCGAACAGGAAAGCGACGCCGCCGATGAGCAGCCGGCGTTTCATCTCGCCGCCGACGGTCACGGCCGTCAGGACGCCGATGACGGCGCCGATGGCGAGGGCTGCCGGGATCGGTATCTCGGGATTCCGGAGGAAGTTGTTGAACCCGATGGCGCCGTACTCCTTCAGCAGCACCGCGACCCAGAAGATCGGGAGGGAGAAGAAGAGGAAGGCCATGAACGTTACGCCGTAGTCCAGCGTGCTGTACTGGCGCAGGGCGGTGATGATGCCCAGCGTGATGCCGATCAGGATCGCCAGCACGGTGGCCCCGGTGACCAGGGTCAGGGTCTGCACCAGCGCGTGTCCGAGGGCATCGGTGATGGGCTGGCCCGCGATGTTCTTGCCCAGGTCGCAGGAGTTGGCGAAGGGGATGAGGCACTGTGCCGCGCCGCCGAGCCAGTGGAAATACCGGATGGGGGCCGGTGTGTCCAGCTGCAGCAGCTCGGTGCGTGCGTCCATGAGTTGCTGTTTGTTGGGGGCGCTGCTGGCACGGAATTCCTCCAGGGGATCGCCTGACGCCGCTGTCAGGAGATACACCAGGAAGGATGCGCCGAGAAGTATGAGGGCGGCAGTGATGAGCCGCCGGACTATATAGGTCACCATGGGAAAGAACCTCGGTATTCGGGGCCAGGGGTTGCCCGGACCGGTCGCAGAGTTTGGCCTTTTCCCCGCGGATGACGGGCTAGGGCCCGCCATCGTTAGGGGGTGTCGCTAGAAAGGCGTCGGAACCAGAATGCCCGGTTCCGACGCCTTTAGCTAGCAAGTATCACTTGCGGTCGTCGGCTACTTCTGTGCCCACTCCCAGAAGTTCCACCAGACACCGGTCTGGTTCGGCATGTACTTCACGCCGGTGATGCGGTCGCTGTACGCGTCCACGCCAACTGCCTGGAAGATCGGGAGGCCGTAGGAGGAGGCCCAGATCTTCTGGTCGATCTGCTTGATCAGCTCATCCTGCTTGGTCTTGTCGGTGGTGACAATCAGTTCGTCCATCAGCTTGTCGGCTTCCGGATCGCTGAACTGGTTGAAGTTGGAGTCGTTACCCGTCTTGAAGATCTGCGGGACGCCGGAGACACCGACACCCGAGTTGATCCAGCCGAAGATGGTGGCATCGTAGCTGCCGTCGCCGAGGGCCTTGCCCCAGTCCGACTTGCCGAGGCCGCCGTCGACGATCTTGAAGCCTGCCTTGGTGGCGGACTCGCTGATCAGGGCGAACATGTCCGCACGGTTGGGGTTGTCCTTGTTGTACATGATGCGGACTTCAGGGGTGGCACCGGCGAGGAGCGACTTTGCACCTTCGATGTCGACATCCTGGTAGGCGGACGAGCCGTTGGCCTTGACGGACTCGGTGTAGAGGGCCTGGTCCGGCACGAACAGCTGGGAGTCAAGCGGCTTCGCCTCGGGGTCCAGCTTCTTGACGATCTTGTCGACGATGTCCTTGCGCGGGACGCTCTTCATGAACGCTTCGCGGACATTCTTCTCGGCAAAGACGCCGCTGAAGTTGAGGTCGATGTGGTCGTAGGAAAGCTGGTTTCCGACCTCGACCGTGACGCCCTGGCTTTCGAGGGCCTTGAGCTGCTCCACCGTGTCAGCCGAAGCCTGCGGTGCGATGATGTC
>JAKFDU010000247.1:0-2142 GCA_036675975.1 Devosia sp. | reverse complement strand
GGCTGTCGCGCCCCTGTAAATCGCCCGGCGCGGGCAGTAGAATCACGGGTTTTCCCGAACAACCCCGTGGAGTTGATTGGCATGGCCGACGTAAACAAGGTAGTCCTGGCATATTCCGGTGGCCTGGACACTTCGGTGATCCTCAAGTGGCTGCAAGATACCTATAACTGCGAAGTGGTGACCTTCACCGCTGACCTCGGCCAGGGTGAAGAAGTCGAGCCGGCCCGCGCCAAGGCCAAGGCCATGGGCGTCAAGGAAATCTACATCGACGACCTGCGCGAGGAGTTCGTCCGCGATTTCGTCTACCCGATGTTCCGTGCCAACACCATCTACGAAGGCGAGTACCTGCTGGGCACCTCCATCGCCCGTCCGCTGATCGCCAAGCGCCTGATCGAGATCGCCAACGAAACCGGCGCCGACGCCATTTCCCATGGCGCCACCGGCAAGGGCAACGACCAGGTGCGCTTCGAGCTGGGCGCCTATGCGCTCAAGCCGGGCGTCAAGGTCATCGCCCCGTGGCGCGAGTGGGACCTGCTGTCGCGCGAGAAGCTGATGGACTACGCCGAGAAGCACGCCATCCCGATCGAGCGCCACGGCAAGAAGAAGTCGCCGTACTCCATGGATGCCAACCTGCTGCACATCTCCTATGAAGGTGGCGTGCTGGAAGACACCTGGACCGAGCACGAAGAAGACATGTGGCGCTGGACCAAGTCGCCGGAAGCCGCGCCGGACAAGCCGACCTACATCGAGCTGAGCTACCGTGGCGGCGACATCGTCGCCATCGACGGCAAGGAAATGAGCCCGGCCAGCGTGCTGGCCGAACTGAACCGCATCGGCGGCGAGAACGGCATCGGTCGCCTGGACATCGTCGAGAACCGCTTCGTCGGCATGAAGTCGCGCGGCTGCTACGAGACCCCCGGCGGCACCATCATGCTCAAGGGCCACCGCGCCATCGAGTCGATCACCCTGGACCGCGAAGTCGCCCACCTGAAAGACGAGCTGATGCCCAAGTACGCCAGCCTGATCTACAACGGTTTCTGGTGGAGCCCGGAGCGCCTGATGCTGCAGCAGATGATCGACGCCTCGCAGGCCAACGTGAACGGCGTGGTGCGCCTGAAGCTGTACAAGGGCAACGTCATCGTCACCGGGCGCAAGTCCGACGACTCGCTGTTCGACGCCAACATCGCCACCTTCGAGGACGATGCCGGCGCCTACAATCAGCAGGATGCGGCCGGCTTCATCAAGCTCAACGCCCTGCGCATGCGCATCGCCGCGAACAAGGGCCGCAAGCTGCTCTGATAGACTCGAGCGCCTGAGCCCGACACAGACCCCGGCCACGCGCCGGGGTTTGCATTTTCAGGCCCGCCAGAGCGGGCCGCGGATAGGAGAAACCCGATGAGACTGCTGCATACCATGCTGCGCGTCGGCGATCTGGATAGATCCATCGCCTTCTACACCGACGTGCTGGGCATGACCCTGCTGCGCCGCAAGGACTACCCGGACGGCCAGTTCACCCTGGCCTTCGTCGGCTACGGCGACGAAGCGCATAACAGCGTGATCGAGCTGACCCACAACTGGGGCGTCGACAGCTACGAGCTGGGCACCGGCTACGGTCATATCGCCCTGGAAGTCGCCGACGTCTACAAGGCCTGCGAGGACATCCGTGCCCGCGGCGGCAAGATCACCCGCGAGCCGGGGCCGATGAAGCACGGCAGCAGCATCCTGGCCTTCGTCGAAGACCCGGACGGTTACAAGATCGAGTTGCTGTCGCCGTCGCGCGGCGACTGACGGCATTTCGCCCGGAGGGCAACCCGGGAAGGCTATTCCCCCGCTCCTACAGAATGGGCTCCAGCCTGGTAGAACGAAAAAGCCCCGCGGATCTGCGGGGCTTTTCGTATCGGCTCATGCCTACAGGTCGAAATCGTATTCGGCCAGTTGTTTGTGTAACCGCCGCTCTTCAAGGAAGTTGTCGATGATGCGCCGCTTGGTCAAGTTGGTCTTGGCAACTTCGACAGGGGTTTCGCCATCGTCTGCATCTTCTGCGACAAAATCTTCATCGAGCTCGAGGTCTTCTTTACCAGTGCTCATTCGCTTCACTCCAGGCTACGGGGGCCATTTGCGCACCTTATAGCTGCAAAACCT
>JAKFDU010000246.1:0-11583 GCA_036675975.1 Devosia sp. | reverse complement strand
GCGGAAGGCCTCGCCAAGCGCATCGTCGACAGCGAAGTGCCGGAAGTGCTGGCGGCGGCGACGGTGTTCTCGCTCGACATGGGCACGCTGCTCGCGGGCACCCGTTATCGCGGCGATTTCGAGGAGCGGCTGAAACAGGTCCTCAAGGAACTCGAGGCCCATCCCAACGCCATCCTGTTCATCGATGAAATCCACACCGTCATCGGCGCCGGCGCCACGTCCGGCGGCGCGATGGACGCCTCTAATCTCCTGAAGCCCGCGCTGGCATCGGGCACCATCCGCTGTATGGGTTCGACCACCTACAAGGAATACCGTCAGCATTTCGAGAAGGATCGCGCGCTGGTGCGCCGGTTCCAGAAGATTGACGTCAACGAGCCGACGGTGGAAGACGCCATCGCGATCCTGAAGGGCCTAAAGCCCTATTTCGAGGATTATCACCGGCTGAAATACACCAACGAGGCGATCGAGGCCGCAGTGCAGCTGTCGTCGCGCTACATCCACGACCGCAAGCTGCCGGACAAGGCGATCGACGTGATCGACGAGTCGGGCGCGGCGCAGATGCTGGTCGCCGAGAACAAGCGCAAGAAGACCATCGGCATCAAGGAAATCGAGACCACGATCGCGACCATGGCGCGGATTCCGCCCAAGAGCGTGTCGAAGGATGACGCCGAGGTACTCAAGCACCTGGAGCAGACGCTGAAGCGGGTGGTGTTCGGGCAGGACAAGGCGATCGACGCGCTGGCCGCCTCGATCAAGCTGGCGCGCGCCGGCCTGCGCGAGCCGGAAAAACCGATCGGCTCCTATCTGTTCTCGGGACCGACCGGCGTCGGCAAGACCGAAGTGGCAAAACAGCTCGCGGCCTCGCTCGGCGTCGAACTGATCCGGTTCGACATGTCGGAATATATGGAGCGGCACACGGTGTCGCGCCTGATCGGCGCGCCTCCCGGCTATGTCGGCTTCGACCAGGGCGGCCTGTTGACCGATGGCGTGGACCAGCATCCGCATTGCGTGGTGCTGCTCGACGAAATCGAGAAGGCGCATCCGGACCTGTTCAACATCCTGTTGCAGGTGATGGACCACGGCAAGCTGACGGACCACAACGGCAAGTCGGTCGACTTCCGCAACGTGATCCTGATCATGACGTCGAACGTCGGCGCCATGGAGCTGCAGAAGTCGCCGATCGGCTTTGGCCGCAAGCGCGAAGCGGGTGACGACGAGGAAGCGATCAACCGGATGTTCACGCCGGAGTTCCGCAACCGTCTCGACGCCATCATCTCCTTCGGCCCGCTGCCGCCGTCCGTCGTCCGTCGCGTGGTCGAGAAGTTCGTGCTGCAGCTCGAAGGCCAGCTGGCCGAGCGTGGTGTCACCATCGTCCTGCAGCCGGAGGCGGCCGATTGGCTGGCCGAACGCGGCTATGACGAACGCATGGGCGCCCGCCCGCTGGGTCGCGTGATCCAGGAATACATCAAGAAGCCGCTGGCCGATCAGGTGCTGTTCGGCGAGCTGGTGAATGGCGGGACGGTCACCGTGGCGGTGGTTGGCGAAGGCCAGGAAGCCAAGCTCGAACTGATCGCGGTGCCGCCGAGGCCGGCCAAGCCCAAGGCTTTGCCCAAGCCGAAAAAGCCCAAGGCTACGGCCGACAAGAGCTAAGAAAGAGGCCCGGAGCGATCCGGGCCTTTTTTATGTTTGCACTTGGGTTGTGGCGTGTCGTTGCCCGCACCGGTAGCCAATCATCAGCATGCGTCAATGCCGACTGCCGTTGCGCTTGAAAGCACCACTGGCATGCATTTCGATCCCTTATTGCAGGTATAGGTCGAACTTGCCGTCGCCGTGGTTGACCATAAGGATTGCCGAGTCAGGGTTTATGTCGTTGTCCGTGAACCACTTCGACACATCGGGATCAGCTTTAATGGCGTTGCGAAGACGCGTAACGGCGGGGTTCGCAGTAAGAGCATCACAGAGCTCCTCGTACTCGTCGGAATCCAAGACCTTGTCCGAGTAGTAGACGGTTACAGTGGATGCAGCAGAAAATTTGGCGAAGTCACTTTCATTGAATATGTCGACCCGGCAGGTCAGATCATCTGCAGAAAAATCCTTGCTGCCACCATCAACCATTGCCGGCTGGGCCATCGCAATCGGAGAATACAGCGCTATGCATGCAACTGCTACAGAAAGAAGCGTTTTAGATCTCACGTTGGTCTCCTGTTGTTTTCCTGTTGTTAATAGGCGCGTGTAAGATAGCAGCTAGAACCGATGTCTTCTTGATGGGCATCAAATGTTGCTCGGGGCGAGCATGAATGGCGGTCTTCGGGAATTCGCGATCTAGCCGTCAGCGGCAGAAAACGAGGTCGAAACCTGCCCGAGGAGTTGCATGCTTGTACCCTCTGAACATCGCGGCGATCATGCTCGGTAGGGGGGTAACACCATGACATTGGCAGGCAAGACGATTGCCATTACCGGCGCGGCGCGCGGGCTGGGGGCGGCTCTGGCCATTGTCGCTGCCGATCGGGGCATGCTGCCGCTGCTGCTGGGGCGCAGTCCGGCGAGGCTGACCGCGATTGCCGAGGTGATCGAGGCTCGCACCGGCCGGCGACCGGATTGTATTGCCTGCGATCTGGCTGACCTGCCCTCTGTGGCCGATGCCGCGGCCAAGGTGGCGCTGCTGGCGCCCGACCTCGACATTCTGGTCAATTCGGGGTCGCAATGGAGCGGTGGTGCTTTCGAAATGCAGACCGACGAGCAGATCGCGTCGATCGTCAATTCGACCGTCAGCGGCACGATGGCGCTGACGCGTCGCCTGCTCCCGCTGCTGCAGGTGCGGCCGGTGGCGGATATTCATACCGTCGTTTCGATGAGCGGCCTGCCTTATGCCCGCATGCGCGGCTCGTCGGTGCCCTTTGTCGCCGCCAAGGCGGCGCAGAACGGCTTCGTGCAGGCGCTGACCGAGGAACTGATCGGGACCAGCGTGCGGGTGACCTCGGTGCATCCCGGCATTATCGAGGACATATTGCCCACTGAACCGGCTTGGGATCACGACCGGGGCGAAGCCGATATGCTGAGCGATCGCAACGTGGTCGAGGCTATTCTTTACATTCTGAGTCAGCCGCCCAATGTCGCCATCCGCTCGCTGGTCATCGAGCGGTCGCGCACCGATTTTCTCGGTTGATTGGTTATGTCGGTCGTCGGCGGTCGGGCTAGTACAGCGTCAGCTTGTAGACCGCTCCGAGGGTCGGCATCGATCTTGCGCATAACGTTCTCGCCCGGCGCGCGCGGGGCCTATGCGCTCAGTTGCCTGAGGCTTTCGAGAAGCTTGTCGCCGGCAAGCGGCGTGTGCAGCGCGATTTCGATCGCAGCTTGTTGCTGCACTTCCAGGAAACGCACGGCGAAACCGCGGTTCACGTGCCGTACCACCTGTGCGGGAATGGAGCCGAGGACCAGATAGTCCCCTATCGCGACGGTGATGGCGCAAAGGACCACTGCTCCGGAGGCGGAGACGTTCGGGACCCGGCATTCGCACTGTTCGCCGCTTGGCAGTGTGACAGTTGAGTTCGGGTCATGCGGAGCAAACCGCGGGTGTGAGCGTAAACCTGTCCTTCCCTCCAGCGGGCTCGGCTTGGCGGAGACGTCACCGAACAGGGGCTTGAAGTTCGCGTGCGGACGCGGAATGGGAACCGTGCTTGCCACGGCGGCGCCGCCAACATAGTCAAACCCGGCCTCGACAACGAGCGCGGCCCTTCCCAGAGTGTTGGCACCAAAAGCGAAGCTATGAAGACCGTGCTCTGCCGCGGTGAGGGCAAAGCGAGTAAGTTCGAGAGCCGCACGTGGATCCTCGCTATCGAGTTCGCCCAGATTTACGGAGGCGCCCCAGATCAGAGCCCGCACGTTCTGATCCATCCGATGATCTGCCGGCGACATCTGCAGGATAATGCGATCGGTGACAGTGCGCCCCATTTTCAGGGCCTTCAGCAACTCGCGACTTGTCGTAGCGGTTGGAACGCCGATCACATCCAGCAGCACGAAACGGCGATATGCCAGCGGAAGGGTTGCAGCAATGTCGAAAAATTCCTGCTGCTCCAGTGCAAGCGTCTGGAAGTGCACGGGGATAATAATCGTGGCGCGCTTAACGTCACCGAGGGCCTGATGCAGCCCCTCAACGGACTTGGCGAACAACACGCAGTCCAGGTTTGCCAGAGCACCGACCAGGTCCTCGAGGTCTTCGATCTCCTCGAGATGCTTCGAAGCCGCTGCACCAGCCAGGGTGTCCAGAAGGCATCGGTTCTTGGTTCCCCCGAGATCGCGGCTGGACCAAAGCGGCTGAAACAGAGCGCCAGCATAGCGAAGGGCAGGAATGCTGTGCCGGTTGACCGCCCGGGAGTTCACCGCATCGCGGATTTCGACAAGGTTGGCGTAAAGCGCCGAAAGCGGATCCTTGGCATCCCGTATTCTGGCGCTTGGAACCGACGAGACAAAGGTGTGGACGGTCAGGTCGTTCTCGGCGCTGCTGAGCTCCGCCGCTATCCTGTCCTCAATGGCATCGGAGATGCGCTGCACCTGGTAGCCGGCAAAGGCCTTGTCAGCCGTTTCAAAGCAAATCTGAAAAGATGCATCGTCCACGATGCGATAGATGTCCCCGGGGCCAAGATTCTCGTCGAGAGCCCGCTGCGCAATCAGCAAGGCCTTGTCCGCAACGTCCGCCCATTGTTTCCCCAGCCGCTCCTTGATCTGGTCGAGGCCGAGCAATTGCACGCAGCCCGCCATGACGTCCGGAATATTCTGCTCCTCCAGGCGATCTATGAGTTCGCGGACCTCCTGGGCTTGTTCAACCGGATCCCTGAGCAACAAGGCTCTCTTCCGGTCCCGGCTGGAGCCCCGGTCGGTTCCGGTGAAAATCTCTCTGAGCCGCTCGACAAAACCGTACTCGCGCACCTCGGCCCCAATCTGTTTCGACATGTATTCGCTCATGCCGTTGCTGGTCGATCAGCAGCCGGGTGGCCATTCCTCCTAGGAGACCCGTTCTGTGTTGCCGCCCGATTAACGCGAGCTATCACTTTTTCCGAACCTGGATTGAACATCGAGATTAACGCGCGGTTCCACAAGGTTAGCAGCGGGAACCAGCGCGGAATCCCTGTGGCGTCGTCGGCGCTCGGACTAATAAAGCGTCCGCTTGTAGTCCGCCTCGAGGTCGGCATCGATCTTGCGCATCGCGTCCTCGCCCGGTGCGCCTGATGTCTCGTCCAGGATGATCTTGATGAGCGAGGGCATCTCCGAGCGATCCTGGAAGTGGTCCGGTTCCCACAGATGCGAGCGCCGGAAGGCCTTGGCGCAATGCATGAAAACCTCGGCCACATCAACCACGATCGCCAGCGTGGGCAAGCGATCATTGACCCGCATGCTCTCGAGAAGTTCGGGGTCGGTCACCAGTCTGGCCTGTCCGTTCACGCGCAAGGTGTCGTCGAAGCCGGGAATGATGAACAATAGGCCCACGCTGGGATTGGCGAGGATATTGGTCAGGCTGTCGAGGCGATTGTTGCCGGGTCGGTCCGGGATCGCCAGGGTGCGAGGATCAAGAATCCGGACGAAGCCGGGCGGATCGCCGCGCGGGCTGACATCGGCTTTGCCGTCGAGATGCTGCGTACCGATGCACAGGAAGGGCGAGCGCTCGATGAACGCCTGGGCATGCGCGCCAAGCGAGGTCTGGAATTTCTGAATGGCCAGGGCATGGGTGGCAGGAAACAGGCTTCGAAGCGATTGCTCGTCAGCAATGGTGAATTCCGGATTGATCCTGAAGTCGGTCATTTCCCCTCCTGCCAGTCGTCCAATGAGGTACGTACCTCATACCAGTAAAGCTGGCTTTGCCGGGACAATCAAGTGCGCGCGAAGTGTCGCTCGGAGGTTACGGACGCTGCCAGGCTCGGATCTACGGCACGACCTTGCTTGGCCGTCGCACAACAAATGCCACCAGGAACCCCAGATACACCGCCGCCGGAACCAGCAGCACGTTGATCCCCATCACCCGGTAGCCCAGGCCCCCCAGCAGCCCGCCCAGCAACAGCGATATCCAGACCAGCATGTGCTGGGCCCAGCGCCAGGGTGGGGCGAGGCGGTAGAGGGCGCGGGCGAGGTCCTGGCCGACGGCAAACAATGTGCCGGTGACGAAAGTGGTGCCCAGCCGCACCGAGCCAGTCGAGGGCAGGATGGCGTTCTGCGCGCCGGCGCCTGCCGCCATGGCCAGCATGAACTGGTTGGGCGAAAAGCCCGCAAAGGCCAGGACGAGCGTGACGATGAAGGTAGCCACGACGAATCCCGTCACGGCCGCCGAGCCCCAACGCGGGCCGGCTATCAAGGCCAGGGTGGACCCGGCAATGCTGCCGAGCAGGAACAAGGCCACCAGCGAGGCGGTGATCCGCGCCACGGGCCAGGCGCCCAGTGCCAGCGCATCACCCAGCTGGGTGATGTTGCCGCTCATGAACGAGGTGAAATGCCCGCCCAGCTCGATGAAGCCCACCACATCGACGAATCCGGCGGCGCCCGTGAGGAGTAGACCGAGACTGAGTTGGGGCGTGGGCGTCATGCCGTGATGATTGTCGAGTCTGCCGCTTTCACGCAAGAGACCTGTCGACGCTAACCGTCCGTGAACGTTTCCTAACACTTCGCTAACCACGCAAGCCCAATCCCCGCTGTTCCCGCTGCTATCCCTCGACAAGAACAAAAGACGAACTTATAAGAACATTATAGCAACACGGGAGATGCAGATGCTCACTTTCATCAAGGACTTCGCCGCCTTTGTCACGCTTGGAGCCTTCACCATCGGCTCGCTCACCTGGATGGATGTGATCACCCGACTCGTGTGACGGTCCCTGTGGATTGCGGCCTCGAAACGGTATGATCATCGTGCAGGGCCGGTCATAAAGGGCGTCTCATGAGCGGTCCCGGCTTCCTCCATCTTCACGTCCATTCTGCCTACTCGCTGCTGGAGGGCGCCCTCCAGCTCGAGACGATCCTCAAGCTGGCGGCGGAGGACAACCAGCCGGCTTTGGGCATTGCCGATACTGGCAACCTGTTCGGCGCCCTGGAATTCTCCGAAAAGGCCAGCAAGAAGGGCATTCAGCCCCTGGTCGGTGTGGAACTGACCATCGATTTCGCCGCCGCCGAGGAGCGGATCAGCGAGCGCGGCCACATCGCCTGGGCCGGCAAATCCAGCGTCGTCTTGATGGCGCAGACGGAGGCGGGCTTCGCCAACCTCTCGCGGCTGGTGTCACAATCCTATCTCGAGGGCGATGGTTCGGGCATGGCGCGAGCCAAGCTGGACTGGCTGACCCGCGAGCGCCTCGATGGCCTCGTCTGCCTCAGTGGCGGGCCGGAAGGGGCCATAGACATGGCCTTTGCCCAGGGGCAGGACGCCAATGCCATCCGCCGGCTCGATCGCCTGGCCGAGCTGTTTGGCGACCGCTTCTATATCGAATTGCAGCGGCATGGCCGGGTGCAGGAAGCAGCCGTCGAGCCGCGGCTGATCGACTATGCGTATCGCAAGGGCATTCCGCTGGTCGCCACCAACGAGCCGTTCTTCAAGTCTGCCAAGGAGTTCGAGGCGCATGATGCGTTGCTGGCCATTGCCGGCGGCACCGTGCTGGCCCAGACCGAGCGCCGCAAGCTCAACGACCAGTATTACTTCAAGACCCGGGCCGAGATGGCCGAGTTGTTCTCCGACATTCCGGAGGCGCTGGATTCGACGGTCGAGATCGCCCGCCGCGTCTCCTACCGGCCGCGCACGCGCAATCCCATCCTGCCCAAATTCGCCGCCGCCCCCGACCTCAGCGAGGCCGATGCCGTTGCCGCCGAGGCCGCGGCCCTGCGCGCCATGGCGGAGGAGGGGCTGCGCGAGCGCCTCGCCACGTCAGGCGCCGCGCCCGGCAAGAGCGAGCAGGACTATTGGGAGCGGCTGGAATTCGAACTCGGCATCATCGCCTCGATGAAGTTCCCCGGCTACTTCCTGATCGTGGCCGATTTCATCCGCTGGTCCAAGTCGCAGGGCATTCCGGTGGGCCCGGGCCGTGGCTCGGGCGCCGGCTCGCTGGTGGCCTATGCCACCACCATCACCGATCTCGACCCGCTGGCCTATAACCTACTGTTCGAACGCTTCCTCAATCCGGAACGCGTGTCGATGCCGGATTTCGACATCGACTTCTGCCAGGATCGCCGCGAAGAGGTGATCCGCTACGTCCAGCGCAAATACGGCACTGAACAGGTGGCGCAGATCATCACCTTCGGAACGCTGCAGGCCCGCGCCGTGCTGCGTGACGTCGGCCGCGTGCTGCAGATGCCCTATGGGCAGGTCGACCGCATCTGTAAGCTGGTGCCGGCTAATCCGGCCGATCCGTGGTCGATCGAGCGGACCCTCAAGGAGATACCGGCCTTCAAGCAGATGGTCGACGAAGACGAGACGGTGGCCGACCTCGTCGCCATTGCCCGCAATCTTGAGGGGCTGTTCCGCCACGCCTCGACCCATGCCGCCGGCATCATCATCGGCGACCGCCCGCTACAGGATCTGGCGCCGCTGTACCGCGATCCGCGCTCGGACATGCCGGTCTGCCAGTACAACATGAAGTGGAGCGAGGCGGCCGGACTGGTGAAGTTCGACTTCCTCGGTCTCAAGACGTTGACCACCGTGCAATACGCGGTCGAGATGGTGAATCTCGATGGCGGGAACCTCCGCATCGAAGATATCCCGATCGACGACAAGCCGACCTATGACCTCTACGCCAGGGGCGACACGTTCGGCGTGTTCCAGGTGGAAGGCCAGGGCATGCGCCGCGCGCTGGTCGACATGAAGCCCGACCGCTTCGAGGATATCATCGCGCTGGTGGCGCTCTATCGGCCGGGTCCGATGGACAATATTCCGCTGTTCAACGACCGCAAGCATGGCCGCGAGGAGGTGGAATACCCCCACAAGGACCTCAGCGTCGTCCTCGACGAGACCTATGGCATCATCGTCTACCAGGAGCAGGTGATGCAGATCGCCCAGCTCCTGTCGGGCTATTCGCTGGGCGAAGCCGACATGCTGCGGCGCGCCATGGGCAAGAAGATCAAGTCCGAGATGGATGCCCAGCGCGAGCGCTTCCGCGAGGGGGCGATCCGGCATGGGCTAAAGCAAAGCCAGGCCGATACGATTTTCGACCTGTTGGCCAAGTTCGCCAATTACGGCTTCAACAAGAGCCACGCGGCGACCTATGCGCTGGTCAGCTACCAGACGGCCTGGCTCAAGGCGCATCACCCGCACGAATTCCTGGCGGCGTCGATGACGCTGGATATGGGCAATACGGACAAGCTTGCCGAATTCCGCAGCGAGGCCAAGCGTCACAATATCGAGCTGGTGGCGCCCTGCGTGAACACGTCCCAGGTGGTGTTCTCGGTCAAGGACAAGCGCATTCTCTATGGCCTGTGCGCCGTCAAGGGCGTCGGCCGGCAGGTGGCCGAGCACATCGTCGAGGCCCGTGGCGATACGCCGTTCAAGGATTTGGGCGATTTTGCCCGGCGGGTCGATCCGCGCATCCTCTCCAAGCGCACGCTGGAGACGCTGGTCAATGCCGGCGCCTTCGACGCTATCGTGCCGCGCCGCGAGGTGGCCTTTGCCGCCATCGAAGGCGTGCTGGGCATGGCGCACTCGATCACCGACGAGCGCAGCGTCGGCCAGTTGAATCTGCTGGATGCTGGGGAACCCGAGCAGGTGAGACTGCCGGCCGGCGTTCCCGCCTGGACCACCACCGAGCGGGCCGACCGGGAACTGTCGGCCATTGGCTTCCACCTGTCGGCCCATCCGCTCGATGCCTATTCGGACCTGTTCGAAAAGCTGCGGGTGCAGCGCTGGAGCGATTTCGAGCGGGCGGTCAAGGACGGGGCTTCGGCCGGGCGGCTGGCCGGCACGATCAGCGGTCGGCAGGACCGGCGCACCCGCAAGGGTACACCGATGATGATCCTGACGCTGTCCGACCAGAGTGGCAGCTTCGAGATCATCGCTTTTTCCGAGCAGATCAACGAATTCGGCGCGCTGCTGCAACCCGGCAAGTCGGTGATCCTCCAAGTCGGTGCCGACGAGCGCGCCGAGGGCGTCAGCCTGCGGCTGCTCTCGGCCCAGGCCATCGACGGCATTGAGGACACTATCGAACGCCGCCTCACGGTCTTTGCCGCCGACGCCAAGGCGCTGGGCTCCATCAACGCCCAGCTCAAGCGGGGCGGGGAGGGGAAGGTCAACTTCGTCGTCATCAGGGATGGTGGGGCACGGGAATACGAGATCGAACTGCCGGGGGCGTATCGGAT
Source organism: Devosia sp. (assembly GCA_036675975.1). GTDB lineage: Bacteria > Pseudomonadota > Alphaproteobacteria > Rhizobiales > Devosiaceae > Devosia. The sequence continues at coordinate 1,269 of JAKFDU010000246.1, read as the reverse complement.
TACCGCCGAGGTGGCGGGTGGGATCAAGGCGCTGGATGGGGTTACGGACGTGCGTCTGCACTGATGCTGAACCACGTTTCCGTTGGCGCACGCCGCGGCTATATAAGGTTGCCTGGCCCAATCGCCGAGGTGGCGGGCAGCATCCAGAGCGCTCAGCGGGGCAGGTTGCGGATGGCAGAAAAGGTTCTTTGCGTCTGTACGGGCAATATTAGCCGCAGCCCAATGATGCAGGCAGTGCTTCAGCAACACCTTGGCGTCGATTTTCTGGTCGAAAGTGCGGGGGTGACCAGGGAGCTGGCCGGCCGCCCCGCCAATAGTCGCTCCGTTGCGTGTATGGGAGAACGCGGCGCCGATTTGAGCGGCCATATCAGCCGTTGGATCGGGGACTTGGATCTCCGTCAATATCAATGGATCGTTTGTGCTGGCCGGGAGCAGGCCGACATGGTTTGTGCCTTGGGGGCAGTTCCGGCAGGTGTGCTGGTCGCAAACGAGCATCGAGGCGGGATACCGGACCCCTATGAACTCGGGTTGGCAGGCTATCGGGATTGTCTGGCTCTGCTGGATCAGGTCATGCCTGACGTCGCGCAGCAGATCATGGGTACAGGACCCGCTGGTAGCTAACGCCCAAAAAGCGCGGGGGAGGCGAGCTATCTGGCCCATCCTCCCTCGCATTTGGGGGCTTTCACCCTTGGCCCCACGTCCTGGCGCGGGTCTATGTGGGGATAATGCAGCAGGGGGTATGGGCGGTTCCCTAACGGGTGCGTGAGCATTGGATGGCCAACTGCATGGCCGGGCGCCGGGATGACATCGCGCGGCGTGGCGGCTTCAGCGCAAGCGGCCCCACCCCCTCCTGCCTCCCCTATCAAGGGGGAGGTTTCTCTCCACTCCTGGGGCACGATGCAGTCCAAACCACCGGACGGCACCTCCCCCTTGATGGGGGAGGCTGGGAGGGGGTGGGCCACACGCTCCAGGCAAAGAACTTATCCCCGTCCCCAAAACCTCCCGCATAATCTCCCCATCACCCCACGCGGCGGCCTGCAGGCGAACAGTGGTGGGGTGAGCCGGGTGGGGGTTTTGCCTCTCCCACAGGTTCGCGTTTCGGCCGCAATAGGGCGAGCGACCCCGGGGCCGCCGGAACAGTTCCAAAAACCGGCACTCCGAGACGGCTTCCGTCTTATATTTTATTACTACGAGGCGAAAGCCGTCTCGGGGTCCGCTCGCTGCCACCTTGGCATGCGCTCGCTGCCACCTTGGCATGCGCTCGCTGCC
>JAKFDU010000245.1:0-14574 GCA_036675975.1 Devosia sp. | reverse complement strand
GGTTGCGCGTCGCCTTGCGGATGAGTCGGTTCAACCGGCCGCGTTCGCCTTTACCGCTGAAAACGCCAAGTGGGCGGAATGGAAGATCGGGCTTTACCCGACCGGCCGTCAGCAATCTGCCGTCATTCCGCTGCTTATGCGCGCGCAGGATCAGGACGGCTGGGTCAGCCGCGCCACGATCGAGACGATCGCTGACATGCTCGGCATGGCCTATATCCGCGTGTTGGAAGTGGCCACGTTCTATACCCAGTTCCAACTGCAGCCGGTCGGTTCGCGCGCCCACATCCAGGTGTGTGGCACTACGCCTTGCCAGTTGCGCGGCGCTGAAAAGCTGGTCGACATCTGCAGAAGCAAGATCCACCACGATCCGCACCACCTCAATGCCGACGGCACCATGAGCTGGGAAGAGGTCGAGTGCGCCGGCGCCTGCGTGAATGCGCCGATGGTCACGATCTATCACGACACCTACGAAGACCTGACGCCTGAGCGCTTCGAGGAGATCGTCGACGCCTTTGCCGCCGGTAATGGCGCGAGCATCAAGCCAGGTCCGCAGATTGACCGGCTCTATTCGTCGTCCGAAGGCGGTCGTACCACGCTGCTGGAGAAGCCGAGCGCCAAGCGCACCAAGTTTGTGCCGCCTCCGCCGCCACCCGAGGCTGCTGCGCCGGCAGCGCCCGCCGCGGCTGCGCCTGCCGCAACCGCACCGACGACGGCCGCCAAGCCAAAGGACGTGAGCGAAGAGAACGCTCCGGCGATCAAGGGCACGCCCGCGACCGCCAAGGTCTCCGAGGCCAAGGCTGAAGGCGAGCGCAAGGTCGCCAACGCCTCGGCTAGCGCCAACGGCAAGCCCAACAAGGCGATGCGCGAAGACGCCACTGGCGCCGAGTCCGCAGCCTCCAAAGTCGATGGCGGCAAGGCTCCGGGCAAGATCTCGGCCAAGGCACCGGCGGCCGACGGCACCAGCACGGCGGTCAAGAAGACCCGCACGATCATCGCGCCCAGGGCCAATCCGGCCGAGGTCAACCCGGTTGCCGAAAAGGGTGGCAGCGCGCCGCTCTTTGCTGCGCCAGCCGGCGCGCCTGATGATCTCAAGCTGATTTCGGGCGTCGGCCCTGTACTTGAAGGGCGCCTCAACGCGCTTGGCATCACCAAGTGGAGCCAGGTCGCCGCTTTCACCGCCGACGACATCGCTAAGGTCGAGGACTCGCTGAGCTTCAAGGGGCGTGTTTCGCGCGACAACTGGCTGCAGCAGGCCGAAATTCTCGCCCGTGGCGGCGAGGCTGAATATATCCGCGTCTTCGGCAAGAAGCCGCGTTAGGAGTGTGAAGAGTGCTCGCTGACAAGGATCGCATTTTCACCAATCTCTACGGCCAGGGCGACTGGACGCTCGAGGGCGCGCGTTCGCGCGGCGCCTGGGTGGGCACCAAGGAGTTCATCGACCAGGGCCGCGACTGGATAACCAACGAGGTTAAGGCCTCGGGCCTGCGTGGCCGCGGTGGCGCCGGTTTCCCAACCGCGCTCAAATGGACCTTCATGCCCAAGGTCAATGACGGCCGTCCGCACTACCTCCTCGTCAACGCCGACGAGTCCGAGCCTGGCACGTGCAAAGATCGAGATATCTTGCGGCACGATCCGCATCATTTGGTGGAAGGCTGCCTGCTGGCTGCCCGCGCCATGGATGCGCATCTGGCCTTCATCTATGTGCGCGGCGAGTTCATCCGCGAGCGTCAGCGCCTCGAGGCTGCCGTCGAGCAGGCCTATGAAGCCAAGCTGATCGGCAAGGACAATATCCACGGCTGGGACCTGGATATCATCGTCCACCACGGCGCCGGCGCCTATATCTGTGGCGAAGAGACCGCCCTGATGGAATCGCTGGAAGGCAAGAAGGGCCAGCCGCGCCTCAAGCCACCATTCCCGGCCGGCATGGGCGTCTATGGCAACCCGACCACGGTGAACAACGTCGAGTCGATCGCCGTCGTCCCAGAAATCCTGCGCCGCTCCGGCGCCTGGTTCGCTTCCATCGGCCGCGCCAACAATACCGGCACCAAGCTGATGTGCGTCTCCGGCCACGTCAACAAGCCGGCGACCTTTGAAGAGGCCATGGGCGTTACCTTCGAAGAGATCATCGAAAAGCACTGCGGCGGCATCCGCGGCGGCTGGGATAACCTGCTCGCAGTGATCCCCGGCGGCGCATCGGTGCCGTGCGTTCCCGGTGAGAAGATCCGTCACGCTGTCATGGACTTCGACGGACTTCGTGAAGTCGGGTCTTCACTTGGGACTGCCGCCGTGATCGTCATGGACAAGCAAACCGACATCATCAAGGCCATCTGGCGCCTCTCTGCTTTCTACAAGCATGAGAGCTGCGGCCAGTGCACGCCGTGCCGCGAAGGCACCGGCTGGATGATGCGCGTCATGGAACGCATGGTCGAAGGCCGCGCGCAGAAGCGCGAAATCGACATGCTGTTCGAGGTGACCAAGCAGATCGAAGGCCACACCATCTGCGCCCTCGGCGACGCCGCCGCATGGCCGATCCAGGGCCTGATCCGCAACTTCCGGCACGTCATCGAAGAGCGGATCGACCAGTACACATATTCGTCCACCAGCGACGGCGCCGTGCCGTCGATCGCTGCGGAGTAGGCAATGGCTACCATCAAGGTCGACGGCCAGCTCGTCGAGGTCCCCGATTACTATACGCTGATGCAGGCCGCCGAAGCCGCTGGCGCGGAAATCCCGCGCTTCTGCTACCACGAGCGGCTCTCGGTGGCAGGCAATTGCCGCATGTGCCTGGTCGAGGTGAAGGGTGGTCCGCCCAAGCCGCAGGCCAGCTGCGCCATGTCGGTCAAGGACCTGCGTCCCGGCCCCAATGGCGAGCCGCCCGAAATGTTCACCAACACGCCCATGGTCAAGAAGGCCCGCGAAGGCGTGATGGAATTCCTGCTGATCAACCACCCGCTTGATTGCCCGATCTGCGATCAGGGCGGCGAGTGTGACCTGCAGGACCAGGCCATGGCCTATGGCGTGGACAAGAACCGCTTCGCCGAGAACAAGCGCGCCGTCGAGGACAAGTATATTGGCCCGCTGGTCAAGACCTCGATGAACCGCTGCATCCACTGCACGCGCTGCGTCCGCTTCACCACTGAAGTTGCCGGCATTGCCGAAATGGGTCTGCTCGGCCGCGGCGAAGACGCCGAGATCACGACCTATCTCGAGCAGGCGCTGACCAGCGAGTTGCAGGGCAACGTCATCGACCTTTGCCCGGTCGGTGCGCTGACCTCCAAGCCCTATGCATTCAACGCCCGTCCGTGGGAGCTGACCAAGACCGAGTCCATCGATGTCATGGACGCTGTCGGCTCCAACATCCGTGTCGACAGCCGTGGCCGCGAAGTCATGCGCATCCTGCCGCGCATCAACGAGGCCATCAACGAAGAGTGGATTTCCGACAAGACCCGCTTCATCTGGGACGGCCTCAAGAGTCAGCGGCTTGATCGCCCCTATGTGCGCAAGTCCGGCAGGCTTCAGCCTGCATCGTGGGACGAGGCTCTTGCTGCCGTTGCTGCGCGTGTGAAGAAGGCCGGCAACAAGATCGGCGCTATCGCCGGTGACCTGGCTGCCGTCGAAGAGATGTTCGCGCTCAAGGCCCTGCTGGCTTCGGTTGGCTCGGGCATGACAGACGTTCGTCCTGCCATGTCGGGTATCGACCCGACGATGCCGCGTTCGGCCTATATCTTCAACCCGACCATTGCGGGCATCGAGCAGGCTGACGCCGTCGTCATCATCGGCGCCAATCCTCGCCGGGAGGCGTCGCTGGTCAATGCGCGCATTCGCAAGACCTGGCGCGCCAAGGGCCTGCCGATCGCCGTGATCGGCGAAAAGGCCGACCTGACTTACACTTATTCCTATCTGGGCGAAGGCTTCGAATCGCTCGCCGACCTGGCCGCCGGCAAGGGCTCGTTCGGCGAAATCCTCGCCAATGCGAAGAACCCGCTGATCATCGTGGGCGAGGGCGCCGTTTCCCACGCCACGCTTGGCAAGCAGGCCGGCCGCGACACCATCGCCCTGGCCGCCAAGCTAGCCACCGGCCCCAATGTCGCCGAAGGCTGGAACGGCTTTGCGCTGCTGCACAATGCTGCGAGCCGCGTCGGCGGTATCGACATCGGTTTCGTGCCGCATGACGGCGGCGTCTGCTCGGCCGACCAGATCGCTCTGGCCGGCAAGGGCGAACTCGACGTGTTGTTCCTGCTCGGCGCCGACGAATACGACACCGCGGCCATGGGAAAGGCGTTCGTGGTCTATATCGGCAGCCACGGTGATAAGGGCGCACACCGCGCCGACGTCATCCTGCCTGCAGCGACCTACACCGAAAAGTCCGGCACCTACGTCAATACCGAGGGCCGCGTGCAGGTGACCAACCGCGCCGTGTTCCCGCCGGGTGAGGCCAAGGAAGACTGGGCTATCGTCCGCGCGCTGTCGGGCGCCATTGGCAAGCCGCTGCCGTTCAACTCGCTGACGCAGCTCCGGGCGGCTATCTATGCGGAATTCCCGCATCTGGCCCGCATCGACCAAATCGCACCCGGTTCGGTGGCCGATGTGGCCAAGCTGGCCAAAGCTGCTATCAAGACCAAGTCGGCGCCGTTCGGTTCCGCTGTCAGCGATTTCTATCTGAGCAATCCGATCGCGCGCGCGTCGGCCGTCATGGGCGAATGCGCTGCTACGGCCGCCGGCCTGCGCCAGGCCGCGGAGTAGGGGAGAACAATGGACTTTATTCTCTCCGCCCTCGACTACCTGCTCGGCATCCCCGTCCTCGGCTGGGGCGTGCAGGTTGGCCTGATCTACAAAGCGCTGCTGTTGCTGGTCGGCCTGCTGATCTTCACGGCGTTCATTCTGCTGGCTGACCGCAAGATTTGGGCTGCCGTGCAGCTGCGTCGCGGTCCCAACGTGGTGGGCCCCTTCGGCCTGCTACAGAGCTTCGCCGACCTGTTGAAGTTCGCCCTCAAGGAAGCCATCATTCCCGGTGGCGCCGACAAGGTGCTGTTCCTCTTGGCGCCGCTGATCACCGCGACGCTGGCGCTGGCCGGCTGGGCCGTCATCCCCGTGGATGCAGGCCTCGTAATCGGCAATGTCAATCTGGGCATCCTCTACCTGCTCGCCATCTCCTCGCTGGGCGTCTATGGCGTGATCATCGGCGGCTGGGCGTCCAACTCGAAATATCCGTTCCTTGGCTCGCTCCGTTCGGCCGCGCAGATGGTGTCCTACGAGGTCTCCATCGGCCTCGTGATCATCACCGTGCTGCTCTGCGTCGGTTCACTGAACCTGAGCGACATCGTCGTGGCACAGCAGGAGATGGGCCTGGCCCATACGCTGGGCGTTCCGTGGCTGAGCTTCCTCAACTGGTTCTGGCTGCCGCTCTTCCCGATGTTCGTGGTGTTCTACATCTCGGCCCTCGCCGAAACCAACCGTCCGCCATTCGACTTGGCTGAAGGCGAATCCGAACTGGTGGCCGGTTTCATGACCGAGTACTCAGCCACGCCATACCTGCTGTTCATGCTGGGCGAGTACATCTCGATCCTGCTGATGTGCGCCATGACCACGGTCTTGTTCCTGGGCGGCTGGGCATCGCCCATCGACCTGCCGCCCTTCACCTGGATTCCGGGCCTCGTCTGGTTCTTCATCAAGGTGAGCATGGTGTTTTTCATGTTCGCCATGGCCAAGGCCATCGTGCCGCGTTACCGCTATGACCAGTTGATGCGCATTGGCTGGAAGCTGTTCCTGCCGCTGTCGCTGGCCATGGTCATCATTGTCGCTTTCGTTCTTCAGCTCACCGGCTGGGGCTGGCATGGAGGGATGGCCTGATGCGCGCCACCCAGTTCGTCAACACGCTGCTGCTCACGGAGTTGGTGAAAGCCTTCTTCCTGACCATGCGCTACTTCTTCTCGCCGCGGCCGACCATCAACTACCCCTTCGAGAAGGGGCATGTGTCGCCGCGCTTCCGCGGTGAGCATGCCTTGCGCCGCTATCCCAATGGCGAAGAGCGCTGCATCGCCTGCAAGCTGTGCGAAGCGATCTGCCCGGCCCAGGCCATCACCATCGAGGCCGGCCCCCGCCAGAATGACGGCACCCGCCGCACGGTGCGTTACGACATCGACATGGTGAAGTGCATCTATTGCGGCTTCTGCCAGGAGGCCTGCCCGGTCGACGCGATCGTGGAAGGCCCGAACTTCGAATTTGCAACCGAAACGCGTGAAGAGCTCTACTTTTCCAAGGAAAAGCTGCTCGCCAACGGCGACCGTTGGGAGCGTGAAATCGCAGCCAACCTCAGCGCCGACGCGCCGTATCGCTGAGAGGGAAGAGCATGACCCTTCCACTATTCTTCTTCTATCTGTTCTCGGCGGTTACGCTTCTGTCGGCTGTGATGGTCATTTCGGCGCGCAATCCGGTGCACGCCGTGCTGTTCCTGATCCTGGCCTTCTTCAACGCCTCGGGGCTCTTCATGCTGGCCGGCGCCGAATTCCTGGCGCTGCTGCTGATCGTCGTCTATGTGGGCGCCGTGGCTGTGCTGTTCCTGTTCGTCGTCATGATGCTGGACGTCGACTTCGCCTCGATGCGCGGCGGCTTCCTGCAATACGCCCCGATCGGCGTCGTTGTGGGCGTCGTGCTGCTGCTCGAGCTTCTATTGCTCGCGGGCAGTTTCGTCATCTCGCCTGAAGCAGCCGGAGGGTCGGCGCTGCCGATCGATGGCGCGGTCGACAACATGACCCAGATCGGGCTGGTGCTCTATACGCGCTACATCTTCCTGTTCCAGGGAGCGGGTGCGGTGCTGCTGGTCGCCATGATCGGCGCCATTGTGCTGACCCTGCGCCACAAGAGCAACGTCAAGCGCCAGAACCCGATCGATCAGGTCGCTCGTCGGGCGTCGGAAACGCTGGAAGTCGTCAAAGTCAAAAGCGGTCAAGGGCTGTAGGAGGCAAACATGGGCTTGGGTATCGGGCTCGGTCACTACCTGACCGTAGCAGCAATCCTGTTCACGCTCGGCGTGTTCGGCATCTTCATCAATCGCAAGAACGTCATCGTCATCCTGATGTCGGTGGAGCTCATCCTGCTGGCGGTCAACCTCAACATGGTTGCCTTCAGCGCGGCGCTCAACGACCTGCAGGGGCAGATCTTTGCGCTGCTGATCCTGACAGTCGCCGCTGCCGAGGCCGCCATCGGCCTTGCCATCCTTGTTATTTTCTACCGCAACCGCGGCTCCATCGCGGTTGAGGACATCAGCAGCATGAAGGGCTAAGCCACCGCTATGATCTATCAGGCGATTGTTTTCCTGCCCCTCATCGGCGCGTTGATCGCGGGGCTGTTGGGCCGCACCATCGGCCACCGGCCGAGCGAGTACATCACCACCGGCCTGCTGTTGATTTCGGCGGTGCTGAGCTGGGTCGTGTTCCTGCCCGTCGCCTTTGGCGGCGGCCTTGCTGGCGCCGTGGCCGATGGCCATGCGGCTGTCGTCAAGGTTGAGGTCATGCGCTGGATTCAGGTCGGCGACATGGACCTGCGCTGGATCCTGCGCGTCGATACGCTGACCGCCATCATGCTGGTGGTGGTCAACACCGTATCGAGCCTGGTCCACATCTATTCCATCGGCTACATGGCCGATGACCCGCACCGCAACCGCTTCTTCGCCTATCTGTCGCTCTTCACCTTCGCCATGCTGATGCTGGTGACGGCCGACAACTTCCTGCAGATGTTCTTCGGCTGGGAAGGGGTGGGCCTGGCGTCCTACCTGCTGATCGGCTTCTGGTACACCAAGCCGTCGGCAACCGCCGCAGCGATGAAGGCATTCATCGTCAACCGCGTCGGTGACTTCGGCTTCGCCCTCGGCATTTTCGGCGCCTTCATGGTGCTGGGCCATGCCGATTTCGACGGCGCATTCCGCGCCGCCGGCGAGTTCTCCACGACCGGGCTGCCGGTGATGCAGTTCCTTGGCTGGCAGCTCGACGCCATGACCGTTATCTGCCTGCTCTTGTTCATGGGCGCCATGGGCAAGTCGGCACAGTTCCTGCTCCACACCTGGCTGCCGGACGCGATGGAAGGCCCGACCCCGGTGTCGGCCTTGATCCATGCCGCAACCATGGTGACCGCCGGTGTGTTCATGGTGGCGCGTCTGTCGCCGCTGTTCGAAACCTCGCCTTTCGCCCTGACCGTCGTATTGATCATCGGCGCCATCACCGCCTTCTTCGCGGCGACCGTTGGCTTGGTCCAGAACGACATCAAGCGGGTCATCGCCTATTCGACGTGTTCCCAGCTCGGCTACATGTTCGTGGCTTTGGGGGCAGGGGCCTACTCGGCTGGTATCTTCCACCTGTTCACACACGCCTTCTTCAAGGCGCTGCTGTTCCTGGGCGCAGGCGCTGTCATTCACGCCATGCACCATGAGCAGGACATGCGGAACATGGGCGGACTGCGCAAGAAGATCCCGATCACCTATGCCATGATGATGATCGGTACGCTGGCGCTGACCGGCGTCGGCATTCCGGGCACGGAGTGGCTGGGCTTTGCCGGATTCTTTTCCAAGGACTCCATCATCGAGGCGGCCTATGCCGTGGGCGGCAATACCGGGATGTTCGCGTTCTGGCTGCTCGTCGTCGCGGCACTGTTCACCAGCTTCTACTCCTGGCGCTTGGTCCACCTGACGTTCCACGGTACGCCGCGTGATCCCCAGCATGGTTATCCCCATGTCGAGGCGCATGATGGCGACAGCCATGACGAGCCGCTGGACGATCACGCCGCCCATGGTCATGCCCACGGCTCGGCCTACGACAACGCCCACGAAGCGCCTAATGTGATGCTGGTGCCGCTCTATGTGCTGGCTCTCGGCGCCGTTTTGGCTGGCGCCGTGTTCTACGGCATGTTCTTCCACGATGTGGCGCATATCGAGCACTTCTTCGCCGGCTCGATCTTCGTCGATCACGAGATCATCGAAGCCGCCCACCACGTACCGCTCTGGGTCAAGTGGAGCGCTACGATAGCCATGATCATCGGCTTCGTGACGGCGTACATCATGTACATCCGCCGTCCGGAACTGCCGGGCAAGCTGGCGGCCACCAATCCTGGCCTCTACCAGTTCCTGCTCAACAAGTGGTATTTCGACGAGCTCTACAACGCCATCTTCGTCAAGCCGGCCCTGTGGATCGGACGCGCCTTCTGGAAGGGCTTCGATGACTGGCTGATCGACGACAAGATTACCGAAGGCCTCGGCCGCCGGGTGCAGAATGTGACCTCGTGGGTCACCAAGCTCCAGTCGGGCTATGTCTACCACTATGCCTTCGCCATGCTGATCGGCGTTGCGGCGCTGCTGACCTGGGCCATTGCGGCCGGGGGACTGATCTGATGAACTTCGAAAACACTATCCTCACAGTCCTCACCTGGCTGCCCTTCGTGGGCGCCATCGTGCTGATGTTCACACCCAAGACCTCGCTCAGCGCTATCCGCTGGATGGCCCTGATCGTCACGGTTGTCGTGTTCGTGCTGTCACTAGCCATGTGGCAGACTTTCGATCCGTCCAACCCCGGCTTCCAGTTCGTTGTGAACAATGCCTGGATCGGCGACACGATCGGCTATCGCGTCGGCGTTGACGGCATTTCCGTGCTGTTCGTCGTGCTGACCGCGCTGCTCATGCCGTTCGCCATTCTCGCCAGCTGGGAAAGCATCGAGACCAAGGTCAAGGAATACATGATCGTATTCCTGATCCTCGAGACGCTGATGATCGGCGTGTTCACCACGCTCGACCTGGCGATGTTCTACGTGTTCTTCGAAGGCACGCTGCTGCCGATGTTCCTCATCATCGGCATCTGGGGCGGCTCGGCCCGCATCCAGGCCAGCTACAAGTTCTTCTTTTACACCTTCATCGGCTCGGTGCTGATGCTGCTGGCCATCATGGCCATGTACTGGAATGGCGGCACCACCGACATTGCCAAGCTCCTGACCCACGAATTCCCCGAATCCTGGCAGCCCTGGCTGTGGTGGGCATTCTTCGCCTCGCTCGCCGTCAAGATGCCAATGTGGCCGTTTCATCGCTGGTTGCCCGAAGCCCACGTGCAGGCGCCGACCGCCGGCTCGGTGATACTGGCCGCGATTCTGCTCAAGCTCGGCGGCTACGGCTTCCTGCGCTTCAGCCTGCCCATGTTCCCCGATGCCTCGGCGCAGTTCGCCAACATCGTCTTCTTCCTCTCCGTCGCCGCCATCATCGTGACCTCGCTGGTCGCCCTGGTGCAGACCGATATCAAGAAGCTGATCGCCTACTCTTCGGTCGCCCATATGGGCTTCGTCACCATGGGCATCTTTGCCGGCAATGCGCTGGGCATCCAGGGTGCCATGTTCCAGATGATCTCCCACGGCATCGTCTCCGGCGCGCTATTCCTCTGTGTCGGTGTCATCTATGACCGCATGCATACCCGCGACATCGCCGCCTATGGTGGCCTCGTCGAACGCATGCCCCGCTACGCCTTCGCCTTCATGGTCTTCACCATGGCCAATGTGGGCCTGCCAGGCACCTCGGGCTTTGTCGGTGAATTCCTGACCATGATCGGCGTGTTCCAGGTCAACACCTGGGTCGCCTTCGGCGCCGCCTTCGGCGTGATCTTCTCGGCCGGCTACGCGCTCTGGCTCTATCGCCGGGTGATCTTTGGCGCACTGACCAAGGATAGCCTCAAGGGCATCCTTGATCTCGATCTGCGCGAAAAGGTCATCCTTTACCCACTGATCGTGCTGACCATCGTCTTCGGCTTCTATCCGGCCCCGATCCTCGATACGACCGCCGCCGCCGTCGACAGTCTCGTCTCGCACTATGCGACGTCGGTCGGGCTCGACCCGGCCGTGTCGCTGGCTGAAGCCCAGGCGCCGCTTGCTCATGCAGAGCCGGTTGCTGCCGAAGGCGAGCACGCCACGGAAGAGCCGGCCGCCGAACCGGCTGCCCACTAGGAGAATGCCCGTGAACTCAGACGTCATCGATTTCGCGAGCCTGGCTCCCGCCTATCCGGAAATGCTTCTGGCGATAGGCGCCGTCGTGCTGCTCGTGGTGGGCGTGGCGATCAACAAGGAGCGCTCGATCCTTGTGTCCTACGCTTCGGTGCTGCTGCTGCTCGCAGTCGCCGCCCTGATCCTGTTCGCGCCATCAGAAGGCGTCCTCTTCAACGGAGTCTTCATCGCCGACAGCTTCGCCCGCTTCATGAAGGTGCTGGTGCTGGGTGGTTCGGCTTTCTCGCTGCTGCTGGCGCTGCCGCATGCCGAGGAGCAGGGCACTCACAAGTTCGAATATGCGATCCTGGTGCTGCTGGCGACGCTGGGCATGATGGCCATGGTATCGGCCAACGACCTCATGAGCCTCTATGTCGGCCTCGAACTGCAGTCGCTGTCGCTCTACGTGCTGGCCGCCATCAAGCGTGACGATGGCAAGGCGACCGAAGCTGGCCTCAAGTATTTCGTGCTGGGCGCCCTCAGCTCCGGCATGCTGCTCTATGGCGCGTCGCTGATCTACGGCTTTACCGGCCACACCAACCTCCAGGAAATCGTCGTTGCCATCGCCAATGAAGGCCGTTCGATCGGCCTGGTCTTCGGCGTGGTATTCTTGCTGGCTGGCGTCGCCTTCAAGATTTCCGCCGTGCCGTTCCACATGTGGACGCCCGACGTCTATGAAGGTGCGCCGACCCCGGTCACGGCGTTCTTCGCCATGGGGCCCAAGGTGGCCGCGATGGCGCTGATGGTGCGTCTGGTGATGGACACGTTCCAGGGCATCGCCCACGACTGGCAGCAGATCGTCATCTTCCTGTCCATCGCCTCGATGGTTCTCGCGGCGTTCGCCGCCATCGGCCAGAAGTCGATCAAGCGCCTCATTGCCTATTCCTCGATCGGCCATGTCGGCTTCGCGCTTGTCGGCCTGTCGTCAGGCACGCAGGTGGGCGTCGAAGGCGTCGCCATCTATATGGCCATCTACGTGGCCATGACGGTCGGTCTCTTCGCCTGCATCCTGTCGCTACGCACCGAGGCGGGCTTTGTCGAGAACATCGACGATCTTCGCGGCGCTGCCCAGGCCCGCCCATTTGTGGCGGCGATCATGGCGATCATCATGTTCTCGCTGATCGGCATGCCGCCCCTGGCCGGGTTCTTCGCCAAATGGCACGCCTTCCTCGCCGCCATCGATGCCCAGCTCTATGTGTTGGCAGTCATCGGTGTGCTGGCCTCGGCGGTCAGCGCCTTCTACTACCTGCGCGTGGTCAAGGTGATGTATTTCGACGAACCCGTTGCCAAGTTCGAAGCGGTACCGGCTGAGCTCAACATCATCATGGCGGTGAGCGGCTTCCTGGTTGTGACCTACTACTTCACGGTCGGCAGCCCCCTGGCCAGCTTTGCCCACACCGCCGCCGGAAGCCTGTTCTAGGTGATGAGCTTCGCCCTCGGGCCAATAGCGCGCGCAGCCGGATACCGGCTGCGTGGCTATGACAGCATCGGCTCGACCAATTCCGAGGCGATTGCGGCGGCAACTGCTGGCGACCCTGGCGGCATCTGGTTTGCAGCGCGCCAGCAGACCGCGGGCAGGGGGCGTCGTGGCCGCCAGTGGGAAAGCCCACACGGCAACCTCGCCGCTACGCTCTTGATTGTCCCCGAGGCCGATCCCACCTTGGCGGCAACGCTGGGTTTCGTAGCGGGCGTCTCCCTCAATCGTGCCCTGTCGGCCATCCTGCCGGGCGGGTTGGTCAAGATCGGCATAGACGGAGCCGACGCGCTTGGCGGCGCTTCACGCATTGCGCTCAAATGGCCCAATGATGTATTGGCCGACGGCGCCAAACTCGCCGGCATCCTGCTCGAGGCCAGCAAGCTGCCTGATGGTCGCCACGCAGTGGCTATCGGCTTTGGCGTCAACGTGATTGCAGCCCCGCAAGGCCTGCCATACCCGGCCACCAGCCTCGCCGACCTCGGCGTCAGTCGCACGGCCGAGGATGTATTCGAGGCCCTGAGCGACGCCTGGGTCGAAACCTTTGGCTTGTGGAACGACGGTCGTGGTATCGGCGACGTCCTCAAGCACTGGCGCGCTTCGGCCGCCGGCATCGGCGCACCCGTCGCCATCAACCAGGACGGCGAAGTGCTGCGCGGAATTTTCGAGACCATCGACGACGCTGGACGATTGATCATCCGCGCCGACGACAACCGTCGCATCGCGGTCACTGCGGGCGACGTACATTTTGGGGCAACGGCCAGCGCCCGAAGCTGACCATAACTACTGCGCAGGCGACCGGCGACCAAAGATCGCTCCGGCGCTGCGCTCGAAAGGACTGAACTGACCCATGGCTAAAAACCAAAGGGATGAACTCGTCTTCGTGCCGCTCGGCGGCGTTGGCGAGATCGGCATGAACATGGGCGCCTACGGCTTTGGCCCTGAGCGATCGCGCAAGTGGATCGTGGTCGATTGCGGCGTGACCTTTGGCGGGCCCGACCTGCCAGGGATCGAGCTCATCATGGCCAATCCCGAATTTCTCGAGGAACGCGCCGACGACGTGCTGGCGCTGATTCTGACCCACTCCCACGAAGACCACTACGGCGCCGTGCTCGACCTCTGGCCTGGCTTCGAAAAGCCGGTCTTCTGCACGCCTTTCACCGCGGCCATGCTTGCTGCCAAGCGGGCAGGGGACGGCATCGTCGAAAATGTCGATGTCACCATCATGCGCCCGGGCAAGCCTTTCGAGGTCGGCCCGTTCACCATCGAGGCGATCAACGTCGCGCACTCGATCCCCGAATCCAATGCGCTGCTGATCAGCACGCCGATCGGTCGCGTGTTGCATACTGGCGACTGGAAGCTCGATCCGACCCCTGTGGGCAACGCTCCGACCGATGTCGCGCGCCTGCAGAAGATCGGCGAAGACAGGTCCACGCCGCTGGCCCTGATCTGCGACTCGACCAACGCGCTCAAGGACGGCGAGAGCCCGAGCGAGGCCGAAGTCGCTGCCAATCTGGCCGCCATGATCGCCGAGGCGCCCAACCGCGTCGCCGTCACCACCTTCGCCTCCAATGTCGGCCGAGTCATCTCCATTGTCCGCGCCGCCGAAAAGGCCGGTCGCCAGGTGGTCATGTCAGGCCGTTCGCTGCACCGCATCACCGGCATTGCCCGCGAACTGGGCATGCTCGAGGGCCTGCCGCCGCTGCTCGACCAGGATGCCTACAAGACCATCGCCCGCAACAAGATCGTGCTGATCTGCACCGGCAGCCAGGGCGAGGCCCGTGCGGCCATCGCCCGTATCGCCCGCGGCGAGCATCCGGTCATCGATCTCAATGCCGGCGACCGCATGATCTTCTCGTCCTGGGCCATTCCGGGCAACGAGCGCGAAGTCATCGATATCCAGAACATGCTGATCGACAAGGGCGTCGAGGTCATCACCCAGAATGATGGCCTGGTCCATGTCACCGGTCACCCCCGCCGCGAGGAACTCCGCCGCCTCTACGATTGGGTTAAACCCGAGGTACTGGTACCGGTTCACGGTGAAGCCGTGCATCTGACCGCCCATGCCAAGCTTGGCCGTGACTCGGGCATTCCCA
>JAKFDU010000244.1:0-2199 GCA_036675975.1 Devosia sp. | reverse complement strand
CGCGCGGTTCCTTACGAGGACTGGCTCGCCGGGGGCGACGCCGATTTCGCCTGGGCGAAGCTCGACGAGAACACTGCCGCGGGGCTCTGCTACACCTCGGGTACCACCGGCGGCCCCAAGGGCGTGCTCTACTCGCACCGCTCCAATGTGCTGCATGCCATGGCCTGCGCCATGCCGGACTATATGGGCCTGTCCTCGCGCAGCGTCGTCATGCCGGTGGTGCCGCTGTTCCACGCCAATAGCTGGTCGCTGGCCTATTCGGCGCCGATGACCGGCGCGAAGCTCGTCCTGCCCGGCATGAAGCTCGACGGTGCCTCGCTGCTCGAACTTTTGAATGGCGAGGGCGTGACACTGACCGCGGCGGTGCCGACCGTCTGGCTCGGCCTGCTGCAGCAACTCGAGGCGACGGGCGCCTCGCTCACCAGCCTGAAGCGCGTCGTCATCGGCGGCTCGGCCTGCCCGCGGGCGATGACCGAAGCCTTCGAGAAGAAGTACGGCGTCACGGTCGACCATGCCTGGGGCATGACCGAGACCAGCCCGATCGGCTCCTTCTGCACCATCAAGCCGGACTATGCCGATCTCGAAGGCGAGGCGCTCTACGACCTCAAGGTCAAGCAGGGCCATCCGCAGTTCACCGTCGAGTTCCGCCTGACCGACGACGAGGGCCGGGAACTGCCCTGGGACGGCAGGACCTTCGGCCGGCTGAAGGTCCGCGGCCCGGCCGTCGCCGGCGCCTATTTCCGCCGCGAGGACGAGCCTGTCCTCGACGAGCACGGCTTCTTCGATACCGGCGATGTCGCGACCATCGATCGGCATGGCTACATGCAGGTCACCGATCGCTCCAAGGACGTGATCAAGTCCGGCGGCGAATGGATCTCCTCGATCGAGCTCGAAAACCTCGCCATCGGCCATCCCGATGTGGCGGAGGCTGCAGTGATCGGCGTTGCCCATCCGAAATGGGACGAGCGGCCGTTGCTGGTGATCGACCTCGAGCCGCAGAGCAGCAGCCCGCACCTCGATTGGCTGCTGCTCAGCAAACGCATCGGCAACGCCGAGCGCATGCTGCCCGATGATTGGGGAAGCGGTTACCCCAACGCCTGGCTGGGCATCAGCGTAGTCAATCAGGAAGAAGCCGTGCGCGACATCCCCAAACTGCT
This sequence comes from Devosia sp., assembly GCA_036675975.1. Classification (GTDB taxonomy): domain Bacteria; phylum Pseudomonadota; class Alphaproteobacteria; order Rhizobiales; family Devosiaceae; genus Devosia. Next base: position 1,042 of record JAKFDU010000244.1, on the reverse strand, counting down.
CGAAACCCCGGCCCGCATTCGATTCCTGAGCATGGAGCCCTTGCTCGAGCAGGTGGATATCAACCCATGGCTGCAGCCGAGGCCAGCCAGCCACGGCAACGTCATCGACTGGATCATCGTCGGCGGTGAAAGCGGCCCCAAGGCGCGCCCGCTGAACCCGGGCTGGGTGCGCAGCCTGCGCGAGCAATGTGCCGTAGCGGGTACGGCTTTTTTCTTCAAGCAATGGGGCGAATTCATGCCCACCGCATCCATCGATGCGCCGCCAGCCATGCATAGAGCGGGTAAAAAAGCGGCCGGCCGCCTGCTGGATGGCAGAACCTACGACAACATCCCGGAGGCCCACCCATGAACCAGCGCGGCATTATCTTCAGCAAACCCATGGTGCTCGCCCTGCTGGCCGACATCAAAACCCAGACCCGGCGCAAACTGAAATTCCAGCCTGCCAACGAAAGCGAACTCCCCGACCTCGCCGCCTGCCCCTACGGCCAACCCGGCGATCGATTATGGGTACGCGAAGCCTGGCGAACCTTGAAGGAATACGACACCAAACAGCCGGGCGAGCTACCCCGCGACACCCCGTTGCGCTACGAGGCAGATCAGCATTACAACCAATACGAGTTCGAACCCGGAAGATTACGCCAAGGCATCTTCATGCCCCGCTGGGCCAGCCGCCTCGAACTCGAAATCACCCATGTGCGACTTCAGCGATTACAGGACATCAGCGACTCGGATGCGATCGCGGAGGGGATTCATGCCATCCACGGCACCACCCCAACAGAAGAGTTTCTTGCCGATGAAGAAGACGAGGACTTACTCGGCCCGGCCGATTTGTATCGAGCGGTTTGGGAGTCGCTGCATGGGGTAGGTTCGTGGGATAAGAATTCGTGGATATGGGTGGTTGAGTTTGAAAGACTGAGATGAGGTTTAAATGCAAAAGAGTCAGCTTTTCGCCCAACCAAGCCGGTTGTCTACTATTTACTCCGCTGTTCGGTGAGCTCTTTCAGAAGCTGCTCAATATCCCACTCGCAGCCGCCACAGCCCG
>JAKFDU010000243.1:0-30542 GCA_036675975.1 Devosia sp. | reverse complement strand
AGCTGCCGCCATCGTCAACGCCATCGGGGAAACCGCATGATCCGGCGTCTCCTTCCGCTGGCCCTGCTGCTGCTCGCCATGCCGTCAATCGCCCAGGACGTGGTGATGCCGGCAGAGCCCCCTGTCGCCGAGGAACCGGAACCCAATCCAGCCGAGGTCATCAGCGATCAGATCTTCGGGCCGCGGGTGCCCACCGATCTGGCCTTTGGCGCCTTCCAGCGCGGATACTTCCTCACGGCGCTCGAATTCGCCTTGCCGCGGGCCGAACAGGGCGACGCCGCCGCGCAGACGCTGATCGCCGAACTCTACGCCAAGGGTCTCGGCGTGGTGCAGAACGATCAGCGCGCCGCCGGCTGGTATCAACTGGCCTCTGACAACGGCAACATGCTCGCCACGTTCGAGCTGGCGCTGCTCTACCAGGATGGCATCGGCGTGCCCAAGAACCGGGCGCGCGCCGCCGATCTTTTCCGCAAGGCCGCGGAAGCCGGCTATATCCCGGCCAAATACAATATGGCGCTGCTGCATGTCGAAGGCGTCTATGCTTCGCCCAGCCTGGTCGCGGCGGCAGGCCTGATGAAAGAAGCGGCCGATGCCGGCCTGCCCGAAGCTCAATATGATTACGGCACCATGCTGTTCGAAGGCGCCGGCCTCGCTCCCAATCCTGAGGAGGGTGCCCGCTATATCGGCCTTGCCGCCGAACAGAACCTCATCGCCGCCCAGATCGACTACGCGACCCTGCTCTATATGGGCCAGGGCGTGACCAAAGACGCTGCAGCCGCCGCTACCTGGTATGCCCGTGCTGCCGATGCCGGCAATGCCGTGGCGCAGAATCGCTACGCCAAGCTGCTGGCCGTCGGCGAGGGGGTGGCGCTCAATCTTGAGGATGCCGCCATGTGGCGCGCCCTGGCCCGCCGCCAGGGGCTGAGCGACCCCGCACTCGACCGCCTGCTGGTCTCCATCCCCGACGCAGAACTGGCCAGTGCCGAGGAGCGCGCCCGCTTCTGGCCCTCGCGGCCGCCTACTGAGGAAACCATCCTCGAAATCCCCACCACCACGACGCCGGGAAGCGATGGCCCGACGCTGCCGGTGCCTACCGATGCGCTTCCAACCGCCCCCGCCGAAGCGCAAGACCCTTGAACCTTCAGGCGTTCTGAGGCAATAAGCCCGCCACGCCCTCAGCTCAATCAACCTTCGGCCAGCCGCATCCGGCGCGCGTGGCCCGCTCCGACAGTTCGCGCACTCGAAAGCACCATCCGCATGGCCAAGATCAACGGCAACGAAATCCGCCCCGGCAATGTCGTCAATCACCAGGACCGCCTCTGGGTCGCGGTCAAGGTCGATCACGTCAAGCCCGGCAAGGGCGGCGCCTATGCCCAGGTTGAACTCAAGGCTATTCTGACCGGCACCAAGCTCAACGAGCGTTTCCGTTCGGCCGAGACGGTGGAAATCGTCGATTTGGAATTCCGCGATTTCACCTATCTCTACGAGCAGGGCGACAGCCTGATCTTCATGGATCAGGGCACGTACGAGCAGGTCGAACTGGCCAAGGACTTTGTCGGCGAACGCGCCGCGTTCCTGCAGGACGGCATGAAAATCACCCTCGAAATGCACGAGGAAACCCCGCTCGGCGTCAAGTTCCCGCCTAACGTCATCCTCGAAGTGACCGAGGTCGACCCGGTGCAGAAGGGCCAGAGCGTTTCCAGCCAGTTCAAGCCTGCCATTCTCTCCAACGGCCTCAAGGTCATGGTGCCGCCCTTCATCGCCGTCGGCGAACGCATCGTGGTCGACACCTCAGAAGCCACCTATATGCGCCGGGCCGACTGACCATGGCACGTTCAGCGATCCTCAATGTCATGGTCAATGCCGCCATCAAGGCGGGCAAGTCTCTGACCAAGGACTTCAACGAAGTCGAGAACCTGCAGGTGTCACGCAAGGGCCCGGCCGATTTCGTCTCCAAGGCCGACCTCCGGGCCGAGCAGATCGTCTATGACGAGCTGCTCAAGGCCCGCCCGACCTATGCCTTCCTCATGGAAGAGGGCGGCGAAGTTGCCGGCACGGACGGCCAGCATCGCTGGCTGATCGACCCGCTCGACGGCACCACCAACTTCCTGCACTCGATCCCGCTCTTCGCCGTGGCGATTGCCCTGGAGCGCGCCAACGAGATCGTCGCCTCGGTGATCTACAATCCCGTGATGGACGAGCTATACACCGCCGAAAAGGGCGGCGGCACCTGGCTCAACGACCGCAAGCGTCTGCGCGTAGCCGGCCGCAAATCGCTGGCCGACGCCGTGGTCTGCACCGGCATCAAGACCCAGGGCACCGCCAATGACGCGCTGCAACTGCGCCAGCTCGCCCACATCAATCCGGCCGTCGCGGGTATCCGTCGCTCCGGCTCCATCTCGATGGACATGGCCTGGCTGGCCTCGGGTCGCTACGACGCCATCTGGGAGGCCGGTCTCGCCCCCTGGGACGTGGCACCGGGCCTCTTGATGGTCAAGGAAGCCGGCGGCTTCGTCACCGACTTTGCCGGCAGCCCCGGCTCGGTATGGAACGGCCAGGTCGTGGCCGGCAACGAGACGCTGCAGGCAGCCCTGCTCAAGCAGCTCAGGCCGATCCAGTAGCCACCACTGGCTGCTCGGCCTCCAGCACCAGCAACTCCTCGAACCAGTTCATGTCCTCGAAGCTGCAAAAGGCGGGAGCCCGCAGCTCGAGGACGGGCGCGCGGCGCGTGATCTCGTCGAGAACCCCGTCCAGCATCGCCTGCCACGACGGCAGCGCCGCGTCCTCGAGCCAATCGATCATGTAAGCCATGGTGATGTGGAACTGGTAGCTGTCGTGATCGGGATGGCGGTAGCCGAATGCCTCGGCAAACGCGTCGCGCCATGCGGCCATGGTGTGGCGGTCGGCAGTCGTGGCGCCCTCGACCACCAGCCCCGTCGGCAGGGCCAACGTGGCTCGAACCGCGAAATCGGGCAGCGCCGGAAAGCGGTCCAGTCGCTGCTTGAACTGCCGCGTCATCTCGTCGATGGGCGTGTCTGCGGCGATGTCAGCCGGCCAATAGGGATAGTTGCGCCGCCCTTCGATAATCCCCTGGAACAGGGTCATGTGATAGCTTTCGACCGGCGTGAAGGCGAGGCTCGCCGCATCGGCCATGCCGCGATAGCGGACCCGCGCGTCCGTGAGCGCGCGCTCGGTTTCCGAACCGGGAACCAGGTGGCAGACCACGGTATTGCCGGGCTCGGGCAGGAACATGCCAGCACGATTATAGCGGGTATCCAGGTGCCGCGGCGGCAAGGGGTTGCCGCTCCTGGCGTAGTGCGTGGCAAGTTTGGACAGATCGAGCGACATGGGGAACATCCGGTGGGGGAGGTTTCCTCCACTAGTCGCTTCGGACGAAACTTCAGTGACAGCTCGCACCTCCACGGCAGTGCCCCGGATTGACACTGCGGCGGGCGTCTCCCATCTCTGCGGCGAGAGGAGACGCCATGACCACGCCGACGCTCTACGACTGGATTGGCGGCATCGAGCCGCTGCAGCGCCTCACCGCCGAATTCTATCGCCGCGTGCCCGATGACCCGCTATTGGGTCCGGTCTTTGCAGGCATGAATGCCGAGCACCCCGAGCATGTGGCGCTGTTCCTGGCCGAGGTCCTGGGCGGCCCGGCGCTCTACAGCGAGCGCCACGGTGGCCATCCGGCGATGGTACGCCACCATCTGGGCAAGCACCTCACCGAGGCCATGCGTCGCCGCTGGATCAACCTGCTGCTCGACACCTATACCGATCTGGGCCTGCCCGCCGATCCCGAATTCGCCTCGGCACTTGTCGCCTACCTTGAATGGGGTACGCGGCTTGCCGTCATCAACTCCGCCCCCGGCGCCACCGTCTCCGAACACGCACCCATGCCCAAATGGGGCTGGGGCGAAACCGGTGGTCCATATATTCCCAAGGCTTGAACCGATCACGCCTCCATCAGCCGTTAACCTTTCCGATTGCCCCACCAGCTTGCGCTGACTACTCTGCCTGCTTGTGATTTGCGCGTATGGGGCAAGGTTCAGGCAAGATGACGCAAGGCTACGATCCCTACCACCTGGCCAGCCCAACCGTTTACCTCGTCAAGATCGTGATATTCCTGGTGCTGGTCGGGCTCGTTGCGGCGATCCTGTTCACCAATATCGTGACTTTCTTCTGGGCCAACCCGTTCATCAATTCGATGATCTTCCTGGCTCTGTTCGTCGGCATCTTCCTCAGCTTTCGCCAGGTCATCCGCCTGTTTCCCGAAGTGAAATGGGTCAATTCCCTGCAGGACGGCACCACCACCAATGTGCGCCCGCCCATCCTGCTCGCCCCTGTCGCCGGTATCCTGCGCGAGCGCATCGGCGAGGCGGTCATTACCCCGTCCTCGATGCGCTCGATTCTGGATTCAGTCGGCAACCGGCTCGACGAGGCCAAGGATACCTCGCGCTATCTCACCGGCCTCCTGGTCTTTCTGGGCCTCATGGGGACCTTTTACGGCCTGCTCGAAACCGTGAGTTCGGTGGCCGGCGTCATCAACGCGCTCGATCCCACCACGGGTGATACGGCCTCCCAGTTCAGTACCTTGCAGGAAGGCCTCGCCGCGCCTTTGGGCGGCATGGGCACGGCCTTCTCGTCCTCGCTATTCGGCCTTGCCGGCTCGCTGGTCCTCGGCTTCCTCGATCTACAGACCAGCCAGGCCCAGAACGCCTTTTATACCGATCTCGAGGACTGGATGACCTCGATGACCGAGCTCGACCATCCGGTCAGCGCCATGCAGGCCAATGCCGGTGGCCCCGAAATGCAGGCGATGTTCGACAAGCTGGGCGACAGCATGCAGAACCAGAATTCGAGCCAGAACGCCATCCGCGCCATGGCCGAGCTGGCGCGCGGCATCGACGGCCTGGTCAAGCATATCCGGGTCGAGCAGGACGACCTGCGCAAACACATCACCGAGCAGGGCGAGACCAACAAGAAGCTGCGCGACCTGATCGAAGCCGTGCTGTCGCAAGCCGACAACGAGGGGCGGAACTGACCCATGCCGGGAGCCCGTTCCCGCCGGCGCATCGAGGCCAACTACTGGCCCGGTTTTGTCGACGCCCTGTCGAGCCTGCTGCTCGTCATCATTTTCATGCTCAGCCTGTTCATGCTGACCCAGTTCTTCCTGGGCCAGGAATTGCAGGGGCGCGACACGGCGCTTTCCCGGCTCAACAGCCAGATCGCCGAGCTGACCGACCTGTTGCAGCTTGAGCGCGCCAATTCCGACGACCTGACCAGCCAGTTGGCGACGCTCACGGCGACCCTGGGCGCGGCCCAGGCCGACAATGCCTCCCTCACCGACCAACTGGCCGGCATCGGCGACGGACTGGGCGCCAAGGATGCGGCCATTGCCGGGCTGGAAGACCAGTTGCTGACCGCCCAGGAGTTGTCGGACGAAGCCAATGCCCAGGTGACCCTGCTCAACCAGCAGCTCGCCGCCCTGCGCACGCAGATCGGCGCACTCGAGGCTGCGCTTGAGGCCTCCGAGGCGCGCGATACCGAATCACGCACCCAGATCGCCGACCTTGGCCGCCGCCTCAACCTGGCGCTGGCCCAGCGCGTGCAGGAACTCAGCCGCTATCGCTCCGACTTCTTCGGCCGCCTGCGCGATATTCTGGCGACCCGCGCCGATGTGCGCATCGTCGGCGACCGCTTCGTGTTCCAGTCCGAGGTTCTGTTCGAGCCCGGCCAGGCCGACATCTCGCCCGAGGGCACGCCCGACCTCGACGCACTGGCCGCGGCGATCCTGCAGCTCGAAACCGAAATCCCGCCCGATATCAACTGGGTGCTGCGCATCGACGGGCATACCGACATCCGGCCCATCTCCAACGAGCGCTTCCCGTCGAACTGGGAACTGTCCGCCGCTCGCGCCATTTCGGTGGCGCAGTATCTAGTGACCAAGGGTGTGTCACCCAACCGCCTGGTCGCCGCCGGCTTCGGCGAGTTCACCCCGCTCGATCCGGGCGACAATGAGGACGCGTATCGCAGGAACAGGCGCATCGAGTTCAAGCTGACCGAGGGCTAGACCAGGGGCGGATTGAGCCGGGCGAAGCCCTCCTGCCGTTGATAGGGGAAGTAGGGATAGGGCGCGGTGACGGCGCTGGCGGCGTCGAGCGTGGCGACCTGATCCGGCGTCAGCGACCAGCCGACTGCACCCAAATTCTGCCGCAACTGCTCCTCGTTGCGCGCGCCGATGATCACCGAGGAAACGGTTGGACGTCGCAGCAGCCAATTGAGCGCCACCTGCGGCACGGTCTTGTTGGTTTCCTCCGCCACCGCGTCGAGGGCGTCCAGCACGTTGAACAGATGCTCATCTGCCACCGGCGGGCCGAAGCTGGCCGTATCATGCAGCCGACTGCCAGCCGGGATCGGTTCCCCGCGATGGATTTTGCCCGTGAGCCGGCCCCATCCCAGCGGACTCCACACCAGCGCCCCCAGTCCCTGATCGAGCGCCAGAGGCATCAGCTCCCATTCATAGTCGCGACCCAGCAGCGAATAATAGACCTGGTGCGCCACGTACCGGGGGTGGCCACTCCGTTCTGCAATCGCCAGGGACTTCATCACCTGCCACCCCGAGAAATTGGACACGCCGACATAGCGAAGCTTGCCGGCCGCAACCAGATCTCCCAGCGTGGCCAGCACTTCTTCTATGGGCGTGGAGGCGTCATAGGCATGCAACTGCAGCAGATCGATATGGTCGCTTTGCAACCGTCCCAAGGCTGCGTCAACACTGGCGATCAGCCGACTGCGTGACGTGCCCCAGTCATTGGGCCCATCGCCCATCGGCAAGGCCGTCTTGGTTGAGATCAGGACGTCGTTGCGCCGCCCCTTCAAAGCCTCGCCCAGCACGGCCTCTGATGTGCCGTTCGAATAGACGTCGGCGCTGTCAAATAGGGTGACACCCGCCTCGAGGCATATGTCGATCATTCTCTTTGCTTCGGCGACACCGGTATTGCCCCACGCCCCGAATAGCGGGCCGGAGCCTCCGAATGTGCCAGTGCCGAAACTTAGTTCCGAAACCCTAATTCCGGAGGCGCCCAATTGCCGATAATCCATGATGACCTCTGTCTCTGTGATGGCGATTGTCACCTAGATGGACCCTGGTCAGCATATGTTGTAGACCTGCTTCCAGCACATCATTTGTGAATTGAAGTCATATGGGCGCTAGCATCAACCGAACTGGCGAGATGGCGGTTTTCGTGCAGGTGGTAGAGTGCGGCGGTTTTTCTTCCGCAGCGCGGGTGTTGCGCATGACGCCCTCGGCGGTCAGCAAGCTGGTGACACGCCTGGAGGCGCGGCTGGGCACTCGCCTTCTCAACAGGTCGACTCGCAGGTGGGAGCTGAGCGCCGAAGGCTCGGCCTTTTACGATCGCGCAACGCGCATCCTGGCCGATATCGACGAGGCCGAGCGGGCGGCGGGGGTGAGCGAGCGGCCCGCGGGTCGTATTCGCCTCAATACCAGTGCTTCATTTGGCAATCATGTCCTGGCGCCCCTGCTGCCGGTTTTCTTTTCAGCCTATCCCGCCATCCATCTCGATATTGTCCAGACGGATGCGGTGGTCGACCTGCTAGGCGAACGAACAGACGTCGCTATTCGCTCCGGACCGCTCAAGAACTCGGGCCTTTTCGCTCGCAAGCTTGGCGCCTCAGCCATGTGGATCGTTGGCGCGCCGGCATATCTGCAACATCATGGGACGCCACGGACGCTCGCCGAGCTCGAAACCCATAACCGCCTGGGGTTCAGCTATTCGCGCACACTGGACGGCTGGCCACTGCGACACAATGGAGAGGTGTTACACCTGCGACCCAGCGGACGCGTCCAGGCCAGTGATGGCGAAGCCCTCAGGCACCTGGCGTTGGCCGGCGTCGGCCTTACCTTGCTGAGTGCCTTCACCGTGCGGGCCGATATCGCCGCCGGTCGCCTGGTACGGGTTATGCCGTCCTGCGACACCGGCTACCTCGAGGAGGTCCACGCCGTCTATGTGGGGCAAGGCGGGCACTTGCCTGCTCGCGTCCGCGTATTGCTGGATTTCTTGGGCGAACGGGCTCTCGTCAGCTAGGACGCGGGCAGCTCATCCATCCGGAACTGCAGCTTGGCCAGCTCCGCATAGCGGCCGCCCTTGGCGACCAGCTGGTCATGCGTGCCCTGGTCGATGATGTGGCCACCATCGAGCACGAGGATGTTGTCGGCATCGCGGATCGTCGCCAGCCGGTGAGCGATGACCAGCGTTGTGCGGCCTTCCATCAGGTGTTCGAGCGCCACCTGCACCAGCCGCTCGCTCTGGGCGTCCAGGGCGCTGGTGGCCTCGTCCAGCAACAGGATGGGCGCGTTCTTGAGAATGGCGCGGGCGATGGCGAGGCGCTGCTTCTGCCCGCCCGACAGGGTAACGCCACGCTCGCCGACCATCGTGTCATAGCCCAGCGGCAGGTCCTGGACGAAATCATGTACCAGCGCAGCGCGCGACGCGGCCTCGACCTCAGCCTGGCTGGCATCGGGTTTGCCGAAACGGATGTTCTCGGCGATCGTGCCGGCAAAGATCGTCGGCTCCTGCTCGACATAGGCAAAGCGCTGCCGCAGCTCGCGGAGCCCGGCGTCGCGAATGTCGATGCCATCGACACGGATTGCGCCACCGCTGACATCGTAGAAGCGCTGCAGCAGCGACAGCGTCGTCGACTTGCCGGAGCCCGAAGCCCCCACCAACGCCACCGTTTCGCCGCGGCCGACCGCAAAATCGAGCCCCGTCAGCACCGGCTCGGAGCCATCGTACGAGAACGACACCTGTTCGAAGCTCACGGTGCCCAGCGCCGGTGCCGGCAGCGCCACGGGCTTGGCGATCTCGCGGATCGTCGGCTCGGTGTCGAGAATCTCGGTCAGCCGCTCGGTCGCACCAGCCACCGATTGCAGCGTGCCGAGCACTTCGCTGACATTGGTCAGCGCCCCCGATGCCATCAGCGCATAGACCAGGAACTGCGCCAGTTGCCCCGCGGTAACAGTACCCTCAAAGACCGAACGGGCGCCCCACCAGACGAGGAACACCAAGGCCGCCGTACCGAGGAAGATCACCATGCCCACCAGCACCGAGCGCGCCAACAGGCGCCGCACTTCGGCGCGATAGCTGGCTTCGCTGCGCTCATCGTAGTGGGCAGCCTGCACCGGCTCCTGGGTGAACGACTTGACCGTGCGGGTAGCACCCAGCATTTCGGTGGCCATGGCGCTGAGATCGGCCAGGGCATCCTGCGTCTTGCGCGACATTCCGCGCAGTCGTCGGGCAAAGGTGATGACCGGAAAGAGAATCGCGGGGGCGGCCACGACCACCGCCAGCGTCAGGATGGGACTGGTCAGCAGCATCATCACCAGCGCGCCGATAATGGTCACCGTGGACCGCAGCGCCAGCGAGAAGCTGGACCCGACTGCGCCACGGATCATCGCCACGTCGCCATTGAGCCGGCTGGTGAGCTCGCCCACCCGGTGGGTATCGAAATAGCGCGCATCGAGGCGCAGCAGGTGGGCGAACACTGCCTGGCGCAGGTCGGCCAGCACGCGCTCGCCGATGACGGAGATGAAATAGAAGCGCGCACCGCTCGCCACGGCCATGATGGCCGCGACCGCGATGATCAGCCAGCCATAGCGGCCGACATTCTCGAGATTCTGCGCCACGAAGCCCTGGTCGATGGCGCCGCCCAGCAAGGCCGGGATGGCCAGCGAGGCCACGGTGGAGATCAGCAGGAAGGCGACGGTCAGGCCCAACTGCCAGGGATAGCGCAGCATGAACGGCACGAGCTTGCGCAACGGCTGCAGCTTGCGAGGGTTGACCACGGGGGTCGCCACCATCTTTTCGGGGTCGGCCTGAACCGGGACGGCCTGGTCTGTCATCGCTCGGTCATGCCACGCTGCTTGGGGGCCGGACTGACCGGCCGCGCTTGAGGCTCCGATATAGGCTGTGACTGCAAGGGCGGCAACAGCCTGGGCGGTGCGAAATTGCCGCGCCCGCGCCCTTGCGGAGCGGCCGGGCTTTCTGTATGAAGCCGCCAACACCCAGTTTAACTGCTCTCCGGGCGCCCAGGCGCCCGTTTGATTTGAGGCGACACCGATGAAGGCAGATATCCATCCGGACTACCACATGATCAATGTGGTGATGACCGACGGCACCAAGTACCAGACCCGTTCGACCTACGGCAAGGAAGGCGATACCCTTCAGCTGGACATCGATTCCAAGACCCACCCGGCATGGACCGGCGGCACGGGCCAGCTGCTCGACCGCGGCGGCCGCGTTTCGCGCTTCAAGGAGCGCTTCAAGGGCCTCGGCATCTAAGCCAGTCCTGTATAGTTTCAAAGCCCGGCCATTGTGCCGGGCTTTTTGTTGCCGCAACCAGAGGCAGGCCATGTTCATCCTGACACTGACTTATGTCGCCCCGCTCGAGGAAGTCGATAAACACGTCCCCGCGCATATGGAATGGATCAAGGCAGGCTATGCCAGCGGCGTCTTTTTGGCCTCGGGCCGCAAAGTGCCGCGCACTGGCGGCTTTATCCTGGCCCAGGGTGATAGAGTCGAAATCGAAGCCCTGGTCGCCACCGACCCCTTCATGATTTCGGGCGTGACCATTTACGACATCATCGAAGTCGCGGTCGCTTTCACCGCCCCGGGGCTGGAACAGCTCAAGGTCTAGGCCCGGCCGAACGCTGCTTTCAGGCGGGCAAGCTGATCGGCAATGCCGTTGGCAGTGCCAGGGTCGAGCTCGGGCATCTTGCCGCGTTCGAGTGTATCGAACTGCATCACCCGGTCGAACAGGCGGTCGCCCTTGTCGATATAGAGGCGGAGCGCCTCGGGCAGTTGGTCATAGCCGGGGCCGCCCCGCTCGGAGGGGGTGGCGGAAAACTTGACCTTTTCCTTCTCGGAGCGGGCATTTTCCTTTGATATTTCGCCCTCGTTGACGGCGCGCTGCAGCAACAGCCAGGACGCCAGCTGCATCAGCCGCGTGGTCAGGCGCATGGATTCGGTAGCATAGAGGAACGACGCCTCGCGGCCGAGAATGCGGCTTTCGCTACGCCCGTCGCCATCGAGATAGGAGGCGACTTCCTCGATGAGGCCCATACCTTCGCGATAGAGCAGGTCGAAGCCACCAGATGCCACGATGCGTGGTCCGATGGCGATTGCCGATCCTGTCTCGTTCACGTCGGTCAAGCCATGCTCCTCCTGCGCCGCATGCTAGGCGCAATTGGCCGGGGCGTCACCCTTTGTGGCCGATCAAGCTGAAAGGAGCTTTAAAATCAGGGCCATACGAAGGCCAACCGACCCCAGAAAAAGAAAAAGAGCGGTAAGAACCGCTCTCGAAGTTAACAGGGAGGCGTCAAGACAGAGGGAGAAACCACTCTGCAAAATCCAGAACAATCTGAATAATGTAACGTTACCCTGCAGAGATTAATTGCAGGTTAACGAGAGTCGATTTCTTAACCCTGCGCCTTGCCGGTCTGTTGACTTCGTTTGCCGCCGCTCAAACGAGCGACAATGGGGGCCGCTCCAGCAGTGCCCGTCCGGTCAGTGTGATCAGGTGAATGCCGCCCACCGTATCGAGCCATCCCTTGGCCTCGATTCGGGCCAGTTGTTGCGCCGATGCGGTGGCCGAATATCCCCGCGCCAGCAGTTGCAACTGTTCGATATCGAGGGGCCTCACGCCCTCCAGCACGACATCCCGCTCCGTCAGCATCGTCCACGCTCCCCTTGGACATTCGATGACCGAGGTTAGCCCGCCGGCTGCCCCGTGCAACGTCAACCAGCTGTTAAGCCTAACGGAGGAGGAGGATTGGTGAACGAATGATGAATGCGCCGTTCCGCCGCCATGCAGCCGCACTGGTATCTCTTGCCCATATTGGCACTCCGCCAAATTTCTGGAGGCAACGATGACCACAATTTCTGCTGGAGCGGCGGCCGGTCTTCTGGTCGCACTCATGGTAATGTCCACCGGCGACGGTTTTGGCGCCGAACTCCCCACCGTCAAGGCCAGCAACGGCTTTGTCCATCCCGGCGACATCAAGGGCTTCAATCCCCAGCCCGATCCGCCGCGCGAACTCGTCGGGTTCAACCCGCAGCCCGAGCCGCCCACTGTCTCGGGTGACGGCTCGGTCAGACCCGCGGGTCAGTGACCCTCAGAACTTGAACGCGGCGTCCGCGGCCTTGCGCGTGGCGCCGCGTGCTTCGATGCCGGCCTTGAGCCGGGCGATCTCCGCTTCGAGCAGCGAGATGCGCTCGTTGAGTTCTTCCACCGACAGGGTGTCAATGGGCATGCCGATCTCGTGGGCCTTGGGCTTCTTGATTTCTTCGTCGAACATTATCAGCCTCCTTTGCCAGCGTTGCAGGACGACTTTAGCGCCAAAGGCTTGCAGAGCAAATCCGCTTCGACCAGCATGGCGGCATGAAACCTATCGACATGCAGACCATCGCCATCACCCACCCCGGCGATCCCGACGTTCTCGCCACACACCGCGCCCCGGTCCCTGATTGCCGCGCCAATGAGGTGCTGATCCGCATCGCGGCCGCCGGCGTCAATGGCCCGGACCTGGCCCAGCGCCGCGGCCACTACGATCCCCCACCCGACGCCTCGCCCTTGCTCGGGCTCGAGGTCGCGGGCGAAATTACGGCGTTCGGCAGCGACGTCACCGGCTGGCAGGTCGGTGACCGGGTCATGGCCCTCACCAATGGCGGCGGCTATGCCGAATATGCGGCGGTGCCATCGGGCCAGGTGTTGCCTGTTCCCGCAGGTTGGTCGCTCATCGAGGCCGCTGCCTTGCCCGAAACCTGGTTCACCATCACCCAGACGCTGGTGATGCGCGCCGGGCTGGAGCCCGGCATGTCGCTGCTGGTCCACGGCGCTGCCGGCGGCATTGGCGGCGCCGCGATCCAGATCGCTACCATCCTGGGCGCCCGAGCCATTGGCGTAGTCTCGTCGGTCGCCAAGGCTGACTATGCACTGAGCCTGGGCGCAGCGGCCACCATCGACTACACAAGCGAGGATCTGGTGGCCCGCACGCTCGCCCTGACCGACGGCAAGGGCGTTGACCGCGTCGTCGATATCATCGGTGGGCCGATGGCCGAACGGAACCTTGCTGCCTCGGCGCGCTTTGGCCACATCGTCCAGGTCTCGACGCTTGACGGTGCCAACGCCAACCTGTCGCTGCGCACCCTCATGGCCAAGCAACTTACGCTTTCGGGCTCGACACTGCGACCGCAAACGGCCGCGACCAAGGCCGCCATCGCCGCCCGCATCCGCACCGATCTGCTGCCAGCCCTGGCGCGACCTGGCTTCGTCAAGCCGGCGGTGACCAGCTTCCCACTGGAGCGGGCCGCCGACGCCCACCGCGCCATGGAGGCGCGCGGCCATGTCGGCAAGATTGTGCTTGTCACCCGCTTCGGCGCCGGGGAATAGCCACATCACCATTGCGGATCGAACCCTGACACCATATATTGTGCAGTGTTCCCCCTCAGCATGAAGCAAAGAGGCGGAGCGGTCCGGAGGAAAACCGGCCGCGCCTGCAGGAGAGATTTATCATGACCCAGCCCCTGTTGATGCCCAAGGCGACCGCTGTCTGGCTCGTCGACAACACTGCGCTGTCGTTCGAGCAGATCGCTGCCTTCTGCACGCTGCACCCGCTGGAAGTTCAAGGCATTGCCGACGGCGATGTCGCCGGCGGCATCATGGGCGTCAACCCGATCCAGAACGGGCAGTTGACCCGCGAAGAAATCGAGAAGGCCGAGGCCGACCCCAATTATCGCCTCAAGCTCAGCGAACCCAAGGTTCGTGTCGCCGCGGCCAAGCGCAAGGGCCCGCGCTATACCCCGATTTCGCGCCGCAACGAACGCCCCAATGCGATCAAGTGGCTGGTTCGGAACCATCCCGAACTGAAGGACGCGCAGATCATGCGGCTGGTCGGCACCACCAAGTCGACCATCGATTCGGTTCGTGAATCCACGCACTGGAATTCGGCCAACCTGGCCGCCATGGACCCGGTAACGCTGGGCCTGTGCAGCCAGATCGACCTCGACCTCGAGGTCAAGCGCGCCTCAAAGGGCGGTCCGGGCGTGGACGAGCCGGCCGAAGGCACCATGCTGATGACGGCCGAGGAAGCCCTGGCCCGTTCCGGTAGCCGCGGCCATGTCGAGGGCGAAGATAACGAGTTTGCGGCCAACGATCATCGGCCAGAGCAGGCACAGAACGATTTCGATGCCGACTCCGTCTTTGCCAAGCTAAAGTCGCCCAAGGGCGATAGCGACAACTAGGGATAATCTGGCCGGCAGAATGGAAAACAACATCCTGCTGGCCATTTTCGTTATTCTCGCAACCAGCGTTGCGATGGTGCCGCTTGCCAAGGCGCTTGGTCTTGGCACCGTGCTGGGCTACCTCGCGGCCGGCGTACTGATCGGCCCCTTCGGCCTTGGGCTGGTGTCCGACAGCGACATCATTCACCAGATCGCCGATTTCGGCATCGTCATGATGCTGTTCCTCATCGGGCTCGAATTGCAGCCAAGCGAACTCTGGCGCATGCGCCACAAGGTGCTGGGCCTGGGCGTAACCCAGATGGTGGCGACATCGGTCGTTATCGCCCTGACGCTGATCCTCGCCGGCTTCGCCATCAACATCGCGATCATTATCGCCCTGGCGCTATCGATGTCGTCGACCGCCATCGCCATCCAGTCAGCGCAGCAACGCGACATCACTCGCACCGATGCCGGCCGCGCCAGCCTGGCCGTGCTGCTGGTGCAGGACGTTTCGGTCATCCCGATCCTGGCCGCTGTGCCGTTGCTGGCCATGTCATCAGGCGCGTTCGACGCGGAAGTCACCGAGGCCGTCGAAGCAATGGCCGATCCTCTCGACTGGATCACGCCCGTCATCATTATCGGCGTCTTCATCACGGCGGTGATTGCCGGGCGGTACCTCGTTCGACCCCTGCTGAGTTTCGTGGCCCGCGCCGGCGTTCGTGAGGCGTTCACCGCACTCGGCCTCGCCATGGTCTTCGGCACGGCCCTGCTGGCCCAAGCGACCGGCTTCTCACCCGCGCTCGGCGCGTTCATCGGCGGTGTGCTGCTGGCCGACAGCGAATACCGGCACGAGCTTGAAAGCAACCTGGAGCCTTTCAAGGGACTGCTGCTGGGCCTGTTTTTCATCTCGGTTGGCATGTCGATCGCCTTCGACGTGCTCTGGTCCGAGCCCCTGCGGCTGGCCGCCCTCGTCATCGGCTTTGTGGGCATCAAGATCACGGTTCTGTTTGTTCTCACCAGCATGTTCCGCATGCACCTGGCCGACCGGCTGCTTGTGGCCATCCTCCTCAGCCAGGCCGGCGAGTTTGCCTTCGTCATCTTCCAGTTTGCGGAACGAGTTGGCGCCATGAGCGCAGCGGACCATGCCATCTTGGCGGTGGCCGTGGCCCTCTCCATGGCAACGACGCCGCTGCTGCTGCTGACCTTCGATCGGCTGGTAGCCCCTCGGCTGGACGCCAGGCGCCGCGGCGAGCGGCCCGACGACCCCATCGACGAGGATCGCAAAATCGTGGTGCTGGGCTATGGGCGCTTCGGCCAGATCATCACCCGCATGTTGCGGGCGCAAGGCTTCGAGATGACGCTGATTGACGACGATGCGGCCCAGATCGAGCTGGTGCGCAGGTTCGGCGTCAAAGTCTTCTATGGCGACGCATCGCGGCTGGCCCTGTTGCATGCTGCGGGCGTGGAACGGGCCGATCTCGTGGTCATAGCCGTCGGCGGGCGCGATCGCATCCTCAGTGTGGCCCGCACACTCCGCCGGCATTTCCCGACGGTGCCCATAGCCGCCCGCGCCATCGATCGCGGTCATGCCCACGAATTGATGGCACTTGGTATCGAGATTTTTGAACGCGAGACCTTCCTGTCCGCCATCAGCCTGGGGGCCAAGGTGCTCACTCAGCTCGGTGTGGCGCCCATTGACGCCATGCATATGGCGCAGGCCTTCGAGCGCCACGACAACCAATTGCTGCAGGACAGCTTCGCCGTCCGCCACGACGAGGATGCCTATGTCGGTATGGTCCGCCATTCCATGGGCCTGCTCGACGAAGCCATGCGCGCGGACCAGCCATCTACCATTCCAGTTGACAAGCCGGCGCCGAAGCGTACCGAGTAGTACTCGCCTTCCCCGGATCCTCCCCATGCCCATTTTCGATCCCTATTTCCTCACGATATCAGTGATCGCCGTGCTTGTCGTCGGCCTCTCCAAGGCCGGACTGCTCGGCAGTCTGGGCATGGTCGGCGTGCCACTGCTCAGCCTGGTCATGCCCGCGCGCGACGCAGCCGGCATGATGCTGCCGGTGTTGCTGGCCATGGACGTCATTGCCGTCTGGACCTATCGCAAGGATATCGACTGGCGAATCCTCCGGATCATGTTGCCGGGCGCCGCCGTCGGCACCCTCCTGGGTTGGGCGCTGTGGTCCGTCGTCTCCGATGACGGCGTATTGCTGTTTGTTGGCGTGGTGACGCTGCTGTTCATCCTCGACGCCATCCTGCCACTGCGCAAGAAGCTCGAGGGCCTGCCGCCTTCCAGGCCATGGGGTACGTTCTGGGGCGGCTTTGCCGGCTTCACCAGCTTCATCAGCCATACCGGCGGTCCACCGTTCCAGATTTACGTGCTGCCCCGACGGCTCAGCCCGCCAGTCTATGCGGGGACCACCTCAGTCTTCTTCGCTATCGTCAACACGGCCAAACTGATCCCCTACTTCTTCCTGGGGCAGCTTAGCCTGCACAACCTCACCCTGTCGGCCTCGCTGATTCCGGTTGGCCTTGTCGGCGTACTTGGCGGCGTCTGGCTGGTGCGGCGCATCTCGATGGTCTGGTTCTACCGCATCGCCTACTGGCTGGTGTTCCTGCTGTCGCTCTACATCATCTGGAAAGGCGCATCGGGCCTGCTCGCTGGCGCCTGAAACAACAAAAAAGGGCCGCAGCAAGTGCTGTGACCCTTCATTCCCCGAGGGGGATAAACCTGCGCCGCTTACTGGGTGGTGGTCGTGTACTTGTAGAGTTCGTCCTTCACTTCGAGCTTTTTGCGCTTCAGCGCGCTTACCGTCAGATCGTCGTGCCGGGTATTCTGCATTTCGGCCTGGATCTGGCGGTCCAACTCCTGATGGCGCCGTTCGAGCGCCGCGATATGCCCTTCAGTCGTCATGACAACTCCTTGAAAGCCTCTCTGTGGACGAATCGATCGTCACAAATAATTCACGACTTGTCGACTGCCTTTGGGTGGCCTCTGGAAATCTGGTGCAAAACTCGCCGTGATCAGTTAACCAGAGGTAACGGCGCAAGCGTTAGGGGCACGCGGATATCGATGCTTTCGCTCACCAAGGAACAGGAAGCCAGCCTGGGTCTGGAACTGGCCACCAAACGCCAGGAACACAGTGATCTCAACGCGGCGATCGACACGTTGACCGAGTCGCATGTGGCTGACCGGATGCTGATCCAGCGCCTCAAGAAGCGGAAGCTGGCGCTCAAGGACCGCATCGTGCAGCTCGAGAATATTCTGCTGCCCGACATCATCGCCTGAGTGGCTCGCCGCCTTGTTTTGTGGCGAAATCTGGGCTAAGTGCGCGCTTTGTGGAGCTTGAGGGACTTGAGGCTCTATGCTGACAAAACCACCCGTCGCCATCGTCATGGGCAGCCAGTCCGACTGGCCCACCATGC
Organism: Devosia sp.; assembly: GCA_036675975.1. Classification (GTDB taxonomy): domain Bacteria; phylum Pseudomonadota; class Alphaproteobacteria; order Rhizobiales; family Devosiaceae; genus Devosia. The sequence goes on along the minus strand of JAKFDU010000243.1, from coordinate 12,801 downwards.
GCCTCGCCGCCGAAACGCTTGAGGCGCTGGAGGTGGAATACGAGGCGCGCATCGTTTCGGCCCATCGCACGCCCGAACGCCTGGTCGAATTTGCCACCAACGCCCGGGCCGAGGGCTTCAAGGTCATCATTGCCGGGGCCGGCGGCGCTGCCCACCTGCCGGGCATGATCGCCGCGATGACGCCGCTCCCCGTCTTCGGCGTGCCGGTCAAGTCCAAGGCACTCAACGGGCAGGATAGCCTGCTCTCTATCGTGCAGATGCCCGGCGGCATCCCGGTCGGCACCCTGGCGATCGGCGAACCCGGCGCCATCAATGCCGCCCTGATTGCGGCCGCCGTACTGGCGCTCTCGGACGATGATCTGGCCGACCGGCTCGATGCCTTCCGGGCCCGCCAGACCGCCGCCGTACCGCTTTTTCCCGCAGATACCGAGTAACGCGTGGCCCACAACGACCTCTCCGCGCTGCCGCCAGGCAGCATGATCGGCATTCTCGGCGGCGGGCAGCTGGGCCGCATGCTGGCGCTTGCTGCAAGCAAGCTTGGGTTTCGCTCGCATATTTATTGCCCCGATCCGCTGAGCCCCGCCTTCGAGGTCACCCCGCACAAGACCGTCGCCGCCTATGACGATGAGGTGGCCCTCGCCGCCTTCGCCGAAGTGGTCGACGTCATCACCTACGAGTTCGAGAACGTCCCCGCCACCACGGCCGAGTTTCTCGCCGCACGCAAGCCATTGCGACCGGGCGCCAATGCGCTGGCCGTGTCGCAGGACCGGCTGGCCGAGAAGAGTTTCCTCGCTTCCAAGAACATCCCCGTGGCGCCGCATCGCGCCGTCGAAACCCTGGCCGATCTGGAAGCCGGCATCGACGCGCTCGGTCTGCCGGCTGTGCTCAAGACCACCCGCCTTGGCTATGACGGCAAGGGCCAGCGCGTCCTGCGCGAGCGGGGTGAGGCCGCTGCGGCGTTTGCCGAACTGATGCCCAAGCCGCTGGTGCTTGAGGCGTTCATGCCCTTCGACAAGGAAATCTCGGTCGTCGTCGCGCGCAATACTTCAGGCGAAGTCCGCGCCTTCGATGCCGCCGAAAACGAGCATCGCCACCATATCCTCTTCACCTCGACCGTGCCCGCCGACATCCCGCCCGGGATCGAGAAGCATGCGGCCATGCTGGCCAAGGTCATCGTCGTGGCGCTGGACTATGTCGGTGTGCTCGGCGTCGAGTTCTTCGTCATCCCTGGCGATCGCCCGACCCTTGTCGTCAACGAGATCGCGCCGCGCGTGCATAATTCCGGACATTGGACCGAGGCGGTCTGCCTCACCGACCAGTTCGAGCAGCACATCCGCGCCGTCGTCGGCTGGCCGCTGGGCGATCCGGCCCGCATGGCTGATGTGGTCATGGAAAATCTCGTCGGCGACGAGGTACTGACCATACCGGCGGCGCTTGACGGCAACACCCAGCCCCATCTCTACGGCAAGACGGAAGTCCGGCCGGGTCGGAAGATGGGGCATATCAACCGGATCGTGCGCCACTAGGCAGGCTACCGCGCCAGCCACCCCCGCATCGCGTCGATCACCGCGCCCGGGTTCTCCATGGTCGGCAGATGTGCGCTATCGGGGAAGCGCACCAGTTCCGCCCCTTTGATCCCGCCTGCCATCTCCTCCGCCAGTTCGAGCGGCGTCATCCTGTCGACTTCGCCCACGCCCACCAGCGTCGGCACCTTGATCGCTCCCAGCAGTGGTCGCGAATCCACCCGGTTCATGATTGCCACCTGCTGGCGCTTGTAGGCCTCCGGCCCCACCCGCTCACTCATGTCCTGCACGTCGCGAGCGACCGGCGTGCCCATATGCTGTGGCGCAATGAGGCTGCCCAGCAGGCCTCGCGACACCCCGATGAACTTGCCCTCGCCCACCATCTCGATGCCCTTGCGTCGCGTTTCCCTGCGTGCCTCGTCATCAGCCCGCGCCGAGGTATCAAACAGCGCCAGATGCGTCACCCGCTCCGGCGCCTGTCGCATGATCTCGAAGGCGACGTAGCCGCCCATGGAGAGGCCCGCCAGCGCGAATCGAGCCGGCGCCGTCGCCAGTGCACGCGCTGCCATGGCCGATATCGAGTCGTCCTGCATCAGGTCGGCTACAACAGGCCGGGTGACGAGGTCGACCACCACGTCGCGCCACAGCCGCTCGTCGCAGATCAATCCCGGCAGAAGCACCAGATCGCTTGTCATTCTCGCCTCCTGAAGGCAAAATCATCTGGCTCAACTGTTCCGCTCGACGCGCCCGAGAGCAAGCCCGCCTAGGCCAAATGCGCGGTTTTTCTCATCGGCACAGTGGACAAGCCCAGATAGCTGGGCTATAGAGCGGCCCACGGTGACTGGCTCTGCTGGTCGGCGGCGGTGCTTTTTGGCTCCGGCGCTTTTATCCAACCCACATGTCCAAGCTTCGAAAGGGCGGTTGACCTTTGCAAGTAGTCGTTCGCGATAACAACGTTGACCAGGCGCTGCGCGCGCTCAAGAAAAAGCTGCAGCGCGAAGGCGTCTTCCGCGAGATGAAGCTGCGCAACTACTACGAGAAGCCCTCCGAAAAGAAGGCTCGCCAGAAGGCCGAGGCCGTTCGCCGCGCCCGCAAGCTGGCCCGTAAGCGCCTGCAGCGCGAGGGCGGTCTGCCTGCGCCAGCGCCGACCGCGCGTCCCGGCCAGCCCGCTCGTCCGAGCGCAAGCACATTGCCGCGCACCTAAGCACCGGTTCGCATCAGTTTTGAAGACGCCGTCCTTTTGGGGCGGCGTTTTTGTTTTGGGCGGTTCGCTTGATAGCGAACATTGGATCAAGGCCCAGGGAATGCCGATCGCTACCGCGCCTGCGCCCGTTCGAAGAACGGCACAGCATGGCTCCAGATGCCGCGATCCCACAGATCGCTATGGCCGGCGCCCGGCTCGATCCAGAGCTCGTCCTTGTTGGGCGCCAGGGCATGGACGCGCTCGCCGTTGCTGACCCCGATCGTGACGTCGCCGGTGCCATGCGCCACGAGCACCGGTTCGGTAACATCTGATATCCACTCATTGACCGGGAACTGGTCCTGCATGACGAGGCCAACCGGCAGGAACGGGTAGCGCTCCCGGGCCACCGTCAGCGCCGACAGGAACGGCGTCTCCAGCAGCAGCGCCTCGGCCTCGCGCACGCTGGCGACATAGGTGGATGGTCCCGAACCCAGCGAGCGCCCCCAAATGACAACGGGAAAGCCCTTGGCCGCCGCCCAGTCGAACATAGTGGTGGCATCCTCGAGAATACCAGCCTGGCTGACGCTGCCTGGGGAAGCCGGAAAGCCGCGATAATCGAAGGCGACGAAACCATAGCCGTCGGCGACGAACTGCGCGTAACGCTCGTGCTCCTTGCTGAAGCTGCCCGAATTGCCCTTGTAGTAGACGATGAGAGGCATGCCCGGGCGCGGCGCCTGATACCAGCCGTGGATCACGCCATCGCCGGAGGGAACCGCTATGTCCTCGGCACCGGCGAGTGCGGTATCTGCCAGTGCGGTCACCGGCCCCTTGGCGTCATACTGTAGCGCGCGCTGGTTGAAATACATGTAGCCCACCGCCCCGGCATAGGCCACGACGACGAGGACAAGCAGGGCAATGGCAATGCGGCGCAGGAGTTTCACGGGCGACCTCGGACAAGATTCGGCGTGAGATTACACAAGTCGGCCCCGCGAGGCACCTTCACCTCTCCCTTCGCGGGAGAGGTGAAGGTCGCCCGCCTACAACTCCGCGATCGTCTGCTGCAGCGCCCGTTCGAACACCTCGTCCGGCTGGGCGCCTGATAGCGCATATTTCTCGCCGAATACGAAGAACGGCACGCCACGAATACCCTGCGCGGCGGCATCGGTGGCCAGCTGCTCGGTGATCGCGAGCTCGTTCTCGTCGTTCATCGCATCGATGGCATCGCCACGATCGAAGCCGTATTCCACAGCGATATCGGCCAGCACATTGTCATCGTTGATCTGCCGGTGCTCGAGAAAATAGGCATCGGCGATGGCATTGGCCAGCTCGTGCTGGATGCCCAGCGGCTTCGCCAACCGGGTGATCGTATGGGCCTTCTTGGTGGGGAACATCCGCGGCTGCTGGCTGAGATCGAGTTCGACCCCGGCCTTTCTCGCCTCGTCCTCGACGCGAGCCCACATCTCCTTGGGGTCACGGCCATACTTTTCGCGCAGCATGTCGGCCACAACGACGCCCTCGGCGGGCGTATTCGGATCGAGATAGAAGGGATGGTTCTCGACCACCACCTCCACGTCGTCGGGCAGAGCCGCTATCGCCTTGTCGAGCCGCGCCGAACCGACCAGGCACCAGGGGCAGACCACATCGGTGAACACGTCGATCTTGAGCAGCTTGGCCATGCTTTGAGTCCCCGGGGCAAAATCGTCTTGCGTCACATGGCGCGGAACGACGCGCACTGCAAGAACGCACCCCGAGGTAACTAAGCCCCACCCTGACTGTTGGTTACCGCAAAGGGCGGCGACCAGGCGGCAACGAAGCTCAGGCCTACAAAGGCGCTAAAGCCCATCCAGACCAGCCCCGGCATCATCACCAGCGCCGCTTTGCGGTCGATGGCCGCCACGCGCGTCACGGCCCCCAGCCCAACCACCAGCAGGGTGAGGGCAACAAGGCTCAACATCAGGGAATCGAGCGGCGCGACCAGGAACGGAAAGCCGGTCATGCCGGCCATCAGAGCCACGATCCACCAGCCAGCATTGCGGCCTACCTCGCCGCGACCGGCCACCATCCAGCGGGCCACGCCAAAGAGCGGCAGCGCCCCCAGATGCAGCACGGCCCCTACCCAGCCAGGCAGTCCCAGCGGCGAGAAGAACAGCGGCAGCATGCCATTGAGCTCGGCAACCCCATTGGCGATGACGAACACCGCCAGTGGCAGGGCCGCGCTCAGCACAAGGCCCAACGGGTTATGCCGATCCGCATCAAGAGCGGCGAGAACTGATTTCGAAACTGTCGCGCTGGTCGCCATAATCGGCTCCCGCTTTGATGTTGCCTGTCAAAGCAACAACGCGGAGGGCTAAAGGGTTCCGTTTACAGCTGGCGGCGCTGGGCGAAGCCGCGGGCTTGCGCTAGAACCGGCCGAACCTGGAGCCCATCATGCCCATACTGCCCGACCTGGCCGCCCGCCTCGAAGCCCTGGAAACGCGCATCGCCTTCCAGGACCAGACCATCGAGGAACTCAACGCCACCATCACCGCGCAATGGCGGCAGATCGACCTGCTGACACGCAAGCTGGAGCAGGTGGAGCAGCAGGTGCGATCGGGCGTGCATATCGCCGACCCCTCGACCGAGCCACCGCCGCCGCATTATTGAGAGCCCGGCGGATCAGTTCTCGATCAGCCTCTGCTCGACCGGCAGGCGCAGCAGCTCTCCGCGACACCCGTCGCCATCAAACGAAAGCCGGACGCCTTCGCAATATCCGATCGCTTCGCCCCAGGACGCATGATCCGCGCCGGGCGTACTGCCAACCGCGCCGAGTTCGACGAACAGCCCGTGGCTGACGATCAGGGCGCGTCCGCCTTCCGGCGTCTCCGCTGCGATTTCCCGCCAGAGTTTCGCTTGTTCTTCGGCGAACCGAGCCGCCGACCCTCCGGCAGCGACGGCCTCTGCGACCCGTGCAAAGGAACTGGGCCAGCTCAGTTCGCCATGCACGGCGTCGGGAAGTTGTCCCAGTGCGTCGAGCCACTGATCCACCTCGAAGCCCATGGCAATGGCGGTTTCCACCGCGCGCGGAATGGAGCTGGTCACCACCAGATCATAGGGCTGGGCGCCCTCGACAACCAACCGAGCCAGGGCAATACCCTCGCGCGACAAGTGCTGACCTGGCTTGCGCCGCATTGTGTGCCGGCGAATATCGAGCGTTCGCATCCATGCCCCCAAACAAAAGGCCCGCCGAAGCGGGCCTTTCCAACCTCACGGTCGGGCTTAATGCCCCAGAGCCTTCACGATATCCTCGGTGACCTTCTTGGCGTCGCCGAACAGCATCATCGTATTGTCGCGGAAGAACAGTTCGTTCTGCACGCCCGCATAGCCCGCCGCCATGCCGCGCTTGATGAACAGCACCGTGCCCGCATCCTCGACGTTGAGGACAGGCATGCCGTAGATCGGCGAGGTCTTGTCGGTCTTGGCCGATGGATTGGTCACGTCATTGGCGCCGATAACGAAAGCGACGTCGGACTGGGCGAACTCGGAGTTGATGTCTTCCAGCTCGAACACTTCGTCATAGGGCACATTCGCCTCGGCCAGCAGCACGTTCATATGCCCGGGCATGCGGCCCGCCACCGGATGGATGGCGTATTTGACAGTGACGCCTTCCTTCTTGAGCAGGTCGGCCATTTCACGCAAAGCGTGCTGCGCCTGTGCCACGGCCATGCCGTAACCCGGCACGATGATGACCTTGCCGGCATTCTTCATAAGGAACGCCGCGTCTTCAGCCGCGCCCTGCTTGACCGGGCGATCATCCTCGCCTGCCGCAGCCGAGGAAGCGCTGTCGCCGCCAAAACCGCCCAGGATCACCGAGATGAAGCTGCGGTTCATGGCCTTGCACATGATGTAGCTCAGGATCGCACCCGACGAACCCACCAGGGCTCCGGTGATGATCAGGGCCGTATTGCCCAGCGTGAAACCGATGCCCGCCGCGGCCCAGCCAGAATACGAGTTGAGCATCGACACAACCACCGGCATGTCGGCGCCGCCGATCGGGATGATCATCAGCCCGCCCAGCACCAGCGCCAGGATGGTGATGGCCCAGAACAGCCACGGATCGGCCGAGACGGTGAAGGCCCAGACCAGCAGCACGATGGCCACCCCCATCACGATATGGATGGCATGGCGCGCCGGCAGGATGATCGGCTTGCCGCTCATATTGCCGTTGAGCTTGGCGAAGGCGATGACCGAGCCGGTGAAGGTGAATGCACCGATGGCAACGCCGATCGACATTTCCACCAGTGCCTGGGCATGGATCGCGCCCGGCTCACCGATGCCAAACGCAACCGGCGCGTAGAGCGCCGCGGCGGCCACGAACACGGCGGCAAGGCCCACCAGCGAGTGGAACGCCGCGACCAGCTGCGGCATGTCGGTCATCTTGACGGTGCGCGCCATATAGGCGCCGATGCCGCCGCCAATGCCGATGCCGCCGATGATCAGCGCCCAGCTGACCCAGTCGGATGGAGCCGCAACGGCCAGCGTGGTGACAATGGCAATGCCCATGCCGACCATGCCGAAGGTGTTGCCCTGGCGCGATGAGCGAGGGCTGGAGAGCCCCCGCAGCGCCATGATGAACAGCACGCCGGAAACGAGATAGAGCAGCGCTGCGATATCTGCAGAGATCATCGGCGTTAGCCCTTCTTCTTGTACATTGCCAGCATGCGCTGGGTGACGAGGAACCCGCCGAAGATGTTGACTGATGCAAAGACCAGCGCGATGAAGCCGAACACCTTGGAGATCCAGCTCGCATCCGTCGCGAGCTGCACGCCCACGGCCAGCAGGGCACCCACCACGATCACGGACGAGATGGCGTTGGTGACGCTCATCAGCGGCGTATGCAGCGCCGGGGTCACCGACCAGACGACGAAATAGCCCACGAAGATCGCCAGCACGAAAATGGCGAGACGGAAGGTGAAGGGGTCGATGGCGCCGCCAATGGCGGCATGGGTCGCCGCAGCGATCACATCGGCGGTCTGTTCTGCCGTGGTTTCCATTTTACTTGGCTCCCTTGGGTGCGGCGGGCTTGGCGGCCGGCTTCTTGGCAGCAGGCTTCTTGGCCGGCGCGAGCACGGTCGGCGATGCTGCAGCAGCCGCATCCATTACGGCCGAGGCCTTCTTGGTCGCAGCGCGCTTGGCCGGGGTCGGAGTCGGCTCGGCCGCAGCCGGAATGGACTGCTCGACGCCATCAGCCGCCTTCTTGGGCGTATCGGCCATGGCGGCCACTTCGGTCTTCCTGGCCGGCGCCTTCTTGGTGGGCACAGCAGAAACCGCACCAGCCTTGACCGGAGCGGCCTTGGCTTCCACCGTCTTGGCAGGAGCCTTGGGCGCCGCCTTGGCGACCGCAACCGGCTTGGCATCAGCCACGGGAGTCGCGACGAAGTTCGGATGCACCACCTTGCCGTCGCGCGTCAGCACCGTCGCCTTGACCAGCTCGTCGTCCCAGTTGATCGCTAGCTTCTTTTCCTTGGCGTCGATCAGCGTCGTCAGGAAAGCCAGCAGATTTCTTGCGTAAAGCTGGCTGGCTGTCGTGGGTATGCGCCCCTGCACATTCGTATAGCCGACGATCTTGACGCCGTTATGCTCGATGACCTTGCCGGGCACCGTCAGCTCGACATTGCCGCCGCGTTCGGCGGCGAGATCGACGATGACCGAACCAGGCGCCATGGATTCGACCATCGCCTTGGTGATCAGCCGCGGAGCCGGGCGCCCCGGAATCAGCGCGGTGGTGATGACGATGTCCTGCTTGGCGATATGAGCAGCGGTGAGCTCGGCCTGCTTGGCCTGGTACTCGGCGCTCATCTGCTTGGCATAGCCACCGGCGGTTTCCGCCTGCTTGAACTCGTCGTCCTCGACGGCGACGAACTTGCCGCCCAGCGACTCCACCTGTTCCTTGGCGGCTGGACGCACGTCGGTAGCAGAGACCACTGCGCCGAGACGCTTGGCAGTGGCGATGGCCTGGAGGCCAGCCACGCCGGCGCCCATCACGAAGGCCTTGGCCGGGCGCACGGTGCCGGCGGCGGTCATCATCATCGGAAAAGCGCGGTCGAACTCGGCCGCCGCTTCGATGACGCCCTGATAGCCGGCAAGATTGGCCTGGCTCGAGAGAATATCCATCACCTGCGCGCGGGTGATGCGCGGCATGAATTCCATGGAGACGGCCGTGACACCGGCCTTGGCCAGGGCGGCCACGTCTTTGTCATTGCCGTAGGGGTCGAGCGCACCGATCACCAGTGCACCCTTGCTGACGCCCGCCAGCGAGGCCGCGGTCGGGCGGCGCACGGTCAGCACCACGTCGGCGCCCTTCAGGGCTGCGTCGGCGCTGGCGGCGACAACAGCGCCGGCTGCGGTGTAGTCCTTGTCGAGAATGCGCGAGCCCAGGCCCGCACCCTTTTCCACCGACACGCTGGCGCCCAGCGCAATCAGCTTGCCCACCGTTTCGGGGGTCGCCGCGACGCGGTTCTCTCCCTCGAAGCGCTCGCGGACGATCGCAATTTTCATGAAAGTCTCCTGCCCGCCTGCCCGACGGACAGGCTCGATTCAAGTGCCTGTAAGTCGCTAAGCGATCAGGGTTGGATGAGGAAATAGAGGATGACCGTGGTCACCGCGAGCCCGATGATCGACCACTTAATGGCGGTGAGAAAGCCATTGTAGGTGGCTTCGTGCTGAGCATAGTCCATCGGCGATTCCACCTGCAGCTCGGCGTGGTGTTCGGGGCGGTGCTTAGTGGCCATGTCGTCCTCGTTAGTCCAGTGCTCTCAAAGTCTATCAGCCGAAAGTCGGCCTAAGGCGAAGTCGCTTCCAGCTCGTCGATCAGGCCCTCGATCATGCTGAGGCCCAGCGACCAGAATTGGGGATCCTTGGCGTCCAGCCCGAACGGCGCCAGCAGTTCGGAATGATGCTTGCTCCCCCCGGCCTTGAGCAGCTCGAAATAGCGCTCCGCAAAGCCTTCATTTGCCTTCTCATACTGTGCGTAGAGCGAGTTCACAAGGCAGTCGCCGAAGGCATAGGCGTAGACGTAGAAGGGCGAGTGGATGAAGTGGGGAATATAGGCCCAGAAGATGTCGTAGCCTTCGTTCTGCACGATGGCGTCGCCCAGGGATTCCTTTTGCACCTCGAGCCAGATCTGGTTGATTTCCTCGGTCTTGAGCTCGCCCTGCCGCCGCGCCGTATGGACCCGTCGCTCGAAGGTGTAGAACGCGATCTGCCGCACCACCGTATTGAGCATGTCCTCGACCTTGCTCGAGAGCAGGGCAAAGCGCTGCTTGGGGTCGGCGGTGCTGTTGAGCAGGTGCCGGAAGGTCAGCATCTCGCCGAACACGCTCGCCGTCTCGGCCAGCGTCAGCGGCGTATTGCTGAGGATCGGCCCCTGCGCAGCAGCCAGCCGCTGGTGCACACCATGGCCCAGCTCATGCGCCAGCGTCATGATATCGCGCGACCGGCCCATATAGTTGAGCATGAGATAGGGATGCGCACTCGGAACAGTCGGGTGGGCGAAGGCGCCCGACAGCTTGCCGTCTCCAACAGGTGCGTCGATCCAGCCCGAATTGAAGAACGGCGCTGCCACTTCCGCCAGCTTGGGCGAGAATTTGCCATAGGCTTCCATGACCGTCGAAACCGCGCTGTCCCAGTCCCAGGTCCGCTCGTCGCTTGATGGCAGCGGCGCATTGCGATCCCATGCATTGAGCTGGTCCTTGCCGAACCATTTGGCCTTCATCTTGTAGTAGCGGTGGCTAAGCCGCGGATAGGCCGCCTGCACCGCCTCTTGCAGCGCATCAACGACCTCGCGCTCCACCGAATTGGCCATGTGCCTGGAATCGGCAATGTCCTCATAGCCGCGCCAGCGATCGGAGATTTCCTTGTCCTTGGCCAGCACGTTGGTGATGTGCGTGAACAGCCGGCCATTGGCTGCCAGCGTCTTGCCCAGCGCCTTGAAGGCGCTTTCGCGCTTCTTCTCGTCCTTATCACTGAGCAGATGCAGCGTGGATTCCATGTTCAGGGTCTCGCCATCCACCTCGAATTCGAGGCTCGACAGCGTCTCGTCGAACAACCGGTTCCACGCCGAATAGGCCGTCACCGACTTGTCGTGGAACAGCTCTTCCAGCTTGTCGTCGAGCTGGTAGCGCTTCGCCTTGCGCAGCTCGGCAAACCAGGTGCGGTAGCGCGCCAGCTCGGCATCCTTTTCGAAGGCCGCTTCGAGATCGGCATCCTCGATCCGGTTCAGTTCCAGTTCGAAAAACAGCGTCTTGGTGGAGAGATTGGTCAGCGCCTCGTTCGTATCGCCCATGAACTTGGCGCGATCCGGATCGGTCGACTTCTGCGCATATTGCAGGAACGAGAAGGAGCCGATGCGACCGCTGAGGTCACCCAGCGTCTCGCTGTCCTTGATAGCTGTGATCAGCTTGCCGGCCCTGGTCAGCTCGACCAGCTTGCCCTTGTAATCGGACTCGAACTTGACCGCGAGCGCCTTGGCCTCATCCAGCGCCGCCTTGAATTCCGGGCTGTCCTTGCCGGGATAGAGGTCCGTCAGATCCCATACCGGCAATGCGCCGAACTCATTGTGGCCCTTCTGTGCGGCAGCAGTCATGGCAGGTCTCCGGCTTGGTCAATCGCGGGCGGACCTTAGCCAGCGGGGGCCGCCCTGTGAAGTGCGGCCCCCATTCAAATCGATCGTCTCTCGGGCGCGATTATTGCGTCGCGGTGGATTCGGCAACCGGCGTCTCGTTGGCAACCGGCGTCGCATTCATCCGAGCCGCACCCATCATGGCGAGACCGCCAAACAGCAGCGCGCCGATGATCCAGAGCGCGCCCGCCAGCAGCGAAAACCCCTCGATGAAGTCCAGTCCCGAATAGCTGTCGTGATCCATGGCAGTCCTCCTATGCCCGACTAATCCTCATGCCCCTCGGCAGGTTGCCCATTCCACACCGTCTGCGGCGAATTTGCCATGATTAATCGCCTCTTAAGACACCCCGCGCATCCTCCTCCCAAAACGGCACACGATTCGATGCCGCATAAAGAAGACTGGAGTTGGCATGACGCGTGTTCTGGTAGTGGACGATGATCCGGTTCAGTTGCGCCTCACCGCCGAGGTTGCCAACCGTGCCGGCTTCAAGCCGCTGACCGCCACCGGCGGCGAGCAGGCGCTCACTATCCTGCGCGAAGACCGCAATATCGGCGCCATGATCCTCGATCTGGTCATGCCCGATCTCGACGGCATGGGCGTGATGGATGCCATGCGCCGCGAATGCCTCACCACACCTGTCATCATCCAGACCGCCAATGCGTCGCTGGAGACCGTGATCTCGGCCATGCGCAATGGCGCTGCCGACTATTTCGTCAAGCCAGTGGCACCCGAGCGTCTGATCATCTCGCTGCGCAATGCGATGAAGCTCGATGCGCTCGAAGCCGCCATTCGCTCCGAACGCGCCCGCAAGGCCGGCACGTTCTCGGTCAGCGACATGATCGCCAAGGCACCGGCCATGGCCCGCGTACTGACGCTCTGCGCCAAGGCCGCCAAGTCCACCATTCCCGTGCTGATCGAGGGTGAGACCGGCGTCGGCAAGGAACTCGTCGCCCGCATCATCCAGGGCTCCGGCGACCGTGCCGGCAAGCCCTTCGTCACGGTCAACTGCGGCGCCATCCCGCCCAACCTGGTCGAATCCGTGCTGTTCGGCCACAAGAAGGGTGCCTTTACCGGCGCCATCGCAGACCAGCCTGGCAAGTTCGCCGAGGCGCATAACGGCACGCTGTTCCTCGACGAGATTGGCGAATTGCCGCTCGATATCCAGGTCAAGCTGCTGCGCGCCCTGCAGGATGGCGAGATCGAGCCCGTGGGCGCGTCCAAGACCGAGCGCGTCAATGTCCGCATCATCTCCGCCACCAACCGGCGACTGCTGAACCTGGCCAAATCAGGGGAGTTCCGCGAGGACCTCTATTACCGCCTTAATGTCTTCCCCATCTACGTGCCGCCTCTGCGCGAGCGTATGGAGGACTTGCCGGCGCTCGTGGCCATGTTCATCGCCCGCTTCTCGGCCGAAGCCGGCAAGCGCGTGCTGGGCATC
>JAKFDU010000242.1:0-4195 GCA_036675975.1 Devosia sp. | reverse complement strand
CTTCAGCAAGCCCTGAAGGAACGCATCCTGATCCTCGATGGCGGCATGGGCACCATGATCCAGAGCTACAAGCTGGAAGAACAGGACTACCGCGGCACGCGCTTCGCCGACTGGCCGAGCGACGTCAAGGGCAACAACGACCTGTTGATCCTCAGTCGCCCGGACGTCATCGGCGCGATCGAGAAGGCCTACCTGGACGCTGGCGCCGACATCCTGGAAACCAACACCTTCAACGCCACCCAGGTATCCCAGGCCGACTATGGCATGGAGGCCCTGGTCTATGAGTTGAACGTGGAAGGCGCGCGCCTGGCCCGCCGGGTCGCCGACGCCAAAACCCTGGAAACCCCGGACAAGCCGCGCTTCGTCGCCGGCGTACTGGGCCCGACCAGCCGTACCTGCTCGATCTCTCCGGACGTCAACAACCCCGGCTACCGCAACGTCACTTTCGACGTGCTGGTGGAGAACTACACCGAGGCGACCCGCGGCCTGATCGAGGGCGGCGCCGACCTGATCCTGATCGAGACCATCTTCGACACGCTGAACGCCAAGGCGGCGATCTTCGCCGTGCAGGAAGTCTTCGAGCAGCTCGGCGTCGAGTTGCCGATCATGATCTCCGGCACCATCACCGACGCCTCCGGGCGCACCCTGTCCGGGCAGACCACCGAGGCGTTCTGGAACTCGGTGCGGCATGCCCAGCCGATTTCCGTGGGCCTGAACTGCGCCCTCGGTGCCAAGGACCTGCGCCCCTATCTGGAAGAGCTGGCGGCCAAGGCCGAGACCCATGTCTCCGCCCACCCCAACGCCGGCCTGCCCAACGCCTTCGGCGAATACGACGAAACCCCGGCGGAGATGGCCGCGGTGGTGGAAGAATTCGCCGCCTCGGGTTTCCTGAATATCGTCGGCGGCTGCTGCGGCACCACCCCAGCACATATCCAGGCGATCGCCGAGGCCGTGAGCAAATACCCGCCACGGGCCATCCCGGAGATCCCCAAGGCCTGCCGCCTGTCCGGCCTGGAGCCGTTCACCATCGACCGCAACAGCCTCTTCGTTAACGTCGGCGAGCGCACCAACATCACCGGCAGCGCCAAGTTCGCCCGGCTGATCCGCGAGGACAACTACACCGAGGCCCTCGAAGTCGCCCTGCAGCAGGTGGAAGCCGGCGCCCAGGTGATCGACATCAACATGGACGAGGGCATGCTCGATTCGCAGAAGGCCATGGTCACCTTCCTCAACCTGATCGCCGGCGAGCCGGACATCTCCCGGGTGCCGATCATGATCGACTCCTCCAAGTGGGAGGTGATCGAAGCCGGCCTCAAGTGCATCCAGGGCAAGGGCATCGTCAACTCGATCTCGATGAAGGAAGGCGTCGAAGCCTTCAAGCACCACGCCAAGCTGTGCAAGCGCTACGGCGCCGCGGTGGTGGTGATGGCCTTCGACGAGGCCGGACAGGCCGACACCGCCGAACGCAAGCGGGAGATCTGCCAGCGCTCCTACGACATCCTGGTGGACGAAGTCGGCTTCCCGGCGGAAGACATCATCTTCGACCCGAACATCTTCGCCATCGCCACCGGCATCGAGGAGCACAACAACTACGCGGTCGACTTCATCGAGGCCTGCGCCTACATCCGCGATCATCTGCCGCACGCCCTGTCGAGCGGCGGCGTATCCAACGTGTCGTTCTCCTTCCGCGGCAACAACCCGGTGCGCGAGGCGATCCATTCGGTGTTCCTGTTCCACGCGATCAAGAACGGCCTCTCCATGGGCATCGTCAACGCCGGCCAGCTGGAGATCTACGACGAGATCCCCAAGCAACTGCGCGACGCGGTGGAGGACGTGGTGCTCAACCGCACGCCGCACGGCACCGAAGCGCTGCTGGCGATCGCCGACCAGTACAAGGGCGACGGCAGCGTCAAGGAGGCCGAGACCGAGGAATGGCGCGGCTGGGACGTGGTCGAGCGGCTCAAGCACGCGCTGGTCAAGGGCATCACCACGAACATCGTCGAAGACACCGAGGAGTGCCGGCAGCAGTGCGCGCGGCCGATCGAGGTCATCGAGGGCCCGCTGATGGCCGGGATGAACGTGGTCGGCGACCTGTTCGGCTCGGGCAAGATGTTCCTGCCGCAGGTGGTCAAGTCGGCCCGGGTGATGAAGCAGGCGGTGGCCCACCTGATCCCCTTCATCGAGGCGGAGAAAGGCGACAAACCCGAAGCCAAGGGCAAGATCCTCATGGCCACGGTCAAGGGCGACGTGCACGACATCGGCAAGAACATCGTCGGCGTGGTCCTGGGCTGCAACGGCTACGACATCGTCGACCTCGGCGTGATGGTGCCGGCGGAAAAGATCCTGCAGACCGCCATCGCCGAGAAATGCGACATCATCGGCCTGTCCGGGCTGATCACCCCGTCGCTCGACGAGATGGTCCACGTCGCCCGCGAGATGCAGCGCCAGGGCTTTAGCCTGCCGCTGATGATCGGCGGCGCGACCACCTCGAAGGCGCACACCGCGGTGAAGATCGAGCCCAAGTACCAGAACGACGCGGTGGTCTACGTCACCGACGCCTCGCGCGCGGTCGGCGTGGCCACCCAGTTGCTGTCCAAGGAGCTCAAGGCCGGCTTCGTCGAGCGCACCCGCGCCGACTACGTGGAGGTGCGCGAGCGCACCGCCGCGCGCAGTTCGCGCACCGAGCGCCTGCCCTATGCTGCGGCCGTCGCCAACAAGCCGAAGTTCGACTGGGCCGCGTACCGACCCACGGTGCCGAGTTTCACCGGGATCAAGGTGCTGGAAGACATCGATCTCGCAGTGCTGGCCGAATACATCGACTGGACGCCGTTCTTCATCGCCTGGGACCTGGCCGGCAAGTACCCGCGCATCCTCAGCGACGAAGTGGTCGGCGAGGCCGCCACCGCACTGTTCGAAGACGCCCAGGCGATGCTGAAGAAGCTGATCGACGAGAAACTCATTCGCGCCAGGGCCGTCTTTGGCTTCTGGCCGGCCAACCAGGTGCAGGACGACGACCTGGAGGTCTACGGCGACGACGGCCAGCCGCTGGCCCGCCTGCACCACCTGCGCCAGCAGACCATCAAGCCGGACGGCAAGCCGAACTACTCGCTGGCCGACTTCGTCGCCCCCAAGGATTCAGGGGTGCAGGACTATATCGGCGGCTTTATCACCACCGCCGGCATCGGTGCCGAGGAAGTGGCCAGGGCCTACCAGGACAAGGGCGACGACTACAACTCGATCATGGTCAAGGCGCTCGCCGACCGCCTGGCCGAGGCCTGCGCCGAATGGCTGCACGAGCAGGTGCGCAAGACCTGGTGGGGCTACGAGCCGGATGAACACCTGAGCAACGAGGAACTGATCAAGGAAGCCTACAAGGGCATCCGCCCGGCACCCGGCTACCCGGCCTGCCCGGACCACACCGAAAAGAAGACCCTGTTCACCCTGCTCGACCCCGAGGCCGAGTTCAACAAGGCAGGCCGCAGCGGTGTATTCCTCACCGACCACTACGCCATGTTCCCCGCCGCCGCCGTCAGCGGCTGGTACTTCGCCCATCCGCAGGCGCAGTACTTCGCCGTCGGCAAGATCGACAAAGATCAGGTGCAGAGCTATACGGCGCGCAAGGGCCAGGAGTTGGCGGTGAGCGAGCGCTGGCTGGCGCCGAACCTGGGGTACGACTACTAGGCGACGAATATCAGGTCGTAGGGTGGAATCGCCGCAGGCGCTTCCGCCGTTTACCGCGAGCGGCGGGATCGTAAGCCTTCTGCCAATGTCTGGGCTGACGCGGTAAACGGTGGATTACGCCGCTGCGCGACTAATCCACCCTACCAATCTGCAGACAGCCAGCCCGCAGATGACTCAGCGCATCAGGCTGCCGTCCGCGTCTGCGTCCAGACGCAATCCTTCGACGCCTATCTCCGCCTCCAGCGCCAGCAGGTAATGCCGCAGGGCACGGCGCGTGGACTGCTCGCGCAGACTGTGCTGCACCCGCTCGGCCACCTGCGCATAGGGCAGCAGGCGCCCCTCTTTGCGCTGATCGATGCGGATGACATGCCAGCCGTAGCGCGAGGCCAGTGGCCGTTCGTGCAGCCCGACCGGCAAGTGCTGCAGCGCCCGGTCCAGCTCGGCCACGGTCTGGCCGGGGCTCAACCAGCCCAGCTCGCCGCCCTGCTCCTTCGACGGGCAGGCCGAATGACGC
>JAKFDU010000241.1:0-52136 GCA_036675975.1 Devosia sp. | reverse complement strand
GCGAGAATGCCCAGCATGGCGAGGGCAATGAAGGCGTAGAGCAGGGAGGGCCCCAGACCCAGCTCGACATGGCTGATATCGACCGCCATGTAGGCCGCCCCCAGGACCGGCAGTAGCCAGAACCACCGCGGACGGACGAGCTGCCGTGGATAGCTGAGCAGCAGGCCCATCATGGCCATGCCGAACACGACGACGCCAAGGTGATTGATCGGCACGAGCACGGCGTAGACATCGGCATGCAATGCCAGCTCGCGATTGGCGTATACGGCCGAGGTGGCAGTCGACAGGGTGAGACCGATGGCGCTGATCATGAACATGATCGGGCCGACATGACGGGGGCGCAAAGCCCAGACCCAGCCTGATATCAGCAGCGAGGCGACGCCGGTGATCAGTTGTAGCCAGAAGCCGTCGGTCAGCGTCGTGACTTCGCGATAGTCGGTGTAGAGGCGCGAGGTGAATTCCTCGCGCGTGAAGATGTCCTGCAGGTGCAGCTCGACCGCGTCGGCGGCCATGACCTCGGCCAGCGCCGTCTGGCGAGCGAGGAAGGCGTCGTATTCGGCATAACTGGCGAGGCTGTCCGGCTCGGGCAGGAGGTCGGCAGTGGTTACGGGAACCGGAGCAGGCCAGTCGGCCGGGCGACCCTCGATCGGTGGAGCGATGCCTATGGCCTTCAGGACAGTGGCCCGGCGAGGTCCCGGCTCAGAAAATACGGCACCGTCATGGACATGGGTGACGATGACGGTGTCGGTATCGGTCGGCGACAGGCGGACCGACAGTGAGCTGAACGAAGTTGCCAGCACCAGGATGCCGAAGGTCAACGCAACGCAGAGCAGCGTGACGGCAACAAGCAGCAGATTGGGCGTGGCGGAGCCTGGTCTCATGACTCCGCATAGAACGGGGCAAACGCCGTCCGCGCAATAATATAGTTAGTCTAGCCTTAATGTTCGCGGTGGATATCGAAGGGTCCCCAGGCCTGGGTGGTCGCCATCAACTGTAGCCGGTTGACGTTGACATGCTCGGGCAAAGACGTGGCCCAGAAGATCGACTCCACAATATCGTCGGCGTTCATGGCCTTGGTGCCCTCATAGGGCTTGGATGCCTTGCTCTCGTCGCCCTTGAAGCGGACCAGCGAGAATTCGGTTTCGGTGAGCCCCGGCTCGATGTTGGTGACCCGGACATTCTTGCCCTGTACGTCCGAGCGAATGTTGAGCGCGAACTGCTTCACGAAGGCCTTGGTAGCGCCATAGACCGAGCCGCCGGGATAGGGGTAGTCGCCAGCCACAGAGCCCACCGTCACGATGTGGCCGCCGCCACGGGCGATGAGCCCGGGCAGCAAGGCACGGACCGTATAGGCGAGGCCGGTGACGTTGGTGGCGATCATGGTTTCCCAATCGGTGATGTCGGTCTCGGCGGCGGGCTGGAGGCCAAGCGCCAGGCCGGCATTGGCGAGGACGATGTTGATGGCAGCGAAAGGGGCGGGCAGCGCGGCGATCACGGCGTCGATCGCCGCGCGGTCGCGGATGTCGAGCTCGGCGATGTGGCAATTGGCAGCTCCGAGTTCGGCCTGGAGCTCGAGCAGCCGGTCCTTGCGGCGCCCGGTTGCGATCACCTTGCCACCGGCGGCGACGTAGCGGCGCGCCGCAGCAGCGCCGAAGCCTGAGGTGGCGCCGGTGATGAAGACGACAAAGCGGCTGGGATCGAGCAGCTGGTACATGGTCAGTGGTCCTGGTGGTCGGAGGGAGGGTTGCAAGGTGGACCGGGCGGGACGGGGAGGTCAACCGCTGTCGCTGTCGTCCCGTCGAACCATTACGCAAAGGTGTCCGAACCTTACCAAGTCCTAACGTGAACTGGACGGGCAGACGTATTATCCTGTCGCGAATTGATATTTTGCGGGATTGCGCAGCTTTGAAGACGTTGGCGAAGTGGCTGGTGACGCTGGTCGTGCTCGGAGGCGCTGGCGTCGGCGCATGGTGGTATTTTCTCGCGGCGCCGCAGGCGGCGACTGTTCCCGATACGGTGGTGGTCGCTCGCGGCGACATCGAGCGCACGGTGCTGGCTTCAGGCGTGCTCGAGGCCAGTTCGCTGGTGAGCGTGGGTGCGGAGGTTTCCGGCCGGATCGAAGCGGTGCATGTGGCTCTCGGGCAGGACGTCAAGAGGGGCGACCTGATTGTCGAGATCGACAGCCTCGACCAGGAAAATGCCGTCAAGACGGCGCAGGCAGTGCTTGCCGGTATCGAGGCGCAGAAGCGCAACCAGGAAGCGGCGCTGGTCAAGGCGGAAGCCGCGCTGGCGCGCAACCAGCAGCTCAGCGCCAATAGCCTGGTGTCGCAAACCGATCTCGAAACGGCGCAGGCGGCGGTCGATTCGGCGCAAGCCCAGATCGACCAGCTCGAAGCGCAGATTGCCCAGTCCCAGCTCAGTGTGGAATCGGCGGAACTCGACCTGGCGCGGACCAGGATCGTAGCGCCCAGCGATGGGACCATCGTCGCCCTGCTGGTCGATGAGGGCCAGACGGTCAACGCCAACTCGACCATTCCCACAATCGTCAAGATCGCTGACCTGGACACTATGGTGATCAAGGCCGAGATTTCCGAGGCCGATGTGGTGCGGGTGCAGGCGGGGCAGCGCGTCTATTTCACCATTCTGGGCGAGCCTGACGTCAAGATCGATGCGACGCTACGCCAAGTGGAGCCGGCGCCGACTTCGATCGGCTCGGATACAGCTTCGACCGACAGCGCGGTCTACTACAACGGCCTGTTCGACGTGCCGAACCCCGATCACAAGTTGCGCATCTCGATGACGGCGCAGGTGACGATCGTGCTCGACGAGGCCAAGGACGCATTGGTGCTGTCCTCGGGCCTCGTGGGGCGCAAGGACCCGCAGGGCAACGTGGTCGTTCCTGTTTACGATCCGGCGACCGAGACGATAGCGCCGCGGCGGATCGAGGTGGGCCTCAACAACAATGTCATGGCTGAAATCAAGAGCGGGCTGAGCGAAGGCGAGCAGGTGGTCAGTGGTGGCGTGGCGCGGCCAGCCGGGCAGCAGGGTGGCCAAGGCGGCGGCTTCCGGCCGCCCGGTGGCATGGGCATGATGATCCGCTAGCATGAGTGATCCGATCATTTCCCTCCGCGGCCTGACCCGACGGTTCCAGACCGGCGCCGAGGCGGTGACCGTGCTCAGGGATGTCGATCTCGAAATCGAGCGCGGCGAGCTGGTTGCCATCATGGGGCAGTCCGGTTCGGGCAAATCGACACTGATGAACATCCTCGGCTGCCTCGATCGGGCGAGCGCGGGCACCTACAAGTTTGCCGGGCGTGATGTCGGCAAGCTCGGGCCCGATGCCCTGGCCGAGCTTCGGCGCGAGCATTTCGGCTTCATCTTCCAGCGCTATCAATTGTTGCCCGATCTCGACGCGGTCGAGAACGTGGAAATGCCGGCCATCTATGCCGGCGTCGATGCTGGGACGCGGCGCAAGCGGGCGATTGACCTGCTGACGCGGCTGGGGCTGGGCGACCGGCTGGGCCACCGGCCCAACGCGCTGTCAGGCGGCCAGCAGCAGCGCGTCAGCGTGGCGCGGGCGCTGATGAATGGCGGGGAAGTCATTCTGGCCGACGAGCCAACCGGGGCGCTCGACAGCAAGAGCGGCAAGGAACTGATGGCGCTGCTGGCCGAGCTGCATCGCGACGGCCACACCATCATCATCGTGACGCATGATCCGCTGATCGCGGCGCAGACGGAGCGGGTGATCGAGATTTCCGACGGCGTCATCATCGCCGATCGTCGCACGGGCGAGGATACGCGGGTCGACCGGGCAAAGGAGACGATCCGCAGGATAGCGCGCTGGCGCGAGGGGCTCGATCGCGGGCTTGAGGCCTTGCGCATGGCGCTGCGGGCCATGGTGGCTCACAAGCTGCGGACGTTCCTGACCATGCTCGGCATCATCATCGGCATTGCCTCGGTGGTGAGCGTGGTGGCCCTGGGGCAGGGCAGCCAGGAGACTGTGCTGGAGAACATCGCCTCGATCGGCACCAACACGATCAACATCTATCCGGGCACGGGCTTTGGCGACCGGCGCAGCAACCGCATCCAGACGCTGTTGCCATCCGATGCCGAGGCCATTGCGATGCAGCCCTATGCGGACAGCGTCTCGCCCCAGGTCAACTCAAACGCCACGGTGCTGTTCCGCAATACGTCGTCCAATGCCTCGGTCACAGGGGTGGGCGACCGGTATTTCCAGGTCAATGGCCGCACCTTTACGGCGGGCGTGGGCTTCAACGAGGCCAGTATTGTCCAACGCACCCAGGAAGCTGTGATCGACGCCAATGCGCGCGACGCCTTCTTCATCAATGGCGAAGACCCGATCGGGCAGGTGATCATGCTCGGCCGGGTGCCGGTGCGGGTTATCGGGGTGGTCGAGAACGTCACCGGCTTCGGCCCGGGCGGCAACAGCGCCAATGTCTATGTGCCCTATACGACGGCGATGGACCGCATCCTCGGCCAGTCGTTCCTCGGCTCTATCGCGGTGCGCGTCAGCGACGATGCTGACATGGAGGACACCGAGGCGGAGATCACCGATCTTCTGACGCGGCTGCATGACGGCAAGACCGATTTCTTCCTGCAGAATACCGCCACCATCCGCGACACGATCGAATCGACCGCCGCGACGCTGACGCTGCTGATCTCGACCATTGCAGTCATCTCGCTGGTGGTGGGCGGTATCGGGGTGATGAACATAATGCTGGTGAGCGTGTCCGAGCGCACCAAGGAGATCGGCATCCGCATGGCGGTGGGGGCGCGGCGCGGCGACATATTGCGGCAGTTCCTTATCGAAGCGGTGCTGGTGTGTTTTGTCGGCGGTGCGGCGGGGGTGGCGCTGAGCTTTGGGCTGGGAAGCTTGCTCACCAGCCTGGTCGAGGGCGCGCGGGTCAGCTACTCGGCGGAGTCGATCATGCTGGCCATCGCCTCGGCGAGCTTGATCGGCGTGATTTTCGGCTTCATGCCGGCCCGCTCGGCGGCGCGGATGGACCCGGTGGAGGCGCTGGCGCGGGAGTAGGGTATAGCCGTCCATCCCGTTGCTCATCGGCCACGATCAGGCCCCTGCAGTCCGAACGAACCCGTTGGAAGGTTGTTCCCACCTCGGGGCAGCCCTAAACTCGCCATGAAATGAACGCCTGTTGGGCAGGCGTGCAGCGTCGACGCGACGGGCTGAAAGAGACTTAACGGAATCTTTTCGCCCTGAGGGCAAACTTCGGCTTCTGCCTCAAGTGGTTGAAGCGTAACGGGCGGGAACGGGTCACTGCAAATCGCGCGTCTGGTAACGAGTCTCTGCGCCTTGAGCGTTGCCGTGGCTGGCTTGGCCGCGGTCACGATGCCTGTTGCCGCGTTCGAGATCTTCGGCCTCAAGCTGTTCGAGGACCAGAACGCCGAGGATGCCGAGGCGGTTATCGCCGATCCGCAGCCCTACACCGTCGTTGTCACCGTCAACGCTATCGGCGACGTCGAGAGCGCCGTGCGCAATGCCTCGGCGCTGGTGGCCGACCAGGCCGAGCCGGCGTCGGGTGCGGCGGGTCTTCTGGCCAAGGCGCGCGGCGATTATCGCCGCATCGTCGCGGCACTCTACAATGAGGGCTATTACGGCGGCACGGCTTCGATCCGCGTCGGTGGTGCCGAAGCCTCGAGCCTGGCGCCCGATGTCGACCTGCCCGATCCCGTGGATGTGGTCATCGTGGTCGATCCTGGTCCGTTGTTCCGGTTCAACAGCGTCAACATCGTCAACCAGGCGGTGCAGACGTCGGACCCCTATGATCAGGTCGATCTGCCATCGAGTCAGGGCTTCGGCGTGGGCGAGATCGCCAGATCATCGGTGATCCTCAAGGCCGAGCAACTGGCGCTGGAGGCCTGGCGGCAGCAGGGCTATGCCAAGGCGGAAATCGTGACGCGCGATGTGGTCGCCGACCATGCCTCGACATCGGTGGACGTGACCATCACGGTCAACCCCGGGCCGAAGGCCGCGTTTGGCGAGGTGACCGTCACGGGCGCGGAAACGCTCGACCCGGTATTCCTGGCGCGGCAGACGGGCCTGACGCCAGGCGAGGAATATGACCCGGACGAACTGGCCCTGGCGCAGAAGCGCCTCGACCGGCTCGAAGTGTTCCGGGCGGCGCGGCTGGAAGCGGCTGAAGCGGTGGGTGTCGATGGGCTGCTACCCTATAACCTCATCGTGCAGGAACTGCCGGGGCGGCGCTTCGGCGTGGGCGCCACCTATTCGACCATCGACGGGCTGGGGCTCGAGGCGTTCCACCTGTGGCGCAACCTGTTCGGCCAGGCTGAGCGGCTGCGGCTCGATGCGCGCGTCGCCAGCATCGGCTACCCCATCGACACGGCTCAGTTCGACTATTTCTTTGGCGGCACCTTCACCAAGCCCGGCATTTTCACGCCGGATACCGATCTGATTGCGGCGGTATCGGCGGAGCGGACAATCTATCCGACCTTCACCGAAACCTCGGCCAGCGGCCGGGTGGGGCTGACGCATATACTGTCGGACCAGATCACGATCGAGGGCGGCGCCCAGTTCGAGATCAACCGCTTTGACGATGTGTTCGGCACGCGGGACTTCAAGACCGTCGGCCTCTATGGGGGCGCGACGCTGGATTTCCGCAATGACAAGGTCGATCCCAGCCGCGGCTGGTTCGGCCAGGTCAATCTCGAGCCGTTCTATGAGCTCAATTATGGCAACGCGGCCGCCAAGCTGACGGTCGAGGGTCGCACCTATTTCGGCTTTGCCGAGGAAGATCGGTTCGTACTGGCGGGGCGGCTGAAAGCCGGTCTCGTGCTGGGGCCGAGCCTGGCGGAAATTCCGCCCGACAAACTGTTCTTCGCCGGCGGCGGCGGTTCGGTGCGTGGCTATGCGTTCAAATCGATCGGGGTGGATAATGGCGCCGGTGTGATCACTGGCGGGCGCTATCTGCTCGAGGGCTCGATCGAAGCGCGGGCCAAGGTGACCGACGACATCGGCGTGGTTGGCTTCCTCGACGGCGGCTATGTGGCGGCCGATGTGTTCCCGGCGTTAAGCGACCTGCGGGTCGGGGCAGGCGTGGGCGTGCGCTATTATACCGGCCTAGGGCCCCTGCGGCTCGACTTCGCCGTGCCGCTCAACAAGCGCGCCGGCGACCCTGATTATGCGCTTTATGTCGGCATAGGGCAGGCGTTCTGATGTTGCTCTCTCTGTCCCGCCGCTTCGCTTTCGTCCTGCTCTGCCTCTTCGGTCTCGTCGCGCCCGTCATGGCGCAGGAGCCTGGTGTCGAGGTGCTCGCCATGGACAATGAGGAGCAGAAGGACTGGCTGACCAATTTCGTCCAGGACCGGCTCTCGACGCCCGAACGCCAGATACGGCTCAGCAATATCGAGGGCGCGCTGGGTTCGGACGTGTCGATCCGCCTGATCACTATTTCTGATGCCAGCGGAGTCTGGCTGCGGGTCAACAATGCCCGGCTCAGCTGGAACCAGGCGGCGCTGTTTACCGGCCGGCTGGAAGTACGTTCGCTCACGGCGGATTCCATCGAGTACCTCCGCAATGCGGTACCGGCGGAAGGCGCGGTGGACCTGCCGGCGCCGGAAGCCAGCGGCGGACTGCAGGTGCCGGAACTGCCGGTGGCCGTCATTCTCGAACAGCTCAGCATACCGTCAGTCACCTTCGGCGAAGGCGTATTCGGGCTCGGTTCGGAGATCTCGCTAGCCGGCGCAATGACGCTCGATGGCGGCAATCTCGATGCCAATCTCAACATTATCAGGCTCGACGGACCGGGCGGCACGCTCGACCTCGACGTGGCCTATCGCAAGACGGAAAACAGCATCGACCTGGGCCTGTCGCTGGTGGAACCCGAGGACGGGCTCATCGCTAACCTGCTCAATATCGAGAACCGGCCGGCGGTGACGCTGACGCTCAACGGGAGCGGGCCGGTGACCGACTTGCGGACCGACCTTACTTTGCAGGCTAATGGACAGACGGCGCTTTCTGGCGTGGCGACGGTCAACCAGCAGGCAGGCGGGATTGCAGTGGCAGCCGACCTGCGCGGCCCACTGGCGACGCTGATTGCCGAGCCCTATCGGCCGTTTTTCGGCGCCGAGACCGCCCTGACGGCCAATGCCCTGATCCATTCAAGTGGTGGCGTTTCCATCACTGGGCTGCGGCTCAGCGGCGGGCAATTGTCGCTAGAAGCGGCGGCAGAAACGACGCCGGACAATTTCCTGAAGTCACTCGACCTCAACGCGGTGATTGCCGACCCCGCGGGTGGACAGGTCACCCTGCCGGTCCCCGGCAGCGCGACCCGCGTCGGCTCGGCGCAATTGGCCATCGGCTTTGGCGGCGAGGCGGAAGAGAACTGGACCGCCACCCTTGATATGGCCGGCTTCGAGACGACAGGGTTTGCTGCTGACAATCTGGCGCTGACGCTGGGTGGTGCGGCCGCCAACCTGTCCGATCCGACGACGCGCCGGCTGACCTTCAATGGCGACGGCACGTTGTCGGGTATTTCGGGGTCCGAAGAGATTGAAGCGGCGCTGGGCGAGAGCATCGGCATCGGCATTGCCGGACTGTGGAATGCGGGCGAGCCGGTGCAACTGGCCGAGTTCCGCGTTGCTGGGCAGGGGTTGACGGCCGCGTTGACCGGGCAATTGGATGGGTTCGATTTCAACGGTGATGTGGTGCTCGAAACCTCGAGCATCGCGCCATTCTCGGGCTTGGCAGGCCGCGATCTGGCCGGGGCGCTGTCGCTGCAGGCGAATGGGACCATCATGCCGCTGAGCGGCGGGTTTGACCTGACGCTGGATGGCACGGGCAGCAATCTCGCCATTGGCGACCAGCTTGCTGACAGTTTGCTTGCGGGAAGTGTGCAGCTTTCTGGCCGGGTGGCGCGCACCGAGGCGGGCCTGACGGCGGAGAATTTCCGCATCGCCAATGCGCAGGTGAAGTTGCTGGCCGACGGCACCTATTCCAATGCGCTGGCCGATTTTACCTTCAACCTCGATCTTGTTGACCTTGCGCTGCTGTCCGACCAAGCCTCCGGTGCACTCAAGGTGGTCGGCACGGCCAAGGGGCAGGATGGCGTCATCGACCTCGACCTCAATGCCAACGTCGCTAGCGGCACGATGGCCGGGCGGGTGCTGCGCGATGGGGCGCTAGGCTTTGACGGGCGCTACAATGTCGACCGGCTCGACGGCAATATCTCGGGCACCGCGGCACTCGACGGCTATCGGACCACGCTGGCGGCCAATGTCAGTGTTACCGAGAGCGAGCAGACGCTCGGCAACATCGATTTCCAGGCGGCCGGCACCCGCATCACTGGTGGCGTGACGCGCGTGACGCTGACCGGCTTGCTCGATGGTGGGCTGACTGTCGTGTCTCCCGATGTGTCGGTGCCGGCGGCGCTGGCGCTGCTTGAGGCTACCGGCACTGTTAATGCCGAGGTGACGCTGGCGCCTGTTGACGGCAAGCAGGGCGCGACGCTGCGTGGTGACGTGCGCGATTTGTCCGTCAACGACATCAGGGTCGGTGCGGCCGATATCAACGCAACGGTGGCTGATCTTTTCGGTGTGCCTGTCATCGATGGCGGCGCCAATGCCAGCAACGTTTCGGCCGCTGGCGTCGATATCGAGCGGCTTTCGGCGACGGCGACGCAGACAGGCGAGACGACGGCTTTCGACGCCCAGGCTTCCCTGGCAACAGGCACTGATATCGACATTGCCGGCGCGCTGACGCCAGTTGATGGGGGCTATCGCCTGGCGGTGGATCGGGCGCAGCTGCAGCAGGGCCAGCTTTCGGCGCGGCTGGTACAGCCCACCGTCGTGCAGGTCAGCGGCTCCACGGTGGCGTTGGACGCGGTGCGGTTCGATGTTGGATCGGGCTCGATCACAGCCACGGGCTCGGCCGGCGAGACGCTGAGCATCGATCTCGAGATCAATGCCCTGCCGCTCTCCATTGCCAATGCGGTGGCGCCGGACCTCGGCCTTGCCGGCACGATCAACGGCAGGGCCAGCATTACCGGGACGGGCAGCGACCCGCAGGTCAGTTTCGAAGCGCGGGCGGCCGGTATCAACGCGGCGGCCATTCGTGACTTTGGCATTGCCCCGCTGGACGCCACGGCCAGTGGGACGTTCCGCAACGGCGCCGTGACGCTGGCGGCGGTGTCGGCCAGTGGCAATGGCGGGTTGACGCTGCGCGGATCGGGCACGGTGCCACTCGATGGCGGCGGGCTCAATGTGGCCGTCACTGGTTCGGCGCCGCTGGCGCTGGCCAATCGATTTGTCGCCGACCGGGGCGGGCAGCTGAGCGGCGTGGTGACGCTGGATGCGCGGGTCAGTGGCAGTCTGGCGAGCCCGCAATTTGGCGGGCGCGTCTCGACCAGTGGTGCCGGCTATATCGATCCGGAGCTCAATCTGCGGCTGCAAGGCATCAGCGGCTCGGCGAGCCTTGATGGCAGCAATCTGGTGATCGACAGCCTTTCGGGGAATCTCGCCACGGGCGGTTCGGTCAGTGCCTCGGGGTCGGTCGGGCTCAGTGGGGGCTTTCCAGCCAATGTGCAGGTGGGCCTGAACTCGGCGCGCTATGCCGATGGCAACCTCTTCGTCGCCACCCTCTCGGGCAACCTAGCACTGACAGGCAATCTCACCGGCTCGCCGCTACTGGCCGGCAACGTGTTTGTCGAAGAGGCCAATATTACTGTGCCGGAGAATTTCGGCGGCGGGGCGCAGTTGATCGATGTCGATCACGTCAATGCGCCACCCGCGGTGGAGCAGACGCTGGCTCGTGCCAAGATCGATGATCGGACTGGTGCGCCCATTCCGCGGACGCGGCCGGCCGGGCTGGTGCTCGACATCAATGTCAGCGCCCCCAACCAGATCTTCATTCGCGGCCGCGGGCTCGATGCGGAGGTGGGCGGCTCGGTGCGGCTCACCGGGCCGGTCAACAATATCCAGCCGGTCGGCGGCTTCTCGCTCAATCGCGGGCGACTGGCGATCCTGGGGCAGCGGGTGACGTTCGAAAGCGGCACGGTGACGCTGGTGGGTGATCTCGACCCGTTCCTCAACCTCGTCGCGCGGACCGAGGGCGAGGGTATCACCGTGTTCGTCACGGTTTCGGGGCGCGCTTCCGACATCAATGTGAGCTTCACTTCAAGCCCCATGCTGCCGCAGGACGAAGTGCTGAGCCGGCTTATCTTCAACCGTTCGATGGGCGAGCTGTCGCCGCTGCAGCTGGCCAAGCTGGCCGGTGCTGCGGCGGAACTGGTGGGCGGGGGCGGCAATGGTCTGGTCGACAGCCTGCGCGGCGCGGCCGGGCTCGCCGATCTCGATATCGTCACCGACGACAAGGGCAATGTCGCCGTGCAGGCCGGGACGTATATTCAGGACAATGTTTATCTGGGCGTGCAGGCTGGGGCCGGCGGGCAGAGCAAGGTGACGATCAACCTTGATGTGACCGATGATCTGAAGGTCACGGGCGCTGCAGGCCAGGACGGAAATTCCAGCCTCGGCGTGTTTTATGAGAAGGACTATTGAGGGCGGGAGGCTACCGGGACGGTGGGTCAACCAACCGGATCGTCACCCTCAGGCTTGACCCGAGGGCTCTATACTTCAATCACGGCCCTGCAAGTGAAGAGCCCTCGGGTCAAGCCCGAGGGTGACGGGCAGTGGTGGAGGAAAGAGACTGCCTACAAGGACCTACTGCGCCCCACCGGTCTTGGTCGCTTTCGCCTCATCCCACCACCAGATCGTCGGGAAGCCGCTCGAGAAGTCCGGCAGGTTTTCCGGGCGGCTGAAGCGGTCCCAGCGCGCTGTGCGGGAATGGCGCAGGGTGTAACCGGGCACGACAAAATGGTGATGCAGCAGTACGCGGTCGAGCGCCCTGGTGACGGCCTCCTGGGTGGCGCGATCGTCGGCAACCACCAGCTTGTCGATCAGCGCATCAATGCCGGGATCGGCAATGCCGGCATAGTTGCGCGAGCCTTCCTCTGTGGCGCTCTCTGAGCCGAAGAAGAAGCGTTGCTCATTGCCGGGCGACCAGGACTGGGCCCATTGGGTATAGAGCATGTCATAGTCGAAGCTGCGGATGCGATTGATGTATTGCGCGCTGTCGACCATGCGGATGGTGGCCAGCACGCCGATCTGGCCCAGATTGGTGACCAGATTCTGGAACATCGGTTCCAGCGAGGGTTGGTTGGTGAGGATCTCGACGCTCAGTTGCTGGCCCGCGGCGTCCACCAGTTTGCTGCCGTCGAGCGTGTAGCCGGCTTCGGTAAGCAGACCGAGCGCCAGGCGCAGGTTGGCGCGCAGCTTGGCGGCGTCGCCATTGACAGGATTGACATAGGGCTCGGTGAAGACGCTCGGCGGCACCAGGTCCTTTACCGAGTTGAGAATTTCCAGCTCCTCGCCCTCGGGCAGGCCGGTCGACTTGAAGGGCAGGCCGTAGAAGTAGCTGTCGATGCGCTCATACTGACCATAGAACAGCGTCTTGTTCAGCGACTCGAAGTCGAAGGCGTAGTTGAGCGCCTCTCGGACCCGCTCGTCCTGGAATTTCTCGCGGCGCAGGTTGGGGATGAAGCCGACCATCAGCCCGTTGCCATTATAGTCCTCGGGGAACAGTTCCTGCACCACGCGACCCTGCTGCACGGCGGGAAAGTCGAAGCCGGTGGCCCAGCGGCGGGCTGTGTATTCGCTCCAGAAGTCGAACTGGTCGCCCTTGAATGCCTCGAACCATACAGTCTCGTCGAGGAAGGATTCGACGCGGTATTCGTCGAAATTGTTGGTGCCGACATGGGTCGGGTGGTTGGTGCCCCAATAGTCCTCTACGCGGCGATAGGTGATGGTGCGGCCGGCGTCGAAGCTGGCCAGCTCGTAGGGACCCGAGCCCATCGGCGGCTCCAGGGTGGATTCGGCGATGTTGCGCTGCTTGCCGCTGGCATCGGTGCCCTCCCACCAGTGCTGGGGCAGGACCAGGACCTGGCCCAGGATCAGCGGCAGTTCGCGATTGCCGGTCTGGTCGAAGGTGAAGGTGACTTCGCCCGGGGCGGTCACTTCGACCTTTTCGATATTGGCATAGTATTGCTGCTGGTCGGGGTTGACCTCGATGGCCTTGTTGAAGCTCCAGACCACGTCCTCGGCGGTCACCGGCTCGCCGTCATGCCACCTGGCATCGGGGTCCATGCGGAACGTCACCGAGCCATAATCGTCGCCGATCTTGAGCGCCTCGGCCAATAGGCCGTAGTAGACGCTCTGCTCGTCCAGCGACGGGGTCATCAGCGTTTCATAGACCAGGCCGATGCCATTGGCCGGATCGCCCTTGGGCAGGATCGGGTTGAAGGTATCAAAGCCTCCCATCGTGCCTAGACGCACCACGCCGCCCTTGGGCGCGTCGGCGTTGACATAGTCGAACTGGGTGAAATCGGGGCCGTATTTGGGTTCGCCCTCCATGGCAAAGGCATGGACCCATTGGCCGGTTGGGGTCTGGGCCAGGACGGGGGCCACGAGGCCCAGTAACAGGATGGTGACCAGGAGGGGTGCGAGCTTCATCGGACGGCTCCGGATTGGTGCGTTGAACTGCAAAGACTAGGCGTAAACGTCATGGCGCGACAGGGGGCACGGCGTCGACGGCCTCAGTGTTGAAGGCGGCCGCCATAAGCGCCTTGGTGTAGTCCGACTGCGGTGCGGCGAAGATGTCGGCGGCGGCGCCCTGCTCGACGATCCGGCCATTGCGCATGACGATCAGCTGGTTGGCCAGCGCCTTGACCACCTTGAGGTCATGCGAGATGAACATATAGGTCAGACCATGGCGCTGCTGGATGTCCCGCAGCAGATCGACCACCTGGGCCTGGATCGAGACATCGAGCGCCGAGGTGGGTTCGTCCAGCACGACGAATTTAGGCTCCAGCACCATGGCGCGGGCGATGGCGATGCGCTGGCGCTGGCCGCCGGAGAATTCGTGCGGATAGCGGAAGCGGCTGGCCGGCGGCAGGCCGACCTCTTCCAGCGCCCGGATCACCCGCTCGTCACGCTCCCGCTTGCCGATCCGGGGTTCATGCACCGTCAGGCCTTCGCCGATGATCTGGTCGACCGACAGACGCGGGCTCAGCGAGCCATACGGGTCCTGGAACACAATCTGCATGCTGGCGCGCAGCGGCCGCATGGCCTTCCACGAGCGCGATTGCACCGCGTTGCCGAGCACTACGATGCGCCCGTCCGAAGGGAGCAGGCGAAGCACGGCGTAACCCAGCGTCGACTTGCCCGAGCCGCTTTCGCCCACCACGCCCAGCGTTTCGCCGCGGCGGATCGACAGATCGACGCCGTCGACCGCCTTGATATGGCCGACGGTGCGCCGCAACAGGCCCCTTCTGATCGGGAACCAGACCTTGAGGTCGGCGACATCGACGATGGTGGGGGCGGACG
This sequence comes from Devosia sp., assembly GCA_036675975.1. GTDB lineage: Bacteria > Pseudomonadota > Alphaproteobacteria > Rhizobiales > Devosiaceae > Devosia. The sequence continues at coordinate 37,700 of JAKFDU010000241.1, read as the reverse complement.
GGTCGGACACCGGCGGCGTACCGCGCGGCTCGGCCGTCAGCAGGTGTCTGGTATAGGCGTGCTGGGGATTGGTGAACACCGCCTCGACCGCGCCGGTCTCGACGATCTCGCCATGGGTCATGACGCAGACGCGATCGGCGATCTTTTTGACGATACCAAGGTCATGGGTGATGAACAGCATGGCCATGCCGAGGCGTTGTTGCAGGGCCTTGAGCAGGGTCAGGATCTGCGCCTGTACTGTGACGTCGAGAGCCGTGGTCGGCTCGTCGGCGATGAGCAGTTCCGGCTCGTTGGCGAGCGCCATGGCGATCATCACGCGCTGGCGCTGTCCACCAGAGAGCTGGTGCGGATAGGAGGCGAGGCGGCTCGCCGGGTCGGGAATGCCGACAGCGTCGAGCAGCTCAAGCGTGCGCTTGCGGGCCGCGATGGCGCGCAGGCCGCGATGGATGGCCAACACTTCCCCGATCTGGCGCTCAATGGTGTGGACCGGATTGAGCGAGCTCATCGGCTCCTGGAAAATCATCGAAATGTCGTTGCCGCGCACGGCGCGCAGCTCCGTTGGCGTTGTTGTCAGCAGATCCTTGCCCTTGAACAACACCTGGCCGGACAGTCGTGCGGCGGGGGGCAGCAGCTTGAGCACCGACAGCGCCGTCACCGACTTGCCCGAACCACTCTCGCCTACCAAAGCCAACGTCTCGCCCGCTGCGATATCGAAGGAAATTGCGCGCGTCGCGTCGTTGGGGCCAAAGGCTACGGTCAGGTCGCGGACGGAGAGCAGGGGCGCGGTCATGCCAGCGACTTTCGTGGGTCAAAGGCGTCGCGCACCCCTTCGCCGATGAAGACGAGCAGCGCCAGCATGATGGCGAGGGTGAAAAAGCCGGTGAGGCCCATCCAGGGCGCCTGGAGGTTGTTCTTGCCCTGGGCCAGCAATTCGCCCAGCGAGGGCGAGCCGGGCGGCAGGCCAAAGCCGAGCAGGTCAAGCGACGTGAGCGTCCCCACCGAGCCCGCCAGGATGAACGGCATGAACGTGAGGGTGGCGACCATGGCGTTGGGCATCAGGTGGCGGAACATGATGGCCAGGTTGGAAACACCCAGCGCACGGGCGGCAGCGATATATTCGAAGTTGCGTCCGCGCAGGAATTCGGCGCGGACGATGCCGACCAGCGTCACCCAGGAAAACAGCAGCAATATGCCGAGGAGAACCCAGAAGCTGGGCGTGATGACTGACGATATGATGAGCAGCAGGTAAAGCGCCGGGATCGAGCTCCAGATCTCGATCACCCGCTGGAAGATGAGATCGACCCAGCCTCCGAAATAGCCCTGCACGGCGCCGGCAAAAACGCCGATCACCGACGAGATCACGGTCAGCGTCAGGCCGAACAGGATCGAAATGCGGAAGCCGTAAAGCAGCCGCGCCAGCACGTCGCGACCGCTGTCGTCGGTACCCAGCCAGTGGAAATTGCCCCAATGACAGTTTGGGTCGGCGGCCTGCAGCGGATAGCCGGCGCAATTCTGCGTCTGGTCCATGGTCCAGCTGGGGGCGACAGCGCCCGATTTCGGCAGGAACGTGTCGACGGTCTGGTAGCTGAAGCGCACCGGCGGCCAGATCATCCAGCCATTGGCCGCTATCTCGGCGGCGTTGAACTCGTCCCGGTAGTTGGTGACGGCCAGGAAGCCGCCGAATTTGGATTCGGGATATTCGACAAAGGCGGGGAACAGCAGTTCACCCTTGTAAAGGGCGATGATGGGTCTGTCGTTGGCGATGAATTCCGAGCCAAGCGTGGCAACGAACAGCGCAAGGAAGATCCATAGCGACCAGTAGCCGCGGCGGTTCTTGCGGAAATTGTCGAGCCGGCGCTGGTTGAGCGGGGTCAGCCACTTGTTGCGCGGTGCTTCGATGAGCGCGGCCTGTTCCGTCACTTCGCTCATACTTCGCGGCTTTCGAAATCGAGCCGCGGATCAACCCACATATAGGCCAGGTCGGAAATCAGGGCGATGACGAGGCCGAGCAGCGAGAAGATGTAAAGCGTGGCGAAGACCACCGGATAGTCGCGACTGGCCACCGACTGGAAGCCGAGCAGTCCCAGCCCGTCGAGCGAGAAGATGGTCTCGATCAGCAGCGAGCCGCCAAAGAAGGCGCCGACAAACGCGCCGGGAAAGCCGGCGATGATCAGCATCATGGCGTTGCGGAAGACGTGGCGGTAGAGCACCTGGTTTTCCGTCAGCCCCTTGGCGCGGGCGGTCGTGACATATTGCTTGCCGATCTCGTCGATGAATGAGTTCTTGGTGAGCAGCGTCGTCGTGGCGAAGGCGCCCAGGCCCATGGCGATGATAGGCAGGACCAGGTGCCAGAAATAGTCGAGCACCTGCCGCCACCAGGGGAAACTCTCGAAACCGGGTGAGGTCAGGCCGCGCAAGGGAAAGATCGACCAGAAACTGCCGCCCGCAAACAGGATGATCAGCGCGATGCCCACGAGGAAACCCGGAATGGCGTAGCCGATGATGACGACGGTAGAGGTCCAGACATCGAAGCGTGAGCCGTCCGAGACAGCTTTCTTGATGCCCAGGGGGATCGAGATGCCATAGGCGATCAGCGTCATCCACAAGCCGAGCGAAATCGACACCGGCATCTTCTCTGCGATCAGCTCGATGACGCTGGCATCGCGATAGTAGCTGTCGCCGAAATCGAAGCGCAGGTAGTTCCACAGCATCATGCCGAAGCGCTCCAGTGGCGGCTTGTCGAAGCCGAACTGCTTTTCGATGCGTTCGACCAGTTCGGGGGACAGGCCTTGGCTGCCGCGGTAGCCACCGGTATTGCCGGCCGTCTGATTGCTGGGTGCCTGCCCCGCAAGGTCACCGCCGCCACCGCCGCTGATCCGTTCGAGCATCGAGACATTCTGGCCCGACAGATTGGCCAGGGCTTGCTCAACCGGACCGCCCGGGGCGAATTGGGTGATGACGAACGAGATGGCCATGATGCCGAACAGGGTCGGGATCATCAGCAGCAGGCGGCGAAGGATATAGGCGCCCATCGGTTCTCCGCGCAGGCTTTGGTCGTCGAGCTAGCGCCTGGCTATTCCAGCCGGCAAATCACCATGCGGTGAAACGGCTTACCGCAAATGCAACACTTTGACGACAGCTTGGCAAGAAGCGCGCGGCGCTGAGGACGATGGGGGTTGCCCCGGCCGGCTACGGCAGTCAACATCACGCTGCAGTTGCGGAGTGTCTCATGGCCTATCAGATCATCGCCCATGTCAAGAATCCGTCGCAGGCGCGGGCCCTGATCGTGGCGCTGCGGGCCTATGGCTTCAATCCGCTGGAGCAGGGTGATGGAGGGCTTCCGGGGATGTCGAATCTGTTCGGGCCCGAAGGCGTGCCGGTGCAGGTGCCGGAGGATGAAGCCGCCGATGCAACCGTTCTGGCCCGAGACCTGTTAAAGGAAATGGCGGCGTCCGACCCCTAAAAGGCCACATTGGTAAGCGTTGGTGCACAAGCGGACCGGGCGGTTGAACGCAGCGCAGCCTTTGGCTATAAGCCAGCCGAGCTGTTAACCTTTATTAAGCCTTCGGGCAGGAGCAAGACCCCATGACGGTTTGGATGCGCGGACCTTTGTCCGCGGTAGGCGTGGCGGCGATCGCCGTTGTGCTGGCGGCATGCCAGTCCACCGGGTCGAACACGGCCAACCTCAACACCATCGGCGCCCCGGCGCAGTTGCAGGCCGTGCCCAATTCGACGGTGCAGCAGGGTACGCTGCCCGCTATCGGCGCTACCGGAACTCCGGCGCCAGGCCTTTCCGGCCAACCGGTGCTGGGCGGCGTGCCCGCCAACCAGACGGCAATGGCCACGCCGGGTGTGGCCACCACGACCCCAGGCGCTACGCCTTCGATCGTTTCGCTCGATCCACTGGCCCAGCCCGTGGCTGGCGGCATGAGCACGGGCCCGGAAGGCGCCTGGAACGTCGCAGCAGGTACTGCGACCTGCCGCATCAACCTGCCGATGACCGCCAAGACCGGTACCAGCTACTACCGCGCCTCGGCCCCGGGTTGCACCGTGCCGCAGATTGCCTCGGTGACCGGCTGGCAGCAGGTGGGCAGCCAGCTGCAGCTCTATGATGAAAACGGCAACATCGCCGCCTTCCTGGCACCGAGCGCTGGCCGGTATATCGGCACCATGGGTGGTGGCCAGGCCATCTCCATGTCCAGGTAGTTTTCGGTGAAGCCGGCCTGCGATGGCCGGCTTCTACGCTTCCGGTGCTCACGTACTGACGTACGCTCCGCTCCGGTTCTCGAAGACGACCATTTTCGCTGACGCGGACCTGCGGTTCGACTCGGCTTGACCGAAAATGCTCCGAGTTCAGCCAATTGTCCGTGGCTATCACTTCATCCGTAGATACCGGGCCCGTCACCTCCGCCTATGCGGAGTTGGCGGAGCGTGGCGTGCTGGTTGCGGATCCGGCGCAGCGGGAGGCGGCGGGGTTGCTTGACGTCGTGCTGGCCGGGGTTTCGGCCGACCGATCGAAGGGCCTGCTCGGCAAGCTTTTCGACAAACCGGAGCCGGTGCGGGGTCTTTATCTTCATGGCGAGGTGGGGCGCGGCAAGACCATGCTGATGGACCTGTTCTTTGCCGCGGTGCCGATCAAGCAGAAGCGGCGGGTGCATTTCCATGAATTCATGGACGAGATGCATGCCGGCATGGCGGCCTTTCGCAAGAGCAAGAAGGGCAAGGATGCCGACCCGGTCGAAGCGGTGGTCAGGCCCATCGTCAAATCCGGACTGCGCCTGCTGTGCCTCGATGAATTCCACGTGCATGACATTACCAATGCCATGCTGCTGTACCGGTTGTTCGACAAGCTGTTCGTCCAGGGCGTAACGCTGGTGGCGACGTCCAATGTGGCGCCCGATGAGCTCTACAAGGACGGGCTCAATCGCCAGCTGTTCCTGCCATTCATCGAACTGCTCAAGCAGTACACTATCGTCGAGAACCTGCCGGCGGCGCGGGACTACCGGCGGATGAAGTTTGCCGGCCAGCATGTCTATGCCTTCGGCACCGGGCCCGAGGTACGCGCCGCGATGGACCAGCTATGGCTGCGCATCACCGGCGGCGAGCCGGGCCATCCCGATGTTGTGGAGAGCATCGGTCGGGAAATCCACGTGCCGCTGGCGGCCATGGGCGCGGCGCGGTTCGGCTTCGCCGATCTCTGCGAGAAGCCGCTCGGCTCGCGCGACTTCGTGCGCATTTCCCATCAGTTCGATTCCATCATCATCGATGGCGTGCCGCAGATGGACCGGACCAAATCCGATGCCGCCAAGCGCTTCATCCTCTTGATCGACAACCTCTATGACCGTGGCGTCAAGCTGGGCGCCAGCTTTGCGGTGCCGCTCGAGCAACTGGGCAAGGACGACAGGACGGCGTTCGAATTCCAGCGCACGATCTCGCGGCTCGATGAGATGCAGTCAGAAGAGTATCTGCAGAAGGGGCTGCGGGACGCGGTGGGTGAGCCAGCCGATGATGCAAGCAACCAGGATGGTCACCCTCGGGCCTGACCCGAGGGCCTTGTACTTGCTGGACGTCGGGTAAGTGCCCTCGGGCCTGACCCGAGGGTGACAGCCGGTGAATGGGGCGCGAGAAGCTTGCTCATCCGGCACCACCCCTTCGCCCATCAGCAAGGGCCAAAATCCGTTTAAGACGAAGGGTTCACTTGCCCCTCCGGACCGACAGGGTTAAGAGGTGCGCCAATTCAACGCAGTCTGGGATGAGGACTTATGGCGCGCAAGAAGATCGCTCTTATCGGCTCGGGTCAGATCGGCGGCACGCTCGCCCTGCTGGCGGCGCAAAAGGAACTCGGTGACATCGTCATGTTCGACGTCGTCGAGGGCGTTGGTCCCGGCAAGGCGCTCGATATTGCGCAGTCGGCACCGGCCCAGGGCCTGGCAGCGTCGCTCAAGGGTACGTCCGAATACAAGGACATTGCCGGGGCCGATGTGGTCATCGTGACGGCCGGCGTGCCGCGCAAGCCGGGCATGAGCCGCGACGACCTGCTCGAAATCAATCTCAAGGTGATGGAGCAGGTGGGCGCGGGCATTTCCAAATATGCCAAGGACGCCTTCGTCATCTGCATCACCAACCCGCTCGACGCCATGGTCTGGGCGCTGCAGAAGTTCTCGGGCCTGCCCACCAACAAGGTGATCGGTATGGCCGGCGTGCTCGACAGCTCCCGCTTCATCCACTTCATCGCCGAAGAACTCAACGTTTCGACCGAGGACGTGACGGCCTTCGTGCTGGGCGGCCATGGCGACACCATGGTGCCGCTCACCCGCTATTCCACCGTTGCCGGCATTCCGCTGACCGACGTGGTCAAGATGGGCTGGATGAGCAAGGAAAAGCTCGACAGCATCGTGCAGCGCACCCGCGATGGCGGCGCCGAAATCGTCGGCCTGCTCAAGACCGGTTCGGCCTTCTATGCGCCCGCCGCGTCGGCCATTGCCATGGCGGAGAGCTACCTCAAGGACAAGAAGCGCGTGCTGCCGTCGGCGGCCTATCTTGATGGCCAGTATGGCGTGAAGGGCACCTATGTCGGCGTGCCGGTGGTCATCGGTGCCGGTGGCGCCGAGAAGATCATCGAAATCTCGCTGAACTCGGCCGAGCAGAAGGCCTTCGACAAGTCGGTCGCGTCGGTCGAAGGGCTGATCGAGGCTTGCAAGAAGATCGCGCCGAAGCTCGCCTGATGGCGCTCTGAAAGCCCCGCCGGGCGTCTGGCGCGGCTTTCTGCGCTTCCGGTGCTCACGTATCCCAAGATACGCTCCGCTCCGGTTCTCGAAATCCACGCCATCCGCCTCGGCGGATGGCTCCCAGAGCACCATCAGGTGCCTCACAAAGGGCAAAGCAAATGAACATCCATGAACATCAGGCCAAAGAGCTGCTGAAGTCGTACGGCGCGCCCGTCGCTGCCGGCGTCGCCATCTTCTCGGCGGACGAAGCCGAGGCTGCCGCCAAGTCGCTGCCGGGTCCGCTCTATGTGGTCAAGAGCCAGATCCATGCCGGCGGGCGTGGCAAGGGCAAGTTCAAGGAATTGGGCCCCGATGCCAAGGGTGGCGTGCGCCTTGCCAGGTCGATCGCCGATGTGGTGGCCAACGCCAAGGAAATGCTCGGCAATACTCTGGTGACCAAGCAGACCGGCGAAGCCGGCAAGCAGGTCAACCGCCTCTATATCGAAGACGGCGCCGATATCGCCCGCGAGCTCTACTGCTCGCTGCTGGTCGATCGCTCGACGGGCCGCGTCTCGTTCGTGATTTCGACCGAAGGCGGCATGGATATCGAAGCGGTGGCGCATGACACGCCCGAAAAGATCATCGCAGTCGATATCGACCCGACGACTGGCGTCACGGCGGCGAACATCGACGAGATCGTCACCGCGCTCAAGCTCGAAGGCGATGCCAAGGCCGACGCCGGCAAGCTGTTCCCGATCCTCTACAAGGCGTTCACCGAAACCGACATGAGCCTGTTGGAGGTGAACCCGCTGATCGTGATGACCGACGGACACCTGCGCGTGCTAGACGCCAAGGTCAGCTTCGACAACAACGCCGCGTTCCGCCACGAAGAGCTCAAGGCGCTGCGCGACCTCTCCGAGGAAGATGCCAAGGAAATCGAGGCCAGCAAGTTCGACCTGGCCTATGTGGCGCTGGACGGCAATATCGGCTGCATGGTGAACGGCGCAGGCCTGGCCATGTCGACCATGGACATCATCAAGCTCTATGGCGCCGAACCGGCCAACTTCCTCGACGTTGGCGGCGGTGCCTCCAAGGAGAAGGTGACGGCGGCGTTCAAGATCATCACGGCCGATCCGGCAGTGAAGGGCATCCTCGTCAACATCTTCGGCGGCATCATGCGCTGCGACGTCATCGCCGAAGGCGTGATTGCCGCGGTTAAGGAAGTCGGCCTGCAGGTGCCGCTGGTGGTCCGGCTCGAAGGCACCAACGTCAAGGAAGGCAAGGCCATCCTTGAGAATTCCGGCCTCAACGTGATCTCGGCCGACGACCTCGACGACGCCGCCCAGAAGATCGTCAAGGCGGTGCAGGGCTAGCGCCATGCGCGCCGGTCTCGCCCTCATCGCAGCCCTTGCCTTTTGCGCGACGCCCGTCGTTGCGCAGGGCAAGACCAAGCCGGGCGCGGTGCCGCAGAGCGTTGCGGCGCTCGAAATGTGCGAGACCTTCGCCAGGGGCGACGTGCTGGCGGTAGAAGCTGCCATCGAAAAGGGTTGGGACGCCTATGAGGATGGGGGCGAGAGCCCCTATGTGAAGTCCTATTCGGGCAGCAAGGAACTGGCGGGCATTGGCTATGCCACCATGTTCGCGCTGGTCGAGGACTATCCCAACGCCACCTTCGGCTATTGCCGCGTGGACGTGACCGAGGTCACCGGCAATGCGGACAACGAAGTTCAGATCATCCAGAGCCTTGGTCGATATGAGGGCCAGGTGATCCAGAATGGTGACGGCAACTTCGCCAGCCTGACCGGCACCCAAGACAAGAACCGGATGCTGTTGACGCACCTGGCCGACGGCAAATTTGTCATCCAGCTGTCCATCGTCACCCCCAAAGCCGAGGCGAACGACTAGCATGGCCGTTCCGCACAAGATCAACCTCGTCAGGGCGGCAGAGAGCCAGATCAACGGTGTCTGGCAGCCGCATATCGCTGGCGACATCAATGACAGCCAGGTCAAGATTGCCAAGTTCGGCGAGGTCTTCGACTGGCATGCGCATGAGGCCGAGGACGAGGGCTTCCTTGTGCTCAAGGGTCGCATCGCCATCGATTTCCGCGACGGCAGCGTCGAGCTGGGCGAGGGCGATTTCCTCGTCGTGCCGCGCAGCGTCGAACACCGGCCGCGCTCGCTGACGCCTGAGCCGATCGTGCTCATGGTGGAGCCATCCACCACTCTTAACACCGGCAATGCGCAGAGCGCCTTGACCGTCACTCAACTCAATCGACTTCAATAGGAAGAGCCATGTCCATCCTCGTCAACAAAGACACAAGGGTTCTCGTACAGGGCCTGACCGGCAAGACCGGCACGTTCCATACGGAACAGGCGCTGGCCTATTACGGCACCAAGATGGTGGGCGGCACCCATCCCAAGAAGGGTGGCGAGACCTGGTCGTCGGGCGTCGACGGCACCGAATTGCCGATCTTCAGCTCGGTCGCCGAAGGCAAGGAGCGCACTGGCGCCAATGCCTCGGTGATCTATGTGCCGCCTCCGGGCGCTGCTGCTGCCATCGAGGAAGCGATCGACGCGGAAATCCCACTGATCGTCTGCATCACAGAAGGCGTGCCGGTGCTGGACATGGTGCGGGTCAAGGCCAAGCTCGAAAAGTCCAAGTCGCGCTTGATCGGGCCGAACTGCCCGGGCGTGCTGACGCCGGAAGAATGCAAGATCGGCATCATGCCGGGCTCCATCTTCTCCAAGGGCTCGGTGGGCATTGTTTCCCGCTCAGGCACGCTTACCTATGAAGCCGTGTTCCAGACCACCAATGAAGGCCTCGGCCAGACCACCGCTGTCGGCATCGGCGGCGATCCGGTCAAGGGCACCGAGTTCATCGACATGCTCGAAATGTTCCTTGCCGACGAGGCGACCAAGTCGATCATCATGATTGGCGAAATCGGTGGTTCGGCCGAGGAAGACGCCGCCCAGTTCCTGATCGACGAAGCCAAGCGCGGCCGCAAGAAGCCGATGGCCGGCTTCATCGCGGGTCTCACGGCTCCGGCTGGCCGGACCATGGGCCATGCTGGCGCCGTCATTTCAGGCGGTAAGGGCGGCGCGGAAGACAAGATCGCGGCGATGGAGGCCGCGGGTATCCGCGTGTCCAAGTCGCCGGCGCGGATTGGCCGGACTTTGGCTGAAGTGCTGAAGGGCTAGGCAAATGCGACTGGATGCCATTCCGTTCGGGACGACTGACTGGTCGGGCGTCGAGCCGGAACGGCATCCCGGCGATGTCGGGGAAGCCATCTGGCGGACCCGGCAGTTCGGGCCAGCGGACAATGCTGTGCGGGTCCGCATGGTTGAGTATTCGGCGGGATATGTGGCGGACCACTGGTGCGCCAAAGGGCATATCCTGCTCTGCCTGTCCGGCGACCTATCGACGACGCTCGAAGACGGGCGGACGTTCGAACTGGGCGCCGGCATGAGCTACCAGGTGGCCGACGATGCCGAAAGGCACCGCTCGGCGAGCAGAAACGGCGCGGTGCTTTTCATAGTGGACTGAACCGATTAGCCGAAAGTTGGTCGCGCTTCGGACACAGAACGGTGCTAACCGTTCAGCGTCTGCGGTGATTAGTATGACAAAATGAGCCGCGACCCTGCTCAGGGGTCGTTACACTTAACAGGATACTAAGGATAAGCGGTCAGTATCCGGCAAGAAATCAGGGACCGCGTGGACCGGCATAGCCGGTTCGTTGAGAAGGATGGCGGGGCGTGGGCCTCGCATGAAAAAGCGATGACACGACAGGAAAAGAACGACACGTTCTTGCTGACTTCGTTCCTCTATGGTGGGAACGCCGACTATATCGAACAGCTCTATTCCCGCTACAAGACCGATCCGCAGAGTGTCGACGACACCTGGAAGAGCTTTTTTTCCAAGCTCGACGACGGCGAAGGTGTCGCCCAGCAGAATGCCGAGGGCCCAAGCTGGGGCCGCAAGGACTGGCCGCAGAGCGCCAATGGCGAACTGGTCAGTGCCCTGGACGGCAACTGGGGCGAGATCGCCATCAAGACCGAAAAGGCCGTGGCCAAGAAGGCCGAGGCACTGGGTGTCGCCAAGTCGAGCGTTGCTGATGTGCTGCAGGCGACGCGGGATTCCATCCGCGCCATCATGATGATCCGTGCGTACCGCATGCGCGGTCATCTGCACGCCGATCTCGACCCGCTGAAGATGAAGGCTGACGAGCCGGCTCCCGAGCTCGATCCCAAGAGCTACGGCTTCACCGACGCCGATTATGGCCGCAAGATCTTCATCGACAACTATCTGGGGCTCGAATACGCGACCATTCCCGAGATGCTGGCGATCCTGCAGCGCACCTATTGCGGCACGCTCGGCATCGAGTTCATGCATATCTCCGATCCTGAAGCCAAGCAGTGGATCCAGGAGCGCATCGAAGGCCCGGACAAGGAAATCACCTTCACCAAGGAAGGCAAGAAGGCCATCCTTTCCAAGCTGATCGAGGCCGAGGGCTTCGAGAAGTTCATCGACGTCAAGTATACCGGCACCAAGCGGTTTGGCCTCGATGGCGGCGAATCCACCATTCCGGCGCTTGAGCAGATCATCAAGCGCGGCGGCGCGCTGGGTATCAAGGATATCGTGCTGGGCATGGCCCATCGCGGACGTCTCAACGTGCTGACCCAGGTGATGCAGAAGCCGCATCGCGCGCTGTTCCACGAATTCAAGGGCGGTGCCTTCTACCCCGACGATGTCGAGGGTTCGGGCGACGTGAAGTATCATCTGGGTGCCTCGTCGGACCGCGAGTTCGACGGCAACAAGGTGCACCTGTCGCTCACCGCGAACCCCTCGCATCTCGAGATCGTCGACCCGGTGGTGCTGGGCAAGGCACGCGCCAAGCAGGACCAGCATATTTCGCCCGACGGCAAGCTGGTCAACATCGCTACGGATGGCAAGCCGGACCGCTCGATGGTGCTGCCGCTGCTGATCCATGGCGATGCCGCCTTTGCCGGGCAGGGCGTGATCGCCGAATGCCTTGGGCTGTCCGGCCTCAAGGGGCACCGCACGGGTGGCTCGATCCACTTCGTCATCAACAACCAGATCGGCTTCACCACGAGCCCGATGTATTCGCGCTCCTCGCCCTATCCCACCGACGTCGCCAAGATGATCGAGGCGCCGGTGCTGCATGTGAATGGCGATGATCCGGAAGCGGTGGTGTTTGCCTCCAAGGTGGCGATCGAATACCGCCAGAAGTTCGGCAAGCCTGTCGTCATCGACATGTTCTGCTATCGCCGCTTCGGTCACAACGAAGGCGACGAGCCCAGCTTCACCCAGCCGCTGATGTATTCCAAGATCCGCGCGCACAAGTCGACGCTGGAGCTGTATTCGGCCAAGCTGATCGCCGAGGGGCACCTGACGGCTGACGAAATCGACAAGATGAAGGCTGACTGGCGCGCCAAGCTCGAAAGCGAGTTCGAGGCCGGCCAGGACTACCGTCCGAACAAGGCCGACTGGCTCGATGGCGCCTGGAAGGACTTCAAGCCGGCTGAGCAGGAAGGTCCGCGCCGTGGCCAGACCGGGGTCGAGATCGAGCAGCTGGCCAAGATCGGCACGGCGCTGACGCAAATTCCTGACGGCTTCAACGTCCACAAGACGGTGAAGCGGTTCATGGACAACCGTCTGGCCGCGATCGAATCGGGCGAGGGCATCGATTGGGCGACTGCTGAGGCATTGGCCTTCGGTACGCTGGTGACCGACGGTCACCCGGTGCGTTTGTCCGGCCAGGACGTCGAGCGTGGCACGTTCAGCCAGCGCCATTCGGTGCTGAATGATCAGCTCGTCGACAACAAGAGCTATACGCCGCTCAACAATCTTGATCCCGAGCAGAGCCGCTACGAGGTCATCAATTCGATGCTCTCGGAAGAGGCCGTGCTTGGCTTCGAATACGGCTATTCGCTGGCGGAGCCCAAGGCGCTGACCATCTGGGAAGCGCAGTTCGGCGACTTCGTGAACGGCGCGCAGGTGGTGATCGACCAGTTCATCTCCTCGGGCGAGCGCAAGTGGTTCCGCATGTCGGGCCTCGTGATGCTGTTGCCGCATGGCTATGAAGGGCAGGGCCCGGAGCACTCCTCCGCGCGTCCGGAGCGCTTCCTGCAGCTGTGCGCCGAAGACAATATGCAGGTCGCCAACTGCACGACGCCTGCCAACTATTTCCATGCCCTGCGCCGCCAGGTAACCCGCGACTTCCGCAAGCCGCTGATCCTGATGACGCCCAAGAGCCTGCTGCGCCACAAGCGTGCCGTCTCGGGGCTCGCCGAAATGGGTCCGGATTCCTGCTTCCACCGGCTGCTTTGGGACGATGCCGAAGCGCCGGGTGCGCCCAAGACCACGATCAAGCTGGCGGCCGACGACAAGATCCGTCGCGTCGTGCTGTGCACGGGCAAGGTCTATTACGACATGCTCGAAGATCGCGAGAAGAAGGGCATCGACGATGTGTACCTGCTGCGCATCGAGCAGCTCTATCCGTTCCCGGCCAAGGCGCTGCTGGACGAGTTGAGCCGCTTCAAGAATGCCGAGATCATCTGGTGCCAGGAAGAGCCCAAGAATATGGGTGCCTGGGCCTTCATTCAGCCTTATGTTGAATGGGTGTTCGACCAGATGGGCCGGACGGGACAGCGCGTGCGCTATACCGGCCGTCCTGCCTCCGCTTCCACTGCCACGGGTCTGATGCGGACCCATCTTGCCCAACTGCAGGCCTTCCTCGACGAAGCCCTCGGCAGCTAAAAGGACAGAACAATGTCGACTGAAATCCGCGTCCCCACGCTGGGCGAAAGCGTTACCGAAGCTACGATCGGCCAGTGGTTCAAGAAGGTGGGCGACACCGTCGCCGCCGACGAACCCATCGTCGAGCTCGAGACAGACAAGGTGACCATCGAGGTACCCGCGCCCGCCGCCGGCGTGCTCGAAGCCATCTCGGCTGAAGCCGGTGCCACCGTCGATGTGGGAGCCCTGCTGGGTGCCATTGGCGGTTCGGGCGCTAGCGCCGCCGCGTCCGCTCCGGCACCGGCCAAGACCGAGGTGCCCGCTGCCAATGCGGCCGGCCCCGAGCCCATCAAGCCGGTCGGCACGGCCATGCCGGCCGCGCCTTCGGCGCAGAAGCTGATCAACGAGAGTGGCCTTAACGGCGCTGACATCGACGGTTCGGGCAAGCGCGGGCAGGTGCTCAAGGAAGACGTGCTCGCTGCGCTGGCCAAGCCGGCGGCTCCGGCTGTTGCCGAAGCCCCAGCTGTTGCCCAGGCCGCGCCGGCTTCGGCTCCCGCTGCCAAGCCTGCGGAGGCCCCCAAGGCTCCGGCCGCACCACGCGCCCCGGTTTCGGCCGACGATGCCAGCCGCGAAGAACGGGTCAAGATGACCCGCCTGCGCCAGACCATTGCCCGCCGCCTCAAGGATGCGCAGAACACCGCCGCCATGCTGACTACCTTCAACGAGGTGGACATGCAGCCGGTGATGGACCTGCGGACCCAGTACAAGGAGCTGTTCGAGAAGAAGCACGGCGTCAAGCTGGGCTTCATGGGCTTCTTCACCAAGGCCGTTTTTCACGCCCTCAATGAAATCCCGTCGATCAACGCGGAAATCGACGGCGACGACCTGGTCTACAAGCAGTATGCGCACATTGGCGTGGCCGTGGGTACCGACAAGGGCCTCGTTGTGCCGGTGATCCGCAATGCTGACCAGATGTCGATTGCCGAGATCGAGAAGGGCATCAACGCCATGGGCAAGAAGGCCCGTGACGGTCAGCTGTCGATGGCCGACATGCAGGGTGGCACGTTCACCATCTCCAATGGCGGCGTCTACGGCTCGCTGATGTCGACGCCGATCCTCAACGCGCCGCAGTCCGGTATTCTCGGCATGCACAAGATCCAGGAACGCCCGGTGGTGGTTGGCGGGCAGATCGTCATCCGCCCGATGATGTATCTGGCCCTGAGCTATGACCACCGCATCGTCGACGGCAAGGAAGCGGTGACCTTCCTCGTCCGCGTCAAGGAAAGCCTCGAGGCGCCGGAACGTCTGGTTCTGGACCTCTAGGGTTTGTCGCTCTAGTTTGAGAAGGGCCGGGGCAATGCTCCGGCCCTTTTTCTTTGCGAGGGCAGGGTGATGGACAAAGGCGTGGTGATCGTCACTGGCGGGTCTCGCGGCATTGGCGCTGCGACCGCCAGGCTTGCTGCCGAGCGCGGCTATGCGGTCGTGGTCAACTATGCCGCCAGTGCCGATGCGGCGCAGGCGGTTTGCGCCGATATCCATGCCCGGGGTGGCACTGCGGCGGCGGTGCGCGGCGATGTTTCGCTGGAAGCCGATATCGACCACATCTTTGCCGCGGCCGACAGGATGGGCCCGCTGGTTGGGCTGGTCAACAATGCCGGCGCCATCGATGTGGCGGCGCGGGTCGAGGCGTTCGATGTGGCGCGCCTTACACGCATGTTCGCCGTCAATACGCTGGGCACCATCCTGTGCGCCGGGCGCGCGGTGCGGCGAATGTCGACACGGCATGGCGGCAAGGGCGGCGCCATCGTCAATATCACCTCGGCCGCGGCCAAGCTGGGTGCGCCAGGGCACTATGTCGATTACGCCGCGGCCAAGGGCGCGGTGGATAGTTTCACTGTCGGTTTGGCGCTGGAGGTTGCCGGTGAAGGCATCCGCGTCAATGGTGTGCGTCCGGGGATCATCGATACCGAGTTCCACGCGTCGGGCGGTGATCCGGACCGGGCGGCGCGCATGGCTGCCGACTTGCCCATGCCACGGGCAGGAACGGCGGAGGAAGTCGCGCAGGCTATCCTGTGGTTGCTGTCGGACGAGGCCAGCTACACGACGGGTACGGTGATCGACGTTACCGGCGGGCGTGGCATCCGCCCCTAGAATTTGCCGCATTGGGGTGTGAAGAGCGGGCATAGGCGGGCTTTCACCGGCTTGTTATGTGGCGCTGCGGCCAATGCTAACAGTCTGTTAACGTCAATGGTCCAGATGCGGTGGGCTGCCAACGCGATGGTTCGGAGTAAAAGGCCTTTTGCGACCCCTGATCTTCCCGGCCGTCATCTGGCTTCTTGCCCTGCTTCCCGCTTCCGCACAGGACGCCGCGGATGCCGAATTGATCGGCGAGCTGATGGCGTTCCATGGCTCGCAGGCAATCGTTTCGGCGATGACAACGCATTGCTACGAGACCACGGGGCTCGATCCCGCCTACCAGGCGGCCAATGACAACTGGTACTTGCGCAATATCGGCTTCCTCGATCTGGCTGACCGCGTCATCGCCCGTTTGGGCGGCGGCGCCGAGGGGCAACAGCAGGCGGCCGAGACCTATGGCGGCAGCCAGATCATGAGCGCCTATAACCAGGCCGAAGACAGGGAAGCGTTCTGTCGAACGTTCCTCGAGCAGGTCGACGGCGGAGCCCTCGATATTGACAAGCAACTGCCTGACGCGCTGGCCAAGGCGCAGGCTATCGCCGCGCAGTAAACACCCCTGCCCATGGGTTGGTCCCCTTTTCTTCGAGGCTATTGTAGCCTGGGAAACCTGCTGGGGGACAAGTGATGCTGCGACTGACTATTCTGGCCATTGTGCTTCTGGGCGGCAGCGCTCGGGCGGCTGAGTGCACGATCAGCAATGCCCGCTATGAGCATGACCAGGCAGCCTGGTGGCTGAGCTTCAAGCCGGTGCCCAAGTTCAGCGCACCCAACCAGACGGCGGCCTTCATCATCGAGATGCCCAATTCGGACGTCGTGCTGGAGGGTGCCGTCCATCGGCCCAACGGCTTTGGCTCGCCGCTCTGGTCGATCAGCGGTCCTTGCTCGGAAGACAGCCAGGAGAGCTGCACCTTCGTCGAGGGCAATCCGGCCGCCTATGGCAACTATGGCGGCAAGGTTGGCTGGTTCGACGATGCGCTTGGGGGCAAGGCGCCCGATCAACTCATCCTGCCGCAGCTGGCGGTGAGCCTGTGGTATTCGATGTATCGCGGGAATGAGTTCGTCGCGGACGCGAATGAAGGCGACGTGTTCACGCTCACAGGCTGCGACTGACGGGAATCTCCGTTTCCCTCCATGGCGGACTTCGATAAACAGAGATTCCCGATTTCCTTCGTGTGGCGCCAAAGCGACGCTGCGCGCGGGAAAGACTCCGTGCACGATGGATCCCATGACCTTCCCCTGGTTTGAATTTGCTGCGCTGATGCTGGCCTTCGGCATCAATGCCGTCATTCCCGGCGCTGACTTCGCCATGGTGCTGCGGCAGTCGATCGCGCATGGAAGGCGGGCGGCGTTGTTCACCTCGGCTGGTATCGCCACTTCGATCCTGGTCCATGGCAGCTATACGCTGCTGGGTATCGGCGTGATCGTGGGGCAGTCGCTGCTGGTCTTCAATATCATCAAGTGGGTCGGGGCGGCATATCTCGTCTGGCTGGCTATTTCGGCGCTGCGCAGCCCGGCGCCACAGCCGCCCGAAGCGGGGGAGCTGACCTCGGTCCGGCCCGGCGATTTTGGCGCCTTTGCCCTGGGGTTCCTCACCAATCTGCTCAACCCCAAGGCGGTGCTGTTCTTCCTGGCGTTGTTCACGACGCTGGTGTCGGCGCGAACCGGCGGCGACATCAAGGTGATCTATGTGCTGAGCATGAGTATCATGCTTTTTGCCTGGTTCGCTTTGGTCTCGGTTTTCTTTACGACAGCCTCGGTACGGCAAGGCTTTTTCCGTTTCGGCCGGTGGTTTAATCGGGTTACCGGCATTACATTCCTTGTGCTCGCCGTCCGCGTGGCGATCGCGCAGCAACACTAACTGTTTTCGGGGCATTAAATGGCAGACGCGTTCGATCTCACCATCATCGGCTCGGGTCCGGGCGGCTATGTCGCGGCAATCCGCGCGGCACAGCTGGGGATGAAGGTCGCGGTGGTGGAGAAATGGGCGACGCTGGGCGGCACCTGCCTGAATATCGGCTGCATTCCCTCGAAGGCCTTGCTGCATGCCTCGGAACTCTTCGAAGAGGCCGGGCACGGCTTCAAGGCGCTGGGCATCGATATTCCGGCGCCGGTGCTGAACCTGCCCATGATGATGAACCACAAGACCGAAACGGTCGCGGCCAATGTCGGCGGCGTGGACTACCTGTTCAAGAAGAACAAGATCACCACCCTGCGCGGCATCGGCACCATCGTGTCGCCGGGCAAGGTGCTGGTGACGCCGCAGGCGGGTGACGCCACAGAGATCGAAACCAAGAATATCGTCATCGCCACGGGCTCGGTATCGGCGGGCCTGCCCGGGATCGAGATCGACGAGAAGCGCATCGTCACCTCCACCGGCGCGCTTGGTCTGGACAAGGTGCCGGGCAAGCTCCTGGTGATCGGCGCCGGCGTGATCGGGCTCGAGCTGGGTTCGGTCTGGGCACGGCTGGGCGCTCAGGTGACCGTGGTCGAGTACCTCGACCGCATCCTGCCCGGCATGGACAGCGAAGTGGCCCGCCAGTTCCAGCGCATGCTGCAGAAGCAGGGCATGGAGTTCAAGCTGTCGAGCAAGGTCGCCGGCATCGACAAGCAGGACGACGGCTCGCTCAAGGTGCGGGTCGAGCCGGCCAAGGGCGGAGACATGGAAATCATCGACGCCGACGTGGCGCTGGTGGCCATCGGCCGCAAGCCGTTCACCGAGGGCCTGGGCCTCGATATCGTCGGCGTGGCGCTCGATGAGCGCGGCCGGGTACGGGTCGATGCGCATTACAAGACATCGGTCGATGGCATCTATGCCATTGGCGATGTGATTGCCGGCCCGATGCTGGCGCACAAGGCCGAGGACGAGGGCATCGCCGTGGCCGAAATCCTCAACGGCCAGGCCGGGCATGTGAACTATGCCGCCATTCCGGCGGTGGTCTATACCAATCCGGAAATCGCCTCGGTCGGCAAGACCGAGGATGAACTCAAGGCCGAGGGTACCGACTACAAGATCGGCAAGTTCCCCTTCACCGCCAATGGCCGTGCCAAGGCGATGCTGGCGACGCAGGGCTTCGTCAAGATCCTCGCCGATGTCGAGACCGACCGGGTGCTGGGCGCCCATATCGTGGGCAAGAATGCCGGCGAGATGATCCATGAACTGGTGGTGCTGATGGAATTCTCCGGTTCCGCCGAGGATCTGGCACGCTCGACCCATGCCCATCCGACGCTGTCGGAGGCGGTGCGCGAGGCGGCACTGTCGCTGGGGGATGGCGCGATCCATATCTGAGGTTTCTGGTTCAGATCACAGGGCTCCGGCGTTTCGCCGGGGCCCTTGTTGTTTTGGGCGTGCCCAAGCGCCGCCTGCAGCGCGGTTGTCATGATGGGACGAACCCCGAGACGGCTTTCGCCTCGTAGTAAGTAAAAATATGAGACGGAAGCCGTCTCGGAGTGCCGGTTTTTGGAACTGTTCCGGCGGCCCCTGGGTCATTTGCCCCGAACGGCCGAAGCGCGAACCTGTGGGAGAGGCAAAACCCCCACCCGGCCCACCCCGCCACTGTTCGCCTGCAGGCCGCCCATGCGGGGTGATGAGCGGATTATGCGCGCGCTTTTGGAAGCGGGGATAAGTGGGCACTGGCCATACCGCCCGATGCGGGCGGGAAGACCGGGATTTCTCCCGGCCTCCCCTTGCGTCGTGGTCACGGCTTCCACATGGCCAGTGGAAAGGGCCAGCAGTCGCCCGGCTCAGGCCAGAACATCGACTTGGGTGCCGGTGGCAGGCCCATGTCTGCCCGAAGGCGGGCAGGCATGTCGCGCGGGATGCGTGGACGGTTCCACCACGCGGCAAGCGCCACGCGCAGAACCTGGGGCAGACCGCGGTGATGGACGGCCTTGGTGACCTGAAAATCGAGGCGCAACAGTGCGCTGCCCTCGTCGAGTGCATTTTCAAACATGACGGTTTCCGGCGGCGATCCATCGCCTGCCGGCCTTCTGATGGTGAACAGTGCAGGTGGGGAGGCCAGACCGAAATCCGGCCTCCCCAATCAACTACATCCCGTGTCTCCGCAGAGGATCGGGAATGCCCGACGCCGAAATCTGCAGCCAATGGGCCGCTTCTGATGCCGGCGGCAGGCCCACATCGGCCCGCAGATAGGCGGGCAGATTGGATGGCAACCGCGGACGGTTCCACCAGGCGCTGATCGCAGTGGCGATCACGGAGAGCAGACCACGCTGATAGACGGCGTCGGCGATGGAGAATTCAAGGCGCAGAACGATGCTGCCCTCGGGAAGGGTATTGTACGACATGATGGTTTCCGGGCGCGCCAAAACGCGGACCGGCCTCTGTTGGGTTGGGGAGATGGACGGAATCGGGAACGCAGAACGGCCCGGGTCAGAACATCATGGTTGGGGAGCTATCGAAGTGTCCGCGGTCGGAGAGACCGAGGGTGGCTTGGGGGCGAGCCTCAGGCTCGCGCGCAATGCCACATGGCCGGACCCTGATGGAGTTCAAATACTGCTGTCATGTAGTTGCCTCCCTCGGGTTGGCGTTGATGGACGTTTCGCTTCTAGCTCGCGATTCCGTGATCTGCAAGCGGGGATGTGGCGGCTTGTCGCACATGCCCTCGATTGTGGCGTATCGGCAACAGGTTAGGCAGGTCGGATCAGGGCGTGGCGCTCGGCTTCGACGTCGTCGCGGCAGAAGCAGCCTTCGATGTGATCGTTGACCAGACCCATGGCCTGCATGAAGGCATAACAGGTCGTGGGGCCGACAAAGGCAAAGCCGCGCTTGCGCAAGTCCTTGGAGAGACGGACCGAGGCCTCGGTCTGGGCGAGGCGGCGCAGGCTTTCCCAGCTCAGGTCATCGGGGCGATGTTCGGGACGGGTCTCGAAGCGCCACACATAGGCGGCAAGCGAGCCGAATTCGGACTGGATGGCGATGGTGCGCCGGGCATTGTTGATGGTGGCGGCGATCTTGCCGCGATGGCGAATGATGCCGGGATCGAGCAGCAGGCGCTCGATATCGGCCTCACCCATGGCGGCAACCTTGCCAATGTCGAAGCCGTGGAACACCTCGCGGAAGCGCTCGCGCTTGCGCAGGATGGTGATCCAGGACAGCCCGGACTGAAAACCCTCGAGGCAGATCTTCTCGAACAGGCGCGTGTCCGCCGTGACCGGCCGACCCCATTCGCGGTCGTGATAGTGCCGGTAGAGCGCGTCGTCGCCGGCCCAGGGGCAACGCGGCAAGCTGTCGGGGGCCGACTCAATTGACATGGGCAACGCACTTTCACTAAGCGAGGGTGTGGGCAATGCCTAGACTGCCGCTCATCTGTTTGGAATTGCGACCCGGTATATACGACAAGAGACTTTGCGACGACCAGCCGCCGCGGCTTGAAGCGGCAGAGATTCCAGAGGACGTGCAGCCGTGATTATTCCGGGACGCCTCAGAGCACTGGTGGTCGACGACAACGCCTATGCCCGCGCCATTTCCGCAAGCGGGCTGAAGAAGCTGGGCGTCGGCGAAATCGTCGAGGCCGATGGCGGCGCCGCAGCGATCCTGGCGCTGCTGGGCGCGCCGTTCGACCTTGTCCTGATGGACTGGTACATGCCCGACGTCAGCGGCGCGGGCGTGATGACGGTGCTGCGGGATGTCAGGTTCGGTGCGGCGTCCCGGACGCCGGTCATCCTGATGACGGCCTATGCCAGCCGGGACAATATTGCCCGGGCGCGCGAGCTGGGTGTCAACGAAGTGCTGGTGAAGCCGTTTACCACCGACCAGCTCGGCACGGCGCTGAGCCGCGTCCTCGGCGAGGCCGCCCGGGCGGCGGGCGATGACTCGGTGTTCCTCTAGCCTGCTTACCATCCGCTAACCAACAGCACGATCAATGACTTAACCATGCCGCTTCACCGCGTGTTGGCCCTTTTGCGGCACCATTGCAGCCAAAGCCGGATTGCCGGCGGGAATGTGGATGCTGCCATGACTGGAATGAAGACAGCCGGCACGGGAATGCTGGCACTGCTGGTTTGCCTGTCGGCGCTGCTGCCGGCGCAGGGCGCAGGGTTGCAGCCGGGTTGGCGTTTCGCGCCGCCGCCGGGCGTCACCATCGTCCAGGGAACACCGCGCCATGCGCTGGCGCTGCAGGCCAATATGCAGGTCCACCCGGTCTATCTGCGGCAGGTGGTGCAGTACCCAACCAGCGAACGCAGCGGCACGATCGTGGTCGATACGGGGGCGCATTTCCTCTATTTCGTGCTCGGGGACGGCCGCGCGCTGCGCTATGGCATCGGCGTGGCCAAATCGGGCTTCGAGTGGAGCGGCACGCACCAGATTACCCGCAAGGCGGAATGGCCGAGCTGGACGCCACCCGCCGAGATGCGCCAGCGCCGGCCGGAACTGCCGCGACACATGGAAGGCGGACCCGACAATCCGCTGGGCGCACGGGCGCTTTATCTGGGCTCGACGCTGTACCGCATCCACGGCACCACCGAGCCGTGGAGCATCGGCCAGAACGTATCCTCGGGCTGCATCCGCATGACCAATGCCGATGTGATCGACCTCTACGAACGTGTCCAACTTTATACGAAGGTTGTCGTCCTTTGATAAGGATTTTCCGCGACATTCGGGCTGCTCCGCACCGGAGCTGAGAACCTGTGGATACCCCGCGCATGCATCGCTTCCTGTCACTGGCCAGGCGTTTCGGGCGTGATGAACGCGGCGTATTTGCCGTGCTGTTCGGTATGATGGCGATTGTCCTTGTGGCGCTGGCGGGGGCCGTGGTGGACTATGTCGCGCTCGAGCAGACGCGCAACCGCGCCCAGATCGCACTCGACGCCGCGGCGCTGGCGCTGCAGCCGCTGATCAATGACGAGGATGTCACGCCGGAGGCAATCCGGCTGCAGGCCGAGGCGATCGTGATCGACCGAATAGGGGACGTCAGGGTCACGGCAAGCATCGACGCCCCCGTCATAGATCGAGAAACGGGCAGGCTTCACCTGAGCGGCCATTTCAACATGCCCACCAACTTCGTTAGTCTGGTCGGGGTTCCCAATCTTGGAGCCGCGTTCAGCGCGGAAGCGATGAGGGGCGCGGTGAACATGGAGGTTTCTCTGGCTCTCGACATAACCGGGTCGATGGGCGGCCAGCGCATCATCGACCTCCAAGACGCTGCCACCGAGCTGGTCGGCGTGATATTACAGGGCAATGGTGGCGAAGCCACGGCCCGGATCGCACTGGTTCCATACTCCCAGGCGGTCAATGCCGGCAGCTACGCCACGGCGCTGCGTGGACCTATCCGGGCCTCCAAGCTGATCAGCAGCATCACCTGGGCGACTGGATCCACCAAATCCATCAGCAATGCCACCAACAACACCCCGGTCAAAATCACCTCGAACGGGCACGGCTTCCAGAACAACGACTGGGTTTACGTGTGGGGGGTGAATGGCCTCAGCCAAATCAACAACAAAGCCTTCCAGGTGCAGAACCGCAATAACAACTCATTCGAGCTCCGCGGGTCCACCCAGTCCTGGTGGTCAAATTACACCGGTGGCGGCTCGGTGGTAAAATGCCTCCATGCGAATTGCAGCACCCAGGTCACCTCCAATAACCACGGCTTCGCCAATGGCGAATACATCGTTGTCTCAGGCGTAGGTGCCATGGCTGGCCCCACGCTGGTTCAGGCGTCCCAGGTAACCACCAATACCCTAGTCCTGGATGGCCTGGTTGCGGGCGGCGGCGGCAGCTACGTAGCCGGCACCGGCCGGTTGGACTGCACCTGGCAGAACGCGACCGAAGGGTGCCCCTATTATCGCTTCCGCACTCAGTCCGGCTCGATGAGGGTCGAGGATGTGACCACTTGCGTGACCGAGCGCGGGGTCAATCCCTTCAACGATCTGCCGCCGTCGACAACCTATGTCGGGCGAAACTACCCGACCGGCAACGATTGCCCCGATAGTCCCATCATCCCGCTGACTACCGATGAGCAGACGCTGGTGGATGCCATCGAGGATTTTTCTGCGGAAGGTACCACTGCCGGCAGCCTTGGCATCCTGTGGAGCTGGTACATGCTCTCCCCCAATTTCGGCTATGTCTGGCCGACTGGACAGAGCCCTGAGCCCTACGACACGCCGGAATTGCTAAAAGCGGCCATCATCATGACCGACGGTGAGTTCAATACCGTGCATTACGAGGGCGTACTTTCGCGCAACTCAAACATTGGCAACTCGTCTACGCGGCACGAAAACAACGCCCATAACGGTCTCCCCTATGTTCAGGCGAAGGCCTATTGCGATGCCATGCACCAACGTGAGATTACCGTCTATACCGTCGGTTTCGACATTGGCGCGGGTACTCCGGCGGCCGATGTGATGAGCTACTGCGCGAGTGAGCCGGAGAACTACTTCCCTGCCGAAAATGGCGACGATCTCAAGGATGCGTTCCGGCAGATTGCCCGCAACATCTCGGAACTGCGGCTGACTCAGTGATGCCACTGAGGAATGGTACCGCCTCCCCGGATTGAACGGGGGACCTCTAGATCCACAATCTAGCGCTCTAACCAACTGAGCTAAGGCGGCAAATGCTCTGCGAGGGGCGGCGAAACGCTCGTCCCGAAAGCGGGCGGAACATAGGTCGAGAATTCCGGGATGACAAGCACCGATTTTGCCGCCGGACGGCGGGGCCGCGACCGTGGTGCGTTTAACCATCTCAGCCGAACGGCGGGCCTCCTCGATGTGCCGCACTGGACCCTGGCGGAAGCACCCTATATTGAAGAAACCTTAGCGTCCGGGAGCAATTTGTCCTGAAATGGCACGGAAATGTCCGCTGCATCCCGGAACGGAGAGACTTGTCGTAGATGGACGCTGACTGGACCACATCGCCGAGCGCCCGCCGCGTGCAGCAGCATGAGGGGGATTCGCGCCCGGCCTGGCTGTGGTCGCAGGACGGCCAGTCCCTGCTCTGGCAGAACGCGGCCGCGCCGCTGTTTCTGGCCAAGCTCAAAAAACACGGGCTGAAGCTGGCGCCGTCAGCCATGCCCATCAAGGGGCAGATTGCCCGCAATATCCGGCTCGGCTCCATCGGGCGCACGAGCCTGGCGCGTATCCAGTTCATCGCCGGGGACAAGCCGGCTTCCAGCACCTGTGCGACCACGCCGCTGATCTGGCAGGATGGACAGACGGTACTGTTGGTGGTGGGCGTCGATCCCATCGCCACCGACATTCTCGTCGCCGCGGAAGCCCTGCCCCAGACAACTGAAGCGCCCATCGTGCCGGCTGAAGACGAGGCCATCGGGCACGAAGGTCCCGCTCCACAGGACGATCTCGTCGCTGCGCAGGGGGCGCTGGCCGAGCCGGATGTGGAGCCGCCCGAGGCCGCGCACAACGCCGTCGGTGCCTTGATCGATGCCGACGACAACGCCTATGCGCGCGAGCTGGAAAACTGGCGCGACGCCGAGCAGGACGGCAGTCCCGTTCTTGAGCTGGTGGAGCGTGCCGAACCCCGCACCGATGCGGCACCGTCCCGCGAAGTGGCCGAGGGCGATTTGGCCCTTGCCGAAGACGTGCCACCTCTCGAGGGCCTGCCGGCCCCTGAAGATCACGTGGACGCCCCCTCCCCGCCGGAGAGCCAGTCGACAGCCAGCCGGCTGAGTCGTTTGGTCGATCGGCTGGCAGCGGACGAAGCGCTGTTCACGCCACTAACGGAAGCGGACGACAATCCACCGACCAGTACGGCAACCGAGGCGGAAGCCGAGCCCGGGCCGGCGGCCGGCACGCTGTTCAAGGTCAGCGGCCGCGGCTTCGTTCCCCAGCATCCAGGGCTGGAGCAGGACGATGCCGACGCCGATCTGGCCGACCTGGCGGCGCTCGAGCCCGAGCGGGAAGCCGAACCCGTGGCGGAGCCGCCCCTGTCTGCGCAGAGTGGCGAGGGACAGGCCGTGCAGCGCCTGGCGCAGGAAATGTCCGACCTGGCTCCCGTTGCCGATGTCGATGTCGAGACGGTCGAGCGGGTGTCGCGCTACAATTTCGACGAGCTATCGCGCATTCTCAATGACCGTATCGCCGACGCCGCCCAGCCGGCCAAGCCGCCGGCGGAAGCACCTCGCGGCGGGGCGCTGATCAACCTGGGCGGAGAAACGCTGGTTCTCAACCGACTGCCGCTGGGCATACTGGTGTTCCGCGACCAGCAGGTGCTGTTCGCCAATCGCGCCATCACCGAAATGGTGGGCTACGAGTCCGTCGAAAGCCTGCGCGCCGCGGGACTCGCTGCGGTGTTCCCGGCCGCGGGGCCAGAGGGACAGGATGCGGGGCCCGTCAATCACCTGGTGCAGCGTGACGGGACACTGGTGCCGGTAACGGCGCGGCTGCAGTCGATTTCCTGGCAGGGCCGTCCTGCCCTGATGCTGTCGGCGAGCACTACCGAAGTCCGCACCAGCCATGAGGCCGCCGTCAGCGCTTTTGCCCAGACCTTTGCCGACATGCGCGGCGACGGCTATTTCGAGGCCACGCGTGCCGGCGTCATCAGTGCCGTCACTCCACGCAGCGCCGGACTGCTGCGCCTCGACGGGCCGCTGGAGGGCAAGGCGCTTTCTGCCCTGGTGGCGGGCAGCGACATGCAGGCGCTGCGGGAATTCCTTGAGCGACCGGCACGCTTTGCCGAGACCGCTCGTCCATGTCTGACGCTGCGTTCGACCTCAGGCACGGCGGAAATCACGCTCTTTGCGCAGGGCCAAGCCGGGGTGATCACCGGCTATTTCGGCTTTGTCCGCGGGCGCGAGCCGGCGCCGCTGCGACTCACTGCCCAGACAGATGTCGACCCGACGCTGCTGGCGCGCATCAGCCGTGGCGTGCGGCGCCCGCTCAACACCATTATCGGCTTTTCGGACCTCATCCGCTCGGAAGCCTTCGGCGCACTCAAGAACGAGCGTTATGAGAGCTATGCCCAGGACATTGCCAGCGCCGGCCAGGAGATCGCGGCCTTGGTGGATGAACTGGACGACTATGCCCGGCTGCGCGACGGCCGCTACCTGCCGCAGCGCGCCAGCATTGAACTCACGGGCCTGCTCGAAAGCTGCGTGATCCGCATTCGCCAGCAGGCCAGCGGCGCTCGTGTCATCGTGCGCAATGCCATTTCGGAAAGCCTGCCGCGCATCACCGCGGACCGGGCGTCGCTCGCCCAGGCTGTGCTGAACCTGCTGGCCAGCGCCATCGACCAGACTCCGACTGGCGGGGCGGTGGTGATTTCAGCGCAGCGCGAGGACGATGGCGGCATCGCCGTGCATGTGCGCGACAGCTCGACCAATGCCGTCGACATGGCCGAACGGTTCGTGGTGTTCCGCGACGGGGTGGGCAAGGACGGACAGGTAATGACCCCGGTGCGTTCCAGCGTCGGGCTGGCACTGACGCGGTCGCTGCTGGCGGTCAATGCGTTCTCGCTGTCAGTCGATCCGGCCGGGGAACAGGGCATGCTGTTCACGCTGATCATCCCCGCCGACCTGGTCGATCGCCCTGCCTTGCCGCAGCCAGAATAGCGGCGCGGCGCCCGCGCTGCCTTTTGTCGCAGGGAAAATAAGTGGAATGTCACACTCAGCTAATACGCTGATTTTGCTGCATAACACGCCCGAAGATTTGAACCATTCCAGACTGTAACTCATTGATTTGGCTCCACAATATTGACTCGCACAGTCATATTGCGGAAAAGGCGCCGCAGTAGCGGGGCGTCGAACTCCGCCGTAATGGAGAACGAACATGACCAAGACCACGCGCCTTGCTGTCGCCCTGCTCAGCTCGGTCGTCCTGACCGGCGCCGCCGCCCCCGCTTTCGCCCAGAGCGGCGAAGTGAACATCTACAGCTATCGCGAGCAGAGCCTGCTGCAGCCGCTGCTGGACAAGTTCAGCGAAGAAACCGGCATCAAGGCCAACGTGCTCTATGCCGGCGACGGCCTGCTCGAGCGCGTGGCCGCCGAGGGCGAGCTGTCGCCGGCCGATGTCGTGCTGACGGTGGATATCGGCAATCTGGTCGGGGCCGAGGAACAGGGCCTGACCCAGCCGATCACCACGCCTGTGCTGGCAGAGCGCGTGCCGGAGGCGTTCCGCGACGACGACGCCAACTGGACCGCGCTGTCGCTGCGCGCCCGCGTGTTCTACGTCTCCAAGGATCGGGTCGACGCCACCGCCCTCACCTATGAAGACATCACCAAGCCCGAGTGGAAGGGCCGCATCTGCACCCGTCCGGGCGACCACGCCTACAATATCGGGCTGATCGCCCAGCGCATCGCCGAGCATGGCCTCGACGAAACCCGCACCTGGCTCACCGCCGTGCGTGACAATCTCGCCTATGCGCCCACTGGCGGTGACCGTGAAGGCGTCAAGAACATCCTGGCTGGCACCTGCGATCTTTCCATCACCAACACCTATTACATGGGTGCGATGCTGAACAACGATGCCGAGCCGGAGCAGAAGGAATGGGCGGCTTCGGCACGCATCATCTATCCGGACGCGGAAGGCGAAGGCACGCAGGTGAACGTGGCTGGCGGCTTCATTGCCAAGCACGCGCCCAACGCCGAGAACGCCAACGCGCTGATCGCCTTCCTGCTCTCGGACGAAGCGCAGGGCATCTATGCCGACACCAACTACGAATTCCCGGTAGTACCCTCGGTATCGCCGTCGGAACTGACGCTGAGCTGGGGCGCACTGAAGCCGGTAAGCACCCCGCTGGTTGAAGTGGCGGCCCACCGTGCAGAAGCGGCAGCGCTTGTGGACGAGCTCAAGTTCAACGAAGGTGCGCAGAACTAAGGATTGCGGTTGGGCGAGGTGCAGACTGCGCGCCAGATCGTCACCCTCGGGCTTGACCCGAGGGCTCTTCACTGAACGCGTGCACCGCAAGTGCAACGCCCTCGGGTCAGGCCCGAGGGTGACGCGTGGTGGGGGAGGAAGGACAGTGCCCGTTGACGCAGCTAGCGACTGCCAGATCTGAGAAGACCGGCGCGGCTTTCGCCCTGCCGGTCGTTGCGTTTGTGCTGGCGGCTTTGATGGGTCTGCCGATCATCTGGCTCGGCTGGTCGGCACTGGCTGCCGCCGGTGACAGCAACGGGCTCGCCGCGGCGATGTTGCCCACGGCGCTGCGGGAGACCGGGCTGCTGATGGTGTCGGTCGGCGTGGTGACGGGCTGCGTCGGCCTGGTGGCCGCGTGGCTGGTAACCCATTACGAGTTCCCGCTCCGCAGGCTGTTCGACTGGGCGCTGGTGCTGCCGCTGGCGGTGCCGACCTATCTGGCGGCCTATAGCTATGTGGAATTCCTCGGCTTTCCCGGACCGGTACAGACGCTGCTGCGTTCGGTCACTGGCGCTCGGACCCTGCAGGATTACTGGTTTCCCGATGTAAGGAGCGACTGGGGCGCAGTGATCGTGCTGTCCAGCGTGCTCTACCCCTATGTCTATGTGGCGTGCCGCGCGTTTTTCCTGATGCAGTCGGCCAGCCTCAACATCGCGGCGCGTACCCTCGGTGCCGGCGGCATGCGCACCTTTTTCAGCGTAACGCTGCCCCTGTCGCGGCCGGCGCTGGTGGTGGGGGTGACGCTGGCGATGATGGAAGTGGTCAACGACCTGGGCGCGGTGCAGTATTTCGGCGTCAACGCCATCACCGCGATCATCTATTCGACCTGGATCAACCGCTCCGATTTCGGCGGGGCGGCGCAACTTGCGGTAACCGTGGTGCTGGTGATCGGCCTGCTCATCGCGGCCGAGCAGCGGGCGCGGCGGGACCGGGTCTATCTCGCACATCGCGACAGCCGGGTGCCGCCGGCGCGGGAGCAACTGGCGCCCGGACGGCGCTGGGTGGCATTCGGCTTCTGCCTCACGCTGCTGGGATTGGGCTTCGGCATTCCGGTGGGACAGCTGAGCTACCTGGCATTCCGCATCGTGCTGCCAGAAACCGTGGCCATGACGATGGCGGCGCTGCTGCCGACGGTGACGCTGGCCATGACGGGTGCGGTGATCACCGTGGTGGTCGGGCTGGTCGCGGCCAAGCTGGCGCATGGTTCGGGCGAGGCAACCAAGGTTGCGATCCGGCTGGCCACCTTGGGCTATGCCATTCCCGGCACGGTGCTGGCATTGGGGCTGCTGCAGCCACTGGGGCAGGCCGACCTGTGGTTCAACCGGGTGACGATGGCGTTGATGGATTGGCGGCCGGGGCTGATCCTCAGCGGGTCGATGGCGGCGCTGCTCTATGTCTATGCCATCCGGTTCCTGGCGGTCAGCCACTCGACCATCGACGCGGCAATGAAGAAGCGCGGCGATTCCATGCTGCATGCCGGGCGCGTGCTGGGTGTGCGCGGATGGGTGCTGCTGCTGAGGATAGACCTGCCCACGCTGATGCCGGCTTTGCTGAGCGCGGCGACGCTGGTTTTCGTCGAGATCGTCAAGGAACTGCCCGCCACGCTGCTGCTGCGGCCGCTCGGCATCGAGACGCTGGCAACCCTGGTCTATTCGCGCGCAAATGTCGGACTTTTTGCTCAGGCAGCCCTCCCGGCATTATTCATCGTGCTGGCGGGCCTTATCCCGGTGATTCTTGCTACGCGGCTGGGTGATCGTAGGAAAGTATAACAAGCAGGGATGCTGCCATGTTAGTGGCGATCCCCTATACCATCGCGCCATGGGAGCCGGAGCCTCACGCCCCGGCGGGTTCGACGTGCATCGGATACCGAGATATCCGGCCGACGGGCTGACTGGCGGCGCTGCCGCCAAAACTGGGAGTTACCCTATGAACAAGACGTTGAAGGCTTTCGGGCTGGCGTTGGCGCTGACAACGGCCCTGGCCGGCATGGCCATGGCGCAGCCGACCGAACTGCGCATCGGCGTGGCGCTGGAACCACCAGTGCTCGACCCCACCGCAGGCGCGGCCGAGGCCATCGACATCGTGGTCTATCAGAACGTGTTCGAGGGCCTGACCCGCATCGACCAGACCGGCGCCGTGCAGCCGGGTCTGGCCGAAAGCTGGACCATCTCCGAGGACGGGCTGACCTACACGTTCAAGCTGCATGACGGGGTAACCTTCCATGACGGCTCGACCTTCGATGCCGAAGACGTCAAGTTCAGCTTCGAGCGCATCCTCGCCGAGGATAGCGCCAACGCCCATCCTGAATTCTACGAGCCCATCACCAGCATTACCGTGATCGATCCGCTGACCATCGAGTTCAAGCTCGACCGGCAGATCGGGCGGTTCCTGTTCGACCTGGGCCGTGGTGATGCCGTGATCGTGGCGCCTGAGAGCGCCGACAACAATGCCAATGAGCCGATCGGCACCGGACCCTTCGCCTTCGTGCAGTGGGACAAGGGCAGCCGCGTCGTGCTTGAGGCCTATGGCCCCTATTGGGGCGAGCCGGTGCACCTGACCAAAGCGAGCTATGTGTTCATCGGCGACACCGCCACGATGACCAATGCGCTCCTGGCCGGCGATATCGACGGCACCAACAATTTCGCCACCGATGCGCTGGCGGTGTTCGAGGGCAATCCGCAGTTCAACGTGCTGGTTGGCACAACGGAAGGCGAGACGATCCTTTCGACCAACAACAAGAAACCGCCGTTCGACAACCTCAAGGTGCGCCAGGCCATGGCCCATGCGCTGGATCGCCAGGCGATCATCGATGGCACCACCAATGGCTATGGCGTGGCGATCGGGGCACCCTTCGCGCCGCATAACCCCTACTATGTCGACCTGACCGCGACCTACCCGCACGACATCGAGGCGGCCAAGGCGCTGCTGGCCGAGGCCGGCTTCCCCGATGGGTTCAGCGCCACGCTGAAGCTGCCGCCAGTGGCCTATGCCCGCACCTCCGGCCAGATCATCGCCAGCCAGTTCGCCGAAGTGGGCATCAAGCTGGAACTGATCAACGTCGAATGGGCGCAGTGGCTGGAAGACGTCTATACCAACAAGGACTTCGACCTCTCCATCGTCAGCCATGTCGAGCCGTTCGACATTGGCAACTACGCCAACCCCGACTACTACTTCGGCTATGACAATCCCGAATTCCAGGCGCTCATCGAAAAGCTCAACGGCACGACAGATGAAGCCGCGCGCAAGGAACTGGCCATCGAGGCGCAGACCATCCTCGCCCGCGACGCGGTCAATGGCTACCTGTTCGAACTGGCCCAGACCGGCGTATGGAATGCCAAGCTATCAGGCATGTGGCAGAACTCGCCGATCGAAGGCCTGGTGCTGCGCGATATCGCCTGGACTGAGTGATCGATCCAGCATCGAGCGTGTGAATACCCCTCTTCCCTCCCCACAAGGGGGAGGGAGGCGTTGGGACCACGCTCAATGGCACAATTTCGGCCTCCCACAGAACAGGCTTCCCTCCCCCCAGGGGGGAGGGAATCAGGGTGGGGGTGGTTTGGCCCCAATCTCCGTATGATCCTCTTCACCCTCCGCCGCCTGCTCGGCTTTGCCGTGACCCTCCTGGTCGCGGCGCTGGTCATCTTCTGGCTGCTCGATCTGCTGCCGGGCGATCCGGCGCAGTTCATCCTCGGCATCAATGCCACGCCGGAATCGGTGGCGCGGCTGCGCGGCCAGATGGGCCTCGACGCCCCCGCACATGAGCGGTTCATCGGCTGGGTCCTG
Organism: Devosia sp.; assembly: GCA_036675975.1. Classification (GTDB taxonomy): domain Bacteria; phylum Pseudomonadota; class Alphaproteobacteria; order Rhizobiales; family Devosiaceae; genus Devosia. The sequence goes on along the minus strand of JAKFDU010000241.1, from coordinate 5,438 downwards.
GGCATGCTGCAGGGCGATTTCGGCACCAGCTATACGCAGCGGGCGCCGGTGGCCGAGCTGATCTGGGGCCGGCTGGGCGTGACGCTGCCGCTGTCGATTTTCGCCATGGTAATTTCAATGGCCGTCGGCCTGCCGCTAGGCATTCTGGCGGCGCGGCGGCGGGGCAAAGCGCTCGATACCATCATCATGGTCACCGCGCAGACCGGCGTGGCCATGCCCAATTTCTGGTTCGGCATGCTGCTGACGCTGCTCTTTGCGGTGACGCTGCGCTGGCTGCCGCCGGGAGGCTTCACACCCTGGGACGAGGATGGCGGCGCAGCTTTCCGCGGCCTGATCCTGCCCAGCCTGGCACTGGCCTTGCCGCAGGCCTCGATCCTGGCGCGCGTCATGCGCACGGCACTCGTCGACGTGACGGGGCAGGACTATATCCGCACCGCCCGCGCCAAGGGGCTGACCATGGGCGAGGCCGTATGGCGGCATGGGGTGCGCAATGCGCTGCTGCCGGTGCTGACCATTCTCGGGCTGCAATTCGCCTACCTGGTCGCCGGCACCATCATTGTCGAGAACGTGTTCTACCTGCCCGGTTTGGGGCGTCTGATCTACACCGCCATTTCGGAGCGCGACCTGATCCTGGTACGCGGCGCCACCATCATCCTCATCGTCACGGTCACCGCGACCATGCTGCTGACCGACATCGCCTATGCGTTGGTCGATCCGCGCCTGCGGGAAAGGAGCATCCCGTGAGGCGCCTGCTGAGCCATCCCAGCCTCGTCATCGGGCTCGCCGCGACGGTGATCTTTCTGGTCATCGGCCTGCTATCGCTGGTGTGGACCCCCTACCCCATCGAGCAGATCGACATCGGGCGGCGGTTCCTCGAACCCAGTGCCCAGCACTGGCTGGGCACCGATAATCTGGGCCGCGACCTGGCAAGCCTGGTCATGTCGGGGATATGGACCAGCTTCCTCGTCGCCACGGTGGCTGTCGCCATCGGCGTTGGCGTCGGCGTTCCGCTGGGGCTGGCAGCAGCGGCCTGGGGCGGCGCGGTGGAGTGGCTGGTGCTGCGCCTGACCGATTTCGTCTTCGCCTTTCCGGCTGTCATCGTCGCCATTCTCATCACCACGCTGATCGGCCCCGGCGCCGTCAACGCCATCGTCGCTATCGGCATTTTCAACATTCCGGTATTCGCCCGAGTGGCGCGCGGCGGTGCACTGAGCATTGCCACGCTCGATTTCGTGGCGGCCGGCCGTCTGGCCGGGCTGGGCAATGCGATGATTGCCTATCGGCACCTGCTCCCCAACGTCATGAGCCTCATCATCGTGCAGGGCACCACCCAGATGTCGCTCGGCATCCTGGCCGAAGCCGGCCTCAGCTATATCGGGCTGGGGACGCAGCCGCCGGCGACAAGCCTTGGGCTGATGCTGGATGAGGCGCAGGGCGTATTCCTGATCCATCCTTGGCTGACGCTGGTGCCGGGGCTTTCCATCGTGCTGATCGTCATCGCAATCAACATCGCCGGCGACGGTTTGCGCGACGCCATCGACCCACGCCTGCGGCAGGGAAATCCCAATGTCCTTGCTTGACGTATCGGGCCTCTCGGTGCGCTTCGGCAATACCGAAGCCGTGAGCGATGTCAGCTTCACGCTGCAGCGTGGCGAGCGCTTCGGCATTATCGGGGAAAGTGGCTCGGGCAAGACGCTGACGGCCCTGGCGGTGACGGGGTTGTTGCCTGACGGTGCTGCCATGGGCGGGGCGATTACCCTTGATGGCGCGCCCCAGCCCCAACAGGAACGCGCCATGGCGCGGCTGCGCGGCAAGCGCATCGGCATGGTGTTCCAGGAGCCGATGACGGCGCTCAATCCACTGATGCGGGTTACCGACCAGATCGAGGAGGCCATCCGCCTCAACGAGGCGCGTGGAGCGCCCGAGATCGAAGTACCCAATCTGCTCCACGAAGTCGGGCTGGAGCAACGGCATGGCGACCGCTTTCCGCACCAGCTTTCGGGTGGTCAGCGACAGCGGGTAATGATCGCCATGGCGCTGGCCGGCCGGCCCGATATCCTGATCGCGGACGAGCCGACATCGGCCCTCGATCTCATCACCCAGCGCAAGGTACTCGACCTTATCGCTGCCATCTGCGCGCAGCGGCACATGGCGTTGCTGTTCATCAGCCACGATCTGAAAGCCGTCGGCGCGCTCTGTACGCGCGTGGCCGTGATGCATCGAGGCAAGCTGGTCGAAACCGGCCTGGCGACGAGCGTCTTTTCGGCGCCCAAGCAGCCCTATACGCAGAAGCTGGTGGCCGCGTCGCGCTTCGACGTGTTGCCGCTGTCTCGCCCGCCGATCGGCGACACGCTGCTCGAGGTGGATGGGATAACGCGCGACTACCGCCAGGGCGGCATGTTGTTCTGGGCCGACAAGCCACTGCGGGCGGTCGACAATGTGCATTTCTCCATCGCCCGATCAGAGTGCCTGGCCCTGGTCGGACCCTCGGGCTGCGGCAAGACCACCCTGGCCAAGATCATCGCTGGGCTGGACCGCGCGACATCAGGCGCGGTGCGTCTTGGTGGCACAACTTATCACGGCTCCGACCTTCCCAAGTCGCTGCGGCGCGACATGTCGCTGGTGTTCCAGGATCCGTTCGGCAGCTTCAATCCGCGCCTCACCATTGCCGACTCGGTTGGCGAGCCGCTGCGGCTGGAGCCGGAACTGAGCAGCGAGACCAAGCGCGCCAGGCTGGTTGAGGCGGTCGAAGCGGTGGGGCTCGATGCCGGCATGCTGACGCGCTACCCGCACGAATTTTCCGGCGGGCAGCGGCAGCGGCTGGCGATTGCCCGGGCGCTGGTCACGCGGCCAAAGCTGGTGGTGCTGGACGAGCCGGTTTCGGCGCTGGACGTCTCGGTCCGCGGCGAAGTGCTGAGCCTGCTGGCGCGGCTGCAAGCGGATTTCGGGCTGACCTATCTCATCATCAGCCACGATCTCGACATGGTGCGGGCCATCGCCGACCGGGTGCTGGTGATGGAGGCCGGCAGGATCGTGGAGGAAGGCAAGCCAGGTGACATTTTCGCGCGGCCGCAGCACAGGCTGACGCGGGATCTCGTGGCCGCGCGATTGCCGGAGGTTGGCTAGCTCCCGGTTCGGTGGGGGCAGCAGGCACCGCCCTCAGTCGGCCCCCTAGGCGGACAGCGTACGCCGAACCGCTACGTCCCAACCCTTGATCTTCCGCTTGCGCTCGGCCGCCTCCATCTGCGGCTCGAACCGCTTGTTCCGCGCCCAGCTTGCAGCGAATTCCTGCATTCCCGGCCATACGCCGGCCTTCGAACCCGCCAGCCACGCCGCTCCCAGCGCTGTCGTTTCAAGGATCACCGGCCGGTCCACCGGCGCATCGAGCACGTCGGCCAGGAACTGCATGGTCCAGTCCGACGCCACCATGCCTCCATCCACCCTCAGGACGGTGTCGCCGCCGCCCTTCCAGTCCTTGTGCATGGCCTCCAACAGATCGCGCGTCTGGTAACATACTGCTTCCAAAGCAGCTTTTGCGATTTCCGCCGGGCCGGAATTGCGCGTGAGGCCATAGATCGCCCCGCGTGCTTCGGCATCCCACCACGGGGCGCCGAGCCCGACAAAGGCGGGGACCATGTAGACGTTCTGGCTGGCGTCGGCCGTTCGTGCCAAGGGGCCGGTTTCGCTGGCGTGCTTGACCAGTTTCAGCCCGTCACGGATCCACTGCACCGCCGCGCCGGCAATAAAGATCGAGCCTTCAAGGGCATAGCTGGTCTTGCCGTCCAGCCGGTAGGCAATGGTGGTCAGCAGACGGTTCTTGGATCGCACCATGTCCGCGCCGGTATTGAGCAGGGCAAAGCACCCGGTGCCATAGGTCGATTTCAGCATGCCAGGGTCAAAGCATGCTTGCCCTATGCTTGCGGCATGCTGGTCTCCTGCTACGCCCAGGATCGGGATTGCTGCGCCCAACAGGCCCGGGTCCGTCACCCCGAAATCGTCGGCGCAGTCCTTGACCTCGGGCAGCAGGGCGGCCGGCACATCGAACAGCTCCAGCAGGTCCTTGTCCCACCGGTTCTTGCCGATATCGTACAGCAGCGTCCGGCCGGCATTGGTCGCGTCCGTCGCATGCACCTTGCCGCCAGTCAGCCGCCAGATCAGGAAACTGTCCACCGTGCCAAACGCCAACTCGCCCTTGTCCGCGCGCTTGCGGGCGCCCTTCACATTGTCCAGCAGCCACTTGACCTTGGTGCCGGAGAAGTACGGGTCGAGCAGCAGCCCGGTCTTGCGGGTGACCACCTTCTCATGCCCCGCCTTCTTGAGCTTGGCGCAATAAGCAGCAGTTCGCCGGTCCTGCCACACGATGGCGTTGTGGATGGCCTTGCCGGTGGCCCGGTCCCAGATCAACGTCGTCTCGCGCTGATTGGTAATGCCGATCGCCGCGACATCCTTGGCCTCGATCTTGGCCTCATCAAGCGCCTTCCTGATCGCCCAGACGACGCTGTCCCAGATTTCCTCCGGATCATGCTCCACCCAACCGTCCTGCGGAAAGTATTGGGTAAATTCCTTCTGCCCCGCGCCGGCAATGGTCCGGTCCTTGCCGAACACGATCGCCCGGCTCGACGTCGTCCCCTGGTCGATCGCCAGAATGTAACCGCTCATGCTTCCCCTCCGGTTCAGCCGCGTTGGGCCAGATGATCCTCGAGCCTTGCGGCTTCTTCCTTGCTGACGCGCAGCCCTAGCTTCGTCCGGCGCCACAACACATCTTGTGCCGTCCGCGCCCATTCATTGGCAACGAGATAGTCCACCTCGGCGGCATAAAGGTCGGCCCCGAAATGCTGCCCCAGCGCGCCAACCTCCTTGGCCGCGCCCAGGACTGTCCGCGCCTTGGTGCCATAAAGCCGCATCAGCCGCCTGATCAGACCCGCCGGCATCCCCGCATAATCCATCCCCAGCCGCCGCACCTCGGCTTCGAACGACAGTGGCTCGAACTCGCCGCCGGGGAGTTTCGAAACCTTGGTCCACCGAGCGCCCTTCTTCCCGAGTACATCCTCGATCTTTTCCAACGCTGACTCCGCCAGCCGACGCGACGTGGTCAGCTTGCCGCCGAACACATTAACCGCCGCACCCGTTGCTGCGTCGCCATCCACCTTGAGCACATAGTCGCGCGTCGCCTCCTGCGCGGCGCTGGCGCCGTCGTCAAACAGCGGACGCACACCCGAATAGGTCCATGCGATCTGCTCGCGCGTCACCGGCTTGGCAAAATACTCGCTTGCCGCCGACAGCAGATAGTCTGTCTCGCCGTCCGAGATTTTCACGCCCTGGGGATCGCCGACATAGTCCGCGTCCGTCGTCCCGATCAGGGTGAAATCGTCCTCATAGGGAATGGCGAAGATGATGCGCCCGTCCGCATTCTGGAAGATGTAGCAGCGGTCGTGGTC
>JAKFDU010000240.1:0-13991 GCA_036675975.1 Devosia sp. | reverse complement strand
TTCGCCTCGTAGTAAGTAAAAACATGAGACGGAAGCCGTCCCGGAGTGCCGGTTTTTGGAACGTCTCCGGCGGCCCCGGGGTCATTTGCCCCAGACGGCCGAAACGCGAACCTGTGGGAGAGGGCAAAACCCCCACCCGGCTCACCCCACCACTGTTCGCCTGCAGGCCGCCCATGCGGAGTGATGGGCAGGAGTGTGCCACGGGTTTTGGGGAGGGGGATAAGTTCGGACAGATCCTCGTTTCGGGCGTGTGGCCCCACCCCCTCCTACCTCCCCCGTCAGAGGGGGAGGTTTCTCTCCACTCGTGGGCACGATGCAGTTCCAACCACTGAGCGGCACCTCCCCTTTATGGGGGAGGTTGGGGGCCGCCTGCGCCGAATTCAAAACGGGTCAAGCGCCAGGACGGCTGGTGGGTGGGGCCGGGTCTGGTACCGGAACCGTGACAACGGCTCGACCGTTCAGTTGCAGCATCGAGGTCGTATCCATGCATGAGCGAAACCCGGCCATCCTCCGAGCCCCTTCCGCCTTGGGCCTTCGCACTGATGGTGTCGCGTCCCTGGGAGCGAGCCTCATGGAGCTGGGACTGCCCGAACGGCTCGGCGCGCGGGACGCCGGAGCGCTCGACGTGCCGGCCAGGCAGGGACGAGGCGAGGCTGGCATTCTCAACCCGGGCGCTATCGCGGCCTTCTCCCCGCAACTAGCCGATGCCATCGAAGCCATCCTTGACGCGGCTGAGTTTCCGGTCGTTCTCGGCGGCGATTGCACGATCCTCCTCGGCTCGATGCTGGCGCTTCGGCGGCGCGGACACTACGGCCTGTTGTTTATCGACGGCCACGCGGATTTCTTCCAGCCCGAGGCGGAGCCGAATGGCGAAGGCGCCTCGATGGATCTCGCCTGGGCTACGGGTCATGGGCCGGTCGCAGTGACCGATCTGGAGGGGCGCCGTCCGCTGTTGCGATCGGCAGACACGGTAGTATTCGGCTTCCGCGACCACGAGGATCAAAGGGAGTACGGCGGCCAGCCGTTGCCGGCCGACATGCTCGTCTATGACCTGCCACGCCTGCGCGGGGTTGGGGTCGAGACGGCCGCGCGGGCAGCAATCGAACACCTGGCCCGGCCAGAACTCGACGGCTTCTTCATCCATTTCGATGTCGACGTGCTCGACGACGCCATCATGCCGGCGGTGGACTTCCGCATTCCCGGCGGGCTTTCCTGGGAGGAGTTGGTCACCACCCTGCGCATTGCCCTCGGCAGCAACAGCGCTGTGGGTATTGAGGTGACGATCTACAATCCGTCGCTGGATAAGGACGGCACCGCCGGCAGGGGCCTGGTCGCCGCACTGGGCAGGGCACTTTCCTAGCGCAACAGTCCGCGGCTGCTTAGCTCGCCTCGCGGAAGCTTTCTGCCGTCGTCAGGTCCACCGAGACCAGCTGGCTCACGCCGCGCTCGGCCATGGTCACGCCGAACAGGCGGTCCACGCGGCTCATGGTGATCGGATTGTGGGTGATGACCATGAAGCGCGTATTTGTGCGCTGGCGCATGCTGTCGAGCAGGTTGCAGAAGCGCTCCACATTGGCGTCATCGAGCGGCGCGTCGACTTCGTCGAGCACGCAGATCGGCGCCGGATTGGTGAGAAACACCGCAAAGATCAGGCTCATTGCAGTGAGGGCCTGTTCGCCACCCGACAGCAACGTCATGGTTTGCGGCTTCTTGCCCGGCGGGCGGGCGATGATCTCGAGGCCGGCTTCGAGCGGATCATCGCTTTCGACGAAGCTGAGTTCGGCAGTGCCGCCCCCGAACAGGGTGGTGAACAGCTCCTGGAAATGCGCATTGACCTTGACGAAGGCCTCGTTGAGGCGTGCGCGGCCCTCCCGATTGAGCGACTGGATGCCCTGGCGCAGCTTGGCGATGGCCTCGATCAGGTCATTCTTGTCCTTGACCATCAGGTCGAGCTTTTCCTGAACCTCGACGGCTTCCTTTTCGGCCGACAGGTTGACCCCGCCCAGCCGCTCGCGCTCGGCCTTGAGCCGGTCGACCTTCTGTTCGGTGGCAGTCTCTGAGGGCAGGGACTCCGCAGGGCGAATGCCGGAGGCCTCCAGTGTCTTGCTCGCCGGAATGTCCAGCGTTTCCTCGATCTGGCGCTCAATCTGCTGACGCTGGGCGATGAAGCCCTTGATGCGCTCTTCGATGCGGGTCAATTCGATCCGTGCATTGGCCAGGATTTCGCTGGCGGCCTTGAGCGACTTGTCGGCCTCGCGATAGCCCGTTTGCGCGATATTGAGATTGTCGCCGGCAGTCCTGTGCTCGGCCTTGGCCACCTCGATCTGGTCTTCAAGCTGGGCACGCCGGGCCGCGAAGCCATTGGGTGTTTCGGTAACGCTGGCGAGTTGGGCCGAAACTTCCATGCTGCGCTGGTCGAGGGTCGAGAGCTGGGCCAGCGCGCCCTCGCGGCGGCGGTTCCAGCTCAGCGAGTCGCGCTCGAGCTGGTCGATGCGGCTCTCGCGCATGCGCGCCGCGGTCTCGAAACTCCCGAGCTTCAGTCGGGCCTGATCCGCGCGCTCGCGCGCAGCGGTAAGGATTGACTGTTTGCCTTCGGCGATACGGGCGGCATCATCCTCGGTGCCGGCTTCGACCAGCGCGCGCTCGGCATCGGCGTGGATCGCCTGGGCCTCGGCAAGGCTCGAGGCGAGCCGGATACGTGCTTCTTCCAGAGCCGATTGGCGCGTGGTGAGGTCGCCGATGGCGCGCTGTGCCTTATCGACTTCGGCCTGGGCGGCGCCGATGGCATGCTGAGCCGCGCGCCAGGCCTCGCGCTTCTGGCGTTCGTCCTGCCGGCAGGAATCGAGCGTTGCAGTCAACGCCTCGACGTCGCGTTTATAGGCATTGCGCTCGCCCTTGGCCCGGGCGATTTCCTCATCAAGATCGGCGAGGCGATTGCGCTGGGCAAGGCGCTGCGCCGCAGCGCTTGGCGCATCCGCGGCAGAGACGAAACCGTCCCAGCGCCAGAGTGCCCCATCCAGCGTCACGAGCCGCTGGCCGGGCTTGAGTGCATGCATCAGGCCGGGGCCATCGGCAGCGTCGATGAGGCCGATCTGGTCGAGCCGGCGCTTGAGCAAAGGCGAACCGGTGACATAGCGGCTGAGCGGTTCTGCTGCCTGGGGCAGGGCGGCGTCATCCGTGTGATCGATGGGCACCGACCAGTGCATCGGTGCACCGGCATCGGAACTGGCTTCAAGATCATCGCCCAGCGCGGCGCCGAGCGCGGTTTCGTATCCCGGCGTAACCTTGAGCTGGTCCACAATGGCGGGCCAGAGGCTCGAGCCGACATTGAGCATCTTGCCAAGGGTCGCCGCCTCGGCCTCGAGCCGGTTGAGTGCCGCTTCGATTTCAGCCAGGCGAGGTCGAGCCGCGTCGAGCCTGGTTTGCGCGGCGACGGTGGCTTCTTCGGCCACAGTGGCCGCCTGCTCGGTCTCGGCGGTGCGGGCCTGCGCGGCAGTCAGCGCGGCGCGCCTGAGCAGAAGCGTTTCGTCGGCATCGAGGCTGGCGGCAACGGTGCGCGATTCTTGCTCGACTTCGGCCACTTGTTGCGTCAGCCTCTGGATACGGGCGGCGGCGTCGCTGGAACTGCGGATAGCCTGGGCGCGCCGGGCGCGAACCTGTGCCAGGGTGTCCGCGGCCGCGCGCGCCTCGGCCTCCGCCGCTGCGACGGCAGCGCGGGCGAGGTCCGCCTCGCCGCGGGCGCGGTCGAAATCGCCCCGCGCGGCCTCGCCCTCCGATTGGAGCCGGGCGAGTTCCTCGGCGTAAAGCGCCAGGGTGGTTTCGCTCTCCGTCACCAATTCCCGCTCGCGCACCCCGTCGGCGGCGAGTTGGCGAATACGGTCTTCGAGTTCGGCGCGCCGCTGGTCGGCACGACGAGCCTCTTCGGCGAGTTGTTCGGCCAGGATCGTGTAGCGCTGCAGCACGGCGCCGGTCACCGCCTCGCGGTCGCGCAGAGGCTGCAAGGCCGCCTCGGCTGCCACGAGCTTGTTTTGTGCCTGTAGTTCGAGATGGGTGGCATCGGCCAATTCGCGGACCAGCACCGCCTGCTGGGCTTCGGTTTCCTTCTCGGCGAAGCGGGCGGCAACCCAGCGGATATGAAACAGCGTCGCTTCGGCGCGGCGGATATCGCCCGACAGCGAGCGATAGCGGATGGCGAGGCGCGCCTGGCGCTTGAGGGTTTCGAGCTGGGTCTCGACCTGGGCGATGATGTCGTCGACGCGCTCGAGATTACTCTCGGCGGCGCGCAGCCGCAGTTCGGCCTCGTGCCGGCGCGAATGGAGGCCCGAAATGCCGGCGGCTTCTTCGAGCAGCGCCCGGCGCGCGGTGGGCTTGGCGGCGATCAGCTCGCCGATCTGGCCCTGCCGCACCATTGCCGGCGAATGGGCGCCGGTGGACGCGTCGGCAAACAGCAGCTGCACATCGCGGGCACGCACTTCCTTGCCGTTGACGCGATAGACCGAGCCGGCCTCGCGCTCGATGCGGCGAGTGACTTCGAGCACATCGGCATTGTTGAGCGCGGCGGGCGCCGTGCGATCGGCATTATCGAGGATGAGCGTGACTTCGGCCGAGTTGCGGGCGGGGCGATTGCCGGAGCCCGAGAAGATCACGTCATCCATGCCCGAGGCGCGCATGGCCTTGTATGAGCTTTCGCCCATCACCCAGCGCATCGCCTCGACGAGGTTGGACTTGCCGCAGCCATTGGGGCCGACAATACCCGTCAGCCCCGGCTCCATGACGAGCGTGGTTTCGTCGCTGAACGACTTGAAGCCATGCAGCTTGAGGCGGGAGAATTTCATGGCAGCGCCACCTGGGCGGCGCTGCCGGAAGGCAGGTTACTGCGCAGGGGTGACCGGGGTCGCAGCAGGCTCGGCAGGTGCCATTGCATCTGCCGCAGGCGCCATGGCGTCGGTGGCTGCCGGAGCGACAGCGGCAGCCGGAGCGGCTGGCTCGGTAGCCACGAAATCGGCAGGAACGAGCGGGTCGATCTCAGCGGCGAGCTGCTCGAGCGTCTTGTCACCAGTGAGCGTCTTGCCGTTGACATAGAATGTCGGGGTGCCTGAGAGACCAAATTCATCGAGCGCCTGTTCGCGCACGGCTTCCATCGCGGTGAACAGGGCCTGATTCGTCAATGCAGCGTCGAAAGTTTCCTGGGTAAAGCCCAGCTGCTTGGCGATTTCAAGGATCGCATCGCGCGGTGCCGGCGACGTGGCCCAGGTATTCTGGGTCTTGAAATAGGTCGAAACCACGTTGTGGTAATTGGTCGGGCCGGCGGCTTCGGCCAGCATGAACACGGCGGCATCGAGCACGTTGCGCACGAAGGGGCGGGTGATCAGCTTGACCTTGCCTGTATCGACATAGGCCGCGATGAACGCCGGCAGCACGTCGTTGGAGAAGGTCGCGCAATGCGGGCAGGTGGGTGAAGCATATTCGATGACCGTGACGGGCGCGGTTTCGCTACCCTGCACATGGTCCGCAATGCCCCCGGCCGGCGCCATCAGCTTGGCGACATCGATCACGTCGCCTTCGGCAGCGCCGGCGGTCGCAACCCCGCAGAGGCTCAGCGCCGACGCGGCCGCGGCCAGGATAAGGGTGTCACGGCGGGTGAATTTCACGGCTAACGCTCCTGTTTTGATGTGCGCGACACTACACGGGGCAAATGTGTGGGCAAGTGGGCACATTCATCAACCCGGCGTGAACGCCGCGGTTGCATTGTCGCAAGTAATGGCACGCTATTTCCGCCCCGATCTGCTGGATAGCGCGTGACCCAGTGTCCGCAACGCTTCCCTCAGATCATCATCTGCGACTTCGGCCACCTGGGCCCCGACCTTCGCGATGGTGCTCTGGCTCGGTTGAATGGGGTTTTGCGCTTTCTGCCCTGAACCGGGGGTGAATGGCTCCGCCGACAATCTGACAGCTCCAACCAGCACGAAGCCGAAATAGCGGTTGATGGCGGCGGCGATCTTGGGCCCCTCATGGGCGATGGCCAGCGCGTGGCCGGGCACGCAGCGCAGCAGCAGGGTGGCACCCTCCGCACTGCGCTCACCGCCGCGCGGCCAGGTCAGTTTGTCGGGAATGGCGACCTGGTCATAGGGCTTGGGCGCCATCACGGTCCAATGGGTGATGATATCCCGGCTGGCAAAACCGCGCTTTTTCAGCACCGGGTCGAGCGCGCCACTGAGCACGTCGGCGATGTTCATCGTCCGATTGCGGCGTTTCGGTTCGGGCAGGTCGTCCTTGGCCATGATGATGGAGTACCTTTCGGTTTGCATCCCCACAAGAGGATGGTCGGTCAACACGGAGGGCGGCACAGTCTGACCGCACACCCTCCCACAAGGGGGAGCCTGTCGACCGCACCAACACGGACGATGTGAACGCCCACCCCTTGTGGAAGGGGCCAGGCTGGGGATATCCGATACCCATGCATCTCCCCGACCCCGCCCCCGTCGACGCCCCGGCCGTGCTCGCCTGGTATGACCGGCATGCGCGCGACCTGCCATGGCGCGTGTCTCCCGCGGACCGGGCGCGCGGCGTGCGGCCCGACCCCTATCGGATATGGCTCAGCGAGGTGATGCTGCAGCAGACGACCGTGGCAGCGGTGAAAAGCTATTTCCTGCGCTTCACCAGCCTCTGGCCAACCGTCTCCGATCTGGCCGCAGCGCCGCTGGACAGCGTGCTCAAGGAATGGGCGGGGTTGGGCTACTACGCGCGGGCGCGAAACCTGCACGCCTGCGCCCGGGCGGTGGTGGACCAGCACGGCGGCGTGTTCCCCGAAACGTCGGCTGGGCTGCAAGCCCTCCCTGGCGTTGGCGCCTATACCAGTGCCGCAATAGCGGCGATCTGTTTCGACGAACCCGTGGCGGTGCTCGACGGCAATCTCGACCGGGTGCTGGCGCGTTACCACGCGCTGCCGGTGCCGGTGCGCGAGGCCAAGGAGGAACTGCGCTCGGCGTTGCAGGCCTCGGTGCCATCAAGAGCCGGCGACTTTGCCCAGGCGATGATGGATCTCGGCGCTACCATCTGTGCGCCGCGCACGGCCGCCTGCATGCTGTGCCCGATCCAGGGCGGGTGCGCCGCGACCAAGGCAGGCGATCCGACCGTATTTCCGATCAAGGCCGCGAAGGCCGAGCGCCCGGTCCGCAAGGGCCACGCCTATGTGATGCTCGACACCGATGGCGACGTCTATCTGCAGAGCCGCCCCGCCAAGGGGCTGCTCGGCGGCATGACCGAAGTGCCGGGTTCGGCATGGTCATCCGAACTGGGCAGCGCCGATTATCCGGTTCTGGCCGATTGGAAACACCGTGGCCAGGTGGTGCACGTGTTCACGCATTTCCGGCTTGAACTGGAAGTTTGGTCGGCCTTGGTCGACAGCCAGATGCTCGACAATGGCTGGTGGACCGACCGGCAGGCGCTCCGGGGTGAGGCGCTGCCCACCCTGTTCCGCAAGGTTCTCGCCGCCGCAGGTGTGGATTAGACGATCACGCGACCCGGGAACGCCAGGCTGTGCTGGCTTGGCTCGGCATGATCTCGACACGGTTCCGTCCAGCTGCCTTTGCCGCGTAAAGCGCGGTATCGGCGACTGCGAAGAATGCCGACGGGACGCTGCCGGGAACAAAGTCGGCAACACCGAAACTGGCGCTGATAACCTCGCCGGCAGGGAGGCCTTTGTGGGTTGTGGCGCCGAAGCGGGCGCGAACCATTTCGGCCAGGTCCAGGCCGTCCTGCGCCGATCCGCCGGGAACCAGCAGGGCAAATTCCTCGCCGCCGATGCGACCGGCGGGGTAGCCCGTCTTGCCCATAATCTCGGCAAGGGCGCAGATGACGTCGTCGCCCGCCTGATGACCGAAGCGATCGTTGACCAGTTTGAAATGGTCGATATCACAGAAGATGACGACACCACCCTTGGCGGCGGCCGTCCCGGCAGCGACGTCGAAGGCGCGGCGATTGAGCAGCCCTGTCAGCCCGTCGCGCTCGGACTGGTGGCGGAACGTGGCGATGGTGTCGCCGATAATAGCTGCAACCACCAGGGTGATAATACCCAGGGTGAGCAGGCTCTCGGCCGCCAGTAGTCCCAGCTCCAGCGCCGAATTGTTGAAGCCGAGAAAATCCACATCCGCGCCGAAATACCAGACCAGCAGCGGCATCCGCGCAACCCTGAGCAGCGCCAGCGCACCGACGGAAATCAGCAGCGAAATGTCCAGCAGCCGCAATTTCATGCCGCTCACAATACGCAGCGCGGCGTCCACCATGGCCAGCGTACACGCCAGCTGGACGAACACGACCTGGTAAAAGAAGGGGGCACGCACTGCGAACAGCACCGCTGCCGCCGCGCAGAGGCCAGCGAACGCCATGTGGAACTGTCGCCGCCAGCGCTTTTCGGCGGTCAGGACATGGATGGAATTGTTGGCCAGCAGGAACCCCAGCGGCGCTAGCGCCATGGCCGAGACGAATTCCAGCGCTCCGTCAGGGAAAAACGAGATGATCAGTGTCTGCACCGTGCCGACGGCCAGCGCGCCTGCCAGCCAGGCTAGCGCCACATTGCGCCGCAGGCTGAGGCTGGCGATGGCGCAGATCAAGGCCATAGTGCCCAGCGCGACGGCAATAACGATATTGAGGCCCACGGTGGCAGTCACGGCAGAGATCCCTTACTCGCTGCTATGCTGGACGGTCGGAGTTAACACCGCCCTTCGGCTGGTGCTCGACCTAGATAGATCATTGCTATCGTTAAGAAGTATCCCGCGGCGGGCAGGCAAAACCGCTGACCGCAACGGAGGAAATACGGGAATGGTCCGAGCGGCAAAGCCGGTGGGCGGAGCCGCCCCGGTTGACACCGGGCCTTCCATGGCTGACCTTCACGGCATGACCTGCCGCCGTACCAAGCTCAAGAGCTCGAAAAAAGCCCCCGCCTAGGGGCTGATGGTCGACGCGCGCAGGTTTTAGCAAGCACTCGGATCAGATTGACCCCGCCGGTTCCGATGGGGCTTTTCCGTGTGCGCTCCGTCTCCGGCCAAAGGAGATGAATGATGGAAATCAACCGCTCGACACTGCATGGCATCTGGCTGCCGCTGATCACCCCGTTCCGCGACGGCGCGCTCGACGAGGTCTCGCTGCGCCGCCTCGTCACCCACTATGCGGCTGAGCCGATTGACGGGCTCATCCTCGGCGCGACGACCGGCGAGGGCATGTCGCTCGACGACGACGAAGCTCAACGGCTGGTCGCGGTGACGCGAGCCTCGCTCAACGCCGTAGGCAGGGTCATTCCGATCTATCTTGGCCTGTCGGGAAGCGACACGCGCAAGCTAATCAAGACAATCGGGCAGACCACTGAATGGGAGATGGACGGCTACCTGATCGCCTGTCCCTACTACACGAGACCATCGCAGGAGGGCTTGTTTCAGCATTTCGCGGCACTAGCCGACAGCACGACCAAGCCCATCCTTATCTACAACATCCCCTATCGGACCGGCGTCAATCTGGGCAACGAGACCATGCTGCGCCTGGCCGAGCGCGCCAACATCGTCGGCGTCAAGGATTGCTGCGCCGATCCGGCGCAAAGCTTCGACCTGGTGCGGCAGAGGCCGGCGGATTTCGCGGTGCTGACGGGCGAGGACCCGTTCTACTACTCAGCGCTAACCCAGGGCGCCGACGGCGCCATCCTTGCCTCGGCCCATGTTCATACCGCCGCCTTCGCGACGATCCGCAACAAGATGCTCGCCAATGACCAGCAGGGCGCACTCGCCGACTGGCAAATCCTGGCCGACATCCCGCGCCTGCTCTTCGCCGAACCCAGCCCCGGCGCCATCAAGCACTGGCTCTCGCGAACGGGTCTGATCGACAGCCCGGAAATGCGGCTGCCGATGGTGCCGGTGAGCGTGGATCTGGCCGCAAGGATCGACGTGGCCATGCAAGCTGGATGAGGCCGTCTGGGGCGGGGCGGGCTGCCATGTCCAGTCCGCCGGCCTCTCAGGGCCAGATATTTGGTATGGGGGCCTTACGATCCAGGCGTGATAGGGTCATTGGGTCCAGTTCGCCCTTGCAAGCTGGTCGGCATTTCTGCCGAGTGATGACTTGCTCCGCAAGTCTTCGGCCCTGAGGGCCATCCATGCCTCAGTCCACAAGCGTGCATTTCGAAGCGGCAAGCACTCTTGCTGTCGTGGTCTCGTCGAACGAACCGCTGCTCTTCCTGACCGAGGATCTGTCGGTCATCGCCGCGAGTGCATCATTCTGCCGGGCTTTCGACATCGATCCCGCGACAATTCGCGGCAAAGGCTTGAACCAGCTTGGAGCCGGGGAATGGGCAATGCCCAGCCTGGCCTCGTTGCTGAGGGCAACCGCTTCCGGAAGTGCGCGAATCGAAGCCTATGAAATCGACCTGGTACGGCCAAACCACAAGACACGGCATCTGGTGGTCAATGCACGCTTGCTCGAGGACGGCGACCCTGATCGCATCAGGCTGCTGCTGGCGGTGACCGATGTCAGTGTCATGCGCGCCGAAGCACGACTCAAGGACGATCTCGTGCGGGACAAGGCGCTGCTGCTCCGGGAAGTCCAGCATCGGGTCGCCAACAGCCTGCAGATCATTGCCAGCGTGCTGATGCAAAGCGCCCGCCGTGTTCAGTCTGAAGAGGCCAGGGGACACCTGCAGAACGCCCATCAGCGGGTCATGTCGATCGCTGCCTTGCAGCGGCAACTCTCCACCTCGACGGGCGACGACGTAGACGTCCTCAGCTATTTCACCCAGCTCTGTCAAAGTCTGGGCGCCTCCATGATTGCCGATCCTGACCGCCTTTCGATTGTGGTGACCGTCGATGGCAGCGCGGTGGAGGCCGATGTGTCGGTGAGTCTGGGCCTCATTGTGACTGAACTGGTCATCAACGCCCTTAAGCACGCCTTTCCCGACGAACGCTCCGGCACGATCCTGGTCGACTATCAGTCCGCAGGCCAAGACTGGACCCTGACGGTCTCCGATAACGGCATCGGCATGCCTGTGGGCGATGATGCCCCAAAAGCCGGCTTGGGTAGCGGCATTGTCGAGGCGCTGGCCAAGAACCTGCTCGCCGAGATCGTGGTGAGCAATGCGGGTCCCGGAGCCACGATCACTATCTCCCATAGGGAAAGCGCCGACCAAAGCGGCCTTTCGAACGCCGCATAGGAACCCAATCGCTTGCCAAGCGCTCTAGTCTCCTGGCCGGCCGTAATGTTGATCCGAGTACGCCATGAATAACGGCAAGGCCGTCATCCTGATTGTTGAAGACAGCACGCTTATCCGCATGGGAGCGGTCGATCTGGTGCTTGCTGCCGGCTACGAAGCGCTGCAGGCCAGCGATGCGGACGAGGCCATTCGCCTGCTCGAATCGCGAGACGACATCGACCTGGTGTTCACCGACGTGCAGATGCCTGGGACCATGGATGGCATAAAACTATCCCACTATATCCGGAACCGTTGGCCACCTGTGAAGCTGATTGTCGCTTCAGGCGCCGCGATCATCGACGAGGGCAGCCTGCCCGGGGGCAGCAGCTTCTTTTCGAAACCCTATGATGATCGCGCCATTGCAAACGCTATCGCCCGGCTGCTTGCCGGTCCGACCTCCATCGCCTGCGTCGACTAAAACCGCCCTGCAAATCCACCAAAAACAAAAAGGCCGCCGGGACAAACCGGCGGCCAGTCAAGAGCCTGAGACATGATTGGAGGTCAGGATCAGGCAGAAAGCAAATCAAGTTTTGCGCGGATGCCCGTGCGAAGTTCGTCGATTGGGCTAACCTGCCCGTTTTGTTCGTGGTGCCAGAAGGTCCAGCCGTTGCATGCTTCGGCGCCTTGAACCAAAGCGCCAACCTTGTGGATGGAGCCTTGATGGGAACCGGAGACCAGCGAGCCGTCTGCACGAACCATGGCAGAGTAACGTCTCGTCAAGTCGAAGAGTTGCGTGCCCGGATCGATTAGCCCCTGCTCGATCAGCGAGCCGAAGGGAATGCGCGCTTCCTTGCGTTTCGGCGTGATCGATTGCAGCGCCTCGAACACGCCAGGGCGGATCGCGGCAATGCGCTTAAGCGCGGCATTGATATAGGTCTGTTCCCGCTCGATACCGATAAAATGGCGGCCCAGCTTGCGGGCGACGGCGCCGGTCGTGCCGGTGCCGAAGAAGGGGTCGAGCACCACATCACCGGGCTTGGTCGTGGCATTGAGGATGCGGAACAGCAGCGCTTCCGGCTTCTGGGTCGGGTGCACCTTGTCATCGGCATCGTCCTTGAGCCGTTCGGCACCGGTGCAGATGGGGAACAGCCAGTCGCTGCGCATCTGCGTGTCGTCATTGGCCAGCTTCATGGCTTCATAGTTGAAGGTGACGCGGCTCTTCTGGCTCTTGGCCGCCCAGATCAGCGTCTCATGCGCATTGGTGAAGCGGGTGCCGCGGAAGTTCGGCATGGGGTTGGCTTTCCGCCAGATGACATCGTTGAGCATCCAGAAGTCGAGATCCTGGAGCGCGGTGCCGACGCGGAAGATGTTGTGGTAGCTGCCGATGACCCACATGGCGCCATCGGGCTTGAGCACACGGCGCGCGGCCTTGAGCCAGGCGCGGGTAAACGCGTCGTAATGGGCAAAGCTTTCAAACTTGTCCCAGTCGTCATCGACCGCATCGACCTTGCTCTGGTCGGGGCGGGTGAGGCCCTGGTCCAGCTGCAAGTTATACGGTGGGTCCGCAAAAATGAGATCAACCGAGCCGGCCGGCAGGGCATTCATGTGGTCGATGCAATCGCCCACAAGGATGGTATCTATCGGGAGGCGCGATGCCTCCTCCGCAGCGGCCTGAACAGCCGTACGCGCGGTACGCAACATACACTTAACCCTAACGCAGTACTAACGAGACGGTTATAGCCCGTCAGAGTTAATGGAGCGTTCTTAAGGGGTTAGCGGGAGGTTAAGAAGGGCGGATGCAAACCGGTACGGTCGGTGCGTGTGGGCTCGCCCCCTCCTATCTCCCTCATCGAGGGGAGGTTTCCCTCCACTCGTGGGCACACCTGTGTTAACCCGAACGGCACCTCCCCCTTGATGCGGGAGGCTGGGAGGGGGTGGCAGCGCACTCAGAGGTCAGGCCACCTGCACCAAGCCGCGCACCCGTTCCCAGGCTTCGGCGACCGGCGCGAATTCCTCGCGATGGTGGCGGCAGGGGCCGTGTTCCACAAGTGCCCGCATATGCTGGGGCGTCGAATAGCCCTTGTGGCCGGCAAAGCCGAAATGCGGCGCGTCGCAATCCATGATCCGGCACATGCGATCGCGCGTCACCTTGGCGACAATGGAGGCCGCGGCGATAGAGACGCTGCGGCCGTCCCCGCCAATCAGCGCCAGCCCCTCGCAGGGCAGGCCCATCGGAATGTCACGGCCATCGATCAGTACGCGATCGGGGCGAAGGCTGAGGCTGCACGCCGCCCGCGCCATGCCCCACAGGGTGGCGCCGCGAATATTGTGGCTGAGGATAATGGAGGGCGGGGCGACCACCACCGACACAGCAAGAGCGGTGGCCATGATCTGCCCGAACAGCAGTTCACGCTGCTCCTCGGTCAGTTTTTTGGAATCGTTGAGCCCCTGCGGGATGGCCCGGGCGTCCAGCACCACCGCCGAAACCACGACCGGACCGGCCAGCGGACCGCGACCGGCCTCGTCGACCCCCGCAACGATGCGGGCGCCGCGCGCCAGCATCTGGCGCTCGTGGCTATAGTCAGGCTCGGTCTGAACAGGCGAATCGAACAGCATGCCGCCAGCATCGTCCTCGCGCCTGGCAAGTCAACGCTGCGGTGATCACAGCCGCGCCAGCATGGTCTCGCGGTCCGGCGCGAACAGGTGATTGCCGACCCGGTTGGTCTCGTAGACGAAATCATGCAGCGATTTGCTGGCCGCAACGTCTGCCGCGATATCGCCCAGCACCACGAGGCGCTTCCGGTAGTTCTGCAACTTCTGGAAG
>JAKFDU010000239.1:0-1931 GCA_036675975.1 Devosia sp. | reverse complement strand
CATGGACACCATCAAGCTGTTCGGCGCCGAGCCGGCCAACTTCCTCGACGTGGGCGGCGGCGCCACCCCCGAGAAGGTGACCGAGGCCTTCAAGATCATGCTGAAGAACCCCAAGGTCAAGGCGATCCTGGTGAACATCTTCGGCGGCATCATGCGCTGCGACACCATCGCCACCGGCGTGATCACCGCCTGCAAGGCCGTGAACCTGGGCGTGCCGCTGGTGGTGCGCATGAAGGGCACCAACGAGGAGCTGGGCAAGAAGATGCTGGCCGAGTCGGGCCTGCCGATCATCAGCGCGGACACGATGGCCGAAGCTGCGCAAAAAGTCGTCGCGGCTGTCAAGTAAGGATCACCAGTCATGTCGATCTACATCAACAAGGACACGCGGGTCATCACCCAGGGCATCACCGGCAAGACCGGCCAGTTCCACACCCAGAAGTGCCAGGAATACGCCAACGGCAAGGCCTGCTTCGTCGCCGGCGTCAACCCCAAGAAGGCCGGCGAGAAGATCTTCGACATCCCGATCTATGCCTCGGTCAAGGACGCCAGGGCGCGGACCGGTGCCACCGTGTCGGTGATCTACGTGCCGCCGGCAGGGGCGGCCGACGCGATCTGGGAGGCGGTGGAAGCCGACCTCGACCTGGTCATCTGCATCACCGAGGGCATCCCGGTGCGCGACATGCTGATGGTGCGCAACAAGATGAAGGCCAAGGAAAGCCAGGGCGGCAAGAAGACCTTGCTGCTCGGCCCCAACTGCCCCGGCCTGATCACGCCCGACGAGATCAAGATCGGCATCATGCCCGGCCACATCCACAAGAAGGGCCGCATCGGCGTGGTGTCGCGCTCGGGCACCCTGACCTATGAAGCGGTGGCCCAGCTCACCGAGATCGGCCTGGGCCAGTCCAGCGCGGTGGGCATCGGCGGCGACCCGATCAACGGCCTGAAGCACATCGACGTGATGAAGGCGTTCAACGACGACCCGGACACCGACGCCGTGATCATGATCGGCGAGATCGGCGGCCCCGACGAAGCCGAGGCGGCGCGCTGGTGCAAGGACCACATGAAGAAGCCGGTGGTCGGCTTCATCGCCGGCGTCACCGCTCCGCCCGGCAAGCGCATGGGCCATGCCGGCGCCCTGATCTCCGGCGGTGCCGACACCGCCGACGCCAAGCTGGCGATCATGGAGGAGTGCGGCTTCAAGGTGACGCGCAATCCCTCGGAGATGGGCCGGCTGCTCAAGTCGCTGCTGTAGGCGGCCGCTGCTCGCCAAGTGGAAGGCCGACGCCTGGCGCGTCGGCTTTTTTTTTCGCCCATCGACGATGGCGGCGCTGCCGTAAATTTGCAACAAAACGTAGCAAGCCGATGTCGAACTTCCTTGTTCACTCCAAAGGCGTCTGTTAACGTCCAGCTGGGAGTCCTGCCCCTCCCGAGCGAGCGGGCGAGGAAGCTGTCCTTGAGGCAGTGGATCAGCCTTTGAGGGCGAGGGGCAGAAGTGGGTACATCGTCATCGGCTAAGCGCCGCGCGTTCTGGCGGGCGGACTGGTTCACCGGCGCGGCCATCGTCGCCGCCGTCTTCGTCCTCTGGAAATCCACCGGCCTGTTCGAGGCACTGGAGCGCCGCTTCTACGACCTTGCCAGCAGCCAGAACGCGAGCCAGCCGTCCGACCGCATCGCCGTCATCGCCATCGACGACCAGAGCATCGCCAACATCGGGCGCTGGCCCTGGTCGCGCGATGTGCACGCCGAGCTGATCGACAAGCTCGCCGGCGCGAAGGCCAAGACGATTGCCTACAACGTCTTCTTCACCGAGCCGCAGACCGATCGCGGCCTGGTCTTCATCCGCCGGATCAAGCAGGCCCTGGACGGCGCCGAAGGCAGCGAAGCGCTGACCCGGGTGGTGGCCGAGGCCGAGCAGGCACTGGACAGCGACG
>JAKFDU010000238.1:0-25394 GCA_036675975.1 Devosia sp. | reverse complement strand
GGCATTCCCAACGTCATCGACGCCCGCAACGGCGACCTGGTGCGCCTGTTCCCCGAACCGCTGGCTTTTCCCGCCGAAGTGCGGACCGGCGAGCTGTATCTCGACGGTCTGGTGCTCTGCACGCCCGAAGAGTCCGGTGTCAAAGGCCGTCGCCGGCTATCCTTTGGCGGCCATGTCGTGGTCAGCCTCTGCGTCAATGGTGGTGGCCAGGTCGTTTCCGGTCCGGACCTCGTCATCGAGGGCCTGCCCGAGACCGAAGACGAGTCGTTGGGTGAACTGGTCGAGGACACCATTGCCGGTGTGCTCAAATCCATGCCGCCCAAGCGCCGCAGCGACACCGAAGTGCTGAACTCCGCCCTGTTCAAGGCCATCCGCAACGAGGTCAATGCCTATTGGGGCCGCAAGCCCAATGTCTCGGTCTTCGTACACCGGGTGTGACCACAACGTCGGGCATCCCGCGAAAGCGGGATGCCCGACTGCGGCAATAGGAAACGGAGGTTCCTGCTTTCGCCGGAACGACTCTGAGGGTATTTGAAGGCGCAGCACGCCCCGAGGAAAACGCCCATGCAGATCGGCTCCATCATCGCCGTCTTCTTCGTCATCTGGTGGTTGACCTTCGTCGCGGTGCTGCCCATCGGCAACCGCAGCCAGCATGAGGCAGGGGAGGTCGTTGCCGGTACAGATCCAGGCGCACCGGTTTCACCGCGCCTGCTACGCAAGGCGCTCATTGCCACCGGTCTGGCGATGGTTCTGACGGCGCTCCTGCTCTGGGGCCTCACCAACGAGACTCTGCACCACTACTGGAACCGCTGACCACGGCAGGCGAGAATTTCGGCCTGTACTCGGCGTAAGGGGCGGCCGCTAGCGCTTCCGCTTCGGCTTGCCGACAGCATGGCCATGCGCCATTTCAAGCGCCGCGCGCAGGTCGTCCTCGGTGGCAGCAGCCAGCCGAGCGGTTGTCCAGCCCTGCCGTCCCCAGGCATTGTCGAGGGGAGCGAACACTTCCGGGGCAAGCTGGCATTTGAATTCCTGCTCGTCCGGCGTGAACTTGAAGTTGGCTGTCTGACCGTCTGCGTCCAACGTCACGAAAATGCGGTCGACCCTGAACGCGGCACGGTCGAAATGTGGTGCCTCGGTGGTTCCGGGCAGGGCAAGCGCGATACGTCTGAGATCGGCTCGGTCGGCCATGTGCAAGACCTCACAAGTGCCCACCCGGGCATTACCTTCGCAGGCAGAAACAAAAAAGCGGGGCACATGGCCCCGCTAAAAGAGTTTGTTCGACAATACGTTGGTCTTAGGTGCGCTATGAAAGCGCGCTGCCAACGCTCCTCCCTTGACGTTGTCGACGTCCGGCGGATTGGAACCGCCTTTGCGTTATTGCGAGGGACCCTAACAACAAGATTTCGCCCTGTCACGCAGATTCTGCATGCCTTCCATGCTTGCATCAGATGGACGAGTAGGATTTGAGTGGGCATCAACAAAAGCCTTGAGTCGACGGACGTTTTCGGGAGTTCACATGCGCCTGTCTCGCTACTTTTTGCCGGTGCTGCGCGACGTCCCCAAGGAAGCTGAAATCGTCTCGCATCGCCTCATGCTGCGTGCCGGAATGATCCGCCAGCAGGCCTCCGGCCTCTATTCCTGGTTGCCGCTTGGCTACAAGGTACTGATGAAGGTGCAGAAGATCATCGAGGAGGAGCAGAACCGCTCCGGCGCGATCCAGCTCCTGATGCCCACCATCCAGTCTGCGGACCTCTGGCGCGAGTCCGGGCGCTACGACGCCTATGGCAAAGAAATGCTGCGCATCGAGGATCGGCACGAGCGCGAATTCCTCTATGGTCCCACCAATGAGGAGATGATCACCGACATCTTCCGTAGCTATGTGAAGTCCTACAAGGACCTGCCGCTGAACCTCTATCACATCCAGTGGAAGTTCCGCGACGAGGTGCGCCCGCGCTTCGGCACCATGCGTAGCCGCGAGTTCCTGATGAAGGACGCTTATTCCTTCGACCTCACCAAGGAAGCCGCCGTGCAAGCCTACGAGCGCATGTTCGTGGCGTATCTGCGCACCTATGCCCGCATGGGCCTGACCGCCATTCCGATGCGCGCCGATACTGGCCCCATCGGCGGCGATCTCAGCCACGAGTGGATCGTGCTGGCCGACACGGGCGAGAGCCAGGTGTTCTGCGATCGCCGCCTGCTCGACAAGCCCATTCCCGGCGCCAACACCGACTTCCGCGGCGACCTCAATCCGATCTTCAACGATTGGACCTCGCTCTATGCCGCAACCGAGGAAATGGTCGACATGGCGGAGTATGAAGCCGCGGTTCCCGAGGAACATCGCGTTTCTGCACGCGGTATCGAAGTCGGTCATATTTTCTACTTCGGCACCAAGTATTCCGAACCCATGAAGGCGACCGTTACCGGTCCCGACGGCAAGGAAATCACCGTGCATATGGGCTCCTACGGCATTGGTCCGACGCGGCTGGTCCCGGCGCTGATCGAGGCGTTCCACGATGACGCCGGCATCGTCTGGCCGGTCTCGGTCGCGCCCTTCGAGGCCGTGCTGATCAACCTCAAGGCCGGCGATGCAGCCTGCGACGTCGCCTGCAACAAGCTCTACGATGAGCTGACTGCTGCCGGCATCGACATGCTTTATGACGACCGCGACCAGGGCGCCGGCGCCAAGTTCACCACGGCTGACCTGATCGGTATTCCCTATCAGATCATTCTCGGGCCTCGTGGCCTGGCCTCCGGCGAAGCCGAGATCAAGCACCGCAAGACCGGCGAGCGCGAAACGTTGCCGATCGCCGATGCCGTGGCGCGCATCAAGGACCTCATCGAACCGCAGCGAAAGACCGACATTTGACCGATACGGCGCCGCCTCTGCTGAACAAGGGCACGCGCGCCTTTTCGCGCTTTGAATGGATGATCGCCGGGCGCTACCTGCGAGCACGCCGCAAGGAGGCGTTCATCTCGGTAATCGCCAGCCTTACCATGGTGGGCGTCGCGATCGGCGTTGCGACGCTGATCGTCGTCATGTCCGTCATGAACGGCTTCCGCGCTGAGCTCCTGACCAAGATCCTGGGGCTCAACGGCCACTTCACCGCCTATCCGATCGAGCGGGAATTCACTGACTACAAGGAGACGGTAGCGGCGCTCGAACAGGTCGATGGCGTAAGCTTTGCCGTCTATTTCGTCGAAGGCCAGGTTCTGGCCTCGGGCAAGGGCAACTCGACCGGCGCCACGGTGCGCGGCATGGACGAGGAAAATCTCAAGAAGCTCAGCTTGCTCTATAACGCCAATGCCAACGAGCACGGGCAGGGTGGCTGGGATCAATGGGACAGCTCCAAGGGCGTGGCGATCGGCTGGCGCTTGGCGGAAACGCTGGGGCTGTCTCTTGGCGACCAGGTGCAGATTATCAACCCTGATGGGGCGATGACCCCGTTCGGCTCAACGCCGCAGATCAGATCCTATCCGGTCAACGTCATCTTCGATCTCGGCATGGTCGAGTTCGACAGCTTCTTCATGTATATGCCGCTCGAGCCGGCGCAGGACTATTTCAACCTGCTGCAGGAAGTGCTGAAGCCCGGCATGGACGCGCCCGCCACAGGACCGCTCGACCCGCCCCCTACCAATGCGGAGATCGACGCGGCCTATGACAAAATCGGCCAGGCCAGCGCCGCCGAAATCTTCATCGATGACCCAGACAACACTAAAGTCATGCGTGAGCGCCTGCAGGCCGATCCGTCGGCCCGCCCGCTGATCCTGACCGACTGGCAGCAGCGCAATGAGACCTTCTTCTCGGCGCTGCAGGTGGAGCGCGTCGTGATGTTCACCATCCTTTCGATGATCATCCTGGTCGCGGCGTTCAACATCATCTCCAGCCTTATCATGCTGGTGAAGGACAAGAGTTCCGACATCGCGGTGCTGCGCACCATGGGTGCAACCCGCGGCTCGATCATGCGGATATTCTCGATCACCGGAACCACGATCGGCGTCGTTGGTACGCTCAGCGGCGTGGTCCTCGGCCTGATCGTGGCGGCCAATGCCGAACCGCTGCGCGCCTTCGTGTCCAACACCCTCGGCGTCGCCATCTTCCCGCCGGAAGTGTTCTTCCTCTCATCGCTGCCATCAAAGACCGACCCGGTCGAGGTCACGGTTGTCGTGTGCCTGGCCCTCGCCTTGAGCTTCCTGGCGACGCTCTATCCGGCCTGGCGCGCCGCCCAGTATGACCCGGTTGAGGCCCTGCGCTATGAGTAAACCGCATCTGGTTCTCACCGACGTCCACCGGCACTACGGCCAGGGCGACAAGATCGTCCGTGTGCTGGAGGCGGCAAACCTCACTGTCCATTCGGGTGAACTCGTGGCCTTGGTGGCTCCGTCAGGGGCCGGCAAATCCACGCTGCTGCACATCTCGGGCCTCCTGGAGAGCCCGCAGGGCGGCGAAGTCGCCATCATGGGCATTCCCACCAGCAGACTCGGCGACCGCGGCCGTACCCAGTTGCGCCGCTCCACCGTGGGCTACGTATACCAGTTCCATCACCTGCTGCCCGAGTTCACCGCTCTCGAAAACGTCTCGATGCCGCAGCTCATCGCCGGCAAGTCGCCGGCTGAGGCGGACAAGCGCTCAATGGAACTGCTGGATTTGCTGGGCGTCGCCCCACGCGCCAGCCATCGACCGGCGGAGCTATCGGGCGGCGAACAGCAGCGCATTGCCATTGCCCGCGCCGCGGCCAATCACCCCAAGGTGATCCTGGCCGACGAGCCGACCGGCAATCTTGATCCCGAGACGAGCGATCTGGTGTTTGCCGCCCTGGCGAACCTCATCAAGAATGAGGGCGCGGCGGCGCTCATCGCCACCCACAACCACGATCTGGCGCGTCGCGCCGATCGCATCGTCACGCTCAAGGGCGGATTGGTCGTCGATCACACTTTGTGATCGAACCGGACGAGCGCATACTGAGTTCTCCTGCTCAAGGAGAACGGCAATGACCCTGCTGATGATCATTGGGACCATGGCGATCGTGGCGGTGCTAACCATGCACGGCAGCCGCAGCCACCATTAAAGCGCTGCGGCGATCGCCCTTGCTATCGCCGCCAGTTCGCCATCATCGGCCTTGCCGCCAGCATGCGGGGCCAGCGGTTTGCCCTCGTAGACCGGAATGATGTGGAAATGCAGATGGAACACCGTCTGCCCAGCCGCTGCCTCGTTGAACTGAATGAGGCGAACGCCGTCCGCACTCGTCGCGCGCTTCACCGCTTTGGCCACCTTCTGCACGAGCGGTATCACCGCCGCCAGCGCCGCGGGGTCGGCGTCAAGCAGGTTGCGCGACGGCGCCTTGGGAATGATCAGCGTGTGCCCGCGCGACTGCGGGAAGATATCCATCATCACCAGCGCGATATCGTCCTCGTAGACCTTGTGCGCCGGAATCTCTCCCCGCAGGATCTTGCCGAAAATGTTGGATGGATCGTAGCTCATGGTTCACTCCGCCGGCTGCAAATCGTCCGGCCGGCCCTTCTGGAAGAATCGGAAGCGGAAATAGTTCAGCACCGCCAGCCCGGTCAGCGTCACCGGCACATAGCGGAAACCGCGGCGAATGAAGAACAGCGCAATGCTGACCGCAGTCTGGGCGCTCATGGCGCCTTTCCCCATGGCAGAGGTGAAAGACGACGGAACGATGTGCCGATAGACCAGGGCATCGGAGCGATAATAGTCCCGCGCGCGCAGCGCGAAGGCGCGCTTGGAGGCAGCATAAGCCTTGAGCTCGTCCATCCCCATGTCACCGTGGAACTCGGCCTCTGAGCCAAGTGCCCAAACTTCCGGCGGGGTGAGCCGGCTCTTGCCGAGTTCGGTGAAGATCTCGGTGAGTTCGCGGAAGGTGACGTTGTTGGCGTTCCAGCAATCATCCGTCTTGGCGCCATGCGCCAGTACCAGCACATCGGCACGCGCCAGCATTTCCCGCATCGCGGTGTAATTGCCGGCGGTGAAATCCACGCCGGACTTCGCGGTTTCCACCACGCCGCCAAGCCGCTTCAGCTTCTCGACCATAGCCGAGCCGAATGCACCGCTGGCGCCAGTCACCAGGAACCGTCGCCCCTCGATCTGGCAGCTCGTGCCGGCAACCATGTCGAACACATTGGCGAAGGACGAGAAGAAGTTGTGCGGATAGACGTGGTGCATGGCGTGGTAGTTATTGTCGACCCACAGCAGCCCCTGCTGGCCGCCCACGCGATCCATCGACATGTGATTGTAGTCGAGCCCTTCTTCCCGCAGCGTCATCGCCAGCATGACCGTACGAACGACAAGAACGGCGGCGATCGGCGGCCACGGAAAAACCAGCAGGAACGCCAGCGTTCCAGCTACCGACGTCAGGTATTCGGGCAGGATGTGGAACCAGATATTGGCCCGGGCATAGGCCGGGTTGATCTGCATATCGAGTCCAAGAAACTTGTGGTGCACCCAGTGCCACGAGGAGAAGGTCCGCAGCAATGGGATCGTCGAGCTCTCCCACTTGTGCAACACCCAGTGCAGCGCATCGAACAGGGCCGTCGACACGACGAAGGCGAGGGCGGCCTGCAGCAGGAAAATGACTATGTCCCAGATCATGTTTCCTACTTAGCGGGGATGCAGAGACGGGGGAAGTAGCGATCGCGCTACCCACGGTCAGCTATCGGTCCGCTCGCCCCTACGGAATGGTGTGAACTGCTCAAGCAGTTCCTGGTTCTCCTCGACCGAAGCGCGCTCGTGCTCGAGGAAGTCCGCCACTGCCTCCCGCAGGCCAGGATGGGCAATCCAATGCACCGAATAGGTGGTAGCAGGAGCATAGCCACGGGCCAGCTTATGCTCACCCTGCGCGCCAGCCTCCACCACATCCAGCTTGTGGGCGATGGCATAATCGATCGCCTGATAGTAGCAGAGCTCGAAATGCAGGAACGGCACCTCGCGCGTGCAGCCCCAGTTCCGGCCGTAGATGCGGTCCTTGCCCAGGAAGTTGATGGCGCCTGCGATCGCCTCGGTGCCGTCATAGGCCAGCATCAGCACGATCCGGTCGGCCATCGTGGCGTTGAGCCGCGAGAAGAACTCGCGGTTGAGATAGGGCCGGCCCCATTTGCGGGCTCCGGTATCCTCGTAGAAGGCGTAGAATGCGTCCCAGTGTTCTTCGCGCAAATCCGCCCCGGATAGCCACTTGACCGTCAGGCCGCCAGCCAGCGCATCGCGCCGCTCGCGGCGGATGGTCTTTCGCTTGCGCGACGACAGGGTCTCGAGAAAGTCGTCGAAGCTGGAAAAGCCCTCATTGTGCCAGTGGAACTGCGTGTCGAAGCGCTTGAGCCAACCATCGGCCTCGATCTCGTCGGCTTCGGCCGCCGGCACGAAGGTGGCATGGACCGAGGAGGCGTTGCGCTGAATGGCGAGCTGCTGTGCGGTGGAAAGCAGTGCCGCCTTGATCGCCGGATCGCCGGACGGCACCAACAGCTTGGGCGCCGTTGCCGGGGTGAACGGCACCGAGCATTGCAGCTTGGGATAGTAGCTGCCGCCGGCGCGTTCCAGGGCGTTGGCCCAGCCATGGTCGAAGACATACTCGCCCATGGAATGAGACTTGAGAAACAGCGGCATCAGCCCCAGTGGCTGGCCGCTGTCGTCACTCAACAGGATGTGCTGCGGCTGCCAGCCGGTGCGCTTGGTGGCACAGCCCGATTCCTCAAGCGCCGCGAAGAATGCGTGGTCGAGGAAGGGGTTATCCGCCAACCCATCGGTCGACGGAACAAGCGCGTTCCAGACGGCCGCAGGGATGCTGGCCGTGCTCGGATGGATTGTCGCGCGAAGGGTCGGCTGGTCAGCCAAGGCAAGTCCCGGCAGGGTCAACAGGTCTGATAGAAATAGGACGGTTCGGCTGGGATTGTAAGGTTTCGATCGCGACGGATCACGGAGATTTGGCGCCCGCGTGCCGCGCAAGCGGCTTCGAAATGAGCAGCGTCGGTATCGGTGTATTCAATCTCCAGCACATGCGGGCCGAAGACCTCCACATAGCCGTCGCATTCCTCATAGACCTGACACGACTCGACGATTGCGAAATCGAAACCCGCTGCCTTGCCACGCCCGCCCAACTCGCCGCCGTTCTTCTGGCCGAAGGCCAGGCCGAGACCACGTGCGTGGTGGATCAACAGGCCGGCATAGGCTAGGTTGTCCGCGATGCTCAAGGCATCCGCCGAGCGCGAATAGGTGTCGAGATTGTCCGCCTCGATGGCTTGGTATCCATCTCGGGCGCATTGGTCGATCCAGCCGTTCACGATCGCAGCCAGTGCCGCGCGCTTCGCCTCGGTGCTGGTATCGAGCAAGATCTCACCGGGCCAGTTCGGATCCTCCGCCAGGGCATCCTTGTGGCGCAGCAACAGGTCTGGATGGTTGGCGAGCCACCAGCTGGTCTCCTCCGGCTGCGTCTGGAAGGCGTTGACGTAGCAGATGTTGTATAGCCCGGGCGCCGGAGGCTCTGCTCGATCACGGCTGACGATCAGCGTGCCCTTTGGCGGCGCATAGGCGCCACCAAGCTGCGAGTCGTACTGACCGCCGGCCGGAGGAAGTGCGACGCCCTGAGCCGCCGCAGCGTCCGCCAGCGACAACACCAGGGCAATGGCGAGCCAGCTACGCAGGCTGGAATCCCTCGAACACCAGTTGGTCTGCGTGCGATCGAGCCAAGTCTGCCTCGGCCTGCGAGCGGATTGTCCAGGCCGTCACGGGTTTCCCTAGCGCGCGCCAGAAAACGATGGCCGGCAGCTCCAATGCATCCTTGGCGCATGAGATGAAGTCGAACTGCGTCTCGTGCCAGTGTAGCAGGTGCCGCAAGCTGTAGCGCTGGTCTTCGGTGAGATGGCCGTCTTCGCTGGCATCAGCGTAGTCATAGGTGATGATGCCGCGCTGCCCTGTAAAGCCAAACTGGCGGACCGCCGTCAGCAGATGTGGATCGAACGATTCCACCGTCACCGGTCCCTCATAAGTCTTGAGCGCCTCGGCCACCGCACGGGCCAGCAGTTGCGTGCCCGTGGTGTCGCGCTGATGCTTGAGCTCGATCTGCAACAGGGCCCGGCCGGCGATCTGCGCCAGGAAATCCGCAAACCGTTGTGGGCAATCGCCCGCCGCGCTGTCCAGCAGGGGGCTCGAGGTGATCTCGCTCGCCGCGCAATCGGCCACGGCACCGTCCTTGCCCAGCAGGCGCTTCATATTGTCATCGTGAAAGATGACCGGCACGCCATCACTGGTCAGTTGCACATCGCACTCGATCGCGAAGCCGCCGGCAATGGCGGCCTCGAAGGCGCTGGCGCTGTTTTCGATGACGCCATTGGCGCGATCATGCAGGCCGCGATGCGCGACAGGATTGGGAAACAGTGGTTCAGTCATGGCTACGGCCCTCGTCGCTATGAAGGGTGCTTCAATGGCACCGGAATGTGACGATGGTGTGCAGCTAGACTTCGACGACGGCGTCGATTTCCACGGCAGCACCGAAGGGCAGGGAGGCCACGCCAAAGGCAGCCCGGGCATGCTTGCCCTTGTCTCCCAGCACACCCACCAGCAGGTTGGAGCAGCCGTTGGCCACCAGGTGCTGCTCGGTGAAGTCCGGGGTCGACGCGACGAGGACGGTCACCTTGAGAATGCGCTTGATGTCCTGCAGAGGCACGCCGCCCATATGGACGATCTGGCTGAGCACGTTGAGCGCCGCCAGTTCGGCCGCATTGCCCCCCTGAACGACGTTCATGGTGTCCCCAAGCAAGCCCGTCACCACGCCATGCTCATTACTGGAAATCTGGCCCGATATATAGAGGATGTTGCCAGTCCGGGCGACCGGCACATAATTGGCGACCGGCGCCTTTGGCATCGGCAGTTCGTAGCCGTATTGGCGGAGCTTCTCGATCGGACTGGTCATCTGGTCTTGCCTTCGTTCTGGTCGTCGTCTGGTTCTGCCGGCACCGGAGCCGGCTTGTGTCTGTAGAGCTTGCCCCGCACCACCGCCTCGCGACCGAAGCGGCTGCGTACACGATCCATGGCGCGCTCGGCCGCGGCCTTGCGGGCAATGGCTGGCTCCAGCAGGTCGGCCGGATCAGTGCCGTTGGCCGTATCGATACCCGAAACACCGATTCCGATCAGCCGGAAAGCCGTGCCATCGACCTCACGCTCCAACAGCGACCGGCCGGTCTCATAGATCACATTGGCCAATTGCGTAGGGATCATCAAATGCCGGGCGCGCGTGCGCAAGCGGAAACCGGATGACTTGAGCTTCAATGTTACCGTGTCGCCGACAACATTCTTGGCCTTGAGACGTTCCGAGAGCCGCTCGGTCACATTGAGCAGTTCGGTAGATAGTTTGTCCAGGTCACTGATATCGTTGTTGAAGGTGGTTTCTGAAGAGATCGTCTTCATCTCCCCATCCGGCGATATTTGCCGGCTGTCTTCACCGCGCGACAGCCGGGCGAGCCGCGCGCCGGTCTCTCCATACCGGCGCATCAGATTCTCAGGCGGCTCGTCCTGCAATTGGCCGATGGTGACGAGACCATCCTTGCGCAGGGTCTCGGCGAATACCTTGCCGACGCCGTAGATGAGACTGATCTGGCGCGGCGCCAGGAAAGACAGCGTTTCGGTCTTGCCGATGACCGCGAAGCCGCGCGGCTTGTCGAGGTCCGAGGCGACCTTGGCCAGGAACTTGTTGTGGCTGAGGCCCACAGAGATGCTGACGCCGAGCTCGGTCTCGATGATCCTGGCGAAACGAGCGAGCACGAGGGCCGGCGGCGCCTTGTGCAACGTCTGGGTGCCAGAGAGGTCAAGGAATGCCTCGTCGATGGACAGCGGCTCGACCAGAGGGGTCAGCGCGTCCATGTGCTGGCGGATCTGCCGGCTAACGCCGACATACTTGGCCATGTTGGGCTTGATGATGACGGCGTCGGGACAGAGCTTGCGCGCCTGAAACATCGGCATGGCCGAGCGCACGCCCGATTGCCGCGCGATATAGCAGCAGGTCGAGACGACCCCGCGCGTGCCGCCTCCGATGATCACCGGCTTGTCGCGCAGGCTCGGATCGTCGCGCTTCTCCACTGAGGCGTAAAAGGCGTCACAATCGACATGGGCGATGGAGAGCTTGAACAGTTCCTCATGGCTGCGCAGGCGCGGGGAGCCACAGCCGGGGCAGCGGGTGGGAACTGCCGCGCTGCTGCCGCAGGTCAGGCAATCGCGGCAAAGCCAGTCGAGGGTCACCGCTACCCCGACGGATTGAGCCGATGCCAGACCCGCATGAACTGTTCGGGCGACATGCCGGAATTTGCGCAGAGGGCGAGCAGAATCGGTTCGTTTGAGGCAAAATAGTCGATGAGGCCGCGCTGGAGGGCGGCCGAGCCGACAGAACGGCGAAGCGCGTCCGGATCAAGGCCGGCAAACTGCATGAAGGCCAGGAGCTCGTCGGGGTTTTCCGCAAGATAGCCGAGACAGGCATCGGCCAGGGTGGAGGCGGAAGTCTCGACTTTTTCGGAACGCGGCACCGCCGGCCTCATTTGGTGTTTTGTAAGAGATTCAATGTTAGCTGAACCGGGCGGCAAAGCGAAGCGCCGCCAGCGCCTTAGAGGCGCGGAGAAGATAGATGCCAAAGACCGTCATGATCGTTGAGGACAACGAGCTCAACATGAAGCTCTTCAACGATCTGCTGGAATCGCGCGGATATGCCGTCATCCAGACCCGCAACGGCATGGAGGCACTCGATCTTGCACGCGCCCACCATCCCGATCTCATCCTCATGGATATCCAACTGCCCGAAGTATCCGGGCTGGTTGTCACCAAGTGGCTCAAGGATGACGATGACCTGGCGCATATCCCGGTGATTGCCGTCACGGCCTTCGCCATGAAGGGTGACGAGGAGCGCATTTTGCAGGGCGGTTGCGAGGGTTACATCAGCAAGCCGATCTCGGTGCCTCACTTTCTGGAAACTATTGCCCGCTACATTGGACCGGCCTGACCGCGCAGAGCCAGCCAGTCTGTCTGCCTGATCAGCCCGCTCGACGCCGCTGGGGGACGCCAGCGGCCGGCGACAGGTTTCGGGGCCATTCCAGTGACTGCACGCGTATTGATCGTTGACGACATCCCCACCAATGTCCGGCTGCTCGAAGCGCGGTTGACGGCGGAATATTATGAAGTCGTAACGGCCTCGTCCGGCCCGCAAGCCCTTGAAATCTGCAACACTTCGGACGTCGACATTGTCCTCCTCGACGTCATGATGCCCGACATGGACGGGTTCGAGGTTTGCCGTCGGCTCAAGTCCAACCCCAGGACCCAGCACGTCCCGGTACTGATGGTCACCGCACTCGACCAGCCCTCCGACCGCGTCAAGGGGCTCGAAGTTGGCGCCGACGACTTCCTGACCAAGCCGGTCGACGACATGCAGCTGATGGCGCGCGTCAAAAGCCTGGTGCGCCTGAAGTCTCTCACCGATGAGCTGCGGGCCCGCGCCACGACCGGCCAGCAGATCGCCATCGAAGATTCCATGCGGGCCATGGACAAGATCAACACGGCGGCTGGCTCCATCCTCATTGTCGACACCGACCCGCGGCATGCTGAGCGTATCAAGAATTACCTCACGCCCGAGCACGACGTGGATATCTTGCTGCAGCCGGCCGACGCGGTGTTCCAGGTCACTGGCGCGAGCTATGAATTGGCACTGGTGGCCATGGCGCTCACCGACTTCGACCCGCTGCGGGTATGCTCGCAAATCCGCACACTGGAGCACACGCGCAACCTGCCGATCATCCTGATCGCTGATGACGCCGACAAGCCAAAGGTGGTGCGCGCACTCGACCTGGGCGTCAACGACTTCATCTCCCGCCCGGTGGAACGCAACGAGCTGGCAGCGCGCGTGCGCACGCAGATTCGCCGGCAGCGCTATGCGCTCGAGCTGCGCCAAAGCGTCAACAATACCATGGCCTTGGCCGTGACGGACGACATGACTGGCCTGTATAATCGGCGCTACTTCGACCGCCATCTCGGGGTCATGCTGGGCAAGGCACAGAACCAGGAGCGCGACATGGCGCTGATGATCCTGGATATCGACCACTTCAAGGCGGTCAACGATACCTACGGCCACGACATCGGCGATGCGGTGCTCAAGGAGTTCGCCGCACGGCTGAAGCGCAACATCCGCGGCGTTGATCTTGCTTGCAGATTCGGTGGCGAGGAATTCGTCGTACTCATGCCCGACACCGATTTCGGGCAGGCCGAACTGGTGGCCGAGCGCGTGCGGCAGTCGATTGCCGAGCGCAGCTTCGAAGTCAATGCGGGTCGGCCGCTATCGGTGACGGTGTCGGCCGGCGTGACCCTCAACGAGAGTGCCGCCGACACCCCGGAATCCCTGATCAAGCGGGCCGACGTGGCGCTTTATCGCGCCAAGCGCGAAGGCCGCAATCGGGTGGTGTTCGACGCCGCCTGACCGGAACGGCTGCCCTTGCGAAAAGCCTGCGCAATTGGACGCGTTAGGGTTATCTGTTATAATTAACAAGAAGTTACCGGCCGCAAGGGCCTGGTTCTGCTTGAGTTTTCCGGGCCAACGCGTAGGTTGCCCTCAACACCAGCGAGCACCCGATAGGGCCTTCGCTGAGGGTTCCCTACGGCTTCTCAGGTCCGCCGCAACTCCTGAGTCCCGTAGGGCGGTTGGTCCGGATGCGGACAGAGTGGCCTCTTCGACATGCCGCTCCGGACCAGCCACTCTATTCACGCAGATTGCCGCGACTTTGCTGCCAGCTCGCTTGCAGCCTGCTTGCAATTTGCCGGGTCTATGCCGCGGCCATACCCGGCAGCAAAAACCCCGCATCGATGATGCGGGGTTTTTTCGATTCTCGCTACTCGAGCAGGCGCCAGATTACTTGATCTTGGCTTCCTTGAACTCGACATGCTTGCGCACGACCGGATCGTACTTGTTGTACGAGAGCTTCTCGGTCTGGGTGCGGGCGTTCTTCTTGGTGACGTAGTAGTAGCCAGTATCAGCCGTCGACACGAGCTTGATCTTGACGGAAGCGGCTTTGGCCATTGCAGTGTCCTCGACAAATAATAAGGCGCCGCGAAATGGCGGCGCTTTGAATTTGGGCGCAACCTACGGATTTTGACCTGGAAGTCAAGCCAGATCAGTCGCGCTGGCCGGTGCCGAAGCCATACATGTGGTTGGCCCATTGCAGGCCGACAATAGCACCCTTGATGGATGGGAGCATAAGGATCGGCAGCACGATGCCGAGCGGCACCATCGTGTAGAGGTAGGTCAGCGGGCTGACGTGCCACACCATGTCCAGGTGCAGCATGACGCCAATCAGCAGGTGGCCAACGATCATGATGGCGATATAGGGCGGGAAGTCGTCGGCACGGTGCAGGTTGAGCTGCTCACCGCAGGCTTCGCACTGGTCGGCGACCTTGAGATAGGCCCGGAACATGCGACCCTTGCCGCAATGGGGACACCTGCACAATGCGCCGCGCCACATGGCCTGTCCGACGCTGCGTTCCTGGAGTGTCTTGGATCCCATCACATCACCTCTTTTTCCGGCCCTTGGGACCGTAACTCCTAGATGGGCGCTTCGGGTTCCGTCGGCCAGATGACGGATTGCCGCGTGTACCCTCGGACAGGAGCTCGAACCGCAGGGCGCCGGCCACAGGCGCCGCTTCGACCAGCCGCACCGAGACCCGGTCCCCAAGGGCGAATTTTTCACCCGTGCGATCGCCGATCATCGCCTGCTGGCCTTCGGTGTAGCGATAGAAGTCTTCGCCCAGCGTGGAGGCGGGGATGAAGCCGTCGGCGCCGGTCTCGAGCAGACGCACGAAGAGACCCGACCGGGTGACGCCAGAAATGCGCCCTTCGAAGCGGGCACCAATCTGGGCGGCGAGAAACTGCGCCAGCAAGCGATCGGCAGTCTCGCGCTCGGCCATCATGGCGCGGCGCTCGGTGGCCGAAATGTGCTGGGCAATGCCGGGGAGGCGAAGGACTTCGGTCTCGCTCAGCCCGTCGGTGCCGAGGCCCAAGGCGGTGATCAGCGCCCGATGCACAATGAGATCGGCATAGCGGCGGATGGGCGAGGTGAAGTGGGCATAGCGGTCGAGATTGAGGCCGAAATGACCGTAGTTCTCGGCGTTGTATTCCGCCTGCGCCTGGCTACGCAGCACCATTTCACTCACCTGCTCGACATTGCCCGCCTTGCGCGCCTGGCCGAGGATGCCGTTGAAATCACTGGCGCGGACGCTGTCGGACTTCTTGACCGCGATATCGAGCGAGCCGAGGAAGTCGCGCAAGGCCTGCAGCTTTTCTGACGAGGGCTCGTCATGGACGCGGTAGAGCAGGGCGCTCTTCTTCTGCTCAAGCGTCTCTGCTGCGGCGACATTGGCCGCGATCATCATTTCCTCGATGAGGCGATGGGCGTCGAGGCGCTCCGGAATGCGGATGTCCTTCACCATGCCCTTGTCATCGAGCACGATCTTGCGTTCGGGCAGGTCAAGGTCGAGCGGGCCCCGCTTGTCGCGCGCCGCCGCCATGGCATCATAGGCCGCGTAGAGCGGGCGCAGGATGGGTTCGAGCAGCGGCCCGGTCTTGTCGTCGGCCTGACCGTCGATAGCAGCCTGTGCCTGCTGGTAGCTCAGCTTGGCGGCCGAGCGCATCAACACGCGATGGAAGGTGTGGCTGCGCTTCTTGCCATCTGATCCCATGACCATGCGCACGGCGAGGGAGGCGCGCGGTTCGCCTTCCTTGAGCGAGCACAGCTCGTTGGAGATGCGCTCGGGCAGCATGGGCACGACGCGGTCAGGGAAATAGACCGAGTTGCCGCGCAAATAAGCCTCGCGATCGAGCGCGGTACCCGGCCGCACATAGGCCGCGACATCGGCAATGGCGACATAGACGATGTGGCCGCCCGGATTGGCCGGATCCTCGTCCGGCTGGGCGTAGACGGCGTCGTCATGGTCCTTGGCGTCGGATGGATCGATGGTGATCAGCGGAATGTCACGCCAGTCCTCACGGCCCTTCAGCGTGGCTTCCTTGGCCTCCTCGGCCTCGCGGATGACCGAGGCCGGGAAGTTGTAGGGAATTTCGAGATTGTGGATGGCGATGAGGCTGACGGCGCCTTCCGACATCGGATTGCCGATGACCGACGTAACCTTGGCGCGTGGGATCATCAGCCGGCCGGAAAGCTTGACCTCGACTTCGACGAGATCGCCATCGGCAGCCGTGAGCAGATCGCCAAGCGGAATTCGCATTTCCTTCTGCTTGCGATCGACCGGAATGAGGCGTGCCCCGTCTTCGTCCATGCGCACGATGCCGATCTGGCCACGGCGCGGCTTGTCGAGGATCTTCATCGCCTTGGCCGTGTAATGGGGCACGTCGTCTTCGCCGGCATCGATACGGGCGAGGATGCGGTCGCCGGGGGCCGGCACGACGCGGGCGTCACGGCCGCCCAGCACGGTCACGCGGGGCTTCTCGCCCTCTTCCTCGTTCCACTGCGCCGGATAGGCATGCATGTTGTCGGGGTCGGCATCGGTGGGGATGTCGAGCACGGTGACATGGGGCAGGGCGGCGGTGCGGCGCAAAGCCTTGCGGGTGCGCGTGATGACGCCTTCGCCCTCGAGTTCGGCCAGCATGGCCTTGAACGGACGACGCATGTCGCCGCGAATACCGAACACCTTGGCCAGGTCACGCTTACCCTTGATATCGGCCTGCTGCGCCAGTGCCTCAAGCAACTGTTCGCGGGTCGGCAGTTCGGCCGCGCGCGGCGATGTGGCGCGGCGGGGACCGGAGGTGTTGCGGGGTTTCTTGGTGATTTTTGGAGTTTTCATGTTGAGCGATATGTAGGGGATGGCGGGCGGTTCGGCAAATGTGGTGCGTGTGCCGGACGGCTCCGGCGGCGCGCGTTGCCCCACCCCCTCCTACCTCTCCCATCGAGGGGGACGTTTCTCTCCACTCCTGGGGCGCGATCCAGTTCCACCCCGGGCGGCACGTCCCCCTTGATGGGGGAGGCTGGGAGGGGTGGTAGGGTGTGCCGTAGACTCATGATTCTCTGGACGCCCACATGACCATCCCCTTCTTCGACGGCCACAACGACACCCTGCTGCGCCTGCTGGAGACGCCGGGGACCGACAAGGAGCGACCATTCATCGAGGGCAGCACGGACGGCCATATCGACCTGCCGCGGGCTAAAGCGGGCGGCATGAAGGGCGGCTTCTTCGCCATGTTCCCGCCGCCGCTCAAGAGAAACCCGAACACGCTCGATCCCAATCTGCCTCCGGAACTGGCCATCGCCGACGCGCTGACCTCCACCAATGGCATGGCATCAATATTGTTCCGGCTGGAACGAGCAAGGGCGCTGGCGGTGTGCCGCAACGCTGCGGAGCTGCGCGCAGCGATCGCGGAGGACACGCTGGCGGCGATCTTTCACATCGAGGGTGCCGAGGCCATCGATGCCGACTTCCGCTCGCTGGACCTGCTCTACGCGGCAGGCTTGCGCTCCATCGGCATCACCTGGAGCCGGGCCAATGCCTTTGGCACCGGGGTGCCATTCCGCTTCAACGCCGACCCGGATATCGGCCCTGGCCTGACCGACGCCGGCAAGGAGCTGGTGCGGGTTTGCAATGGAATGGGGGTGATGCTGGACCTGAGCCATCTCAACGCCGCCGGCTTCCGCGACGTCGCAGCGATCACTACGCATCCCCTGGTGGCGACCCATTCCAACGTGCATGCCATCTGCCCGCATGCGCGCAATCTGGTTGATTGGCAGCTAGCTGCTATCAGGGAGACCGGCGGCCTGGTGGGCTTGAATTATGCGACCGGTTTCCTGCGGCCGGATGGCAGGTTCGTGGCCGATACCGAGATCGAGGTGCTGGTGCGTCATGTCGATGCGCTGGTGGAGGTGCTGGGCGAGGATGGCGTGGCGCTGGGGAGCGATTTCGACGGGGCAATGATGCCCGCTGTGATCGGCGATATCACCGGCGTGCAGAAGCTGCTGCAGGCGCTGCTGGACAAGGGGTATGGGGAGCCCTTGGTGGGCAAGATCGCCATGGGGAACTGGCTGAGCATGGTCGAACGGGTCATGGGGTAGCGGAACCCCCTCAGTCGCCGGCCGTTTCACTGATCGTCCCGAATTTCCTGTTCGCCATGCTGTAAGCCCAGGCAGCCAGGGGCCTGGTTTGATGCGGGTAGTGGCCCTCGGGTCAAGCCCGAGGGAACGCCGTGGTTGTGGTAACCTTCGAAACTAGAAGGGTACGTCTTCGGCTTTCACAGTCTTCTTCGGCGCCGCTTTCTTCGCCGCGGGCTTTTTAGTGGCCGGCTTGGCAGCCGGCTTCTTGGCCGCCGCTTTTTTCACCGGGGCCTTCTTGACCTTGGCGCCCGTCGCTTCGGCGCGTGCGGCGATCCAACCCAGCGCCTGGTCCACGGTCACATCCTCGGGCTTTACGTCCTTGGGAATGGTCGCGTTGATCTTGCCCTGGTTGACATAAGGGCCGTACTTGCCGCCGCGCACCGTGATGGGACCATTGTCGTGCTCGAAGGTTTGGATGGCGGCGATGGCAGCGCCGCCGCCGCGCTTGAAACCACCAGCAGCCTTCTGGGCCAGCAGATCAACGGCACGGTTGAGACCGACCGTGAAGATTTCTTCGACATCGGGCAGGTTGGCATATTTGCCATCGTGCAGGATGAACGGGCCATAGCGGCCTAGACCAGCCACAATGGGCAGGCCGCCATCGGGATGGAGGCCCACATCGCGCGGCAGCGACAGCAGCTGCAGCGCCTTTTCTAGCGTCAGCGAGGCGGGCTCCCAGCCTTTGGGGATGGAGCTGCGCTTGGCTTCCTTGCCGTCGCCCAGCTGAACATAGGGACCGAAGCGACCGGACTTGATGAAAACCTCTTCGCCCGATTCCGGATCGGTGCCGAGTACGCCGTCGCCTGCTGCGGCTTCCGAGGATTGACCGTTGGCGGCGTCCGAAAGCTGCATCGTGTGCTTGCATTCCGGATAATTGGAACAGCCGATGAAGGCCCCGAACTTGCCGAGTTTCAGCGACAGCTGACCGGTGCCGCAGGTGGGGCACTTGCGCGGATCGGAACCATCTTCTTTCGGTGGGAAGATGCGGCTGGCCAGCATCTCGTTGAGGGCGTCGAGCACTTCCGAAACGCGGAGATCCTTGATTTCGTCGGTGGCTTGGGTGAAGTCCTTCCAGAAATCGCGCAGCACGGTCTTGTAGTCGAGCTCGCCGGCCGAAACCTGGTCAAGCTGCTCTTCGAGGCCGGCAGTAAAGCCATACTCGACATAGCGAGTGAAGAAGCTTTCGAGGAAGGCGGTGACGATGCGGCCGCGGTCCTCTGGATGCAGCGCCTTGCCCTCGAGACGGACATAGTCGCGGTCCTTGAGCGTGGTCAGCGTCGCCGCATAGGTCGAGGGACGGCCGATGCCGAGCTCTTCCATCTTCTTGATCAGGCTCGCCTCGGTATAGCGGCTCGGCGGCTGGGTGAAATGCTGCTCAATCTCGACGGCCTGCAGGGCCGGCTTGTCGCCAACGGCAAGCGCGGGCAGTTCGCGGTCGTCTTCTTCCTCGGTGTCTTCGTCCGACTTCGCCTCGACGCCCCAGAGCTTGAGGAAGCCGGGGAAGGTGACGACCGAGCCGACCGCGCGCAGTTCGACGGCGCGCCCGGGGACGTTGACCGCGATATCCACCGTGGTGCGGTCGATCTCGGCGGAGCGCATCTGCGACGCGAGCGTGCGGCGCCAAATCAGACCGTAGAGTTTGGACTGGTCGGCATCAAGGCTGAGCTGCTCGGGGCGCTTGAACATATCGGTCGGGCGGATGGCCTCGTGCGCTTCCTGGGCGTTCTTGGCCTTGGTCTGGTAGATGCGCGGCTTGTCAGGGAGGTATTCCTCGCCAAAGTACTTCCCGATCACTGAACGGGCCATATCGATGCCCTCGGGGGCCATCTGCACGGCGTCGGTTCGCATATAGGTGATGAGGCCGTCTTCGTAGAGGCGTTGGGCGATCTGCATGGTGCGCGATGGCGATAGGCCAAGGCGCGACGAGGCATCCTGCTGCAGCGACGAGGTAGTGAAGGGCGCGTAGGGATTGCGCTTGGTGGGCTTCTTGTCGACCGACGACACGTTGAACTGGCCGGCTTCGATGAGTTTTTTGAGCTCGGCGGCGTTCTCGCCGGTCTTGATGTCGAGCTTGTCGGTCTTCTTGCCGTCGACCGAGAACAGGCGGGCGAGGAAGCTTTTGCCCGACTGGGCAAGCTTGGCCTCGACGGACCAGTATTCATCGGCTTTGAACTTCTCGATCTCGCCTTCGCGATCCGAAACAAGGCGCAAAGCCACCGATTGCACACGGCCAGCCGACCGGGAACCCGGCAGCTTGCGCCAGAGAATGGGCGAGAGGGTGAAGCCGACGAGGTAATCGAGGGCGCGGCGGGCGAGGTAGGCGTCCACCAGCGGCATGTCGATTTCGCGCGGCTTGGCCATGGCGGCGGTCACGGCATCCTTGGTGATGGCGTTGAACACCACGCGCTGGACCGTCATGTCCTTCTTGATGGACTTCTTCTGCATGAGCACGTCGAGCACGTGCCACGAAATGGCCTCGCCTTCGCGATCCGGGTCAGTTGCCAGGATCAGGCCATCGGCGCCCTTGAGGGCGGTGGCGATATCGCTCAGGCGCTTCTTGGAGGCCGTATCGACCTCCCAGGACATGGCAAAATCCTCGTCCGGACGCACGGATCCGTCCTTGGCCGGCAGGTCGCGGACGTGGCCGAAGGAGGCCAGGACTTCATAGCCTGAACCCAGATATTTGTTGATTGTCTTGGCCTTAGCCGGACTTTCAACGACAACGACCTTCATGGAATACCCGTTCCGCAACGCTCTATAAGAAGTGGCGCAACATGGTGAAGGTGCGATGCGGTGTCAATGTGGGCAAAGACCGGTCTCCAGCACTCTCTCTTAGAGAGAGGAATTTTTGCCGCGTGGCTTTGATCGGTTGACCTGTCTTGCATCTGCCATACCAGATGTGCAGGATGACTGGGCGCGTTCTGCGCTTCGCCCCATTTCTATGCATTGCTCCCCGATTGACCGGCCGCTCCCTATGCGCCGGCGTCCGCCGAGCATCGCGGGGCCCTCAGGAGGATTTTGATATGGAATATCGCAAGCTCGGCAATAGCGGCGCCGTCGTTTCAGCCTACTGCCTCGGCACCATGACGTTCGGCGCGGAATCGGATGAGGCTACCTCGTTCCGCCTGATGGATGATTATGTGGCCGCCGGCGGCAATTTCATCGACACCGCCAATGTCTATAGCGCCGGCGTTTCCGAAGAGATCGTCGGCCGGTGGCTCAAGAGCAAGCCGGGTGTATTGCGCGACCTGGTGATCACCACCAAGGGGCGGTTTCCCATGGGCAGCGGACCCAACCATCTCGGGCTGTCGCGCAAGAATCTGCGGGAGGCGCTGGATGCCTCGCTCAAGCGCCTGGGCGTCGAGCATATCGACCTTTACCAGATGCACGCCTTCGACGCCCTGACGCCGCTCGAGGAAACGCTGCGCTTTCTCGATGACTCGATCCGTAACGGCAAGATTGCCTATTACGGTTTCTCCAACTTCCTCGGCTGGCAGCTGACCAAGGCCGTCTGGCTGGCCAAAGCCCAGGGCTATCAGCCCCCTGTGACCCTGCAGCCGCAATACAACCTCTTGGTGCGCGACATCGAGCACGAGATCGTGCCGGCGGCGCAGGACGCCCATATCGGCCTGCTGCCATGGTCGCCGCTGGGCGGCGGCTGGTTGAGTGGCAAGTACAAGCGCGACCAGATGCCCACAGGCGCCACCCGCCTGGGCGAGAACCCGACGCGCGGCATGGAGGCGTTCGAGAAGCGCAACGCCAGCGCACAGACCTGGGCGGTGATCGGAGCGGTGGAGGATATCGCCAAGGCACGCGGCGCGAGCATGGCGCAGGTAGCGCTGGCCTGGGTGGCCGCCCAGCCGGCGGTGACCTCGGTGATCCTGGGCGCCCGTACCACCGAGCAGCTCAAGGACAATCTGGGCGCGGCAAACCTGGTGCTGACCCCTGAAGAGGTCAGCGCGCTGAGTGCGGCCAGCAAGCCGGAGATGAGCGACTATCCGTATGGCACCGGCGGTATCGGACAGCGGAACCGCAATATCGGCGGCGGTCGGTAGGCCCCGCTACGCTCTAGTACTTCAGCGCCACCAACTGCCCGCTCGACCACTCGATCTGGCCCGCCAGATCGAGTTCGAGCAGCAGCATCTGTATGGCGGAGGCGGAGAGACCCGACTGGCGGACCAGCTCGTCCACTTCGATTGGCGTTGATGTCAGCGCCGCGAGCAGGCGTGATTTGTCATCTTCGCTGGGCGGTGCCGTTTCCGGCAGCAGGTCGGGCTCCCAGTCGCGGTCGAAGAGTGCATTGCGGGCCGGGTCAGCGCTGCCAAGGGTTTCGATAATATCCTCGGCACAGGTGATGAGCCTGGCGCCTTGCTGGATGAGCGCATTGCCGCCTTCGGCGCGCGGATCGAGTGGCGAACCGGGCACGGCGAAGACATCGCGGTTCTGCTCGAGGGCGAGGCGGGCGGTGATCAGCGAGCCGCTCCGCTTGGCGGCCTCGACCACGACAATGCCGAGCGACAGACCGGAAACCAGTCGGTTACGCCTCGGGAAGTCTCGCGCCCGCGGCTCCCAGCCCAGCGGCATCTCCGTGAGCAGCGCCCCGCCATTGTCGAGAATGTCATGCGCCAGGGGGATGTTCTCGTCGGGATAGATCTTGTCGAGGCCGCCGGCCAGCACGGCAATGGTGCCTGATGTCAGCGTTGCCCTGTGGGCCGCGGTGTCGATGCCTCGCGCCAGACCCGACACCACCGTGTAGCCGCGCTCGCCCAGATCGCCGGCCAGCATGCGGGTCATCTTGATGCCGGCGGCAGACGCATTGCGGGCGCCGACCACGCCCACCGTCCGTTGCCAGTCGAGGTTCTGCCCGCCAGCCAGGGTGACCAGCGGCGGCGCGGCAGCGATATAGTGCAGCAGCGGCGGATAGTCCGGGTCGACGCTGGCGACAAGCCTGGCTCCGTAGCGCGAAAGCCCGGCAATCTCGTCCTCCATCGCAGCCTTCGTGGGCACGCGCAGAGGCTTGCCGCTGCGCCTGAGCAGGCCAGGCAGCGCTTCGAGCGCCGCCGCGGCCGAGCCGAAGCGGTTAAGCAATTGGCGGAAGGTGGCGGGACCGACATTGTCGGTTCGCAGCAGGCGCAGCCAGTCGAGGCGCTGCGCATCGGTGAGGGCGGCGGGGGCGCTCGCGGCGATCAAGGCCTACGAGGCCTTCTTCTCGGAC
This sequence comes from Devosia sp., assembly GCA_036675975.1. Taxonomy (GTDB): domain Bacteria; phylum Pseudomonadota; class Alphaproteobacteria; order Rhizobiales; family Devosiaceae; genus Devosia. The sequence continues at coordinate 2,053 of JAKFDU010000238.1, read as the reverse complement.
CCGATCTTGGGCTCGGTGCCGGCGACGAGGCGGGCGATATTGGCGCGGTGCTGGAAAAACAGCAGCAGCGCCATGACGGCGGCGGTGCCGGCCAGCCACTCGCTGACCACGACATAGCCGAAGAGCGGCGCGGTGGCAGCGGCGGTCAGTGCCGCCAGTGATGAGACGCGCTGGGCCCAGGCGATCACCAGCCAGACCGCGCAGAAGATCAGGCCAACCGGCCAGCTCAGGGCCAGCAGCGATCCGATCATTACCGCAACGCCCTTGCCGCCCTTGAAATTGAGCCAGACCGGGAAACAATGCCCGACAAAGGCGCCGATGCCGGCGACCATGGCGGCCTGCTCGCCCCAGTAGTAGCGCGCCACCATCACCGGCAGCGCAGCCTTGGCGGCATCCAGCACCAGGGTCGCCGCGGCCAGCCAGCGATTGCCGGTACGCAGCACATTGGTGGCCCCGATATTGCCTGAACCGATGGCGCGGATATCCCCCAGGCCGGCCGCGCGGGTCAACAGCAGGCCGAAGGGCACCGAGCCGCAGAGATAGCCGATGATGACGGCATAGATCAGGGTGACAACCAAGGCTTAGCCCTCCACATGCGTGTAGACGGTTTGGCCGCCCACGATCGTTCGCATCACCTTGCCAGCAAGCCGTGCGCCTTCAAAGCTGGTATTGCGTGATCTCGACCTTAAATCACGCTCGGAAACCTGCCAGGGATAGTCGAGATCGACCAGGATCAGGTCGGCGGGTGCGCCCTTGGCGATACGGCCCGAAGACAGGCCAAGAATCTCGGCCGGACGGCTCGTCATGGCGCGCAAGACGGTCAGCAGGTCGACATCGCCCGAATGAACCAGGCGCAAGGCAGCCGCAAGCAGCGTTTCGAGGCCTATGGCGCCGTCCGACGCCTCGGCGAAGGGTTGGCGCTTCACCTCGGTATCCTGTGGATCATGATCCGAATGGATAGTGTCGATGGTGCCGTTGCGCAGCCCCTCGATGACAGCCTGCCGGTCATCTTCGGAGCGCAGGGGCGTACCGAGCTTGAAGAAGGTCCGATAACGCCCGATGTCGTTCTCGTTAAGCGCGAGGTTATTGATGGAAACCCCAGATGTAACTGACTTGTTACGCTTCTTGGCTGCGGCCATGAGCTCGATCGAGCCGGCGCAGGATATCTGTGCGGCATGATATTTGGTGCCGGTCAACGCCGCCAGCTGCAGGTCGCGGGCCAGGGGAATGGTCTCAGCCTCGCGGGGAATGCCCTTGAGACCCAGAATGGTAGCGAACAGCCCCTCGTTCATTACGCCATCACCGGTCAGGCTCGCGTCGGAAACGTGATGCACGACCGTCATGCCATAATTGGCCGCATAACTCATGACAGTGCGGAGCAGGGCGGTCGACTGAATGGAGTTGCGCCCATCGGTGAGGCAGACGGCACCAGCCTCCTGCAGCAGGCCGAACTCGGTCATTTCCTGGCCGGCAAGGCCCTTGGTGATCGCCCCTGCGGGCAAGACATTGACCTTGGATGTCGCCTTGGCGCGGCGAATGAGGAAATCCACCAGCGCGCCATCGTCCACCACGGGGGCCGTATCGGGCATCATCACGAAGCTGGTGACGCCGCCTGCTGCCGCGGCTTCGCCGGCCGATTGCAGCGTCTCGCGATATTCCTTTCCCGGCTCGCCGGTAAAGACGCGCATGTCGATCAGGCCCGGCGCCAGGATCAGGCCGCGTGCGTTGATGACTTCGGCGCCATCAGGCACACCGACCGGCGCGCCGAGCGCGACTTCGCTGATCACGCCATTTTCGATGAGCACCGCGCCGCTGCCGTCCGTGCCCGAGGCGGGATCGACAATACGGGCATTTTCGATGAGTAGCGGCGGGGTCATGGCTCGTTCCTCGCCGGGAGGAGGGCATCGAGCACGGCCATGCGCACGGCCACGCCCATCTCTACCTGATCGGTGATGACGGAGGCGGGGCCGTCGGCAATGGCGGGATCGATCTCGACGCCGCGGTTCATCGGGCCCGGATGCATGACGATGGCGTCCGGCTTGGCCAGCGCCAG
>JAKFDU010000237.1:0-101555 GCA_036675975.1 Devosia sp. | reverse complement strand
CGAGCGCCGAGCCGGGCCGGGCGTTGAAATCGGAGGAGTATTCGTCGAGCGTCAGCAAGGCGAGCTGCGACCAGGCCGGGTGGAACTCCGGATCGCGGGCGACGACGCCTTCCAGGCAGGTGCGTGCGGTAAGATGATCCTCCTACTTCATCGTGCCGCGCAGGTTCAGGGCAAGGAAGAGGCAGCCAGCTTCCGGCGTCAGCGCCGACTGACGGGCATCGGCATGGAGCACGCCGAAAGGCTGCGCCAGCCGGATCGCCAGGCGTTGCGCCACCTCGCGCAGCTCCGCGCCGTCGCCGAGCTGGTCGATATTGCGCTCGCCGGAGGTGGTCCAGACGACGCGCCCGTCCTTGGCGGCGCTCAGCCGCGCGAAACCCTCGACCACGCCGCCGACGCGCGAGGCGCTGATCGCCAGGACGTAGTCCGCGCCCTCTCCGGAGCGCGTCAGCGGTTCCGGCAGTTTCACGACCACCAGGTCGTCGAAACGCGCCATCGTGTCGGCGACGTGCCGGACGAAAGTGCGGGTGATGTCGTCGAGCGACGCATCCGTCACCGTTTCCGCAACCTCGACCGACACGATCGGCAGCCGCGCCCTGACCGGGGTCATGGTCTGGATCATGGGCCTCGGCGCCGCAGGCGTCGCGGCAGGCGGGGGAGGCAATTGCGAAGCCAGATCCGGCAATCGCGCCGCCATCCGCCCCGCTTCGCGTCCGCCCCAGTACCAGAACGCGATCGCGGCGAGGCCGAGCGCGAGCCCGAGGCAAGCGGCGTAGAGCCAATAGCGCGAGGGGCCGGCGGCGGCCTCGCCGCTCTCGGCCGGCGCTGCGGTCTCGGCCAGATCCGGAGCCTGCTCTTCCGGTGGCTCCAACGGGGCGACGCGCTCGAAGGCCGGCACATAGGCGCCGACCGGAACGGCGATGCGAACGGGGTCGGAAACGCCTTTGGCCGCGAAATAGAGTTTCAGTGCCTTGCGCAGGCGCCCGGCCTCGACGCGCACGATAGGGTCCGTCTGCGGGTCGAAATCGGGCGGGCGACCGAAGGCCTCGACAGCGATCGTGTAGCCCTTGAGCTCGGCCGCCCGGCCAGCCAGCGTCTGCTCGACGACATAGGTCAGGAAGGCCGTCAGCTGCGGGGCGGCGCGGAAGATGTCGGAGGCGAGCACACGCCCGAGCTCGGCGCGGATTTCATCCGGTGCCAACCCGTTTTCCTCGTCCAGAGCTGAGGCACGAACGACCATTGGGGCGTGGTCCAGTGTTCCCCCTCCTTCAAGCTACGCCGGAAACGACGTTACGTCATCTGCGACACAGGATGACCTGCCGCCCGCCCGGCGCAGGGATGCCCCGCCCGGCCGCGGATTTACAGCCCGTAGCACGCTGCTAGGTTGAGGAAGTTTTAAACCCGCAGGATCCGCCCATGACCATCGCCACGAGCGCCATCGGCACGCCGAACGACCTCGAAGCCTACTGGATGCCGTTCACGGCCAATCGCTCGTTCAAGCAAAATCCGCGCATGGTCGCCCGCGCCGAGGGCATGTTCTACTACACCCCCGAAGGCAAGCCGGTGATGGATGGCACGGCGGGCCTGTGGTGCTGCAATGCCGGTCACGCCCGTCCCAAGATCGTCGAGGCAATCGCCAGGCAGGCCGCTGAACTCGACTATGCGCCCGCCTTCCAGATGGGCCATCCCAAGGCGTTCGAGCTGGCCAATCGCCTCGTCGACATCGCCCCCAAGGGGCTCGACCATGTACTGTTCACCAATTCGGGCTCTGAATCGGTCGAGACCGCGCTCAAGGTCGCGTTGGCCTATCACCGGGTGAAGGGTGATGGCGCCCGGTCCCGCCTGATCGGCCGCGAACGCGCCTATCACGGCGTCAATTTCGGCGGCATTTCCGTGGGCGGCATCGTCACCAACCGCAAGATGTTCGGCAGCCTCCTCACCGGCGTCGACCACATGCCCCACACCCACAACCTGAGCAAGAACGCCTTCTCCAAGGGCCTGCCGGAATATGGCATGGAACTGGCCGACGAGCTTGAACGCATCGTCACCCTGCACGATGCCTCGACCATCGCCGCCGTCATCGTCGAGCCGGTCGCAGGCTCCACCGGGGTGCTGATCCCGCCGGCGGGCTATCTCAAGCGCCTGCGCGAAATCACCAGGAAGCACGGCATCCTGCTGATCTTCGACGAAGTCATTACCGGCTTCGGTCGCCTCGGCACCCCGTTCGGCGCCGACTATTTCGGCGTCACGCCCGACATCATGGTCACCGCCAAGGGCCTGACCAATGGCGTCATTCCCATGGGCGCGGTGCTGGTCTCGTCCGAGATCCACGACGCCTTCATGCAGGGCCCCGAACACGTCATCGAGTTCTTCCACGGCTATACCTATTCGGGCAACCCGATCGCCTCGGCCGCGGGCCTTGCCACACTCGAAACCTACAAGGACGAAGGCCTCCTCACCCGCGGCGCCGAGCTGGCCCCGGTCTGGCAGGATGCGCTGCACTCGCTCAAGGGCGAGCCGCATGTCATCGATATCAGGAATATCGGCCTGGTCGGCGCCATCGAGCTCGAACCCATTGCCGGTCAGCCCACCAAGCGCGCCTTCTCGGCCTTCCTCAAGTGTTTCGAGGACGGCTACCTGATCCGCACCACCGGCGACATCATCGCCATGTCCCCGCCGCTGATCGTCTCGGAAGCCCAGATCGGCGAACTGATCGACGGCGTGCGCACCGCCCTGCGGAGTATCGAATAATGAACACCATCGAAAATGCCGTTGCCGGCAAACGCTATGTCTCCTCTGGTCGCCGCGTGCCGGTCTTCAACCCGGCGACCGGCGAAGTTTCCGCCGAACTGCCGCTGTCGACGCTGGCGGAACTGAACGACGCCGTCGCCTCCGCCAAGAAGGCCCAGGTCGCTTGGGGCAATACCCCGCCGATGAAGCGCGCCCGCGTCATGTTCAAGTTCAAGGCGCTGCTCGATCAGTATGCCGACGACCTGGCGCGCGAAATCTCGCGAGAGCACGGCAAGGTGCATGACGATGCCCTGGGCGAAGTCGCCCGCGGCATCGACTGCGTCGATTTCGCCTGCGGTATTCCGCAACTGCTCAAGGGCGAATTCAGCCGCAATGTCGGCCCGAGCATCGATTCCTATTCCGATCGCCAGCCGCTCGGCGTCGTTGCCGGCATCACCCCGTTCAACTTCCCGGCCATGGTGCCGATGTGGATGTATCCGGCCGCTATCGCCTGCGGCAACGCCTTCATCCTCAAGCCCTCCGAACGCGATCCCAGCGCTTCGATGCTGTCGTGGAACCTGTTCATGGAAGCCGGCCTCCCCGAAGGCATCCTCAATATCGTCCACGGCGACAAGGAAATGGTCGACGGCATCCTCGACCATCCCGATATCAAGGCCGTCTCCTTTGTTGGCTCGACCCCGATCGCCGAATATGTCTACCAGCGTGGCACCAAGGCCGGTAAGCGCGTCCAGGCTCTGGGCGGCGCCAAGAACCACATGGTGATCCTCCCCGATGCCGATCTCGACCAGGTCGCCGATGCCCTGATGGGCGCCGGCTATGGCTCGGCCGGCGAACGCTGCATGGCCATTTCCGTCGCGGTACCCGTCGGCAAGGAAACCGGCGATGCGCTCGTCGCCAAGCTCAAGCCACGCGTGGAAAGCCTCAAGATCGGCCCGGCCACCGACAAGGACGCCGAGATGGGTCCCGTGGTCACCAAGATGCACCGCGACAAGATCGTCGGCTATATCGACGCGGGGGTCGAGCAGGGCGCCGATCTCGTCGTCGACGGCCGCGGCTTCAAGCTGCAGGGTTATGAGGGCGGCTACTATGTCGGCGGCACGCTGTTCGACAACGTCACGCCCGACATGACGATCTACAAGGAAGAGATCTTCGGCCCCGTCCTGTCGGTCGTGCGCGCTGACAGCTACGACGACGCCGTCAAGCTCATCAACGACCACGAATACGGCAACGGCACCGCCATCTTCACCCGCGACGGCGACGCCGCCCGCGAATTTGCCGACAAGATCGAAGTGGGCATGGTGGGCATCAACGTGCCCATCCCGGTCCCGGTCGCCTATCACTCCTTCGGCGGTTGGAAGCGCTCGCTCTTCGGCGATCACTCCATCTACGGTCCCGAAGGCGTGCACTTCTACACCCGCCTCAAAACCGTCACCACCCGCTGGCCCGCCGGCATCAAGGGCGGCGCGGAATTCTCGTTTCCGAGCCACAAATAGGATTTGGACCACATGTCTGCCCCAGGAGAAAACCTTCGCATCAATGGTGATCGGCTCTGGGACAGCCTCATGGAGATGGCCAAGATTGGCCCCGGCATTGCCGGGGGCAACAACCGCCAGACCCTGACCGACGAAGACGGAGAAGGCCGCCACCTGTTTAAGCGCTGGTGCGACGAGGCGGGCCTGACCATGGGCGTCGACCAGATGGGGTCGATGTTCATGACCCGCCCGGGCACCGACCCGGACGCTTTGCCGGTCTATGTCGGCAGCCACCTCGATACCCAGCCCACCGGTGGCAAGTATGATGGCGTTCTCGGCGTGCTGGCCGGGCTCGAGGTTGTCCGCTCGCTCAACGACATGGGCATCAAGACCAAACACCCCATCGTCGTCACCAACTGGGCCAATGAAGAGGGCGCGCGCTTCGCCCCCGCCATGCTGGCCTCCGGCGTCTTCGCCGGCGTCCACACCCAGGACTATGCCTATGGCCGCAAGGACCAGGCCGGCCTCACCTATGGTGATGAACTCACCCGCATCGGCTGGCGCGGCGAGGAAGTCGTCGGCGCCCGCAAGATGCATGCCTATTTCGAATATCACATCGAGCAGGGCCCCATACTCGAAGCCGAAAACAAGCAGATCGGCGTCGTCACCCACGGCCAGGGTCTGTGGTGGCTCGAATTCACGCTCACAGGCAAGGAAGCCCATACCGGCTCGACGCCGATGAACATGCGCGTCAATGCCGGCCTCGCCATGGCCCGCATCCTCGAAATGGTCCAGGCCGTCGCCATGGATCACCAGCCCGGCGCCGTCGGCGGCGTCGGCCAGATGAAGTTCTCGCCCAACTCGCGCAACGTGCTTCCGGGCACTGTCGTGTTCACCGTCGACATTCGCTCGCCCGAGCTAGGCAAACTCAATGCCATGCGCGAGCAGATCGAAAGCAAGGCACAAGAAATCTGCCAGCATGCTGGCGTCGGCTACGCCATGGAAGCGGTCGGCCATTTCGACCCCGTCGCCTTCGACCCGACCCTGATTGCCCGCGTGCGCAAGGCTGCCGAAGACCTCGGCTACAGCCACATGGACATCATCTCCGGCGCCGGCCACGACGCCTGCTGGATGAACAGGATAGCCCCCTCAACCATGGTCATGTGCCCCTGCGTCGGCGGCCTGAGCCACAACGAGGCCGAGGATATTTCCAGGGAATGGGCGACGGCAGGGGCCGACGTGCTGTTCCATGCGGTGGTCGAAACCGCCGAAATCGTGAACTGAAGGATCAGCCCATGGCCAGCAAAGTCATCAAGAACGGCACCGTCGTCACTGCCGATCTCACCTACAAGGCCGACGTCAAGATCGAGGGCGATGTCATCGTCGAGATCGGCCAGAACCTCTCTGGCGACGAGGTTGTCGACGCGTCAGGCTGCTACATCATGCCCGGCGGGATCGATCCGCATACCCATCTCGAAATGCCCTTCATGGGTACCTATTCGGCCGATGACTTCGAATCCGGCACTCGCGCCGGCCTCTCGGGCGGCACCACCATGGTGGTCGATTTCTGCCTGCCCAGCCCCAACCAGTCCCTGCTCGAAGCGCTGCAGATGTGGGACAACAAGACCGGTAAGGCGAGCGCCGATTACAGCTTCCACATGGCCATCACCTGGTGGGGCGAGCAGGTGTTCAACGAAATGGCCGATGTGGTCGATCGCGGCATTACCAGCTTCAAGCACTTCATGGCCTATAAGGGCGCGCTGATGGTCAATGACGACGAGATGTTCTCGTCGTTCCAGCGCTGCGCCGATCTCGGCGCGCTACCATTGGTCCACGCCGAGAACGGCGACGTGGTCGCGGCCATGACGGCCAAGCTCCTCGCGGAGGGCAATACCGGTCCCGAAGCCCATGCCTATTCCCGGCCCCCCGAAGTCGAGGGCGAAGCCACCAACCGCGCCATCATGATTGCCGACATGGCCGGTGTGCCGCTCTACGTGGTGCATGTCAGTTCCGAACAGGCGCACGAAGCCATCCGCCGCGCCCGCCAGAAGGGTATGCGTGTCTACGGCGAGCCGCTGGTGCAGCACCTGACGCTCGACGAGAGTGAGTATTTCAACCCTGACTGGGACCATGCCGCCCGCCGGGTCATGTCCCCGCCCTTCCGCAACAAGCTGCACCAGGATTCGCTCTGGGCCGGGCTGCAATCGGGCTCGCTCTCGGTCGTCGCCACCGACCACTGTGCCTTCACCACGGCGCAGAAGCGCAATGGCGTCGGCAATTTCTCCAAGATCCCCAATGGCACCGGCGGCCTCGAAGACCGCATGCCGGTGCTGTGGACCGCGGGTGTCAACACGGGCAGGCTGACCATGAATGAGTTCGTGGCGGTGACCTCGACCAATATCGCCAAGATCCTGAACCTCTATCCCAAGAAGGGCGCCGTGCTGGTCGGTGCCGATGCCGATCTCGTCGTCTGGGACCCCAAGCGATCCAAGACCATTTCGGCCTCCACCCAGCAGTCGGTCATCGACTACAACGTCTTCGAGGGCTTCGAGGTCACCGGCCTGCCGCGTTTCGTGCTGACCCGCGGCAAGGTGTCGATCATTGAGAGCGAGATCAAGGCCGAACCGGGCCACGGCAAGTTCGTGGCGCGCGAGGCGAAGAACCCTGTGAACCGGGCGCTCAGCCAGTGGAAAGAGATCGTCGCACCGCGCAAGGTGGAACGGTCGGGCATTCCGGCGACCGGGGTATGATGGAACTCGCGCCGGAAGTGACAATGGGGGCCTGCGCGTGACGACTGTGGTATCTGCCGAACATCTCGGCCTCACCTTCAAAACCAATGACGGCGACGTCGTTGCCCTCAGCGACGTCAATCTCACCATCGACAAGGGCGAGTTCGTTTCCTTCATCGGCCCCTCCGGTTGCGGCAAGACCACGTTCCTGCGCACCATTGCCGATCTCGAGCGGCCCACCTCGGGCACGCTGACCATCAACGGCCAGACCCCCGACAATGCGCGCAAGGACCGGGCTTATGGCTATGTGTTCCAGGCGCCGGCGCTCTACCCTTGGCGCACGATCGAAAAGAACATCGCCCTGCCGCTCGAAATCATGGGTTACAACGCCAGCCAGCAGGCCGAACGCATCAAGCGCACCATGGACCTGGTGAACCTCTCGGGCTTTGAGAAAAAGTATCCCTGGCAGCTCTCTGGCGGCATGCAGCAGCGCGCTTCCATCGCCCGCGCCTTGGCCTTCGACGCCGACTTGCTGCTGATGGACGAGCCTTTCGGCGCCCTCGACGAAATCGTCCGCGACCACCTCAATTCCGAACTGCTCAAGCTCTGGGACCGCACGCAGAAGACTATCTGCTTCGTGACGCACTCCATTCCCGAGGCCGTATACCTCTCGACCAAGATCGTGGTCATGTCGCCCCGCCCGGGCCGGGTGACAGACATCATCGAGAGCACCCTGCCGCGCGAGCGGCCGCTCGATATTCGCGAAAGCCCGGAGTTCCTCGCGATTGCGGCAAGGGTGCGCGATGGCCTCAGGGCAGGGCATAGCTATGATGAAGTTTAGGCTCCTGCTCCGGCCCATGTTTTCCATACTGGCCGTGCTGCTCTGCACTGCGGCAGTTTTGGCGCAATCGGCCGACCGAGGCATGGACAAGGCAAGCGACGGCCAGTTCACCGGCCTGTTGTTGGTGACCGACAATCTGGACTGGCACGACATGTTCCAGCGCCCTGAGCCGCCATCATTCGAGGCCAAGCAGCATTTCATCCCCGGTGAAAAGGGATCGCTTGCCATCATTTTCAGCAACGCCGAGCCGCGCAACGGCATCGTGCGGGTGATGTGCGACATCAGCACCCGCAACCCGGAGGGGAGCCAGCAGGTCGCTGCTGACCAAGTCTGCTACGAAGGTCCATCTTATGGACCCAACATTCTCCACCCGGCCCTGCTGGAACTGAAATTCGAAATGGGGGATGACGAGCCCGCGGGCGACGCCGGCTTCGCCGTGACTTTGCGGGACGCACATTCCGGTCGTTCTGTGGATCTGGATGTCTCGTTTACACAGGGCCCGGCCCGATGAGCCGCACCCTCCCCATCATCATCGTCCTCCTCGCCATCCTCCTTGTCTGGTACGCCGCCGCCATCGGCATGAACGCGCAATGGCAGAGTGACGTCTATCGCCGCGCCGACGTTACCGATGTCCCAACCAGCCAATTCATTCTCGACACCTGGAACCAGGAAAAGCCCGTCCTGCCCACCGCCCATCAGGTGTTTGGCGAGCTGTGGAACTCGACCGTCCTCGTCGCGCCCAACAAGCCGCGCAGTCTCGTCTTTCACGCCTGGGTCACCTTCTCGGCCACAGCGCTCGGCTTCCTCATGGGCTCGATCCTCGGCATCGGCCTCGCCGTGCTCATCGTCCACAACGAGGCGATGAACCGCTCGCTGATGCCCTGGATCGTCGCCAGCCAGACCATCCCCATCTTGGCGCTGGCGCCATTGATCGTGGTCATCGGCTTCAACATCTTCACAGGCACCATGGGCATCCCGACCGATCCGGCCCGGCTTATGTCCAAGGCCATCATCTCGGCCTATCTCAGCTTCTTCCCGGTCGCCGTAGGCATGGTCAAAGGTCTGCGTTCGCCCGAGGCGATCCAGCTCGATCTGATGCACACCTATTATGCCTCGCCCAGCCAGACCTTCTGGAAACTGCGCTGGCCGGCGGCCATGCCCTTCCTCTTCGCCTCGCTCAAGGTTGGTGTCGCGGCCAGCCTTGTCGGCGCCATTGTCGGCGAATTGCCAACCGGCGCCGTCGCCGGCCTCGGTGCGCGGCTACTGGCAGGATCGTACTACAGCCAGACCGTGCAGATCTGGGCGGCACTGGTCGCTGCCTCGATCCTCGCGGCACTGCTGGTGATCGCGGTCGGCCTCGTCGAACGGCTGGTCAACCGATCCATGGGGGTGCGTTCCGCGTGAGCCAGCTGCAATTCTTCCTCGCCCTCGTTGCCGCCGGTGTCTCGGCTGCCGCCCTTGCGCTAAGCGTGGTCACGCCCTTCGAGCAGGGACTGCTGCTCAAGGCCTTCCTGGCTTTGGGCTTCCTCTCGCTCATCCGCTTCTTCCTGCCGCTCGGCCTCTGGGCCGATGGCGCATTTGCAGTGCTTGGCGCGGTGGCAGTTCTCACCGGCATCGGCGTTTTCGTCCCCACGCCGCCCTTCTTCTGGATGGCGCTGATATCGGCATGGCTGTTTGCCTGGCTGTTCGTGGAGCGTCTTAGCAAGGTGCTGGCACCGCGGCTGGGCGACAATGCCGGCCTTGGCCTGCTCATTCCAGTGGTCTTCGGCATCACCATCCTGGTGGCATGGGAAGTCATCACCCGCGCCGGCAATGTCCCGCAGGTCATCCTGCCGCCGCCCTCGATGATCGGCGCCCGCATCGCCGCCAGCGTGCCGACCCTGCTCGCCGATTTCCAGCAGACCTTCCTCAAGGCCGTGCTCATCGGCTATGCGCTCGGCTGCGGCCTTGGCTTCCTCGTAGCCATCCTCATCGACCGCTCGCCGTTCCTCAAATCCGGGCTGCTGCCGCTGGGCAATTTCGTTTCGGCGCTACCCATCGTCGGCGTCGCGCCGATCATGGTCATGTGGTTCGGCTTCGACTGGCCATCCAAGGCGGCCGTCGTCGTCGTCATGACCTTCTTCCCCATGCTGGTAAATACCGTGGCCGGCCTCAACGCATCCTCCGCCATTGAGCGCGACCTGATGCGCACCTATGCCGCCGGCTATTGGCAAACCCTTATGAAGCTACGGCTTCCCGCTGCGGGCCCCTTCATATTCAACGCCCTCAAGATCAACTCGACTCTGGCCTTGATCGGCGCAATCGTAGCGGAATTCTTCGGGACCCCCATTGTGGGAATGGGCTTCCGGATTTCTACCGAAGTCGGCCGGATGAATGTCGACATGGTATGGGCCGAGATCGCGGTGGCGGCAGTCGCGGGCTCGGTCTTCTACGGGGTGATCGTCCTCATCGAAAGGGGCGTCACCTTCTGGCATCCGTCTGTGCGTGGTGCATAGGCGATGCCGAATACAGGGAAAACGGCAATGAAGAAACTTCTGATCGGCGCCCTCGCAGGCGCAATGACGATGGCGGCAGTGGGCGGTGCCTGGGCCCAGGATACCGTGACGCTGCAGCTCAAGTGGGTCACCCAGGCCCAGTTCGCCGGCTATTACGTCGCCCAGGCCAAGGGCTTCTACGAAGAAGAAGGCCTGACCGTCGAAATCAAGCCGGGCGGCCCTGACATTGCACCCGAGCAGGTGATTGCCGGCGGTGGGGCTGATGTCATCACCACCTGGATGGCTGCTGGCCTTGCTGCCCGCGAGCGCGGCGTGCCGCTGGTCAATATCGCCCAGCCGTTCAAGAATTCCGGCCTTCTGATGACCTGCCTCAAGGAAGCCGGCGTCGAGACCACGGCCGATTTCCCGGGCAAGACGCTTGGTGTCTGGTTCTTCGGCAACGAATATCCGTTCTACGCCTGGATGGCCAAGCTGGGCTATTCCACCGAAGGCGGCGCCGAGGGCGTCGAAGTGCTCAAGCAAGCCTTCAACGTCGATCCGCTGATCCAGAAGCAGGCCGCCTGCATCTCCACCATGACCTATAACGAATATGGCCAGGTGCTGAAGGCCGGCATCACGCCCGAAGAGCTGACGGTGTTTAACTATCGCGACGAGGGCGTCGGCATGCTCGAGGACGGCCTCTATGTCCTTGAGGAAAACCTCGCCGATCCGGCCTTTGTCGAGAAGATGACCAAGTTCGTCCGCGCTTCGATGAAGGGCTGGGAATATGCCCGCGCCAATGCCGAGGAAGCTGCCCAGATCGTGTTGGACAATGACTCGACCGGCGCCATGACCCTGGAAGACCAGCTCTACCAGATGACCGAGGTCAACAAGCTGACCGAAGGCTCCACCGGCGCCCTCGATCCGGCTGACTACCAGCAGACTGTCGATACGCTGCTGTCGGCCGTGTCGCCCGACAATCCGGCGATCACCAAGGCCCCCGAAGGCGCTTTCACCACCGTGATCACCGACGGCCTCTAGGCCTGAGGTGACGGCAAGATAAGCTCCCGCTTCAGGGAACTGCAATCCAGGAAGGCGGGGAGCAATCCCCGCCTTTTCCTTTGCGCCCAGTGCTCGCCCAAATGTGCACATAATTGATGCAACTTCGGAACGATTCAGGCCGCCCGATGGTTGAAAGCGCACTGCGTCAATCAAGAAGAAGGCATCATCCCATGAACTCCATCATCTATATCGTCGGCCTCATCGTCATCGTCATGGCCATCCTGTCGTTCATCGGTCTTGCCTGACCCTATCCTGGCAAGATCAACAACAACAAAATCAGGAGAGACTCCCATGACCATTGATGCGCCCGCGGGCGTTGTCGTCACCAATTCAGTCGCCGGTAACAGGGATCAGTCGTCCTATGTCGATTGGCCTGCGATTATTGCCGGGATTATTCTGGCTTCGGCCATCAGCCTTGTGCTGATCAGCTTCGGCTCGGCTGTCGGCCTCAACTTCCTCGATTTCGGTTATGGCGATGGTCCCAATCCCATCTTCGTCGGCATTGCGGCCGCCACCTGGTTCCTCTGGGTGCAGATTTCGAGCTTCATGGCCGGCGGCTATCTGACCGGTCGCCTGCGTCGTCGCTACTTCGACGCCAACGAAGACGAAAGCGATCTGCGCGATGGCGCCCATGGCCTCTTGGTCTGGGCCGGCGCGGCCATCCTGGGCACCATGATTGCTGTCGGTGGTATCGGCGCTGCGGCCAATGCCGTGGGCTCGGCTGCCGCCACTGCAACCACTGCTGCTTCCAATGTCGCCGAGGGTGCTGCCGACGCGGTCGATCCCAACGCTTACTTCATCGACACCATGTTCCGTTCGACCCAGCCGGTCGATGCGGAAGCCGCGCGCGGTGAAGCCGGCCGAATCTTTGCCCAGGCTGCACTTGGCGACGGCACTGTAGCCGATGCTGACCGTACTTATCTCGCCAGTGTCGTATCGGCCAATGCTGGCATCCCGCCAGAAGAGGCCCAGGCTCGCGTCGACCAGGCTATCGCCAGCGTCGAAGCTGCCCGTCAGCAGGCTATCGAAGCCGCCCGCATTGCCCGCAACACCGCCATTATTGGGGCTTTCCTGCTCGCTGCCTCGCTGCTGGTTTCTGCCATCGGCGCTTACTGGGCGGCGCAGAAGGGCGGAAACCATCGTGACGAGAACACGGTCTTTACCGGCGTTTTCAAGCGCTTCTAATTTGTCAGAAAGGAAACAACCATGCTACGCGGTCTTGGACTTTGGCTACTCGGCGTGCCGATCTGGCTGATCATCATCATCGTACTCTTCCTGCGCTAGGAAGAGCAGGGCGGGGAGCAATCCCCGCCTTTTTCATGCGCTCAGGCTGTGTGCGTCTCCAGCCACTTGATGAGCTGCACGCGCGACTGGCCGGCGCCCACCTTGAGATCGACTGGCTCGCCGTTCCTGAACACCATCAGCGTCGGCATGGACCGTACATTGTACCGCACGGTAATGCCCGGGTTGGAATCGACGTCGAGCTTGACGATCTTGACACTGGCCGCGAGTGTCTCGGCCAGCTCATCGATGGCGGGCTCCATGGCCTTGCAGGGGGGGCACCACTCAGCCCAGAAATCCACCAGCACCGGGCGGTCCGACGCCAGCACTTCGGTTGCGAAATTGGCATCGGTCACATGCAGGGCCATCACTCATCTCCATCGGTATCAGACGATGAAGGCTAGAGAGAGTCGGTGGGTTTGGGAAGGCATACAAGATGTGGTGTGTGGAGCCAGAGGAGTTTGTTTTTCTAGGATACCCCGCCTTCAGTGGCTCCCGTCACCCCATTCCCAGTCCCTCCCCCTTGTGAGGAGGGATCAGAGGAGGCGGTGGGCCACGCGAACCGGACGAACGGAGAAGTCCGACTACAAAAAAACACCGCCGGATCGCTCCAGCGGTGTTTTATCAATTCGCGTCGCCTGATCTCAGGCGGCGTGGCCTTCGAGCCACTTGGTGAGACCGGCCTTGGGGGTGCCTGCACCGATCTTCATGTCGGCAGCTTCGCCGCCCTTGAAGAGGATCATTGTCGGAATGGAGCGGACGCCATACTTGCTGGCTGTGCCCGGATTGTCGTCGACATTGAGCTTGACGATCTTGACCTTGCCGGCCAGTTCGGTCGAAAGCTCATCGAGCAGCGGTGCGATCGCGCGGCAAGGCCCGCACCACTCTGCCCAGAAATCCACGAGGACGGGCTCTTTGGAGTTAAGGACTTCCTCGCCAAAATTGGCATCGGAAACATGAGTAGTCATAGGTTATTGCCTTCTGGGTTAAAGCGGCGGTCTCTGTGCGCCTAAAGCTGGGGAGAGTCCAGCCTAGGGACAAGTACACTCACCGCATGGTGAAGCCCCTTGCGCCTGCCGCCAGCTTTTCCGAGGGCAGAAACATCAATGATTCCAGTCGTGTCCATAGTATTGCCGCACGTACGGTTCGTCCGGGGAAAAGCTGACCTGCAACCAACGCATATAATCCGAGCTGGGTAAGATAGTTCCCCGGCACATCGCCCGGCCCCCCAGGCACCGATGCGTCGGATTTGTAGTCCACCACCAATACCCCCGACTCGTCAATGACAAGGCGATCGATACGCCCGGTCAATCGGATGGGCTGGTCATCACGTTTTGCATCGACGAGGAACGGCACCTCGGCGCGGCTCGCCGGGCCGAAGACCGTAGCCAATGCGGGGCGGTTGAGGATGGAGATCGCCTTGGCGGCGATGCGCGTGTGCTCGGTCGGGGAATCGGGCAGCAGCGCGGCCAGCGCCTTGCTGGCAACCTCCGGCCAGATCGCCGCGTCGAGCCTGCCCAGATGCTGCAGCAGCGCATGGAGCGCGATGCCCTCCTTGCGGGCGGCGTCGGCGTCGCGAACCTGCTCGGCTAGGCTGTCGAGTGCCAGGATCGGCGCCACATGGCCGCCGGCGCGGGAGGGCGAGACCAGCGGGACCATCGCGGGCGCCGCCACCCGATTGAGACGGATCGGCTGACGGGCGGGCGGCGTTGCGGGGGCCATGCTGGTGACGGGCTGGGGCGTCACCCGCTCCCGCGGATAGATCAGGGCGATTTCGCCACCCTGCTCATCGACCTTGCTTTCGGCATGCGGGCGCAGCGCCGCTTCGATGACCTGATACCAGGTGCCATCCGTCTTGCCCTTGGGCGTCAACGCACCGGTGACATAGAGTTCGTCCTCCGCCCTTGTCATCGCCACATAGAGCTTGCGCCAGTATTCCTTGGCCAGGTTGGCCTCGATCGCGTCGCGCGCCGCCTTGCTGCCGGTCACGTGCTGCCGGCTGCCCGAGGCATGCATCAACAGCGGTCCGGGGGTCTTGTCGAGGACATAGACCGGTCGGTTGACCTGGTTGCCCTGCGGCTTGCTGGCGGCATCGGCGAGGATGACGACCGGGGCCTCGAGCCCCTTGGCGCCATGCACGGTCATCACCCGCACGCCGCTGCTGGTTTCATCGAGATCGCGCTTGATCGATATCTCGGTCTGCCGCAGTTCGGCGACGAAACCCTGCAGCGATGGTTGCGGCCCCTGCTCGTGCTTGAGGGCCAGGTCGAGCAGTTCGGCAAACACCTCGTCGACCTCGTCGCCGAGCCGGGCATGGAAACGGCGCAGGCCGTCGCCCGCATAGAGCACGGCGGTCAGAAACTCGAAGGGCCGCTCGAAATCGAGTTCGCCGCGCCACGCCGCCAGTTTTTCATGGGCGTCGCGGCAATTGGCCTGCGGACAGGTTTGCAGGGCCTTCCACAGCGTCGTGTTCTCGTCGCGGGCATGGGCCAGGGTGTAAAGGTCGTCCTCGCTGACATCGAACAGCGGCGACCGCAGCAACGCCGCCAGTTGCAGGTCGTCGGCCGGATTGAGCAGCACGTCGCAAAGGGCCAGCAGGTCGAGCACCGCGATATGCGTACTGACCTCGAGCCGGTCGGCGCCGGGCGTGGGCAGGTTTCGCTTGCGCAAGGCGCGGATGATTTCCTGAAACAATGCGCCGCGGGATTGCACCAGGATGAGCACATCCTGCGGCTTGACCGCGACCCCCCGATTGGCCAGTGGCCGTTTGCTGGCGATCCAGCCTGCGATCTCCCCGGCGATGCGTTCGGCCACCTGACGCGGCGCCGTGCGCTCGCCGCCCTGCGGCTCAAGCGGCCAGTCGGCAGCGTCGGTCGGGGTTCCTGCCTGCTGGATCGGTGGCCATAACGTGACCAGCCCACCGGTCGATTGGCGCGCCGTATCGTGATGCACCTTTTCGGCCGAAAGCAGCGCCGCCTGGATGTCGGGCTGATCGCTGACCAGATCGACAGCCTTGAGGATCTCGGGCAGCGTACGGAAGCTGGTGTGCAGCGGCAGTCGTTCGAACTGCAGGGCGTTCTGCCTGGCGCGGACGCCGAAGTCGTCGCCGGTTTCGGCAAACAGGGTGGGCTCGGCACCCTGGAACGAATAGATCGACTGCTTCTGGTCGCCCACGGCAAACAGCGAGCGCCGCCGATCTGCGCTGGCGGCCCCCGCAAAGAACTCTTCTGCAATGGAGCGCACAACGCGCCACTGTTCTGGATTGGTGTCCTGGCTCTCATCGACCAGCACATGGTCAATGGCGGTATCGAGCTTGTACTGCACCCAGGGGCCAAGCTCGCGGTCGCCAAACAGAGCCCCCAGTCGCTCGACGAGATCGTCAAAGTCGAGCAGCGAGCGGGCGCGCTTGCGGGCCTCGTAGCGTTGCGCGATCGCGGCCACGACATCGAGCAGCGCCTCGCTGCGTTCGATCAACTGGGCACTGCGCAATTCAGCAACCAGGGTGACCAGGCGCTCGGCCTCGTCCGCGACGGTCTGTGCCAGGCCCGGATCGGCCGCCCACACTGCCTTGGCCGGGAAGTTCTTCGGCAATTCGTCGTCACTGGTCAGGAAAACGCCCTTCCAGTCGGAGGGATGCGGATGATCGGGATCGACGCCGCGCATCTTCTTGAGCAGCGCATCGTTGGCAATCGAGCCAAGCTGGCGGAAACCCTGGCCATCGAGCAGCCGGCTACCGACGATCTCGGCCTCGATCGCGGAACCGGCCCGGGGAAAGGACACATCGGCAAGCTGGCGCAGATTGGCCTTTGCCGCCGACAGGTCGGCCAGCACGGACCGCAGCTTGCGGCCATCCATCAGCGCCAACTCGATAGCCTGGGCAATCTGGAAGTCGCTCAGCAGCGCAAAGAGGGTTTCGACCGCATCGGCCGGCCCCACGCCGCGCAAGCCGTCGGCCAGTACGGCCTCGCGCGCCGCCAGTATCATCTGCTTGCGCTCTTCGTCCTCGATCACCGAAAAATCGAAGGGAACGCGGGCCTCCAGCGGAAACCGATGCAGCACGCTTTCGCAGAAGGCGTGAATGGTGAGGATCTTCAGTCCGCCCGGCGTTTCAAGCGCCCGGGCGAACAGGGTGCGCGCGCGTTCGACCATGCCGGGCGCGAAGTCCTTGCCCTCGATCTCCCGCAGCTCCTTGACCAGCGCAGCCTCGTCCATCGTCGCCCATTCGGCGAGCCGGGTCGCCACGCGACTGCGCATCTCGGCAGCGGCCGCCTTGGTATAGGTGAGACAGAGGATCGCCTGCGGGCGCACCCCGCTCAGCAGCAGGCGCAGCACCCGGCGTGTCAGCACAAAAGTCTTGCCCGATCCGGCATTGGCCTCGACCCAGATCGACCACTGCGGATGGGAGGCTAGTGCCTGGTTCCGGCGCGTTTCCGGCGGAACGGCCATGGCGCCGCGATGGGTCACCACCATTGGATGATATCCTCGTCATCTTCGTCGACGGCTGTCCACTCGGCCATGCGCATCAGGTGGTCGTAGGCGCCGGGGAAACGCTGCTGCTTGATCGGCAACAGCCGAGGCGGCATCGGCGTTTGCCGGAACAGGAACAGTTCGACATGGCGTTGCATGCGCCGCACGATCTCGTCGGCCGCGCTCATGATGGTGTGCTCGTCATTGAGCCCGAAGCCCTTGTCGATAAAGGCGTCGGGGCCGAGGCCGATCTTGATATAGCGCAGCGCCGAGGTTTCGAGCGGAGGGACTGGGGTCATGCCGTTGGCCTTGGCCATGGCCACTTCGAGCAGCATCTGGGGTGCCTCGAACGCCTTCATGGCGCCCGGCGTCGGGACCGATCCCGTCTTGAAATCGATGATCTCAAGCGTGTCGTCGTTCAGCTCGTCAACCCGGTCGGCGCGACCCGTGAGCGTAAAGCCCATGGGCAGCTCCCAGCGCCCCTCAATTTCCGCGTGGCGCAGCCTCACCCGATCATCGCGCTCGCGCTCGAATGCCAGGAACTGCTGCGCCGCCACGGTGAAGCGTCGCACCCAGATGTCGCGGCGCTCGGCGATGGCGTCGAAGCCGGCGAACTTTTCGAGCGCGATGGCCTTGAGGATATCGAGGGCGCCGGGGTCGGTGACCGCATGCCCGCCCAGGACGAAGTCGGAGAAGATGTCGTGCACGGCGTTGCCGCGATCACGCGCGTCGGCGGAGACGCCCAGTCCATCAAGCGGCCGCAACCGCAAGACGTGCTTGGCGTAGACATCGTAGGGCGAGCGCATGAGCGTCTCGATCTCGGTGACTGAAAGCTTGCGCGGGCGCAGGTCGACAGGCGGATTGGGCGCAGGCCGCGGGGCGCTGGTCACCGCGGCCACGGCATCGACCTGCCGGGCCAGCTCCAGCCATCGGGCACCGCGTTGCCGCCAGTCGCCGGCCAGGCCGGCGCCGGCAAAGGCCTCGAGCCGCTGCAGCAGGCGCGACGGCAGCGACGGGCTGGTCCCGACACGATCGGCATAGGCGATGATGACGCGCGCATTGCCCATGCCCTGTACGAAGTCATGCGCGGCCTGTCCCTGCCGCCGTTCCGGCGGTTCAAGCCCGGCCGCCAGCCTCATGCCGCGGCTCAGCCAGGGGCCGGGATCGGCAGTTTCGGGCCATTTATCCTCGTTCAGCGCCGCCATGATCAGCAGGTCGGGATTTTGCAGCCGCGCCTCGAGCTGGCCCCAGATGGCGATGTCCTGCCGCCTGACCTCACGCGTGCGCACCTGGAAACCCACCATCAGGGCCTGCAGCACACCTTCAAGCCCGCGCGGCTCGAAGGCATGGCCAGCGCCGGAATGCGCCTCCATCTGTGCGGCCCAGGCGATCAGTTCGTCGCGCCCGGGAATGTCGGCGCCAGCGGTCAGCTCGAAACTGCGGAACAGCGCCTCGGCAAACGCACCGGCCGTGATTTTGGGCTGGGCCATCAGCGCGAGCAGCGGGGCCAGTGCCGCCTCGATCCGCGTGAACAGCGCCTCGATGGGCTGGCGGTGATGCTCGCCCAGGCGCTTGGCCGGATATTTGGTAACCTTGGCAATGTTGGCTTCGAGCAGCACGCGCAACCCCGCCAGTCCGGGGGCGGATCGCTGGCCGCGCAGGAGGCCCAGCTCGATAGTGTCGGCCAGGCGGGCGACCTCATGACGCTGCAGCCCGAACAACGCCGCCCGGTTGCGCAGCAGGGCGACAAGGTCCACCGCGCCGCAGCCGCTGTCGGCCAGGCAGAGGATCTGTCGCAACAAACGCCCGACGGCCGACTGGAACAGCGGCGTACCGGCCGCGTCATCGACTTCGATCTCGAATCGCTTCAGCTCGGCCGCGATGCGACGCGCCAGATTGCGGTCCGGCGTGACGATGCCCACCGTCTTGCCATTTTCCAGGGCGTCCCGGGCGGCAAGAGCCACGGCGCGAGCCTCTTCGTCCTCGTTGCGCGCGGCGATGATGGAGACCCCGACGGTGGCCATACCGTCCTCCATGGCCATCGCGTGTGCCTTTTGCATGGGCCAGCGCGTGGTGTCCTTGGCCAGCGCCATGGCGCGGTTGACCAGCGTGGTGCGCGGATCGGTCGTGCCAGCCAGCTCCACCACCGCGTTCGCCGGGCCGCCGAGTTCGGTCAACAGACGTGCCAGCTGATACTGTGGATGCCCATGCGGATTATGCGTGTTGTCCAGCAGGTCGGCCTGGTCGGCGACGCTCATCGTCGTATCAAGCCCGGCCAGGACCACGGCCCCGCGCGGTAGCTCATGGATGGCCTTGAGCAGCCGCGCCGTCGCCGGAATCGAGCCAGTGGAGCCGGCGGCAATGACCGGTCGATGGCCCCATAGTGCCGCAGCGCCCTGCGCCTGCCGATCGAGCCGCTGTCCGCGCAATTGCGCGCTGTCGGCGCGGCCATGTGCCGTCAGGTGTTTGGGCCAATAGTCCAGGGCAATATCGAGGAAGGTCAGCGTCTGCTGCCAATACGCACCCAGATCGCCCGCAAGGTCGGAGACGATCGTGCGGATGTCGGCGGCGGTCCGCTCCTCGGTCAGCAGGTCATCGATCAGCTCGCCGAGCGATTCCGACATGGAGAGAATTTCAGCCGCGGTGGGCGGCGTCGAGAAGGCGCGGCGACCCTCTGCGGTATCAGCCCAGGCTGCCACCAGCCGCGACAGCACCAGCCGCCGCTCCAGCGGACTGGCCGCCGGCAAGGGTGGCGTGACGTCGAACGGCGGCAGGAACGGCTCCTCATCCTCCACCTCGCCGCCAAACGTGCGGATATCAGGCAGGAGGCCCCTGTTATCGGGGTGGCGGGCCAAGGCGTCGGCCAGCGCCAGCCGGGCGCGGCGGGTGGGCACCACGATAGTGACATCGCTGAGCCAGAGAGGCTGCGTACGGTCCCAGCCCGCCAGGAGTGTCCCGTCCATCACCTTGTCGGCAAGGGTAGCGAGGAACCGGACATGCGGCGCAATGGAAAACAGCGTCATGGCGCCAGCTTCCTCTCCGCCTCAAGCAGCGCTTGGGGATCGCCGACATGAAACCAGGGCGCATCGAGCACCACGCCGCGCAGCGTTTCGCGCTCCAGCGCGGCCTCGAACAGGTCGTTGAGCGAAAAGGCGCTGTCCGGCGTGCCGTCGAACAGGTTTTTGCCTAGCAAGGCCACCCCGGCATAGATCACCGGCGCACCATAGTCGCGGGTCACCTCGCCCTGCGGTGACAGGCAAAAATCATGGCTGCGGCCAAAGCCGGTGGCATTGCGCGGATGCACGCAAAGCAGCACGATATCATCGGCGCCGGCATAGCGGGTCAGCATCCTGGCGATGGGGGCATCGCTGCCTGTGGGCCAGAAGGCGTCGGTATTCATCACCAGTATCGGGTCGGAATGCAGCATGGGCAACGCCCGCTTCACCCCGCCGCCAGTGCCCAGCAATTCGTCCTCGCGGCTGACCTTCAACAGGCCCCCGAAATGGGCCAGCAGCTGGTCGGCGCGATAATGCGCATTGGCGACGAAGCGCTTGGCCCCCTCGGCCCGTGCATTGCCCATGATGCGCTCGATCAGCGGCACCCCGGCCACGGGCACCAGCGGCTTGGGCAGAGTCTCGGTGATCGGCCGCAGCCGCGTGCCGAGACCGGCAGCCAGCAGCATCACGTCGGGGAATCGGGTGGGGTCGCTCATGGCCGGATAAGACCGGGGGAAGGGCGGTATGTCCAGTGTGGGATGGAGGCCGGCGCAGCAGGCGCCAGGCGACGAGCTACAGCCGTCCGATCGCCTTCCTCATCCGCCCCAAAAAACCCTCGACTTGCCCCGCATCTGCCGTCTCCGCCGCATGAAACGACAGCATGTTGAACCGCGCCTGCGGAGCACAGGCGAAAACCAGACCCGTCTTGAGCACGCGTTTCACCGGCTGGCGCATCACCAGCCGATCGATCCACCACGGCGAACCCAGCGTCGTCACTACGAGGCACGATTTGAGCCCGGTCAGTAGCGGCTTGATGGGCGTAGCGTGCTCGAAGGCAAACTTCGGCGCCCAGACGCGGTCAAACCAGCCCTTGAGGATGGCCGGCATGGAAAACCACCAGGTGGGAAAGACCAGTACCAGCACCTCGGCCGCCGCCAGGCGCTGCTGCAATGCCACGATATCGGCGCCGGGCTCGGGCGTCGCGTAATGCAGGCGCCGTTCGGACGCGGTCAGCGCCGGCTGGAATTGCTCGGCATAGAGATCGAGCACATCGACGGTGGCGCCGCGGGCGCGCAGCGCGTCGATGGCTTCATGCGCCAGGTGGGCGCAGAGGCTGTCGGACAAGGGATGGGCAAGAACGACGAGGGCCCGCATGCAATCTCCACGAACAAAAACCGCCGCACCCGAGGGCGCGGCGGCACAGTGGCTTGGAGGTCAGCCAAAATCAATTGTCGTTGCTGCGGCGGCGGTACTCGCTGCCCAGATACATTGCCAACAGGGCGAACAGCACGCCGATGCCCACCTGGGTCCAGTCCACCCGGCCCAGCAGTTCGTTGCTGAAGAGCAGCGCATTGAACGGTTCGCTGCCGACAAACCAGCTGTCGATATAGCCGTCCTCCATCATCGGGAAGGTGGCGCGATAGCTGAGATAGTTCCAGGTGTGAGTGGTAAAGGGATGGAGCCCCCCCAAGGTTACCCATTCAAGCGTCGCGGCAATGGCCGGCAGCACCAGCGCTACCGGAATGGCCCAGCGGCCCATGGCTGTGGCCAGTCCGCCGATCAGCGCCAGATAGGGCAGGTACCAGATCAGGCCCACCGCGATGCTGATCAGGATGGCCAGCGCCACATGGCCATAGATCATGACGATGGCACCCAGGGCACCCACGGTAGCGGTGCCATTGATCAGCATGGCGACGAAAGCCACGCCGTAGAGCAGCACGCCGCTCAGCAGGGCCACGCCATAGACCGTTCCGGGCAGGATGGTGATGGCGGCCACGAGCTTGGAGAGCAGCATCTTGAAGTCGCCGACCGGCATCGACTTCCAGAACAGCATGGCATTGTTGCGCTTGTCGGCGGCAAAGCCGTCGGCGGCGTAGAAGAACAGCGTCGCCATCAAATAGAGCGACCAGGCGACCCCGAAGCCCAGGAAGCCGAGCTCATAGACGCGCAGCGGCGCAACGGTGAGCAGGGCTCCGGAGAACTTGGCATCGACGCGGCCGACCGTGAAGCCCAATACGGTCGCGCCGAACAGAACTACCAGCAACAGCAGCGGTCCGATGAGGAATGCCCCGCGATGCTCGATGAGCTCGCGATGGACCAGAGCGGTAAAAGCCTTCATTGGGCGTTCCCCGGATTCGCTGTCGGCCGCTGCATCAGCGCCACGAACAGGTCGCTCAGGGTCGGCGTCGCCAGCCGGCCGAAGGGCTCAAGCAGGTTGCGGTCGACACCGTCAAAGATCATCACGGTCTGGCCGAAACGCGTCTCTTCATAGACCGGGTTATAGGCGCGGGCGGCGGTCTGCGCCGCGGCATCGTTGACCACCAGCTGGGTGAACTTGTCGTTCACCGTCTCCATCTGCATATGCAGGATCAGTTCGCCATCGCGGATGAACATGATGTCGCTCAGCATGAACTCGATCTCGTCCACCTGGTGGGTGGTGATCAGCAGAGTGCGCTCCTCGGTCATGTAATCTTCGAGCAGCCGCCGGTAGAAGCGCTTGCGATAGGTGATGTCGAGCCCCAGCGTCGGCTCATCGAGCACGAGCAGCTTGGCATCGATCGCCATCACCACCGCCAGGTGCAGCTGGGCAATCATGCCCTTGCTGAGATGCTTGACCTTCATCTCGGGCTTGATGTCGGTGCCTTCGAGGAAGCTGCGTGCCTTGTCCTGGCTGAAATTGGGGTGGATGTTGTTGAGCAGCGCAAACAGTTCGCGCACCCGCAGGAAGCGCGGCAGGCTGGCCACGTCGGAAATGAAAGCGACATTCTCCATCAGCTTGGCGCGCTTGGCGAAGGGATCCTCGCCGAGGACGCGGATGGTGCCCTCGCAATTGGTCAGGCCCAGCATGGCGTTGAGCGTGGTGGTCTTGCCGGCGCCGTTATGACCGATCAGGCCATAGATTCGGCCGGGCGGAATATCGAAATCGAGCCCGTGCAGGATTTCCTTGCGGCCGAATTTCTTGCGCAACCCGCGGGCGGAAACGATCGGTTCGACGACGTCGGGCTGGCTGGCGAGGGAAAGCTCATTCATGGGACGGCCCCTTGATTTCGGTTGTATTGGCGAGAAGGGTCTTGAGATCAAGATCGAGCGCCTTGATCTGGGCGGCAATGCGCGGCCAGTCCTCTTTCAGAAACTTCTCGCGCTCATGCGCGAGCAGCTCGGCTCGCGCCCCGGCTTTGACGAACATCCCAAGTCCCCTTCGTTTTTCCACCACACCGACATCGACCAGCGCCTCAAACGCCTTGGTCACCGTCAGCGGATTGACCGACAGATCCGCGGCTATGGTGCGGACGGATGGGAGGGCATCTCCCTCCCCCACCGCGCCGCGCAGGATCATCTCGGTAAGCCGCTGCCGGATCTGGACGAAGATCGGCTGGCTGCTGTGAAAGTCATCCATGTGTTGTGCCTATCTAGTGTGCTAGATATGTAGCACACTAAAACAATGAGTCAAGCGGGCTTGTGTTTGCGAAATCGGCTTGCCCCCGGAAGGCGCCCGCACTATCCAATACAATACCAATTGGAGACCACTCATGACCAAGCACCCGTTCAAGATCGAAATCTGCGTCGAAGGCATTGATGGCCTGGTGGCGGCGCAGACGGCGGGGGCGGACCGGGTAGAACTTTGCGCCAGCCTGCTCGAGGGTGGGCTGACGCCGAGCCTGGGCGTGGTGCGCGAGGCGCTCCGGGTGGCGACCATTCCCTTCCACGTCATCATCCGCCCGCGTGGCGGCGACTTCCTCTATTCCGAACTTGAATTCGCCACCATGGTCGAGGACGTCAAGGCGATGCGGGATCTCGGCGTCGCCGGCGTCGTCATCGGCTGCCTGACCGCGGATGGCAGGATCGACGAGGCCAGGACCAAGGCGCTGGTCGAAGCCGCCCGGCCCCTCAAGGTCACCTGCCACCGCGCCTTCGACATGACCGTGGACTATCGCGAGGCCATCGAGGCACTGGTGCGCTGCGGCGTTGACCGCGTGCTGACCAGTGGCCAGCGCGACACCGCCATCGAGGGCATCGACATCCTGAAGGATACGCAAGCCATCGCCGACGGTCGCATCGTCATCATGGCCTGCGGAGCCCTCGACGCGGGCAATATCGCGGGGGTCAGGCAGGCGACCGGCGTCGATGAGATGCATTTTGCGGCCCTCCACACCATCAAGAGCGGCATGACGTTCCGCAATCCCCATGTCGGCATGGGCGGCACCGCCATCGAGCGGGAATACGAGATCACCCTGACCGACATCGACGCCGTGCGCGCTACCATCGCTGCCGCCCGCGCCGCCTGAAAAATCCTGTGCTGACAGGCATCTCCGCGCTTGTGTGCGGCGCGGTGCCGCAGGAAATGTGGATTGTCGACGCCTGATTCGGCATCGGCAGGGGAAGTCCTTCTGGGGAAACCAAGCGTCATGAACAAACTGATTGCGGAATTCATCGGCACCGCGGTGCTGGTGCTGATCGGCTGCGGCGCAGCCGTCTTGGGCGGCGACGCCATCGGCCAGGTCGGCATTTCGCTGGCCTTTGGCCTGGCCATCGTTGCCATGGCCTATGCCATCGGCCCGATCTCGGGCTGCCACATCAACCCGGCGGTGAGCCTGGCGCTCTATATCGACGGGCGTCTGGAATTGATGAGCATGATCCAGCACTGGGTCGCCCAATTTGCCGGCGCTCTCGCTGGTGCGCTGATCCTCTGGGCAATCGTCGGCAGCAATGCCAATCTCGGCCAGAACGGCTGGGGTCCGGGTTATCTCGGCGAATATTCACTCGTCGCGGCTCTGCTGTTCGAGATCGTCTTCACCGCCATCTTCGTCATCGTCATCCTGGGCTCGACCGGCGAGCGCGCCGCGCCGCATTTTGCCGGCCTCGCCATCGGCCTGACCCTGGTGGCCATCCACCTAGTCGGCATCCAGGTCACCGGCGTCTCGGTCAATCCGGCCCGCAGCTTCGGCCCGGCGATCCTGGCCGGCGGTAATGCCCTGGCCCAGCTCTGGCTCTTCATCGTCGCGCCGCTGGCCGGCGGCGCCCTGGGCGGCCTGGTCTACCGCTTCAAGATCCTCAAGATCTGATGCCTCGGCCGCCGGAGTGATCCGGCGGCCTTTTCCATTTCCGGGCGACCGGCTAGAAGCGAGGCATGGCCCGCTCCTTCCTCTTTGCGCAAGATACCGGCGATGCCGCGACCACTCGGCTGATCGCGACCGCGGCGCAACTCACCGGCTTCATGAAGGGCGAGCCCGGCCAGGCCCGCGCTGGCTGGTACAGGCCCGGCGCCGACAACACGGCCATATTGGCCGAGCTCCACTCGGCCCTGGCTGCAGCCTACCCCGCGGCGGGGCCGGCCTTCTACGCCGTGCGGCTCTGGACCAACCTCTTGTGGCAGCCAGCCTACCTCGCCGTCATATCGGCCCATTTTCACGGCGCCATGCCAGACCTGTGCGGCCTCAGTCAGCAGAGGCGCGGCATCTATGTCGACGGCTACCGCCTGCTGCCGGGCGCGCAGACCAGCGGCCCGGTAGGGGCCCTGATCGACAATGCCGGTAGCCAGCTCAGGGCCATGGCCGCCGCGATGCTCGACGAGGTCAACGTCCTGACCAAGCTCAAGCCTCTGCCGGCGCGACGGCTGCTTGCCGACCGTATGCTGAGCCTGATGGTATGGTTGAGTCAGCGCCGCCGCGACCTGTCATTGGAGCAGATCGAGGCTTACTCGGCGCAGTGGCTAGCAGTGCTGGGGCTGACCGGGCAAGGTGACCTTGAGTCGGTTGCCGCGCCAGACGGGCGCCGCCTGCTGATTGTCCGGCGCAAGGGTTGCTGTCTCGACTACCGCATCGATCCCGACCGGCTGTGCGCCACATGTCCGAAACAGGACAATGCCGTGCGCGTCGCCCGCCAGACAGCCAATGCGCTCGCCGAACTCTAGTCGAAAACCTCGTCCGGATAGACGCCCCAGAGTTCTTCCTGATGCAGGTAGCCCGAATAAGTGCTGCCGCGCTGGGCCGGGTCCTGCCCCGTGGCGCTGACCTGGCACCAGGTGCCGTCACATTCCGATATGGTGACCTTGAGGCCCGGGCCCAGCCGGGCGCGGATGCCTGATTCGTCGGACTGGCTGGCCCGCAATGGAATCTCGCTATTGGCCAGCACCGGCGTCACATAGCCGGCGCGGGTGCCGGCCAGCAGGTTCTGGTGGATCCAACCCTCGGTGCCGTCGACGTCGCGAATCTTGCGCCAGGTGTCGAATTCCTGGACGATTTCCACCGGTATGCCGGATTTGAGATAGGTCCAGGCAATGTCGTATTTCTGGCCCGGACCGACGCGCACGTTGATCGGCTCCGAGCGCGTGGTGGCAAAGCGCGGCAACGGCAGGCCGCTGGGGTTATCGGCTTGGGCGAGGGCAGGCGGTGCCAGCAGCGCTAGCACCAGCATGGCCCAGGGCAGATGGCGGCAGAGGGCTCTGAAAATGCGGCCAGGGCGGCCACCAAGGGACTCGTCAAACATGACTTTGCGTAACAAATGAATTGCCCTATCACTAGCCAATGATCCTTAATGGGCACTGAAGGGTGGGTTTTCCACACCCCCATCGGCCCCGATCCCGGAACATATGACCAGCCAGAAACCGCACATTCTCGTGACCCGGCGCCTGCCCGAGACCATCGAGGCGCGCATGGCGACGCTGTTCGAGACTCACGTCAATGAAGGTGACGTGACGCTCACCTCGGACGACATCATCGCCGGCCTCGAGGGCCAGGATGTCCTCGTATCCTCCATTACCGACCGCATCGATGCCGATCTCATTTCCCGCCTGCCCAAAAGCGTGCGGCTGATCGCCCAGTTCGGCAATGGCGTGGACAATATCGACATCGAGGCCGCCTGGGCGGCGGGCCTGACGGTCACCAACACCCCCTCCGTGCTCACCGAGGACACCGCCGACATGGCCATGGTGTTGATGCTGGCGTTGCCGCGGCGTCTGGTCGAAGGCACCCAGATGCTGGTGCGCGACGGGGTGTGGGCCGGCTGGTCACCCACCTCCATGCTGGGGCATCGGCTGCGCGGCAAGGCCCTGGGCATTGTCGGCATGGGCCGCATCGGCACGGCCGTCGCCCAGCGCGCCAAGGCCTTCGGGCTCAACATCCACTATTTCTCGCGCAACCGCCGGCCGCCGGGCATCGAGGACCCGCTCGAAGCCACCTACTGGCACGATCTCGACGCCATGATCGAGGCGGTGGATATCGTGTCGCTGCACACGCCGCATACGCGCGAGACCTTCCATATTCTCTCGCAGGAGCGGATCGCGCGGATGAAGCCGGGCAGCTTCGTGGTCAATGTCAGCAGGCCTGAACTGGTCGACGAGGCCGCGCTGGTGGCCGCCATCGAAAGCGGACATCTCAGCGGCGCGGCGCTCGATGTGTTTGAAAACAAACGCGGAATTGATCCGCACCTGCTGGCGCTGGCCGAAGCCAACAAGGTGGTGCTGACCGCCCATATGGCCTCGGCGACGCTCGAGGCCCGCATCGAGATGGGCGAGACGGTCATCGTCAATATCCGCGCCTTCATGGATGGCCACCAGCCGCCGCATCGGGTGTTGCCCGAGGGTGGGCGCGGCGGGCTGCGGGCCTAGGCGTTTACCGCAATCGATATAATTTGACTTGCCGCGGCTGCCCTTTCCCTCCTAAGGCTCGACCAGAAACAGGGTGAGGAGGCCCAAGACATCATGACTTTTGCGCGCAGCATGCTTGCAGCTTTCTTGCTCTCTGCCTCGCTGGTGCCTGCCGTCGCACAGGTGGTGACCGAGGCCCCGCTGGTCCAAGAGGGCAAGGCGCTGGTGCTGACCACCATCGGCCATGAGTTCACCTTGCCGCTGCCCGATTGGCTGACGCCGGCCGAGCGCCTTTCCGGCAACGTGCAGCCGCTGGTCGAGACCAGCTTCCGCTCCGACCCCACACAGGCTTTGCTCGAAATCTACCCCAAGGGCGAAACACCTGAGCAGTGGACCACGCTTTATGGCGCGCGCATCACGCTTGAGGCCAGCCGGCCGCTGACCGATTATCGCAGCGCGGTGATGTATGGCTATAGCCAGACCTGCAATCCCAAGCTCGGTGGCTTCTTCCAGTTCGGCGAGGACGCGGGCGAGGCGCTGGCGCCGCTCGGCTATGTCTGCGGCGCCTATCTCGACGGGCTGGAAGGCTATGCGGGCCAGGGGGAAGTCATGGTGATGGCCTTTTCCAAGACCGACAAGGGCGTCGCCATTGTCTACCAGGAATGGCGCGGACCGCTGTTTGATCCGTCCAAGCCCGAGACCTGGCCGGTCGGTGCCGAAGCGCTCACGGCGCGCGCCGAACAGCTGCAGGCGGAAGCCGCGCTGAGCCTCGCCGATTGACGGCGGGCCGGGGAGGTTCTAATTCCCCCCGATGAGCAAAGACAACAAACCCACCGGCCCCAGCCAGCGCGCCTTGCGCGTCGGCGAACTGGTGCGCCACGCGCTGGCCGCCATGTTCGCCCGGGGCGAAATCGACGATGACGCGCTGCGCGGTTCGGTGATCACCGTGCCCGAGGTGCGGATGTCCCCCGACCTGAAGCTGGCCAATGCCTACATCATGCCTTTGGGCGGCATGCATGCCGAAGAGATCGTCGCCGCGCTCAACCGGCACCGCAAGTTTGTGCGCGGCCGTGTGGCGCCCCAGATCAACATGAAGTTCGCGCCCGAAGTGCGCTTCTATGTCGACGAGACGTTCGAAGAGGCCAGCCGCATCGATAGCCTCTTGCGCTCCGACAAGGTGCAGCGCGACCTCGACGACGAAGACGGCGAGACTGAGTGAACCAGCCCAAGCGGATCAAGCGCGCCATTTCCGGCTGGGTGGTGCTCGACAAGCCCTATGACATGACCTCCACCCAGGCGGTGGGCAAGGTGCGCTGGCTGTTTGGCGCGGCCAAGGCCGGCCATGCCGGCACGCTCGACCCGCTGGCCACGGGCATCTTGCCGATCGCGCTGGGCGAAGCCACCAAGGCCGTGCCGCAGGTGCAGGATGGCACCAAGATCTATCGCTTCGCCATAAAATGGGGCAGCGCCACCACCACCGACGATGCCGAGGGGTCGGTCGTTGCCACATCAGATATCAGGCCGGAGCGCGCCGCGCTGGAGGCCGTACTGCCCCAGTTCACCGGCACGATCTGGCAGCGCCCGCCCATCTTTTCGGCCCTCAAGATCGACGGCGAGCGCGCCTATGATCTGGCGCGGGCGGGGGAGGCCGTGGAACTGCAGCCGCGCCAGATCGATGTCGACGCGATCGAGCTAGTCGCGCATGGCAGCGAGCAGACTGTCCTCGAAGTCACCTGCGGCAAGGGCACCTATGTGCGCTCGCTGGCGCGCGACATCGCCGAGACCCTGGGCACGCGCGGGCATGTGAGCATGCTGCATCGCGCCGCGGTGGGGCCGTTCCACGATCAGGACGCCGTGACCATCGATCAGCTCGAAGCATTGTCGCTGGAAGAACGCGACGCGCTGCTGAAGCCGGTTGCATCAGGCTTTTCCAACCTGCCGGAGATCAGACTCGACCCGCAGCAGGCCACGGCGGTGCGGCACGGCAATGCGGTGCTGCTGACCGGCGCCGGCGCACCGGTCTCGCTCGATGAATGCTGGGTAAGCTTCAAGGGCGAGGTACTGGCCACCGGCTGGGTCGAATTTGGCCAGTTCAAATGCCGCCGGGTGTTCAACTAGCCTGCACCACCGCGACGCGGAGTGTCGCTCAAGGGCGGCCGGCATCGTGCCCTCCAGTCACCCACTCCCAGCCTCCCCCATCAAGGGGGAGGTGCCGATCTGTGGTGTGGCACCATCTTGCCCTAAGAGTGGAGAGAACCTCCCCCTTGATGGGGGAGGTAGGAGGGGGTGGAGCCACTTGCGCCGCCGTTCGGCCGTGAGGTGACTCCAAGACGGTGCTGTCCTGCGTCATGACTTTGCCGCCTTCAGGCGTTGCGTGGTAGAACCGAAAAAAACAGAGGATGCCCCCTTGGCCCCGATCGATCTTTCCGCCGCCCCGTTCAACCTCGATGACGAGGCCATGGCCTGGGTAGCGGCGACCCGCGACAGCTTCACGCCGCGCGACAAGCTGTCCCAGCTGTTCGTGCTGCTGGAGCGTGGTTCTCCCGCCGAGGCTGCCGAGGATGTTCGCAGCTTCCGGCCGGGTGGCATCACTCGCATCTATTCGGACGACCTCGGCACCGAGATCGAGCTGGCCCGCGATCTGGGCACGCTGAGCGCCGTTCCGCTGTTGATCAGTGCCGACCTCGAGGGTAGCCGCATGAGCCTGCCCTTCGGCACCTCAGTACCCAACCCGCTGGGTCTGGCGGCGGTGGACGACGTCGAGGCGACGTCGGCCATCTCGACCATCATGGCGCGCGAGGCCCATGCCGTGGGGCTCAACTGGAGCTTCACCCCCGTTATCGACATCAACGCCGCCTGGCGCAGCGCCATTGTCGGCACCCGCTCCTATGGCAGCGACATGGACAAGGTCGAGCGCCATGCGCTGGCCCAGATATCGGCTTTCCAGGCCAACGGCGTCGCCGCCACCGTCAAGCACTGGCCGGGCGAGGGCTATGACGATCGCGACCAGCATCTGGTGACCACGGTCAATCCGCTCTCCATGCCGGAATGGGAACAGAGCTACGGCCGGCTCTATCGCAAGGCCATCGCAGCAGGCGTCATGAGCGTCATGTCCGCCCATATCGCCTTGCCTGCCTTTGTCCGTGCCATCGATCCCGACGCGGGCGCCGAGGCGTACCGGCCGGCATCGCTGAGCAAGCTGCTCAACGAAGACCTGCTGCGGCGCGAACTGGGCTTCAATGGCCTCATCGTCTCCGATGCGACGCCCATGGCCGGCATGGGCGACTGGGGTCCGCGCGACGAGGTGCTGCCCGAAGTCATCATTTCGGGCTGTGACGTCATCCTGTTCTCCGACGATCCCAATGGCGACCTGATGCGGCTGGTCAAGGCCGTTGCCGATGGCCGCCTGAGCCAGGACCGCGTCGACGAGGCCGTGACGCGCGTGCTGGCGCTCAAGGCGGCTTTGGGCCTCCACAAGGCCGACCGGCCCGAGCCCAGTCTCGATGCCGCCCGCAGCGTCGTCGCCACCGAGCAAAACCGGCTGGTCGCCCAGGGTGTCACGGCGCGGGTGCCGACGCTGGTCAAGGACGTCAAAAACCTGCTGCCGCTCTCACCTGCCAAATACAAGCGGGTACTGGTCTTTTCCGGTGGCGTGGTCCTGCCCTTCGTGCCCCATCCGCTGCCGCTGAGCCTGCCGGAACGGCTGGAAAAGGAGGGCTTCGAGGTGACGGTCTACACAGCGGGCATGGATGTCAGCCCCAGGAATTTCGACCTTGTGCTCTATCTTTTCGCCGAGGAGACCCTGCTCACCCGCAGCCGCATCTTCCTCGACTGGACCAAGCTCACCGGCTCGGTTTTCGGTGCCATGAACCGGTTCTGGCACGATATCCCCACCCTGATGGTGTCGTTCGGCTACCCCTATTACCTCTATGACGCCCCGCGCGTGCCCGCCTATGTCAACGTCTATGGCTCGAGCGAAGCACTGCAGTCCGCAGCACTGGAATGCCTCATGGGCCGGCAGGCCTTCGCCGGCACCAGCCCGGTCGATCCCTTCGTCGGGAGCGAGCAGGGGAAGTACTGAAAGACAGAGTACCCCCTCCTGGCCTCCCCCTGAAAAGGGGAGGAACAGATCCAGCTGGGGGCTCGATCCTGCCTTCAACACAAGGCGGCTCCTCCCCCTGTCAGGTGGAGCCAGGAGGGGTATCCAACAAGAGGAAACCTAATCCGGCGGCGTGCCATTCCGCGCCAGCACGTCGCCCGCCAGATAGAGCGAGCCGCAGATCAGCACGCGGGCATTGGGCACTTCGGCCGCCGCCTTGAGCGCGCTCACCACTGACCGCATCGGGCGGGCGGCAAAGCCTGCCTTGCGCGCTTCCTCGGCAATGTAGGCGGCCTTATGCGCATTGGCCTCGCCCGGAATGGTCAGGGTGAGCACCTCCCGCGCCATGCCGGTAAACGGCGCCAGCACCGCAGCAGGCTCCCGGGTATTCATCAGGCCCATGATCAGCACCAGCGGAGCCGGGCGGGCACGATCGAGATCGCGCAGGGCCGTGGCCACCGCCGCAGCGCCATGGGCGTTGTGAATGCCATCGAGCCACAGTTCGGCACCCGGTCCGAGCAGGTCCCGCAGCGGCCCGCTCTGCAGCGGCGTCATGCGCGCCGGCCAGCTCACCTGCCGCAGCCCGCGCGCAAGGGCGTCGATGTCGACCGGCAGGTCGAAATGCCGCGCCGCCGCAATAGCCAGAGCCGCATTTTCGAACTGATGGGCCCCCAGCAAAGCCGGTGGCGGCAGGTCGAGCAGGCCCGTTTCGTCCTGGTAGACCAGCCGCCCATCCTGCTGCGAACCGTGGAAGTCCTCGCTTTGCCACAGCGGCGTGATGCCCAGCCGCCGCGCCGCCCGGTCCAGCACCGCCCGGCCCTCGTCGCGTTGGATGCCGATCACCGCCCTGCTGCCGCGCTTGAAGATGCCGGCCTTCTCGCCGGCAATCTTGGCGATCGTGTTGCCGAGAAAGGCCTGGTGGTCCAGATCGACCGGGGTGATGATCACGCCGAGCGGATGGGCAACGACATTGGTGGTGTCATAGGTGCCGCCCATGCCGGTTTCGAGCAGCAGATAGTCGGCGGGCGTCTCGGCAAAAAGCAGGAATGCAGCGGCCGTGGTGATCTCGAAAAAGGTCATCGGCCTCTGCGCATTGATCGCCTCGACCCGCTCCAGCGCCGTATTCAGCCGGCGCGTGCCGACCAGCTTGCCGGCTAGCCGGATGCGCTCGTTGAAATGCACCAGATGCGGCGAATTATAGACATGTACCGACTTGCCCGCTGCCTCGAGAAAGGCCCGCAGATAGGCAATGGTGGACCCCTTGGCATTGGTGCCGGCGACATGGATCACCGGCGGCAGGTGCTGATGGGGATTTCCGAGGTCGGCCAGCAGCGGCAGGATGCGATCGAGGCTGAGATCGATCAGCTTGGGATGCAGCGCCGACAGGCGCTTCAGGATGGCATCGGTGCGGGACATGCGGACTCGCGGCAGGACAGTGCAAGCCGATGAGTTAGCGCCGAACGGGATCGGGCTCAATGGTGGTGTTTGGCCTTCCCCTCCCCCCTTGCGGGAGAGGGGCCCCGAAGGGCGGGTGAGGGGCTTGCCACTGCGCTGGCGAAAGCCTCCCTCATCCGGCGCTACGCGTCACCTTCTCCCGCAAGGGGAGAAGGCAGAAATCAGAACTCGTTCCAGTCCTTGTCCACGGCGGCATTGCCACGGCGCAGATAGCTGCCGGCCACGGCCTTGAGTTTTTCCTGCATGCCGCGAATGCCGCCCTGGACTGGCGCGGGAGTCGCCTTGGCCGGGATGGCGCGAACCGGGGTCGCGTCGATGGTGAAGACATCGACGATATGGTCGAGCTCGGTCGCCTGCGCCTCGGTCTGCTCGATCGCGGCATTGGTTTCTTCGACCAGCGCGGCATTGTGCTGGGTCATCTCGTCCATCTGGCGGACCGCGACATTGACCTCGTCGATGGCACTGGCCTGATTGCGGCTGTCGCGTGAAATGGCCTCCAGCGCCGCGGTATTGTCGCGGATAGCGCCCAGCATGCCCGAAAGCTTGGCGGCCGCGTCGGCCACGAGGCGCGAACCACCCTTGACCTCGTTGGCGCTCTGCTCGATCAGCACTTTGACATCGGCCGATGCACTGGCCGCGGACTGCGCCAGGCGCCGCACTTCGACGGCCACCACGGCAAAGCCCTTGCCGGCATCACCAGCTCGCGCCGCTTCGACCGAAGCGTTGAGGGCGAGCAGGTTGGTCTGGAAGGCGATGTCGTCGATCAGCCCGATAATGTTGGAAATCTTGCCCGACGACGCGGTGATCCGATCCATGGCCTCGGTGGCTTCGCTCATCACCTTGCCGCCCTCCTCGGCCGTCGCCGAGACCGCCTTGGCCTGCTTGCTGGCCGCCTCGGCATTGGCTGCGTTCTGCAGCACGGTAGCGGCAAGCTGCTCCATGGTCGCCGAGGTTTCCTCGATTGTCGCGGCCTGGCGCGTCGTGCGCTCGCTCAGATCATTGGCGCCCGACAGGATTTCGCCGGTCGCGGTCTTGAGCGCGTTCGAGGTCTGGCGCAGCTGGCCGACGATTTCGCCGAGCTTTTCGGCCACGGCATTGGTATCGGCCTTGAGCCGCGCAAAGGCGCCTTCATAGTCGCCGCGCACCCGGCGGGTGAGGTTGGTATCGGCCAGTGCCGACAGCACTTCCCCGGTTTCGCCCAGGCCGCGATCGACCGTCTCGACCAGCGAATTGACCGAGCGGGCAAGCGTGTTGAGCTCGGCATCGGCGAATTCGGCTTCGACGCGCTTGGTGAAGTCGCCGGCAATGGCAGCATCGACCACATCGCCAAAGGCGCGCTGCAGGCTTTCCATCATGCGGGCGCGCTCGGCCTGGTTGGCCAGCACCTGCGCGGCTTCCGCCTCGGTCAGTTGGGCCACCTTCTGGCCGTTCTCGCGGAACACTTCCACGGCCCGCGCCATGGCGCCCAGCTCGTCGGTGCGGTCGGCGCCGCGTACCTCGACTTCGAGATCGCCCTTGGCCAGGGCGTCCATCGTATCGGTGAGGCGGGTAATGGGCTTGGTGATGGTGCGCGAGAACAGCAGGCCCAGCGCGGCGACGACGGCCAAAAGGGCCGCGCCGATGCCCAGCATCATGTTGCGCATGTTGGCGACGGGCGCCAGCACCTCGTCGGTCGCCATCACGGACACGGCCGCCCAGGGCTGGCCACGCGTCGCGATGGGGGCGGCGGCAACCAGCATGTCGGTGGCGCGATAGGCGCCGGTTTCGCCATGGCTGGGCGTGCCTGATAGCGCCGCATCGAGCACGGGGCCGGCGAACGGGGTCAGCAGCGCGTCATTGGCCTCGCTGAAGATGGAATCGCTGCGCAGCAGTCCGTCCGGACCCACAACCAGCACTTCGCCGGTATCACCCAGGCCGGTGCGGTCGCCGATGACGGCGTCGAGGCGCTCGGAGGGCAGCTGGATCGCGAGGACACCAACCTTGCGGCCCTGGGCGTTGAACACCGGCTTGGCGAAGAAGCTGGCCGGCAGGCCGGCGGCCGCCTGATAGGGCGCGAAATCGGCAAACACCAGATCGTCGGGGTTTTCGATGGCTACCGCCTGCTGGAACACCTGGCCCAGGCTCGTCGTCGCCAGCGGTCCGCCTTCGGCGAAGCTGGTGCCGAAATCCTCGGCCTTGTTGACCGAATAGACCATGAAGCCCTTCAGGTCGAACAGATAGAGGTCGCGATAGCCGCGCGCCGCGATCTGGCGGCGGAAAATGGGGTGGAACCGCGTATGGGTCACGTCATAGGTGCCGGTGGTGCCCAGCGTCTCGAGCGCGGCCAGATCATCCTTGTTGGGGTTGTCGTCGACGAACAGCTTGCGCACTTCGGCGGTCGGATCGACCTTGAAGGTCAGCCATGCCCCGCCGAAATCGCGCAGAGCCTGGACGCTTGCCTCCGAACGCGAAGTGGCGACGAGGTCGTCCTCCACCGATTTGAGGTAGGTCGACACCGCCGCGGCGCGTTCGCTGGCCAGGGTCGTGAGATTGGTTTCGGCCGAGATGCGCAGCGCCTGGCTGCCGATCAGGTAGCTGGCCGTTCCCACGCCAAGACTGACCAGCAGGGCTGACCCGAGTAGCGCCAGCGGCAGCTTGCGGGCAATCGGCATGGAAAATTTGAACATCGGGACCCACCTGGCGCGGAACGGCAGGCCGGAATGCTCCGGTCTGCACAAAATTTCCGCAACTCTAGCGAGTCGTCCTTAAGTGCGGGTAAAGGCTCTATTCAGCATGCGCGGCGCTGACCGGGGGCAGGTCCCCGTCGTCGCCTTCGGCCGCCACCGCCGCATCGCGCAGGCTGGTGCGTGCCACAACAGGGGCCGTGCTGGTCAGCGCGCCCGAGGCTTCGACCTTGGTGAGGATCGCCGACAGCGAGCCGATGGTCGAGCGCAGGTTGTGGCGGTGCACCACCATGTCGACCATGCCGTGCTCATAGAGATATTCCGAGCGCTGGAAGCCCTTGGGCAGCTTTTCGCGAATGGTCTGCTCGATGACGCGGGCCCCGGCAAAGCCGATCTGCGCGCCCGGCTCGGCCAGGTGCACATCGCCCAGCATGGCGTAGGAGGCGGTGACGCCGCCAGTGGTGGGGTTGGTCAGGACCACGAAGAAGGGGAGGCCCGCTTCGCGCAGGCGCAGCACGGCCACGGTGGTGCGCGGCATCTGCATCAGGCTGAGCACCCCCTCCTGCATGCGCGCGCCGCCAGATGCGACGAACAGCACGAAGGCCGTCTTGCGGCTCACGGCGGTTTCGAGACCCGTGATGATGCCCTGGCCGGCCGCCATGCCAAGCGAGCCACCCATGAAATCGAAATCCTGGATGGCAACGGTGACGTCGCGCTCGAACAGCTTGCCCGTGGCAACGATCACGGAATCGTCGAACCCGGTCTTGGCGCGGTTTTCCTTGAGGCGATCAGTGTAGCGCTTCTGGTCGCGGAATTTCAGCGGATCGACCGGTACGGACGGCACCGGCACCAGTTCATAGGCGCCGTTATCGAGGAAGGTCTTGAGCCGGTCGATCGGCTTGATCTTCATATGGTAACCCGAATTGGGCACCACCCACTGGTTGGCTTCCAGATCGCGATAGAACACCATCTCGCCCGATTCCGGGTCCTTGACCCAGAGGTTCTCGGCGATTGTCGGCTTGGCGCCGAGCATCGAGCGGATTTTGGGACGGACGAAATTATCGATCCAGTTCATGGCAAGCCTCGCGCAGGGACTGTTGCGTCACCTAGGGGTCAATTGTGGCGAATGTTATCAGGACCGTGCGGCGAGGTTAAGGCCGCCGCGCCGGTTATGCCCGTGCCCGCTTCACGCCGCCGCGGATATCGGCCACCAGGTCGCGCACCGCGGCGACAGTCCGGTCGGTAGCCTTGCCATCGACCAGCGACTTCGCCACCGCGTCGACCAGCACCGTGCCGATCACGATGCCATCGGCATGCTTGCCGATTTCCTCGGCATCCTCTGATGTCTTGATGCCGAAGCCGACGGCCACCGGCAGGTCGGTATGGCTCTTGATGCGCGCCACGGCCTCGCCGACCGCGCCACGTGACTTGATTGCGCCACCGGTAATGCCGGTCATCGACACGTAATAGACAAAGCCCGACGTGTTCTTGAGCACGGCCGGCAGGCGCTTGTCGTCGGTGGTCGGCGTGGTGAGGCGGATGAAATTGAGCCCGGCCTTGAGCGCGGGAATGCAGAGTTCGTCATCTTCTTCGGGCGGCAGGTCGACGATGATCAGGCCATCGACGCCGGCGGCCTTGGCCGCGGCCAGGAACTTGTCGACGCCGAAAATGTAGATCGGGTTGTAATAGCCCATCAGCACGATGGGCGTCGTCTCATCCTTGCGGCGGAAATTTTCCACCATGTCGAGCACGCCGCGCAACGTCATGCCGGCGGCCAGCGCCCGCTGCCCGCCCAGCTGGATGGCGACGCCATCGGCCATCGGGTCGGAAAACGGCATGCCGAACTCGATGATGTCGGACCCGGCCTGGGGCAGGGCCTCCATGATCGCCTGGCTGGTGGCGAGATCGGGGTCGCCGGCCATGACATAGGTCACGAGGGCAGGCCGGTTGGCGGCCTTGGCTTCGGCGAAACGCTTTTCGATACGCGACATGAACGAAATTCCCCTATCCGGTTTGGGGTTTATGGGCGTGAGGGGATGGCTGTCAATTCCGATGGCACCGCGTCAGCCCTTACTCTTGGCTCCATCGCGGCCGTCGCATTCGCCGAGCACGGCGCCAATCGAAATGGCGGCGCTGTCAGTGGAAAAGCTCGACTTGACCAGTTCGTCGTCGCCGACTTTGTAGCTGACCTCGATGGTTTCAGCGGCGCCCAGCACGTACTCGACCAGCCCCATGGCCTCGCCGTGCTGCAGGAGCAGGCGGATTTTCGGACCACTGCCGTCGTCGAACGCTTCGGCCGTCACCGGAAACGGATCATGGGCTCCGCCATCCGCGCCGACCGACAAGGGTACCGAAAGGTCGGCGAGGCTCATATCCGGCGCGAGCGGGACGCCGGTAACGAAGTGCGCGCTCAACCCGTCGGGCGTGCAGAGGATAGCGAGGGCCGGGTCCTCGCCCTCGTTGGCAACGCGAGCGCCCATGCCCAGCCGGTCACCCGTGGCGACATCGCGTGCGACATAGGTCATCCAGGCCCGCGCAGGCATCGCGCCGGCCAACACCAGAATGGCCGCCAATGCGATGCGGCTGGTGCGCATGGCTATAGCAGCCCCAGATATTTGCCGACGCTCTCGACGTCCTTGTCGCCGCGCCCGGAAAGGCACAGCACGATCGACTGGTCCTTGCCCATCGTGGGGGCAACCTTCATCAGCTGCGCCAGTCCATGCGCCGATTCCAGCGCCGGAATGATGCCTTCGAGCCGCGTACACAGCTGGAAGGCCTCAAGCGCCTCGTTGTCGGTAATGGGCGCATAGGTGACCCGTTTGCTGTCATGGAGGAACGAATGCTCCGGCCCGACCCCAGGATAGTCGAGGCCGGCCGAGATCGAGTGACCCTCGAGGATCTGCCCGTCGCTGTCCTGCAGCAGATAGGTGCGGTTGCCATGCAACACGCCGGGACGCCCACCGGTCATTGATGCGGCATGGCCGTTCTCCACCTCGATGCCGTGCCCACCGGCTTCGGCGCCATAAAGCGCCACGCTGGGATCATCGAGGAAAGCGTGGAAGCTGCCGATGGCGTTCGAGCCGCCACCCACGCAGGCGACCACCGCGTCGGGCAGCTTGCCTTCAGCCGCCTGGAACTGCTCCTTGAGCTCCGTGCCGATCACCGACTGGAAGTCGCGCACCATTTCCGGATAGGGGTGCGGGCCCGCCGCGGTGCCGATGAGATAATAGGTGGTGTCCACATTGGTCACCCAGTCGCGCAACGCCTCGTTCATGGCGTCCTTGAGCGTGCCGGCACCGGCCGTCACCGGCCGCACTTCGGCGCCTAGCATCTTCATGCGCAATACATTCGGCATCTGCCGCTCGACGTCGGTGGCGCCCATGAAGATGGTGCAGGGCAGGTCAAACTTGGCGCAGACCGTCGCCGTCGCCACGCCATGCTGGCCGGCGCCGGTCTCGGCAATCACCCGCGTCTTGCCCATGCGCTTGGCAAGCAGGATCTGCCCCAGGCAATTGTTGATCTTGTGCGAGCCGGTATGGTTGAGCTCCTCGCGCTTGAACCAGACCTTGGCCCCACCCAGATGCTCGGTCAGCCGCTTAGCGAAATAGAGCGGGCTCGGGCGCCCGGCATAGTGCACGCTGAGGTCGTCGAGCTCTGCCTTGAACTCCGGATCGAGTTTGGCAGCGCGATAATGCGCCTCGAGGTCCAGGATCAGCGGCATCAGTGTTTCGGCGACGAAGCGCCCGCCATACAGCCCGAACCGGCCCTCCTCGTCGGGGCCGTTGCGCAGGGAATTGATGCCGTCCATCGGGAAGTCCTAACTTGCTCGGCGTTCTCCCACAGGCCTCATCCTGAGCCTGTCGAAGGACGAGGTCTGTGCGCACCGACCTCGTGGTTCGACAAGCTCACCATGAGGTCTCACGAAGATCGTATCAGCCCGCTGCCCGCGCGTTCCGGATGAACGCTTCGATCAGCCGCTTGTCCTTGACGCCGGGTGCGCTTTCGACGCCGGAGGACACATCCACCCCAGAGGGGCGGAGGCTTCCGATGGCATCGGCCACGGTCTGTGGCGTCAGCCCCCCGGAAAGCATGAAGGGGATGGATGGGTCAAGCGCCTTGAGCAGGCTCCAGTCGAAGGTCTCGCCCAGCCCGCCGGGCCGGTCGGCGCCTTTTGGCGGCTTGGCATCGAGCAGGATGCTGTCGGCGACGTCTACGAAGGCGGCGACATGGGCCACGTCCTCGGCCGAACCGATCGGCAACGCCTTCATGATCTCGACGCCGGCCTCGGCACGGATGGCCTCGACGCGGTGCGGTGTTTCGGGGCCGTGCAGCTGGATCCAGTCGGGTCCAAGCGCGGCGACTTCGGCAACGCAGCTATTGTCCGGATTGACCAGTACCACGCAGGTCTGGATGCGCCCGCGCGCCTGCGAGATCAGCGAGGCGATATCTTCGATGCTGACATGGCGCGGCGAACGCGAAAAATGCATGAAGCCAACCATGTCTGCCCCGGACGCGATAACGCTCTCGAGGATTTCAGGGGTCTTGATGCCGCAAATCTTGATAATCAGGGGGTCGGCCATCGTGTCGCTCAGCGCAGCTCCAGGAGATCGTCGACTTCAGCCAGGGGGCCCGTGCCGGCCTGGCCATGATTGCGACGCAGCTTTTCCAGCTCGCCATTAAGCATATGGGCCTCGCGGCGCCAGTGTTTCTCGCGCCGGCGGTGGCTGGCCTGGGCAAACCAGGTCGCCGTGCCACCCAGCAGCACCCCC
Organism: Devosia sp.; assembly: GCA_036675975.1. Taxonomy (GTDB): domain Bacteria; phylum Pseudomonadota; class Alphaproteobacteria; order Rhizobiales; family Devosiaceae; genus Devosia. The sequence continues at coordinate 60,695 of JAKFDU010000237.1, read as the reverse complement.
ACCAGCAGCACCACATAGAGCACGACGAACATCGGCACGCCAAAGCCGGGCGCCACCGCACCATCGACCGGCGCAAACGGATTGAAATTGACCACGACGAAATGCCGGTTGGCCAAGGCGAAGATGATCAGCCCCAGACACAACGGGACGAGGACCACCCAACCGACGATTCTGTTGACCATGCGTCTGGTAACCTATGGAGCCCTGGCCCCGTTACGAACGGTTGAGCCGCTCGCGGATTTCCTTGCCGGCCTTGAACTGTGGCACGTATTTTTCGCCCACATCAACCTGCTCGCCGGTGCGCGGGTTCCGTCCGACACGCGCCGGGCGGTTCTTGACCGAAAAGGCACCGAAGCCGCGCAGTTCGACCCGGTCGCCTCGCGCCATGGCATCCCCGATCTCGTCGAGGATGGCGTTGACGATGTTTTCGATATCACGCTGGAACAGATGCGGATTTTCCGCCGCGAGTTTCTCGACCAGTTCCGACTTGATCATCAAAGGCTCCGCATCTGGGCTTCCACCCTATTGCTCAGAGGGCTGAGCCAACCTGCCAAAGCGAAACCAGCCCGTCAAGCGTGATGGGGCCTTCGGGCAGGCCAAGCGCGGCGCGCGCCTGACCGTTGAGGAAGGTGCCAATGAGGTCAAATCCCTGATCCGGCTGCGGCCAGACGGTGCGGATGGTGAGATCGTCGGGCAGATCGCGCTCGGTTTCCAGCCAGTCGATGGCCTCCAGTTCCCCACCGATAGCGTCGATCAGCCCGCTGTCTACCCCCACCCGGCCGGTGACGATGCGGCCATCGGCCAAGGCCAGTGTCGCCGGTCGCGTCAGCCCGCGTCGCTCGGCGACCACGTCGACGAACCACTGGAAACTGTTATCGACCAGCGCAGCAATGGAGGCGCGCGGCGCGCCTTCCATCGGCTCGTCATAATCGGGCTCGGCCTTGAGCGGTCCCGAGGCGACCTTGTCGAGATCGACACCGATGGTTTCCATCAGCTTGCCGGCATTGACATGCTGGAACAGCACGCCGATCGAACCCACGATGGACAGCCGTCGCGCAAAGATGCGGTCGCTGGCAATGGCGGTCATATAGGCAGCAGAAGCGCCCAGTTCGCCGATGACGGCCACGGTGGGCTTGGCCGCCCGCAACTGTCCCAGCGCCTCGTAAAGCTCCTCGCCGCCTGCCGTGGTGCCGCCAGGGGAGTTGATGGCGACGATCACCGCCTTGACGGCATCATCTTCGGCCAGGTCGGCAATGGCCTCCAGCCGGGCCCGGTCGGTCGTGATGGTGCCATCGATCACCAGGCGCGCCACATAGTCGCCGGCAGGGCTGTCGGGCAGGGCAAAGCGCCCGAGGCCCACCACGATGGCAACCGCCGCCGCGATGAAAGCCATCACCCGCCATAGGCCGCGCGATTTGCGATAGGTCTCGGCAGCGATGACGGTATGGGGATCGTTGGGCATATCGGTCATGAAGCGCTTGGCTCGCGATGGTCTATGGTCACCTCGTGGTGTTCCACAAATTCGGGCCGTTCGACAAGGTATTGATCGTCCTCGGGATAGTAGCTCGCCCGGCGGTAATCGTCGCCGGCAAAGGCGCGTACTGCGTGATAATCGGTCCACCAACTGATCGTCGAAATTTCGCTGGTGCCGTCGCCCATGTCGCGCAGCAGTATCTGGTAGCCAAGGTTGCCCGGCGTGGCGCTGTAATGAGAAGCGCCGGTGGCCTCGACATAATCGACATAGGCGTCAGCGGTGCGGATGCGACCCGTCCATTTCCTCAAGATCATCCTTGCCTCCACCCTACACAAGCGGCTTGACCATCAGCCGCGCCGTGCCCTCATAGCTCGCGAGTTTTTCCGCCAGTTCCGGTGCCTGCACCGCCCTGAACCCATGCTTGTACCAAAACGGCAGCGAGCCGTTGACGGCGACGAGGCTGACATTGGCGAAACCCGCCGCCCGGGCATGGCGCAGGATATCGCCAACGATCATGGCGGCGGCGCCGGTGCCCCGCGCGGCCGGCAGCAAGGCCACATCGTGCAGGTAATAGGTGTCGGCGTCCGCGGGGATAGCGCCGAGCAGGGTGTTGAGTTCCGGCAGGGCCTTGAACCGCCAGGGATGGCTGAGAAGATAGCCCGACGGCTTGCCATCCAGCTCCAGCAGGCGCGCGCCCTCGGGATAGAGCCGCTGCCGTTCGGCCAATACTGCCAGGTCCTCGGGGAAATCAGGATGCACGGCGGCAGCAATGGTCTCGACCGCAGGCAGGTCGAGCGTGGTCAGGGCCCGCCAGTGCATCATATTCTTCATGGACACTCTTTCGCCGCGCTTCCGAACCGGAAAACCGGCCACCACTTTTCCGGGAAGCGCTCAAGCTTAGAAAGCAAAAGGCCCGCGCTGTGAAGCGCGGGCCCGATAGTTTTGCCGGCAGAGAATTACTTCTCTTCGCGGCCCTTGAGCGCGGCGCCCAGGATGTCGCCGAGCGAAGCGCCCGAATCCGACGAACCGTAATTGGCGACGGCTTCCTTTTCCTCGGCGATCTCAAGTGCCTTGATCGACAGCTGGATGCGCGAAGTCTTGCGATCGTACTGGGTGACGCGTGCGTCGACCTTTTCGCCCTTGGAGAAACGCTCCGGGCGCTGGTCGTTGCGGTCGCGGCTGAGGTCAGCACGACGGATGAAGGCGGTCATGTCGCTGTCGGCGATACGGACTTCAATGCCCCCATCGTTGACTTCGATCACGGTGCCGGTGACGACAGCGCCCTTGCGGATGCCGCCGGCTTCGCCAGCTTCGCTACCCGAAGGGCCGGCAGAAGTGCCTTCCCCAGCGGCGAGCTGCTTGATGCCAAGCGAGATGCGTTCCTTTTCGACGTCAACATCGAGGACCTTGGCCGAAACCATGTCACCGCGGTTGTAGTCTTCCAGGGCCACTTCGCCCGACTTCTGCCAGTCGAGGTCGGAAAGGTGAACCATGCCGTCCACATCGCCGTCGAGGCCGATGAACAGGCCGAATTCGGTCTTGTTCTTGACTTCGCCTTCGATGACCGAACCGACCGGGAACTTCTCGGCGAAGCTTTCCCATGGGTTTGCCAGGGTCTGCTTGAGGCCGAGCGAGATGCGGCGCTTGTCCGGATCCACTTCCAGCACGACGACTTCGACTTCCTGGGAGGTCGAGACGATCTTGCCGGGATGGACGTTCTTCTTGGTCCAGCTCATTTCCGAGACGTGGATCAGGCCTTCGATGCCGGGCTCGAGCTCAACAAAAGCACCGTAGTCGGTGATGTTGGTAACGCGGCCGGTGAACTTGGCGTTGATCGGGTACTTGGCTTCGATGCCATCCCACGGATCGGCCTGCAGCTGCTTCATACCAAGCGAGATGCGGTGCGATTCATGGTTGATGCGAACGATCTGGACCTTGATGGTCTCGCCGATCGTCAGCACTTCGGACGGGTGGTTCACGCGACGCCATGCGATGTCGGTGACGTGCAGCAGGCCATCGATGCCGCCGAGATCAACGAACGCACCGTAATCGGTGATGTTCTTGACCACGCCGTCGACAACCTGACCCTCTTCGAGCTGCTGGACGATTTCCGAACGCTGTTCGGCACGCGACTCTTCGAGGATCGCACGACGCGACACCACGATATTGCCGCGACGCTTGTCCATCTTCAGGATCTGGAACGGCTGCGGCACGTTCATGAGCGGCGCGATATCGCGGATCGGACGGATGTCCACCTGCGAACGCGGCAGGAAGGCGATGGCGCCTTCGAGGTCGACGGTGAAGCCGCCCTTGACCTGGTTGAAGATGGTGCCTTCAACGCGCTCATTGTTGTTGTACATCTCTTCGAGCTTGACCCAGCTCTCTTCGCGGCGGGCCTTCTCGCGGCTGAGAACAGCCTCGCCCATGGCATTCTCGACGCGGTCGACATAGACCTCGACGATCGAGCCCACCTTGATGGTGCCGTCACGGCCGGCCTGGCCGAATTCCTTGAGCGCGATGCGCCCTTCGGTCTTGAGACCGACGTCGATGATCGCCAGGTCCTTTTCGATCGCGACGACCGTGCCCTTGACGACTGCGCCTTCTAGCGGCTCGTTGTCGATGAACGAGTCCATCAGCAGCGATTCAAAATCTTCTTTCGTCACAGTTTGCTGTGCCAAATATCTTCTCCGTTGCACCGGTGGTTGGGGGTTGAAGACCGAAGGCCCGCCATCTCCAAATGGAAATGCCGGCGCGCGAGCGCCCGGTCGAAACGTTGATTTGCGGTAGTTTCCGATCGCCTCGCTGGTGATCGCCGGGGCCGAAACACCCAAGGTTGGATTTGAGCCTTACGACCCTGCCTTGAGCGCCATGGTCCCATCGACGATCGCGATGGCTGCGCGGAGTGCGGCTTCTATATCGAGAAGCGTGGTATCGAGCAAGTGCGCGTCATCGGCTTTGTAGAAACCGCCATTGGGGTTGGCCATGTCGCGCGCATCCCGCTCTTCTATCTGGTGATAGAGGGCATAGCGGTCAACCACCTGGCCGCGCGCTTCGAGCTGCCGCGCCCGTCGCTCCATACGCGCCTTGCTGTCCGCCTGGATGAAGAGCTTCACGTCGGCCTCCGGCGCGATCACCGTGCCGATATCGCGGCCATCAAGCACCGCGCCGCCCTCCTGGGTGGCAAATTCGCGCTGATAGTCGAACAGCGCATGCCGCACCGCCCCGATGACGGCGACCTTGGATGCGAGATTGCCCACCTTGGACGACAGCAGGTATTCCGGCTCGAGGTCATTCTCGTCCAGCGTCTGCGCCGCTGCGATGGCACGCTGCTCGAATTCGGACGAATTCTCATAGGCCTCCACCGCCCGCCCGACGGCCCGGTACAGCAGGCCGGTATCGAGATAGGGCAGGCCATAGTGCCGGGCGAGGCCGGAGGCCAGCGTCCCCTTGCCCGAGGCGGCGGGTCCATCGACGGCGATGATCATTCCTGGCGTCCTTTCACCGGTTCGAACCGCGCGCCGAGGGCGGTCATGGCTGCCACAAAGCCCGGAAAGCTCGTTTCAATGGTGCTGGTATCGTCCAGCGTAACACGTTTGTGGCTGGCCAGGCCCAGCACCAGGAAGCTCATCGCGACAGGGCCGTCGCCCCGGCTTTGCACGGTGCCGCCCCCCTCGACCTTGCCGATGCCGCCGATGGTGAGGCTTTCCTCGCCCTCGGCCACCGTCACCTTGCTGGCGGCGAGCCCTGCCGCGATTGCGGCCAGGCGATCGCTCTCCTGTTCGCGCAACACGCCCAGGCCCTCGATCACCGTCTCGCCCTGCGCATAAGCCGCGGCCACTGCCAGGGCAGGGATATCGTCCAGCATGGCAGCCGCATGGGCGGCGCCGACATGGATGCCCTTGAGTCGCGACGAGCGCACCCTGAGGTCGGCGATATGCTCGCCCCCGGTTTCGTGCTGGTTGAGAAACTGGATGTCGCCGCCCATTTCGAGCAGCGTATCGATGAGGCCGGTGCGGACCGGATTGACCAGCACATTCTCGATCAGCAGGTCCGAGCCCGGCACAACAAGCGCCGCTATCAGGGGATAGGCTGCCGCTGACGGATCGCCTGGTACGACCACGCGGCGTGGCTGCAATTCGGTGAGGCCGCTGACGGTGATCGTTGCTCCACCCGTCTCGTCAGTCACCACCGAAATGGCGCCGCCGAATTCGGTCAGCAGCTTTTCGGTGTGATCGCCCGTCGCCACCGTTTCAACAATTGCGGTCGCGCCGGAAATCTGCGCGCCGGCCAGCAGCAGCGCCGACTTGATCACCTCGGAAGGCATCGCCAGCACATGTCGCAGCGGCAATGGCATGCGGGGACCCCGCAGCGTCAGCGGCAGGCCGCTACCCTGCGGCGTGGTCACGGTCGCCCCGATCCGCGCCAACGCGTCCAGCAGCGGCTGGCGCGCCGGCAGCGATCCACCGGCGAAGCGCGAGGCGAAGGAATAGGGTGCCAGGAGCCCCATCAGAAGGGGCATCGCGCTCGATTTGCCCAGCTCAAGTGGCCCTTGCGGCTCGAGCAGGCCGCCCACGCCCAGCCCATGCACATGCCAGGCCCCGTCCCGCTGGTCGATGCGGACCCCAAGCTGGCGCAAGGCAGCGGCGGTCGCCAGCACATCCTCGGTTTCGAGCAGGCCCTCGATGCTGCTGCGTCCGACTGCCAGGGCCGCCACGATGAGGGCACAATGGGAAATGGTCTTGTCGCCGGGCGGGGTGAATCGCCCCGACAACGGGTTGGCACCGTGGCTGGCAAGCGGCGCGCTGTCGGCAGGAATCGGGTGAACGGTCTCGGTCATGGGCGAGCCGGCTTTAGCACGGCCCGGCGCGGCAAGGCCACCACCCCTGGCAGGCGGGAACCAGCTCTCCACATTTTCGGTTTGACAGGGGCTGTGTTTGTCCATAACCGGACGGACCGAACCGGGGTCAGAAACCCCGCAAAACCTTACGACGAGGAACATCGATGGCCAGTTCCGAACGCGGCACCAAACGCACCGATCCCGAAACGGGCAAGAAGTTCTACGACCTCAACCTGGACCCGATCGTCTCGCCCTATACCGGCAAGAGCTATCCGCGCTCCTATTTCGAGGCCGTGCTGACCGGCAAGGCGGCGGCTATTGCCGCACGCGCCAAGGCCGACGAGGATGAAGAGGAAGTCGAAGAAGAAGTCGAGGACGTCGCGGCGCCCGAGATTGTCTCGCTCGAAGATGCCGACGCCGAGGAAGCCGGGGACGAAGAGATCCCCGAGACCGAGGATGTCGAGGTCGACGAGGAGCTCGGCGACGATGATGCAGACGTCTTCCTCGAAGAGGACGAAGACGAAGACGACGAACTCGGCTTCGACGTCGGCGGCGACGAAGACCGTTGATTTGAAACGAGATTTTGGCCGATTGACCCTGTCGGTCGGCCAAACAAAAAAGTGTCATTTAGACACTTGCGCGGGCCGGGATCATCCAATAGGTTCCGCCTCGCTTCGGACGGGTTACCCGCCGGAACACCCAATGGAATGGGGCCATAGCTCAGCTGGGAGAGCGCTTGCATGGCATGCAAGAGGTCAGCGGTTCGATCCCGCTTGGCTCCACCAATTCCCCCTTGTGCGTTGCGGATTCATCTTGGCGGGCCCCTCAAGGCTAAGCCGAGACCTGGCTGATTTTTCAAAAGGCGAAGGCTGTCGCTCGTAGTTGCGTTAGCGACGAAGACGGACCGATCCTTCCCAAACTCGATTGACCTCCGCAGCCAAACCGATTGGCGATTGGGACTAGACCGAACGAGCAGCTAGGAAACCTGCTCGGAGAGCATAACGTATTTCCCAATGGGAGAACGCTATGTGGTTTGCCCTGGCGACGCTCGGTGTCCTGCTGCTCATTTGTACGCTAGTCGGCGTTGCGGTCTGTCGTGCCAACGCCACCCACCATGATGACGCCTACGATGCCTGACGCGCGTGGCCGGTACCACAAAGCGCAGGCACTGGCAGCGACGCCGCACCGCCTGGCCCGTCATGGTTCCGCTCATGCCGTCGATCTGCCGCAGCGTCACTGTTCGAGGCTTGCCGCCAACTTGTCGAGCACCTGTTCGAGTCCGCCCTTCGATAGCTGCATCGTCGCTTCCGACACATAGCCGAATTCGCTCCAGCGCAATTCGGTCTTGCCGTCGGGCAGGGGGCGCAGCTCAAGCACATGCGGCACGATATCGGGGATGTCGGCTGGCAACCCCACGGCCCGTGGATCGACGCTGGTGCCCTGTTCATCCACCCAACCCGCGTCGAAAGCCAGCTTCTGGCCCGGAACGATCTCGGTATAGGTCCAGCTGTTGCACATCAGCGGAAAGCCCGCTGCCGTCATGCACACCAGGCTCGCGCCGCCGACGCTCACATCGGTCTTGACCAGCGGGGCCGTGAACCCGGTCGGGCCCCACCATTGGGCGATGCTGTCCGCCTCCGTCAGCGCGGTCCATACCCGCTCCCTGGGTGCGTCGATGACGCGGGTCAGTGTCAAATCCAAAGCCATTGCATTCCCCATTGCTGCAAGCATCAGGCCGGCGGCCAGCGCCACCGCATAACCGATTGATCTCATCGTCTCCTCCTGTACATATACAAAAGGTTATATAGATAAATGGTTATGTATGCAAGCGCCCTGCTGCCATCAATTGACGCTGGCACAGGGCAGGGTTCTTCTGCTCGCACCTCAAGATTCGGATATCCCGTGCCCAAAGCCCCGCTTGCCATCAGCCAATCCCGCGCCCGCCATCTGTGGATAGCGGCGCAGCGCCTCGATACCGAAGCGCCCTTCGGCGACGGACCTTCGGCGACGCTCGCCGCCATCAGCCATCTGGGCTATGTGCAGATCGATACCATCAACGTCATCGAGCGCTGCCACCATCACATCCTGTTCTCGCGCATCCCCGGCTACCGTCGCGGCGACCTGGCGCATAACCAGTCCGTGGACAAATCGGTCTTCGAATACTGGACCCACGCGCTGAGCTATGTGCCAATCGCTGAACTGCCCTATTTCGTGCCGGCGATGAAACGCCATCGGGAAGAGCCCAACCGCTGGTTTGGCTCGGTGACGCCGGACGAAGTCAAGAAGATGCTGCAGCGCCTGCGCAAGGAGGGGCCGCTCTCCATCCGCGACATCGAGGATGATGACCTGGTCGACAAGACCCATCTCTGGGCCAGCCGCAAGCCCAGCAAGCGGGTGCTCGAGATTATGTTCTACCAGGGCCTGGTGGCCATTTCGGCGCGCCAGGGCATGCTCAAGACCTACGATCTGATGCCGCGCCATTTCGGCTGGACCGGCCAGCCCAAACCCGCCACCGAGCGGCAGGTCACGGCCTATAAGCTTGATCGTGCCTTGCGCAGCCAGGGCGTCGTCAACCTCGACTCCATCTGCCACCTCGATGCCCCCAGCAAAAAGGCGGTCAAGGACCTCATCGATAGCCGCGTCCGCCGCAAGCTGCTCGTCCCCGTCACCGTCGAAGGCGCCGAAAAGGTCCCGCATTGGGCCGAACCTGCCACGCTCGACGCCACCGCAAGCGAACCGCCCACCCTGGTCCACATCCTCTCGCCCTTTGATCCGCTGATCATCCAGCGCAAGCGGCTCAAGCTGTTCTTTGGCTACGACCACATTTTCGAGGCCTACGTTCCTGCAGCCAAGCGCCAGCTAGGCTATTTCGCCCTGCCCATCCTGATGGGCGACCGCATCGTCGCGGCCTTCGACCTCAAGACCGACCGCGCGGCGAAAAAACTGCTGATCCAGCAGGCGACCTGGCTGGAGGATGTCGGTGCCGAGGGCAAGGCGGCGGTCGATACGGCACTGGATCGCTTCGAGCGGTTCCAGCTCGGCGACTGACCGCTACTGCGCCGTCCAGCCGCCATCCACCATCAGCACGGCGCCATTGACCATGGCGCCGGCAGGCGAGGCGAGATAGATCACCGCCCCCGCCACATCGGCAATCGTGCCGACCCGGCCGATCGGCAGGCGGTCCAGCACGCTTTTGAGATAGTCCGGCTGATCGAGCCGCTCCGCCGTGCCGGGCGTATAGATGAAAGTCGGCGCCACGGCATTGGCGGTGACGCCGCGATGGCCCCATTCCAGTGCCAGCACGCGGGTATATTGGTCCACGCCGCCCTTGGTCGCGCAATAGACGGCATGGTCGCGAATGCCGACGCTGCCGGCCTGCGAGCTGATATTGACGATGCGGCCCTGGCCCTGTTCGAGCATGATCCGCCCGGCCGCCTGCGCCACGAAGAAGCTACCCTTGAGGTTGACCGCCATCATGCTGTCCCAGTCGGCCTCGGTCACCGCCTCGGCGGGGTGATTGTCCCCCAGCCCCGCATTGTTGACGAGAATGTCGACCGATCCGAAATGTGCCCGGATCGCGGCGAAGGTCGCGCGGATCGAGGCGACATCCCGCACATCGAGCGTAAAGGCCGCGGCCTGCCCGCCCTCGGCTCTGATTTCGCTCACCAGCTGGTCGAGCCGTCCCTTGTCGCGTGAGGCGACGGCCACGCGTGCGCCGGCCGCCGCCACCGCCTTGGCTAGGCCAAAGCCGATGCCCATGCTGGCGCCGGTGACCACGGCAACCTTGCCATTGAGGCTGAAATCGGGGTGGCCCATGACGCACTCTCGGTTGGTTCGGGAAGCGCAGACTAGTGCGAAAAGCACTCGGCCCAAAGGGTCATCCGCTATCGTCACCGAACGGCTTTGCCCATCGCCGCCTTTCCAAACCCCTGCCGCGCGCGCTAAAAGCCTTGCCGCGAAGTGGGGACCACCATGGCGACTTATACCGACATTGCCCGGCGGGTGTATAACCACACCTGGAAGCTCGATCCGATCGTTCGGAGCCTGCTCGATACCGACTTCTATAAGCTCTTGATGCTGCAGATGATCTGGGGCCTTTACCCCAAGGTCACGGCCACCTTCTCGCTGATCAATCGCACCCGGGCTGTTCGGCTGGCCGATGAGATCGACATCGAGGAGCTGCGCGCCCAACTCGACCATGCCCGCACGCTCCGCTTCACCAAGAAGGAGATGATCTGGCTGGCCGGCAACAGCTTCTATGGCAGCAAGCAGATCTTCGAGCCCGCCTTCCTCAAATGGCTGGAAGACTTCCGCCTGCCCGAATATTCGCTGGAAAAGCGCGACGGCCAGTTCGTGCTCGAATTTCCTGGCCTGTGGCTCGAAACCTCGATGTGGGAAATCCCGGCCCTCGCCATCATCAACGAGCTGCGCTCCCGCGCCGCCATGAAGGCCTATGGACCCTTCACCCTCGACGTGCTCTATGCCCGCGCCAAGGCCCGGATGTGGGAAAAGGTCGAGCGCCTGCAGAAGCTCCCGGATCTGCGCATTTCCGATTTCGGCACCCGCCGCCGCCACTCGTTCCTGTGGCAGCGCTGGTGCGTCGAGGCGCTCAAGGAAGGCATCGGCGACAATCTCACCGGCACTTCCAACGTCAAGCTCGCCATGGACAACGATCTCGAGGCCCTGGGCACCAATGCCCATGAGCTGCCCATGGTGCTGGCCGCCCTGGCCAAAACCGACGAGGCGCTGATGGCCGCGCCCTATCAGGTGCTGCAGGATTGGGAGAGCTATTACGGCGGCAATCTCAAGATCGTGCTGCCCGATGCCTTCGGCACCGACAGCTTCCTGCGCAATGCTCCCGACTGGGTCGCCGACTGGACCGGTTTCCGCCCCGACAGCGCGCCGGCCATTGAGGGCGGCGAGCGCATCATTGCCTGGTGGAAGAGCCGCGGCCGCGATCCGCGCGAGAAGCTGCTGATCTTCTCTGACGGTCTCGACGTCGACATGATCGAGGAGGCCTACCTCCATTTCGACGGCAAGGTGCGTATGGCCTTTGGCTGGGGCACCAACCTCACCAATGATTTCGAAGGCTGCGCGCCCGAGCCCAATCCTGGCCTGTCGCCGATTTCGATCGTTGCCAAGGTCAGCGAGGCCAATGGCCGCCCGGCGGTCAAACTGTCGGACAATCCCGCCAAGGCAACCGGTACGCCAGAGGAAATCGCCCGCTATATCAGGCTTTTCGGCGATGCCGGCCGGGTGACCCATCCTGTGAAAGTTTAGCGGAACCGATAAGGGGCGCCGGCATTACCGATTGTGGAGAAACCCGCGCACCTGATCGGCGTTAACGTCTTGGGAACCATGCCGCACTAGCGTTTCGGCGGGGGCTCCACCAGGGGCCGGTATGGAATTGCAGCTTATCGATATCACTGTGCGTGACAAGCAGGCGCATCCGCGCCTCGCCGGGCGCATGACCGGCCATGTCCGGGCCGTACTTCAGGAAACCGTCGGAACGCAGGAGCTGACCCACGAACTCGCCATCTCGGTCTGGGCCGACGTGGCCGAGGGCACCAGCGATGCCGATATCGACATGGCCCTGATGCTCAAGGCCGCCGACATCATCGCCCGGCTCAAGGCCAATCTCAGCCCTGCGCGCTCCGCCTAGGCCGCTCGCGCCGGCGGCCTCTGCCCGCGATTGAGCATCACCAGCATGTTCCGCACATCGTCCTCGGCCGCCTTGGTGACCAGCTTGCGGTTGTCGGTTTCGCGCAGCGGCCGCGGGGTGCCAAAAGCCACCGTGACCTCCTTGGCCGGTCCGCCAAGGATTTCCTTGATATTGCGCCCCAGCGACTTGGATTTGATCCAGGCAATCAGCGAGCGCTCCGTGCGCCCCACCGGCAACCCCTGCAGCCTGGTATAGGCGATGGTCAGGGGCTGGATCATCACCTCGGCCGCCCCGGCCTCGATCATGGCGTGCTGCGCCGCGCCCACCAGCGCCGAACGGAACGGCAGCACATGGGTGCCAATATCGGATTGCCCCTCGGCAAACAGCAGCACGGCATTGCCGCCGGCCATGTGGGCGCCCATCTCGCGGCTGGTGCGCTTCGTGTCGCTGCGGCGCGTGCGGTCGACAAAGATGGTCTTTTGCAGCCGCGCCATCATCCCAACAAAGAACCAGTCCCGCACCTCGCGCTTGGCCACAAAGGTCACGTCCGCCACCGAGCCCACGGCGATGATGTCGGTCCAGGAGATATGGTTGGCAACCAGCAGTGTCGCCCGTCCGGTCGCCGGCTCGCCGATGACAGTGACCTTGAGGCCCAGGAAGATGCAGCCGACCCGATGGAACAGCCGCGGCAGCACGTTCCAGAACGGCAGCCTGAGCGCATTGATCAGGGCCTGCGCCGGGATGATCACGATCATCACCGGGATGAGCACGAAAATGAAGAACAGGACGCGGAAGATCATTTCTTGGCTTTGTCGGCGCCTTCGATGGGGACTGCGTAGAGTTCGAGACGGTGGTCGACCAGCCGATAGCCCAGCCGCTTGGCGATGACTTCCTGGATGGCCTCGATTTCCTCGTTGCGGAATTCGATGACGGTGCCGCTGCGAATATCGATCAGGTGGTCGTGGTGCTCGTCCGGGATCAGCTCGAACCGGGCGCGCCCATCCTTGAAATCGTGCTTGGTCACCAGCCCCGCTTCTTCGAACAGGTTGACGGTGCGATAGACGGTCGAGAGCGAGATGCGGTCGTCGATATCGGAGGCGCGGCGATAGAGCTCTTCCACATCGGGGTGGTCCGAGGCTGCCTCGATCACCCGCGCGATGACGCGCCGCTGGTCGGTCATGCGCATGCCCTTGGAGACACACGCCTCCTCCAGCGTCGGGTCAGTCTGGCTTCTGCTCACGCTTGGGCTCCCAGCCGGTCCACACCCGACCGGGTTACCCAAGATCGCGTGCCATGACAAGCGCAGTGGCCTGCGACCCATCGGCCTTGGGGTAATAGCCCTTGCGGCTGGAAATGGTGGCAAAGCCCTCGCGCTGATAGAGCTTGATGGCGGGCACATTCTCTTCGCTGACCTCGAGGAACATCTTGCGTGCCGGCGTCATCAGCAGATCCTCGAACACCGCCTTGAGCAGCGCCTGCCCGATGCGCTTGCCGCGCCATTTGGGGTCCACCGCGATAGTGAGCAGCTCGGCCTCGTCCTCGACCACCCTTATCAGCGCGAAGCCGGCAATGCGCCGCCGCGCGTCGCAGGCCACATAGACCGGCGTATTGTCGTCGTTGAGAAAACTCTCGAACTCGCCCACCGGCCAGCCTCGATAAAAGCCCAGCGCATGGATGCGCGCCAATTCCTTGGCGTCAGCGATTTTGCCCGGCTCGATATGGAGCCCCGCCGGCGCCATCCACAGCTTGATCATACGCCCCGCCTTTCGATCCGTGCCGCCGTCTGCGGCTTGGCATCGGCATCACGGATATAGTTCGGCTCGGGCGGGTTGCCAGCCGGGTCCAGCGTCGCGCCATGACGCGCAAGCGCAGCGATATCGATAAAGGGCGAGGTGATCAGCGTCGTTCCCGGCACGATCGCCGCCTGCGCGATGGCCATGGGCAAAAGGTCGCCCTGCGTCGTCGGCTGGCCCGGCCCCGCGAAAGTCTGGAAATACGCCTCGCCGCGCCGCGCATCCAGCAGCACCGTCACCGGCCCCGGCGCGCTCAGCGACAAAGCTATGAGACTCGATACCCCGATCACGGGTATCCCCCGTGCCAACCCGATGCCGCGTGCGGCGCTGAGCCCGATCCGCAACCCGGTGAACGAGCCCGGCCCGGTCGTCGTCACGATGCGCTGCAGGTCGGCATAGCCGAGCCCGTTGCGCTCCAGGAGCTCGGCGATCCGCCCGAAGATCAGCTCGGCATGGCCAGTGGCGATTTCGTCCACCGAGACATCGGTCCGCCCATCCTCCCGCAGCAGCCCCAGTTGCAGTCGCGGCGCGGCGGTGTCGATGGCAAGGGTGATGGTCATGCCACCGCTCTAGCGCCGAGATGCACTGGTGTCGAGTAGGCGAGGCACAACCGAAACGCGGCGGGGGTGAGGATCACAACCGGTCCACCGCCTTGACGCCCCATGCCCCGGCGGCGACCTTGCGGCATGCACCCTGATTCGCCCAAAGCTCCCCGATGACCTGGCTGGCCGAAACCGCCATGCTGAGCCACGGCTGGCGGCGTTTCCTGCTGCTGGTTCTGGCCGGGGCCGTCGCCGGCCTCTCCATTCCGCCGCTCTTCATCGTGCCCGCCCTCTTTGTCGCCTTCCCGGTCTGGGTCTGGTGCCTCGACGGCGCCGAGAAGTCGCGCGGCTGGCGCCGCCTCCTCGGTCCGGCCTTCACCATCGGCTTTGCCTTCGGCTGGGGCTATTTCACCGTCGCCTTCCATTGGCTGGGCGCCGCCTTCTTCGTCGATGGCGGCGTCATGCTGGTGCTCATGCCCTTTGCCATCCTGGCGCTGGCGGCAATGATCGCCTTCTTCTGGGGTGTCGCTAGTGCGCTGGCGCATCTGTTCTGGAGCCACGGCCCCTGGCGCATCGTCACCCTTGCCACCTTCCTCACCATGGCCGAATGGGCCCGCGGCCATGTGCTGACCGGCTTCCCCTTCGATCTGCTGGGCTATGCGCTGACCCCGACCGACGAGATGATGCAGATCACCTCGGTTATCGGCATCTATGGCCTCACGCTGGTCGCGGCGCTGCTCGCCATGACTCCGGCGCTGATCTGGCCGGCCGATGAGCGCAGCCTCAGCCGCCGGCTCCTGCCGCTGTTCCTGGCCTTGCTGGTCATCGCCGGGCAGCTGGCCTATGGCTACAACCGCCTGGCGGGCAACACTTCCACCGAGCGGTCAGACATCGCCCTGCGCCTGGTCCAGCCGCTGGTCTATGAGCATGCCGATTTCGGCAATGTCGATCCCGTGGCGCTCATCGATCGCCTGCTGATGCTGTCTGACATGCGCATGGACCCATCCGACCAGGGGCTCGCCGACGTCACCCACCTGGTCTGGCCGGAATCCTCCCTGCCGTTTTTCCTCGCCACTTATCCCGAGGCTCTGGCCCGCATTGCCCGGCTGCTGCCCGATACGACGACGTTGCTGACCGGCGCACCGCGCCAGCAATACGAGCCCGGCGCCACCGAAGCCTCCGGTCCGCCCTTCAATTCCGTGCTGGCCATCGATACCAGCGGCGAGGTCATCGCCTCCTACGACAAGTCCCACCTTGTGCCGTTCGGCGAGTTCCTGCCTTTCGGCCCATTCCTGGCCAGGCTGGGCATCAAGCAGTTTGTTCCCGGCGCCGAGGGCTGGGCCCATGGCGACGCCCGCCGCCGCCTGATGAGCCTGCCCGCGACCCCGCCCTTCCTCGCCCTCATCTGCTACGAAATCCTGTTCTCGGGCGATCTCGGCGATACGCAAGGCGCGCAGTTTCTCTTCAACATCACCAATGACGCCTGGTTTGATGGCTCCATCGGTCCGGCCCAGCATGCTCACCACGCGCGCGTTCGCGCCGTCGAGGAGGGCATGAGCCTGGTGCGATCAGCCAATTCCGGCCTCACCTTTGCCACCGATCCCCTGGGCCGCATCACCGCTGAGATCGCGCCACAGCAGATGGCCGCGCTCGATGTCCGTCCGCATGAGCGGCTGGCATCCACGGTGTTTTCCCGGCTCCGCCACTGGCCGCTGCTGATCGCGCTGCTCGCGGGCCTGCTCATCTCGCTGGTCGCCGCCCACGGCAGCCGCCGCAGGCCGCTCTAGCGGCGCCGACCTTCGCCTTCCCATCGCCCCGTTGCTGTGTCATCACGGGGATGCATCCAATTGCGAGTGATCCATGACCATCCGACTGCATCGCGGCGACCTGCCAGACCTCAGCCGCTACGGCCGCGAGGTGGCGATCGATACCGAGACCATGGGCCTTGATCCGCACCGGGACCGGCTCTGCGTCATCCAGCTATCAGCAGGCGATGGCAGTGCCGACGTGGTGCAGCTCCCTCAGGGCGCCACCGAAGCGCCCAATCTGGTGAAGCTGCTCGCCGACCCCGCCGTCACCAAGATCTTCCACTATGCCCGCTTCGACGTCGCCGCCCTCAAGCAGCGCTTCGGCGTGGTGACCGGCCCGGTCTATTGCACCAAGATCGCCTCCCGCCTCGTCCGCACCTATACCGACCGGCACGGCCTCAAGGACCTCGTGCGCGAACTGCTTAATATCGACCTTTCCAAGCAGCAGCAGAGCTCGGACTGGGGCGCCGACAAGCTCAGCGACGCCCAGCTCGATTACGCCGCCGCCGACGTGCTTTACCTGCACGATCTCAAGCGTCATCTCGATCGTATGCTCAAGCGCGAAGGCCGCATGGACCTGGCGCAGCAATGCTTCGATTTCCTCGCGACGCGCTGCGAGCTCGATCTGCTCGGCTGGCAGGAAACCGACATTTTCGCCCATAGCTGAGGGCCGACCGATGAACCTGCACGCCGATGCAGCGCAGCGCCTGGCAATTTACCGGGGCCTTGAGGCCCGCAACCGCATCGTGGCGATCCTGCGCATCGGCGTGCCCGTACTCGGCGCCGTGGCGCTGTCGGCGCTGCTGCTGCAGATCTATGCTTCGAGCCAGACTGCCCGTTTCGGCATCAGCAAGGTCGTCGTGTCGCCCGATAGCGTCACCGTCGAAACCCCCGAATATTCCGGCGTCCTCGACGATGGCACCGCCTACCGCGTCTCGGCCACCTCGGCCCGGGCTGCGGTCGATGCCACCGACCGCATCGGCCTCAGCGACGCGGCACTGACCATGGCCAAATCAGATGGCGTGACCATCCTGGTCGAAACCCCCGCCGCGGTGCTCGATACGACAGGCCAGATCGTCGAGATCGCCGGCCAGGCCAGGGTCAGCAACTCCGAGGGCACTGCGGGCGTTCTGCGCAACACCGTGTTTGACTACGCGGCGCAGCGTCTCACCGGCCATGGCCCCGTCGATATCGACTATGCCGATGGCACCCAACTCGAGGCCGAGGGCCTCACCTACGATGCCGCCGCGCTGGTCTGGACATTCACCCGCGCCACCGTCACCCTGCCCGATACGCCCGGAGCCAACCAACCCGCGATGCCCAAACCATGATCAAGCGTTTGATGCTGGCCGCCGCCTTGCTCCTGCTGGCCCAGCCGGCCTTCGCCCAGCAGCCGGTGCAGATCACCTCCGATCTCTTCACCGTCGACGAGAAGACCAAAGAGGCCGTGTTCACCGGCAATGTCGTGGTCATCCATCCCACGGTAAAGGTCTGGGCCGACAAGGTCATCGCCGTCTATGGCCAGGCCGGTCCCAGCGACATCGAAAGCTTCATCGCCTCGGGCTCGGTGAAGCTCGAAAACGACGAACAGACCGCCACCGGCGACCAGGCCGTGTTCACGCCCGGCGACCAGCTGTTGCGTCTCACCGGCAATGTGGAGGTCATCAATGCCAGCGGCACCATCCAGGCCGGCGAGCTGGTGGTGAACCTTGAAACCAACGTGTCCACCTTCACTAGCTCCGGCAGTGGCGGGCGCGTCACGGGCGTGTTCACCTCGCAATGACCGACGCCCAGGGCAAGCCGCGCATCGACCAGACCGGGTGGCTCGTCGCCCATAGCCTGGCCAAGAGCTTCGGCAAGCGCGTCGTGGTGCGCGACGTTTCCATTGCCGTGCGCCGCGGCGAGGCTGTCGGCCTGCTCGGCCCCAACGGCGCCGGCAAGACCACGGTTTTCACCATGATCATGGGCCTGGTAAAGCCCGATGCCGGCTCGATCAGCCTTGATGGCCGCGAAATCACCCGCCTGCCGCTGTTCCAGCGCGGCCAGCTCGGCATCGGCTACCTGCCGCAGGAGCCTTCGATCTTCCGCGGCCTCAGCGTGCGCGGCAACATCATGGCCGTGCTCGAAAACCACGTGAAGAACAAGGCGGAACGCCACGCCCGGCTCGAGGCGCTGCTCGATGAATTCTCCATCCGGCACCTGGCCAAGGCCAATGCGCTGGCTTTGTCGGGCGGCGAGCGTCGTCGCGTCGAGATCGCCCGGGCCCTGGCCGCCGACCCGGTCTTCATGCTGCTCGACGAGCCCTTTGCCGGCGTCGACCCCATCGCGGTCAACGAGGTCAAGGGCCTGGTGCGCCAACTCACCCGCCGCGGCATCGGCGTGCTGATCACTGACCATGCCGTGCGCGAAACCCTGGGCCTGGTCGACCGCGCCTATGTCATCCACGGCGGCAAGGTGATGATCCAGGGTCGCCCCGAAACCATCAGCGCCGACCCCGATGCCAGAAGGGTGTATCTCGGCGAGGGGTTTGAATTGTAGGTCTGTCTGTCTGTTGGATTGTACTGCGATCTTCCCCTGCCACCGGGGCAGCACCTCCCCCTTGATGGGAGGGTGGGAGGGGTGACATCTAGCCCCGGATATGGAGCCAAACCACCCCGACCCTTGATCCCTCCCCACAAGGGGGAGGGGTGTCGACCCGGACATCCTGGACCGATCAATCCATGCGCAATATTGCTGCCCCGCGGGGGCGAGGACGCAGCCACGCTGCATGCTGGGGTTGCTGGCATCACTTGGCACAGAACTTGCCCTTGCGCTTGCCCGCTGCCTGAAAATGCGTCATGGTCGCGCCGGGAAGCCGCCGGGAACGGCAATGTATCTGCGCCAAGGGTCTTGAATTAATGGCACTTTCGCCGCGTCTGGAATTTCGTCAGGCGCAAAGCCTGACACTGACGCCGCAACTGATGCAGTCGATACGGCTGCTGCAGCTGAGCCATCTTGAACTCAACGATTTCGTCGATGCCGAACTGCTGCGCAACCCGCTGCTTGAGCGCGAGGATGGCGCCGAGCCCGGCGACGCCGAGCCGGCGGAAATCCCCGAGCGTTCCACCGAGATCAGTGCCTATGAGGATACGGTCGATCGTGGCGACCGCATCCAGGACGCCAATTCCATTGCCGATGGCTATGATACGGCGGTCGAAAACGTCTTTCCGGATCAGGGGGCCCAGGACCAGCTCAATCCATCAAGCCGGCTCGATCGCAATGGCAGCAGCGAAGCCGGCGAAGCGCCCGATATCGACCAGTTCGTCGCTTCGCGACCGCTGCTGAGCGAGCATCTCGAAAACCAGTCCAACATGATCCTGCGGACGCCAGCGGATCGCCTCATCGCCCGCCACCTGATCGATGGCCTCAACGAGGCCGGTTATCTCACGACCGACCTCGACGCACTGGCCGAGCAGCTCGGCGCCGAGCGCGCCGATATCGATGCCGTGCTCGAGGCGCTGCAGGGCTGCGACCCGGTCGGCGTCTTCGCCCGCTCGGTGCCCGAATGCCTCGCCATCCAGCTCCGGGACCGTGATCGCCTCGATCCCATGATGATGGCCTTGCTCGACAATATCGGCATGCTGGCCGAGCACAACATGGCCGGCCTGATGAAGGCCGTCGGCTGCGACCGCGAGGACCTCGTCGACATGCTGGCCGAAATCCGCCAGCTCGATCCCAAGCCGGGCCTCGCTTTCGACAGCGGCCCGGTCGAGTCGGTAGTGCCCGATGTCTTCGTGCGCCGCGGCCCCGATGGTGCCTGGCAGATCGAGCTCAATACCGAAACCCTGCCGCGGGTGCTGGTCAACCGCGTCTACTATGCGACCGTCACCAAGAAGACCCGCGATCCGGCAGAGAAGTCGTTTCTCTCCGATTGCCTGGCCACCGCCAACTGGCTCACCAAGAGCCTCGACCAGCGTGCCCAGACCATTCTCAAGGTGGCCGCGGAAATCGTGCGCCAGCAGGATGGCTTCCTCACGCACGGCATCGCCCATCTCAAGCCCATGACGCTCAAGATGGTGGCCGAAACCATCGACATGCATGAATCCACAGTCAGCCGCGTCACCTCCAACAAATACATGGCGACGCCGCGCGGCCTCTACGAAATGAAGTATTTCTTCACCACCGCCATCGCCTCGAGCGACGGGGGTGGCGACCATTCGGCCGAGGCGGTGCGCCACCGCATCCGCCAGCTGATCGACGCCGAAGTGATCAGCGATATTCTCAGCGACGACACCATCGCCGAAATGCTCAAGAAAGAGCAGGGCATCGACGTCGCCCGCCGCACCGTGGCCAAATACCGCGAGGGCATGAACATCCCCTCCTCGGTGATCCGGCGCCGGCAGAAGAAGAATCTGGAAAAGGCCTGATGGCCGCTGCCACCGCGGGCCTGTCTATCCACAGGCGCTCGCCGGCGCAAATCAACATGCCCGCCTTAACTGCCCGCGAAGGCTAAGGCCATTGTGTGACGATGTCCAAAGGATAAACGAACCCGGAAGGGGTCTTGCGCATTGCGTCACCGGCGCGGGCGGGTCTAGCATCGTCCATGCGGCTTACCCACATGTAACGGGTAGGCAGCAGGCGTGATCCCGAAACCGGGAACCGGCTTTCGAGATTCTCGCGTCGACTGGAGCGTTTCCAGCAAGTCCGGGAACGCGACCAACTGGCATGGGAACTTCTCCGCACCGCGGAAGGGTTCCGCAACGACAGAAGGAAGAGGAAGCCATGACTTTACGCGTTTCGGGAAAGAACATGGATGTTGGCGACGCCCTGCGCGGCAAGGCGGAGGATCATTTCGCGGCCGTGGTCGGCAAGTATTTCGACGGCGGCTATGACGGACATCTCACCCTTACCCCCGATGGCATCGGCTTCCGGGCCGATTGCGTAGTCCACCTCGATTCCGGCGCCACCCTGCAGGCCAGTGCCCAGGGCGGCGACGCCACCTCCGCCTATGAAGGCATGGCGCTCAATATTGAAAAGCGCCTGCGCCGCTATAACCGCCGGCTCAAGCAGCGCCCGCGCGGTGCCAATGGCAGCGCCGATGGCCTGACCGCCCAATATACCGTCTTCGGCACCTCCGATGACCTCGAAGAGCTCGATGATGACTATGCTCCGCCCGTCATCGCCGAAACCACCAAGAACCTGCGCCAGATGAGCGTCGAGGAAGCGGTGATGGAACTGGATCTGACCGGTAGCCAGGTTGTGATGTTCCGCCATGCTGGACATGGCGGGCTGAATGTGGTCTACCGCCGCTCCGATGGCAATATAGGCTGGATTGATCCGGCTCTGGGGACCAATTGACCGCGTCCCACGCCCAGCATCACCTGAGTTTATCCTAGGGCAGACTTAATGGAATTGGCCGATATCCTGGCTGAGCGTGCCGTGCTTTGTTGCAGCGGCATAGTATCGAAACGCCAGTTGTTTGAAGAACTTGCCCAACGGGCGGCAGAGATCACCGGGCATGATGCGGGCGAAATCGCCGAAGCGATCACCAACCGCGAAGAGCTCGGCTCGACCGGATTGGGCAATGGCATCGCCATCCCGCATGGCAAGATTGCCGGCCTCAAGAGCGTCACCGCTCTGGTCGCACGGCTCGATCAGCCGATCGACTTTGATTCGGTCGATGACCAGCCGGTCGATATCGTGGTGATGCTGCTGGCGCCCACGGGCGCCGGTGCCGATCATCTGAAGGCGCTGTCGCGCGTCGCGCGCTTGCTGCGCACCGAGGCGGTGGTCGACGAGCTGCGGGCAGCCACCGACCCGGCGCAGCTGCACGCCATCTTCACCGCCCCGGTCGCGACGCATTACGCCGCCTGATCGGGCGACCTGAAACGAAAAAGGCCCACGTTGCGCGTGGGCCTTTTGCTGTCAATTCACCGGGTCATGCCCGCGAAGGCGGGAGCAGCGGACGCTAGTGCAACGTCGCCAGCCCCAGATTCTTGTCGCCCAGCCATTCGACCACGGCGTCTTCCGTATCGGTCACCAGCAGTGGCGTGCCGTCGGCACTCATCACCAACTGATATTCCGTGGCCGCCTCGAATTCGGCATCGTGGATCATCATCGAGAGAACAGCGCCCCGCACTGGACGGACATAGGCAACCGCATCGCCGCCCAGCGCGGCGAACTGCGCGCGCGTCAGCGACTTGAGGGGATGGATCAGCGCCTCGGCTGCGGCCTCGTCATTGCGTTTTTCAAACATTTGTCGGCCCTTTCCTCATAGTGAGCGAATGTCGATACGTCGGGCGATCTTCTGCGTTTTGGGACGCTCTAGAGCAACAACGAGCATACCATGCCCTAAAGTTGCATCCTTGACGATCATACCATCGGCCAAAAGGAAGCTCCGCTGGAACTGCCGCGCCGCGATACCGCGATGCAGGAACTCCCGTCCGGGCTCATCCTTCTGCTTGCCGCGGACCACCATCTGGTTGTCCTCGGCCAGCACTTCGAGTTCGCTGGCGCCAAAGCCGGCTACGGCAATCGACACCAGGAACCGCTCGGCACCATCAGGTTCGATGGTGCGCTCGATATTGTAGGGCGGGTAGCCGTCAGCGGACTTGGCTAGCCGATCGACACGCTCCTCGAAGCTGTCGAAGCCGAGGAGAAAGGGAGCGGAAAACACTGAAATACGCGACATCCACGCCGTCCTTGATTATCAAGCAACGTATCGGCGCGGACCCGTCAAACCTTGGCATCGCGCGCCTGCCGAACATATGGGACAGACCGCCGTCCCGTTCAAGAGTGCCCAGGGAACCCCGTCATGGATCAGACCGTCGCCATCATCACGCCCGCCTGGAACGCCCAGGCCACCATCGTCACCACGGTGCGGAGCGTCCTGACCCAGACCTACCCGGATTGGCAACTCTGGCTCATCGCCGATGACGGCTTCGACTACGAGGCGTTCCTCGCCGCAGCTGGCATCAGCGATCCCCGCTTTCGCTTCCTCTCCAGCGGTGGCAGCGGCCGCGGCGCGTCCACGGCGCGCAATGTCGCGCTCGAGCAGATCACCGCGCCCTATGCTGCCATCCTCGATGCCGACGATCGCCTGAAGCCCCGCAAGCTTGAGCTGGCAGTCGCCGCACTGACCGAACACGCCATCGTCTCGACCGCCCTCGACGTCATGACCGAGGATTTCCGCCATCTCCGCCATGTCGGCAATGGTCCCGACCGTGTGCTGTCGGCCGGCAGCCACAAATGGGTGTCGCTCTCGATGGACTCGATGATCATCTGGGATACGAGGCGTGCCGATGGCCGCTACGATCCCACCATGAGCAACATGACCGACCTCGAATTCCTGCTGCAGCTCTACCGCACCGCGCCCACCTCGCGGCATCTGGGCACGCCGCTGCATGATTACGTCAAGCGCTCGAGCTCGATGAGCAATGGCAAAAATGTCGCCGCCGGCATGATCGCCAGCAAGACCGAAATCCTGCGCCGCCTCGAAGCCGGCCACTATGGCCTCCCCGCGCAGGAGGTCGACGGCGTCGCCGCTTTCCTCCGTATCTCGCTCGAAGCCGAAGCGCGCTACGAGGCTGCGCTGTCAGCCACGCCCGGCCTGCTGTTCGAAGATCATCTCGAGCCGATGCTCGTGCGCTGACCCCCTCATCGGCCCTCCGGGCACCTCTCCCGTAAGGGGGAGAAGGGAAAGCCGAGAGCGCGCAGTGTGGACCCTTCTCCCTCTGCGGGAGAAGTGGCGCGCAGCGCCGGATGACAGGGTGTGCCCCAAGCCCTCCTCACCTCTTGCCATGGCTCCGGATTCCCCCTATAGACCCCACTTCTCCGGACCGCCCGGCCAAAAGGCATGCCGTGGCGGTTCTTGAATGCGATGGGCCCAAATCCATCCACTTACTCTAAGGACCCGCAAAATGCCCAAGATGAAGACGAAGTCTGGCGCCAAAAAGCGCTTCAGCTTCACAGCGACCGGTCGTGTCAAGGCAGGCGTCGCCGGCAAGCGCCACCGCCTGATCAACCACAACGCCAAGTACATCCGCACCAACCGCGGCACCAAGATCCTGTCCAAGGGCGACGAGGGTCTGGTCAAGTGGTACATGCCGTACAACCGCTAACGCTGAAAGGAAGCTGACACATGTCACGCGTTAAAAGAGGCGTTACCAACCACGCCCGTCATAAGAAGGTCTTGAAGGCTGCGGAGGGCTATTATGGCCGCCGCAAGTCGACGATCCGTATCGCCAAGCAGGCCGTCGAAAAGGCCGGGCAGTACGCGTATCGCGATCGTCGCGTCAAGAAGCGCAATTTCCGCGCGCTCTGGATCCAGCGTATCAACGCTGCCGTGCGTGATTACGGGCTGACCTATGGTCGATTTATCGACGGCCTCAGCAAGGCTGAGGTTGCCGTCGACCGCAAGGTGCTGAGCGATCTCGCGATCACCCAGCCCGAGGCGTTCGGCGTGCTGGTCGCCAAGGCCAAGGCAGCGCTCGCGTATCTCGAAGGCGTCGACAAGACGACCCACGAGCGCGTCACCGCCTAACACTCCCCAGCTTCGCTGAGGTCAAAATAGCGCCTTGCGCCGCCTGAGAAGGCTGGCGCAGGGCGTTTTTGTTCTTCGAGCCGGCCGCAGGCTAAATCGCTCCAGTGGAGCGATTTTAGGTGAGAAGGCCATAAGGCCTATGGCCGAACGGCCCAGCCGTGGTTTGGGCACGCCGGCAACCTGTACTTTGCACCTGACTCCGTCCGCCCAAAATGCTCTAACGCCCGCAAACCATCCGACCGAGACCGTCATGTCCCTCGATACCCAGATCGCCACCCTTCGCGCCGAACTCACGGCCGCCATCGCCGCCGCGACTGACGACGCCGCGCTCGACGCCGTGCGCGTCGCGGCCCTCGGCAAGAAGGGCAGCGTCTCGGCGCTCCTCGCCTCGCTCGGCTCCATGGCCCCCGAAGACCGCAAAAGCGCCGGCCCGGCCATCAACGGCCTCAAGAACGAGATTGCTGGCCTGATCGAGGACAAGGGCGCCGCGCTCAAATCCGCCGCCCTCGACGCCCGCCTCAAAGCCGAAACCGTCGACATCACCCTGCCCTTGCAGCCCGCGCCTACGGCCAAGGGCCGCATCCACCCGATATCCCAGACCATCGACGAGATCACCGCCATCTTCTCCGATATGGGCTTCTCGATCGCCGAAGGGCCCGATATCGAAACCGACTATTTCAACTTCACCGCGCTGAACTTCCCCGAAGGCCACCCGGCGCGCGAGATGCATGACACCTTCTTCATGAAGCCGGGTGCCGATGGCATCAAGAAGGTGCTGCGCACCCACACCTCGCCGGTGCAGATGCGCGTCATGCAGAAGACCAATGAGAAGCCGGCGGCCAGCTACATCACTCCGGCCATGGATCCGCCCATTCGCGTGGTCATGCCCGGCCGCACCTATCGCAATGACAGTGACCAGACCCATACGCCGATGTTCCATCAGGTCGAGGGCCTCGTCATCGACAAGTCCAGCCATATCGGCCAGCTGCGCTGGGTGCTCGAGGAATTCCTCAAGGCCTATTTCGAGGTCCCCAACGTCACGCTGCGCTTCCGCCCCAGCTTCTTCCCCTTCACCGAGCCGTCGATGGAAGTCGACGTGCAGTGCGATCGCTCGGGCAACGAGGTCAAGATCGGCGAGGGCAGCGACTGGCTCGAAATCCTCGGCTGCGGCATGGTCCACCCCAATGTGATCCGCAATGCCGGCCTCGACCCCGATGTCTACCAGGGCTTCGCCTGGGGCATGGGCATCGATCGCATCGCCATGCTCAAATACGGCATGCCCGACCTGCGCGCCTTCTTCGACGCCGACCAGCGCTGGCTCGACCACTACGGCTTCCGCCCGCTGGACCTGCCGACGCTGTTCGGTGGGCTTTCGAGCTAGCCCATGGCTGACCTCCCGCCCCAATACGCCTCCGCCATCCAGTTCAGCTTCGGCGACTCCCCGGAGCTGGCGGAGCAATTGCTGGCTCTGGTCCTCTCGGGCAAGAAAACCGCCACCTGTGGCGCCCTGCGCGACTACGGCCCGGGCAAGGAGCCACTGCCGCAGGTCGGTCGCCGCGATATCGTGCGTAACGGCGCCGGCGAACCAGCCTGCGTCATCGAGACCCGCGGCGTCGAAATCAAGCGCTTCGACGACATCGACGCCAGCTTCACCGACCGTGAAGGGGAGGGCGATTACGCCGCCTGGCGCGCTGAGCATGAGGCCTTTTTCGCCCGCAATGGCGGCTTTTCGCCCGATATGGAAGTGGTCTGCGAGACCTTCCGCCTGCTCGAAGTGCTGCCCGCAGGGCGCGCGCTCTACAACCAGGTCGCCTCGCCCATCTATATCGTCACCGATATCGAATCCGACGGCCCTACGCCGCTGCACAATTCCATGCTGAGCTTCGCCTCGGTCGCCATCGAGGCCGATGGTACGCTGCATGGCGAATTCGAGGCGCAACTGCACGCGCGTCCCGATCGCACCACCAACGAAACCACCATGGCCTGGTGGGACACCCAGCCCGAGGCCTGGGCCGCCGCGACCACCGATCCGGAAGATCCCGCCGTAGTCATGCCGCGCTTCGCCGACTGGGTCGAGAGCTTCCCCGGCCACAAGGTGTTCGTCGCGGCGCCGATGATCTTCGACGGGCTGTGGATGGACTACTATCTCGACCAATTCGCTGGCACCCGCGTGCTGTCAGGCCCGTTCAAGGGCCGCCAGATCTTTCGCGGCGGCGGCGTCTGCCTTTACACCATGGCCGGAACCCTTCGCGGCGCGCCCTATCTCGATTGGGGCATGAGCAAGCTGCCATCAGAATTCTACGGCCATATCGCCCATACCCACAAAGCCATCGACGACGCCCGCGGCTTCGCCAATGTGCTCGTTGAACTGATCAAGCTTTCCCGTGCCCTGCCGCCGATTTCAGGCAGCAAGTCTGATTTCCGCTAGGAGAACGAACATGCGTGGTCTTGGTTTGTCGGTTCTGTTTGTCATTGCTGCCCAGCCGGCCTGGGCGGCGCCGCTCTATGAATGCACCTCCACCCAGCTCCGCTATTGGGACAATGGCGAACTGGAGCATGTCCCCGCCATGGACGAACGCGTCGCTTCGGGCGTGCTGCAGTTCCGGCTCGATCCGGAATTGGGCATGCAGCTTGCCCCGCTGCAGGGCGATGACTGGAGCTCGGACCCCCGATTTTTTGCGGCCACTACTGTTGTGGGGCTGGAGGGCGTGGGCGGCGACAAGGCCAAGCTGCTGGCCACCACCAATTCCGGCGCCGACAGCATCCGCATCGTTACCGAGGGCGACGCGCTCGCCTTCGTCTGGACTCAATGGTCCACGGTGGAAACCGGGACCTGTATCATCATTGAAGGCACGACCGAATGAAGTTCACCCTCGACTGGCTCACCGAGCACCTCGATACAGCAGCGTCGGCAGCCGAGATCGGCGAGACGCTGACCAAGATCGGCCTCGAGCTCGAAGGCATGGAAGATCAGGGCAAGGCGCTGTCAGCCTTCGTCACCGCCCATATCGTCTCGGCCGAACAGCATCCCAACGCCGACAAGCTGCGCGTCTGCAAGGTGGATGCGGGCACCGGCGAGCTCATCGACGTCGTCTGCGGCGCGCCGAATGCCCGCACCGGCCTCAAATCGGTCTTTGCCTTCCCCGGTACCTATATTCCGGGCAAGGACATGACCATCGGCAAGGGCAATATCCGTGGGCAGGTCAGTAACGGCATGCTCTGCTCCAATGCCGAGCTGGAACTCAGCAACGATCACGACGGCATCATCGAGCTGCCCCAGGACGCGCCGATCGGCGTCAAATATGTCGACTATGCCGGCATTGGCGGCGTGGTCTTCGACATCTCCATCACACCCAATAGGGGTGACGCCACCGGCGTCTATGGCATTGCGCGCGATCTGGCCGCCTTCGGCCTCGGCACGCTCAAGCCAGCCGATATGTCGCCGGTTCCCTCGAAGGGCAAAAGCCCCATCGCGCCGCTGCCGCACCAGTTTTCCGCCGATGAGCCAAAAGCCATCCGCAAG
Source organism: Devosia sp. (assembly GCA_036675975.1). Taxonomy (GTDB): domain Bacteria; phylum Pseudomonadota; class Alphaproteobacteria; order Rhizobiales; family Devosiaceae; genus Devosia. The sequence continues at coordinate 32,535 of JAKFDU010000237.1, read as the reverse complement.
TTCGCCGGCCGCTACCTCAAGGGCATCAAGAACGGCCCGTCTCCAGCCTGGCTGCAGCAGCGCCTGCGCGCCGTGGGCCTGCGCCCCATCAACACCATCGTCGACATCACCAATCTGGTGTCGCTCGGTTGGGGCCGCCCGCTCCATGCCTATGATGCCGACAAGCTCAATGGCCAGCCGGTGCTGCGCAATGCCCGCAACGAGCCCTTCGACGCGCTCGACAACAAGGTCTACACCCTCGACGAGACCATGACCGTCATCGCCGACGATACCGGCCCGCTCTGCCTGGGCGGCATCATGGGCGGGATCCGCTCCGGCGTCACCGACGAGACCACCAACGTCTTCATGGAATGCGCCAGCTGGGATCCTGAGCTGATCGCCCGCACCGGCCGCAAGACCGGCATCGTCTCCGATGCCCGCTACCGCCTCGAGCGCAATGTCGATCCGGCTTTGACCGAGCCGGGAATCGAACTGGCGACCCGCCTCGTGCTCGAACTCTGCGGCGGCGAGCCGATGGAGCCGGCCATCTCAGGCGAGGACGTATTTCCCGATACCTCGGTCACCTTCCCGCTCTCCGAAGTGCGTCGCCTCACCGGCCTCGACGTCGAGCCGATGATCGTTACCGCCATCCTGTCCCGCCTCGGCTTCGAGATATCAGGCAAGGGCGACGTGCTCTCGGTCAAGGTACCGAGCTGGCGTCCCGACGTGACGCAGAAGGCAGACCTCGTCGAAGAGGTCATGCGCATGGTCGGCGTCGACAACGTCCCGGTCGAGCCGCTGCCGCGCCTCAACCACGTCGCGCCGCGCATGCTGACCAATATCCAGAACCGCCGCCGCATCGCCCGCCGGGCCCTGGCCGCCCGCGGTCTCGACGAAGCGGTCACCTGGTCGTTCATTTCGCATGCAGAAGCCGTTCAGTTCGGTGGCGGAACTGAGGCACTTCAGCTCGCCAATGCCATCGCCTCCGACATGACCGACATGCGGCCCTCGCTGCTGCCGGGCCTGCTCGCTGCCAGCAGACGCAATGCCAACAGAGGCACATCCGATCTGGCGCTGTTCGAAGTCGGTCAGGTTTTCCTCTCCGACGCCCCTGAAGGCCAGCATACCTATGCCTCAGGCATCCGTACCGGCACGGCGCGGCTTGCTGGTTCGGGCCGCCATTGGTCCGGCAAATCCGAGGCCGTCGGCGTCTTCGATGCCAAGGCTGATCTGGGTGCCGTGCTTGATGCGCTGGGCTACGACATTGACAAGATGCAGCTTTTCGCCGAGCCCGCGCCCTGGAGCCATCCCGGCCGCGGCGGTCGCGTCGCCCAGGGCCCCAAGACCCTGGGCTGGTTCGGCGAGCTCCACCCCGCCTGGGCCGCCGAACTCGATATCGATTTCCCGGTCGCCGCCTTCGAGCTCGACCTCGACGCCCTGCCTGAACCGCGCAGGAAGCCGACCAGGACCAAACCGGCGCTCGATCTCTCGGCCATGATGCCGCTCACCCGCGACTTTGCCTTCGTCGTCGACAAGTCAGTCACCGCGGCGGCCATCCTCAAGGCCGCTCGGGGTGCCGACAAGGCGCTGATCAAGGACGCCAACGTCTTCGACGTCTTCGAAGGTAGCCATGTCGGCGAAGGCAAGAAGTCCGTCGCCATCGCGGTGACGCTACAGCCATCAGACAAGACACTGACCGACGAGGACATCGACAAGGTCTCCGCCAGCATCATTGCAGCAGTCACCAAGCAATCTGGCGGCGTGCTGCGGACCTAGCCTTCCTTCCCTCTCCCGAAGGGGAGAGGGATTGTGCTCCAGCCGCACTTTAGGCTGCTAGGCGCGGCGGCTGACCGCGCTGATCGGCCGGAACGGCCCGGCGCCGGGTGCTTGCCGCCCGGCCAGCGCCGTCTCGGCGGCAATGATGGTGCAGACCAGCCCGTCCGCCGCATAGTCGAAACTGACCGTGGCGCCGAGATCGGCCGCCAGCGCCCGCTCGATCATGCGCGACCCGAACCCCTTGCTGGTCGGCGGCATCACCTCCGGCCCCTCGCTTTCGCGCCAGGTGATGACCAACTGGTGGCTTTCGGTCAGCGCCCAGCCGATGGCCACCTGTCCGGCCTCGTCGCGAAGGGCACCGTATTTGGCAGCATTGGTGCACAATTCGTGCAGCGCCATTGCCAGCGACAGCGCCGCCTTGGCATGCAGCTCCACCGGCGGCCCGGCAAGCTTGAAATGCGACTGTTCCTCGCCGCTGAATGGCCCGATGGCGGTCTCGATGACGGCCCTGATGTCGGCGCTCTCGCTGTTCTGCGCGGTCAGCAGCTTGTGCGCATCCGCCATCACGGCCAGCCTGCTATAGAAGCTCTGCAGCGACCCCTCGGCGACATTGGCCTCCTTGAAGCTCTGCCGCGCCAGCGCCTGCACGGTGGCCAGGAGGTTCTTGACGCGGTGGTCGAGCTCCCGGGCCAACAGGTCCCGGTGCTGCTCGGCCTCCGCCTGCGCCGCCTGGCGTTCGCCCAGCTCGTCCAGCAATTCGTCGATGGCCCGTCCGACCTGGTGGAATTCCGCCCGCCCCGGCGACATGCCGGTTCGCGCCGCGTGGTCCCCGGCGCGCCAGGCGCGGATGGTGTCGAGCAGCCGCAGCACCGGGCGGCGGATGAACTGCCGTCCGAAGCTCAGCGCCAGCAGCAGCGCCACCAGCCCGCCCACACCGGCCAGCAGCACACCGCGCAACGTCGCCTCGTTGATCGGTGCCATGCTGTCGGCCAGCGGCAGCCCGGCGCTCACGTAAAGGCCCAGGGGTTGCTTTGCTGGTTGGTAGCCGACGATCCGCTCGGTTCCGCCTTCGCCCATGACCTGCAGCGTGCCCGGCTCGCTGCCCTGCAGGCGCGGCAGGAAGCTCTCGGGAATTTGCGTGCCGACATATTGTTCAGGCAGCGGCTCGCGCGCCAGGTAGGTGCCGTTGCGATCGGCAATGGTCATGGCCCCGCCGCTGAGGTTAGGCCGGTCCTTCAGCACCGCGCCCAGATAGTCCAGCCCTACTGCGGCCAGCACATAGCCAAGCGTTGAACCGTCAGGCGCCGTGCGCAGCGTTCCAAGCAGCAGAGCCGGTCCGCGCGACGTCTCGATATATTCCCCCACTCGGAAGAACTCCGTCTCCAGCGCCGCCCGCACGCTCGTGCTTTCGGCAGGCCGCAGGTCATCCGGATCGCGGCTGCTGGAGCAGATGCTGTTGCCATCCATGTCGGTGATGTTGATCACCAAGACCTGCGGCAGCAGGGAACCGAGCCGATCCATATAGCCTTGGCACTCAGGACCACCGGCCGCTACCACCGGCGCGTTGGCTGCGGCAATCATCAGCGCGCCGGCCCCTGTCAGGATGCGCTGCATCTCCAGCGCCGCCAGTTCGCTTATGCGCAGCGCATAGGCATGCACCTCGGCCTCGCGTGTCTTGCGCAGCGTGAATTCATTGAAGCCCAGAATGGCCAGCGCCGGCAGCAGTGCCACCGCAGTCAGCAGCAGCAATCTCTGGCTGAGCGTCAGGCTTGGCGCTTTCATGCCCCCTCCGACATGGGGGCATATCGGCCGCTTCCCCCGCGCGCAAAGTTACCCAGATTGCGCTGCCCGGCGCCAGTGCAATTTTAGATTGTGAACGCCCGCATCGACCGGTTGCAAACGCGCAAAATTGCGCCGCGCTCCTTAACCCGTCATCCTCCGCGGCTTCTCATGATCGTCACGGGGAGGCTCGTGGAAGCACCGTGACCTCATTGCCTGACCACCGCTACGAAGCCGCTCGAGATCATCTGCTGCAAGCCCTGGCCATCATGCCATCAGAGGGCAGCGATGTCATACGCCTCCTCGTGGAGGAGGCCGCCCGCCGCTGCGAGGCCAAGGCCTATGAGCAGGTGCATGACCTGCTGCCGCTGACGCCTGATCCCGATCGGCCGCCACTGAGCTAGAGCAGCTCGGGCTCGCGCTTGAGGCTGATACCGAACCGTTGCTGGACGGTCTCCACCACATGTTCGGCCAGCGCCATCAGATCGGTCCGCGCCGCTCCGCCGTGATTGACCAGCACCAGTGCATGCCGGTCCGAAACCCCCACCGGGCCGCGGCGATAGCCCTTGAGTCCGGCCTGTTCGATCAGCCATCCCGCCGAGAGCTTCACCGAGCCGTCGGCCTGAGGATAGGCGGGCGCCGTCGGGTTTGCGACGGCGAAAGCACGGCCGACCACCGCGGAGACAACAGGATTGTGGAAGAACGAGCCGGCATTGCCCTGCACCCGCCAGTCGGGCAGCTTGGACGTCCGCAGCTTGATCACCGCGTCCATCACCGTTGCCGGGTGACCAACCGGTCCCAGCCCCGACAGTTCCCGATAGCCCAGCTCCGGCGCGCCGTTGCGCGTCAGTCCCAGTCGCACCTTGGTCACCACATAGCGGCCCGGCTGCTCCTTGAACAGGCTGTGCCGATAGGCAAAACGGCATTGCACGCCGTCCAGCGTCACCATGCCGTTGATGGTCCGATCATAGGCATCGAGCGAGTGGAAGCGGTCGCTCAGTTCCACCCCATAGGCGCCGATATTCTGGATAGGCGCTGCCCCCACGGTGCCGGGAATGAGGGCCAGGTTTTCCAGCCCCCACAGGCCCTGTCCCACCGTCCAGGCCACCAGCTCATGCCAGTTCTCGCCGGCCTGCGCTTCGAGCAGCACGACGCCCCCTTCGCCCTCTGTCAGCACCCGGCCGCGCGTCGCCATGATCGCGGTGATGCCGTCATAATACTCGCCCAGGATCACGTTGCTGCCGCCGCCGAGCAGGCGCACCGGCATTCCATCCCGATCAGCAGCAGCGAACAGGTCCGGCAGTTCCGCCGCATCCTCGATGCGACGCGCATAGCGCGAACTCGCCTTGAGCCCCAGGGTGTTGTGGCCGGTCAGGTCATAGTTCTGTGACATGGGCGAGGTCATGGGCGATCAACTGGCAGGTAACTTTGCAGGCACTTAGCGCTGTTGCGCCCGCCGCCGCAAGCACGTCGGTCGCCTTGGTCGTGAATTGCTATTGCGAATGATTTGCAATTGCACTATTGAATTCTCGTCCTGATTTGGAGTGCCCGATGCATCGCAGTCTGTTTTCCGCTCTTGCCCTGTCAATCGCACTGTTCGCACCGCTTGCCACCTCCGCCCAGGACCGTCTCAAGGCCGTCACCACCTTCACCATCATTGCCGACATGGCGCAGAATGTGGCCGGCGATGCCGCCGACGTGGTGTCCATCACCAAGCCCGGCGCCGAGATCCACAATTACCAGCCCACCCCCGGCGATCTCATTGCCGCTCAGGACGCTGATCTCATTCTCTGGAACGGGCTCAATCTTGAGCAATGGTTCGAGCAGTTCCTGTCCAATCTGGGTGACGTACCCTCCGTCGTCGTCACCGAGGGTATCGAGCCCATGGGCATCGGCGAGGGTCCCTATGCCGGCAAGCCAAATCCCCATGCCTGGATGTCGCCATCCGACGCGCTGATCTATGTCGAGAATATCCGCAAGGCCTTCGTCGCCGCCGATCCGGCCAATGAAGCGACCTACAACGCAAATGCATCAGCCTATTCGGCCAAGATCACTGCGACGGTCGAGCCGATCCGTGCCGCCCTGGCCGCCATCCCTGAGGAACGCCGCTGGCTCGCCAGCTCGGAAGGCGCCTTCAGCTACCTGGCGCGCGATTTCGGTCTCAGGGAACTCTATCTCTGGCCCATCAATGCCGACCAGCAGGGCACCCCGCAGCAGGTGCGCCACGTCATCGACGAAGTCCGCGCCAACAACGTGCCGGCCATCTTCTCGGAGAGCACCATCTCCTCCAAGCCCGCCGAACAGGTCGCCCGCGAAACCGGCATCAGATATGGCGGCGTGCTCTATGTCGATTCCCTGTCGGAACCCGATGGCCCGGTGCCCACTTACCTTGATCTGCTCTCGGTCACCACGACCACAATTGTCCAGGGCCTGACCCCATGAACGACTTGCGCGAGGCGGTGAGCCCCGAACTGCACCCCGATACCCCGCCCGGCCTCGCCGTCAGCGACATCACCGTCGCCTATCGCAACGGCACCACCGCCATCAAGCATGCCAGCTTCACCATTCCGCGCGGCTCGATCACCGCTCTGGTGGGCGTCAACGGCTCGGGCAAGTCGACCCTGTTCAAGGCCATTATGGGCTTCGTGCCACTGGCCGGCGGCTCGGTTGATATCCTGGGTGTATCCGGCAAGCAGGCACTCAAACGCAATCTCGTCGCCTATGTGCCGCAGTCCGAAGACGTCGACTGGAACTTCCCCGTGCTGGTGGAAGATGTGGTGATGATGGGCCGTTACGGCCACATGAACATGCTGCGCCGCCCCAGCAGGCAGGACCACGACATGGTCACCCAGGCGCTGGAGCGGGTGAACCTGGTCGAATTCCGTCATCGTCAGATCGGCGAACTCTCTGGCGGGCAGAAGAAGCGCGTCTTCCTGGCCCGTGCACTGGCGCAGGAAGGGCAGGTTATCCTGCTCGACGAACCCTTTACCGGCGTCGATGTCGGCACCGAGGATGCCATTGTCGCCCTGCTGCGGGACCTGCGCGACGAGGGCAAGGTCATGCTGGTTTCCACCCACAATCTGGGCTCGGTCCCCGAATTCTGCGACCGCACCGTGCTGGTCAAGGGCACCGTCCTCGCATCGGGTCCGACCAGTGAAATCTTCACCCGCGAATGGCTCGAAATCACCTTCGGCGGTGCGCTGCGCCACTTCGTGCTCGCCGGTTCGGGCCTGCATGATGACGATGATCCGCGCCATATCTCGGTGCTGACCGACGATGAGCGGCCGCTGGTCATGTATGGCGAAAAGGGCAAGATGGCCACCAAGCATTCGGACCCGGTCGACAAATGATCGAAACCCTGCTGCAGCCCTTCTCCTACGGCTACATGATCAACGCCATCTGGGTCTCGGCCCTGGTCGGCGGCGTCTGTGCCTTTCTCTCGGCCTATCTCATGCTCAAGGGCTGGTCGCTGATCGGCGACGCGCTGAGCCATTCCATCGTCCCCGGCGTTGCCGGGGCCTATATGCTGGGCCTGCCCTTTTCCATCGGCGCCTTCTTCTCGGGTGGCCTCGCGGCCGGGGCCATGCTGTTCCTCACCCAGCGCACCAAGCTCAAGGAAGATGCGGTCATCGGGCTGATCTTCACCGCGTTTTTCGGCCTCGGCCTGTTCATGATTTCGCTGTCGCCCACCTCGGTGAACATCCAGACCATTGTCATGGGCAATATCCTGGCCGTCACGCCCGAGGACACGCTGCAACTGGTCATCATCGCGGTGGTGACGCTGGCGGTGATGCTGGTGATCTGGAAGGACCTCATGGTCACCTTCTTCGACGAGAGCCACGCCCGCTCCATCGGACTCAATCCGCCCCTGCTGCGCGGGATCTTCTTCACCCTCCTCGCTGCCTGCACCGTCGCCGCCATGCAGACCGTCGGCGCCTTCCTCGTCATCGCCATGGTGGTCACGCCAGGCGCCACCGCCTATCTCCTCACCGACCGTTTCCCGCGCCTGATCCTGATCGCCATCGCCGTCGGGGCCCTTTCGAGCCTGGTTGGCGCTTATATTTCCTTCTTCCTCGATGGCGCCACTGGCGGCGTTATCGTGGTGCTGCAGACCGCGGTTTTCCTCACCGCCTTCGTCTTTGCGCCCAAGCATGGCCTGCTGGCCAACCGTCGGCGCGCGGCAGCGGAGATTGCCTCGTGAGCGAGTTCCTCATCTACGCCCTCTGGCCATTCCAGTTCCCCTTCATGACCAATGCGATGGTGATCGCGGTCATGGTCGCCATCCCGACGGCGCTGCTCTCCTGCTTCCTCGTCCTCAAGGGCTGGTCGCTGATGGGCGACGCCATCTCCCATGCCGTGCTCCCCGGCGTGGTGCTGGCCTATATCGTGGGCATCCCGCTCGGCATCGGCGCCTTTGCCGCCGGCATGACCTGCGCCCTCTCGGTCGGCTATCTCAAGGAGAATTCCCGCATCAAGGAAGACACGGTTATGGGCGTGGTCTTTGCTGGCCTCTTTGGCCTCGGCATCGTCCTCTACACCTCGATCCAGACCGATGTGCATCTCGATCACATCCTGTTCGGCGACATTCTAGGCGTGAGCACCGCCGACCTGGTCCAGACCGGCCTCATCGCCCTCTTCGTCACCGCGATTGTCCTCGCCAAGTGGCGGGATCTGCTGCTCTTCACCTTCGATCCGCAACAGGCTGGCGCCATCGGCCTGCCGGTGCGCTGGCTGCATTATGGCCTCCTGGCACTGCTGTCGCTGACCATCGTGGCCGCCCTCACCGCCGTCGGCATCGTGCTGGTCATCGCCCTGCTCGTCGCCCCCGGTGCCATCGCCTTTCTCACCAGCAAGCGCTTTGCCCCCATGATGCTGATTGCAGTGACAGTGTCGGTCTTGAGCTCGCTGGTCGGCATCTATCTCAGCTTCTTCATCGACAGCGCCCCCGCCCCCACCATCGTCCTGCTGATGAGCGCCACCTTCATCGTGGCCTTCCTCGTCACCACGATGCGGCGGCCTGCAGCGGTTACGGTCTAAAGACGCCTGCTCTGGCTTCTCGCTTCCCCATCGCAATTGCCGATGCTAGGCTTGGATTCTCCTTTGAATTACCTAGCGTCATAAGCCAAACCGATGGACCTCGATCAGCTTCGCACCTTTGACCGCATCGTGCGGGAGCAGAGTTTTACCCGGGCGGCGGCCTATCTCAACATTACCCAGGCCACGGCCTCGATGCGGATCAGGGCGCTCGAGGGCCTGCTCGGGGTGACCCTGTTCCAGCGCGGACGAACCGTGACGCTGACCGATCAGGGCATGACCTTCCTGCCCTTTGCCCGCCGCATCATCGGCACGGCCCAGGAGGGGCGCGAGGCCCTCCGTCGCGTGGAGCGCGGCCGTATCGCCATCGCCTCCTTGCGCAGCCTCGTCTCGCCGCTGATCACCGAGCCGCTGCTGCGGTTCCAGGAAAAGTATCCCGGGGTCGATGTGGTGGTGAACGAAGGGCGGCAGGCCCAGATCGCAGCCATGCTGCATGAGCGCGACGTGGAGATGGGCATTCTGTGCTGGCCCAATATCGATCCGCTGGTGGTGGATCTGGTCCCGCTGCTCATCATGCGCGAGCGCGTACCGCTGGTGGTGGCGCCCGAAATCGCGGCGCAGCTCTCGAGCCAGCCCAGCATCGAGGACGTGTTGGCGCTGGTACCCCGCGTGATCTCGCTGCGCTGGTGGCAGGCCGAACCCGAGACCGCGGCCGCCCTGGTGCGCATGGCCAAAACCAGCGTCGAATTGCCCACGGGCCCGGCGCGGCGGCTGGCCATCAAGGGGCAGGGCCTGGGCTTCTTCGTCAATTCGGCCGTGGCCGACGACATCAGGGCCGGGCGGCTGGTGGAAATCGCGCCCACCAATTTCGAGCCTTTGCATCGGGACACCGCCATGGTGGTGCGTTCGGTCGCGGCGCTGGAGCGGGACATGCTGGCCGATTTCGTCCGCGAGATCGCGCTGGAATGCGAAAGCGTCGGCGTCATCCTCGATAACCGGCTCGAAACGCTGCGGGGCGCCGCCTGATGTACGATTTCGTCATTGCCGGCGGTGGCTCGGCCGCCTCGGTGGCAGCAATGCGATTGGTGCGCGAGTTCGGCTTTTCGGTGCTGCTGCTGGAACGGGGGGCCGCGACGACCAACCGGCTGATGGCCATGCCAGCCGGCTACATGAAATACCTGGCGCGCGACACTTTCCTCGAAATGCACCAAACCGTGCCGCAGCCCCAATTGGGCGGACGCGGTCCGACGGTGCCGGTGGCCAAGGTGCTGGGCGGCGGCAGCGCCGTCAATGCCATGGTCTATATGCGTGGCCAAGCCGAAGATTATGACGGCTGGGCCGCCGGCCTCGGCAATGACGGGGCGTGGTCCTACGAGGATATGCTGCCGCACTTTACCGGCATCGAGGCCAACCGGCGCTTCAACGACCGCTATCACGGCATATCAGGCAATTTGCGCGTCTCCGATCCCGGGCACATCTCGCCCACGACAGAGGATTTCCTCCTTGCGGCGCAGGGCCTGGGGCACCAGTACAATCCCGATTTCAACGGTGTCAGGCAGGCCGGCGTCGGCATCATGCAGCATACCTACGGGCAGTGGGGCCGCTACAAGCAGCGCTCCGATGCCCGACGCGCCTTCCTCGACGATCTCAGGCACGACAAGCGGCTGACCATCGTTACTGGCGCGCGGGTGGACCGCATCGTGGTCGAGCAGGGCCGGGCCGTCGGGGTGGAATATGACAAGGATGGCGCGACCCATACTGTTCGCGCCGAGCGCGAAGTGCTGGTCGGATCAGGCACCTATAACAGCGCCAAGCTGATGCTGCTCTCAGGCATTGGCCCGGCGGACCATCTGCGCGCCCATGGCATCAGTGTTGTGGCCGATATTGCCGGCGTGGGGCAGAACCTGCAGGACCACCACGAAGTCCCCGTCATTGCCACCACCAGGGGGCCGTCCGGCTATTTCGGCCAGGACAAGGGCTGGAACATGCTGCGCAATGGCCTGCAATACCTGCTGTTCAATTCGGGGCCGGTGACCACGACCGGCATCGAGGCCTGCCTGTTCTTCGATCCCGATGGCGGTGAACGGCCCACCATCCAGCTCTATTGTGCCCCCATCGTCTATCTCGATCGCGACGTGAGCGCCGCTAGGCCCACCTGGGGCGTGACCTTCACCTCCTGTCTGCTGCGGCCCAGGGCGCGGGGCTCGGTGACCCTGCGCTCGGCAGATCCCGCGGACCAGCCCCTGGTCGACTGCAACTTCTTCGGCGATCCCGATGATCTGCGCCTGACCGTCAAGGCGCTGGAGACGGCCCGCAAGCTGCTCGAGACGGAGCCGTTCAAGAGCAAGATTGCCACCGAACTCCTGCCGGGCGACGCCGTGATGGGCGATCCGGCAGCGCTGGAGCGCTATTGCGGGCAGACGGTCAAGACCAACTACCACCCGGTGGGGACGCTGCGCATGGGCAGCGAGGGCGACCCCAGCGCCGTGGTCGGACCCGATCTCAAGGTGCGCGGCATCGACGGCCTGCGGGTCATCGACTGCTCGATCATGCCGCAGATCGTCTCGGGCAACACCAACGCCCCTGCCATGGCTATCGGGTCCAAGGCCGCGAGTTTGATTGCAGCGGCGTCCTAGCGCGGAGCTGCCGCGATAGTCTGTTCAAGGACAGCGAGCAGAGCGGTATCGTCCGCGAGCTCGGTGGCATAGCGCCGAGCGGCATAGAGCCCGATCAGGGCGAGGTAGAGCGCCTTGCCGAGGCGCAGGGCCGTGGCCGGATCATAGCCCAGCGCGGTCAGTTCGTGGGCGAGAAAGGCGGTGCGCGCCGCTTCGACCCGGACGACGCGGGCGGCGACCGCAGCGTCCTGGGCCGCCCAGCTGCGCAGAGCGGCTTCGGCGTGAGCGACGTCGATGCCGCGGGTCGTGGCTTCAAGGGCCTCAAGGGTGATACGGCGCAACCGCTCGGCCGGATCGTCGAGCGTAGCGACCTGGGCAATCAGATCGGCCGTGCCTTCACGCTCCCACAGATCCAGCATGGCGGCCAGCAGCGCCGGACGATCCGCGAAATGCCAGTAGAACGATCCTTTGGATGTCTTGAGCAGCTTGGCAAGGCGCTCGACGCGCACCGCCTCGATGCCGCCCTCGGCCAGGGCCGCCAGGCCGGCCACGGTCCAGTCGAGCGGGGTGAGGTTGCGTTTTTCGGTCACGTGAACCCATGAAATTGCGGCATGCTGCCACACCCATACGCCGCCGTATGGACTCAATGCAAGATCGGCGTAACATACGGCAGCGTATGGAGACACAAGATGACCAGGATGGATAACGCCGACCCGATGTTTGCCGAGGCGAGTGTTGCCCCTGCCTCGCCGCGAGTCAAAGTGATGCTCAGATGGGCCGGCTACACCATGATTGCCATCGGGCTGCTGCATATCGCAGTCCTTGGCATGGATGCGCTGCCGCTGCTGGGCGGCTGGGCCAGCGGCGTCTTGTGGACAACCGACCATTGGCAACCCGTGGCGAGCCAGGCGCATGACATGGTGGTCAACAACGCTGCCTTTCACGCCACTGTGGGCAGTTTTGCGGGGCCGGTGATCGTGTTCGGTGCCGTTGTGCTGTGGATGGACCGGCGCGACGTAACGCCGCCGGCCTTTCTAGGCTGGGGCCTCGGCGTCTGGGCGCTGCTTGCCTCGCTGATCATGGAGCCAAGCGGCTACCCGCTCGGCTTGATCCCGGCCATGCTGCTGATCCTGGCGGCCCGGCGAGGTGTCGCTAGCACTTAGCTGATCCAGACACGCGTGAGGCAAAAACCTCCTCACGCGTTGCCGATCAAAATGCCTGCCGCAAACACCAGCGAGCCGCCCAGCACCACCTGCAACACCGCCCGCCAGAACGGCGTTTGCATATAGCGGTTCTGGATGAAGGCGATGGCCCAGAGCTCCACCAGCACGACGACGATGGCCACGGTGGTGGCGATAGTGAAATCGGCAATGAGGTAGGGCAGGGCGTGGCCGAGGCCGCCGACTGCGGTCATGATCCCCGCGGCCAGCCCCCGCTTGATCGGCGAGCCACGGCCGGTGAGTTTGCCATCATCCGATGCCGCTTCGGTAAAACCCATCGAAATACCCGCGCCAATCGCGGCCGCGAGGCCTACTAAAAACGTCTGGTGCGTATCACCCGTGGCGAACGCAGCCGCAAAGACCGGCGCGAGGGTGGAAACCGAGCCGTCCATCAGCCCGGCCAGACCGGGCTGCACATAGGTCAGCACGAACTGGCGATGTTGTTCGGTCGACTCGCTGTCACGGCCCTCGGCGCCCAGCACCGTGGCGTCGATGCGATCGGCCGCCTCGGCATGCTTGCGCTCCTGCGCCGCTAGGTCGCCCAGCAGCTTGCGGATACCGGCATCGTCAGTCTGCTTGGCGGCCTCCAGGTAGAACCGATAAGCCCCTTCCTCCATCTCCCATACCTGCTGGCGCACCGCCTCCAGCGTCAGCGACTTCATCAGCCACAGCGGTTTGCGGGCCACAAAGCCGCGCACATGCTCGCGCCTGATTGGGACCAGCCGCTGGCCGAAGCGCTCGACATAAAGATCGAGCAGCCGCCGGCGATGCTCATCCTCCTCGGCCGCCATGGCTTCGAACAGAGCCGCCGAGCCCGGATAGGTCTCGGCCAGTCGCGTGGCGAACTCGGAATAGATGCGCCCATCCTCCTCCTCTGCCGCAATGGCGAGCGACAGGATTTCGCGCTCGGACAGGGACGAGAAGGCGCGGCGGTTGTCAGGGAGAAGCGAGAACATGGCAGGCCATAGTTTGGAATGGTTCTAAACAATAGTTAGAACCATTCTAAGGTGATGGCAAGCTTGGAGAGCTCGAACGCGCCATACTCACAGGACGTCACCCTCGGGCTTGACCCGGGGGCTCTGCACTAGTGGCGCGTTCGCAAGTGAAGAACCCTCGGGTCAAGCGACCCGTCCCAATCTGCTGAAGCAGCAGTTAAACCAGCATCGACTGCTGCGCATTCACTCCGGCCATGGCGCCGGTATAGGCCGCGATGGTCAGCGAGTGCATCGGCGACACCAGGTCGCCCGCCGCATAGATGCCGCCGCCCGAAGTCTGCTGCTTCTCATCCACCTTGAGCGCGATGCCGAACGGCGTCTCGACGGTTTCGAGCCCCAGTTGCTCATGCAGGTCGGACGACGGCTTGATGCGCGGATGGGCGAATAGCGCGTCAAGATCAGTGACCGTGCCATCAGCCGAGGTGACCGAGGACAGCTGGCCACCTTCGTGCTGGATCGAGGTCACCTTGCCCTCGACCACGGTAACGCCGCGCTTGTCGAGCTTGCCACGCTCGATATCGGGAATGTCATGGCCATCGCTGAACAGCGTGAGCTTGTCAGTCCAGTCGCCATAGAGCATAGGCGCATGCAGCGACATCGGGGTGGAATAGATCAGGCCCCAGCGCCGTCCGGCATATTCAAAGCCATGGCAATAGGGGCAGTGGATCACCGACTGACCCCAGCATTCGGCAAAGCCCTCGATAGCTGGGAACTGGTCGGCAATGCCGTAGCTCAACAACAGTCGGCGCGCCTTCAGCGTCTCGCCGTCTCCAGTGACCACCGAAAAGTCATCGGGCGCGCCGCTGGCGGTCTCCGCCCGCGCCCTGACGAAGCGCACCGTGTCATAGGGCGCCAGCTGCGCGCGGGCATCGGCCAGGATGTCGCTGGGTGGCTTGCCGTCATGGCCGAGCAGGCCATGGGCGTGGCTGGCATAGCGGTTGCGCGGCATTCCGGTATCGAGAATGGTGACCTTGCGGCGGGCGCGGCCGAGATTGAGCGCGGCGGCAAGGCCGGCAAAGCTGCCGCCGATGATGATGACGTCATCCATGATGCTGGGCTCCGTGGGGGTGAAGGGGGTTGGGTTGTGCCTGGCGCGCGATATCGTCGAGCGACACGCGCTCGAGCCGGGCTGCGAGCAAGGCTTCGGCATCGGCGAGGAATTCGCCCATGACCGTGTTGACGGTGCGAACGATGCCGCAGGCAATATCGCCCGGATCGCTCTCGGTGCGGATGAGGAGGCTCTCCCCCATCGCCGCATAGACCTGGCGCAGGCTGATTTCGGCCGCCGGACGCAACAGCCGCCACCCGCCATCATGTCCCTTGGTGGCGGCGACAATACCGGCCTCGCGCAATTCACCCAGCACGCGCCGCACCACCACTGGGTTGGTCATCAGGCACTGGGCGAGCGTTGTCGAAGTGATGGCCTCGTCGGGCTGCTTGTGCAGATGGACGAGCGCATGGAGGGCGAGTGACAGGCGGCTGGAACGTTTCATGTAACTTTTATTGTTACAATATGAGCGCTTGTCAACCCTTCCACGTCATCGCGCTTTCGCCGTAATGACGGAATGCTATGCTCAGCGGTCTGCGGAGACCGGAGAAATATCAAATGAAGATGCTGCTTGCCGCCATGGCGATCACGCTGACCACGGGCTCGGCTGCGCTGGCCTTCGACGCCGACACACAGTCCGTCATCGACCGCCACAAGGCCAACAAACCCGTGTCGATGACCGATGTCGCCACGCTCATGCAGTCGAGTGAACAGTGGTGCTATGACAATCAGGACCACAGCTGCGCCTGGACCGATATTTACCTGGAGGTGACCAACCTGGGCGTGACCTACGAAATCGGCAATGCCTGGGACGCCGACACCGACATCGCCTTCACCGACAAAGGCATATTCCGCGATGACCGCTATGTCTGCGAGACGGGGGCCGACTGGGTGCCAACGGTGCGCGCCACGCGTCGCAGCGACGACAGCGTGATCGCCGGCCGTCAGCTCTGGGAGCTGAAGACGGCCATCTACGCCACGCGCGACGGCGATACGCAGGACTGCTTCGACTATCTCTATCTGCGGTCAGACCCCGACCAGCAGACCGTCACCCTCTTGCAGCGGCAATATACCGACGACGTCCATGTCGAAGAAAACGACGTCGAAGTGTCCCTGCATTTCAACGCCGAAGACGCGGCGGGACTCACCTGGCGCTGGTAAGATCAACGGTCGTATGAGCTGCAGGCATCCCGCTCGCGCCGGACGGCACCTCCCCCTTGATGGGGAGGGTGGGAGGGGGGACGTCCAGCCCCGATATGGGGCCAACCACCCACCCTCGATCCCTCCCCACAAGGGGAGGGTGTCGACCGGAAATGGTGACGCTGACCCCTAAATCCGCCCGTCCCGCAGCGACGTCGCCAGCGGCTCCGGCCGGGTTACCGGCGTCTTGATGTCAATCGTGCGGCCCTCGGCCGAGGCGGTGGCAAAGGCTTCCATCACCTCGAGCACATGCAGCGCCAGGTCGCCACTGGCGCGATGCGGGCGATTGTCGAGAATGCCCTGCGCCATGTCGGCAACCCCGAGCGAACGGTAATTGCCATCGGCATAGGGCTGCGTCACCTCGACCTTGGTCCAGGCCTCGTCACGCCCACGCTTCTTGATCTCCACATCGCCGCCGAAGAAATTCGGATCGGGCACGATGAGGCTCGCCTCGGTGCCGTAAAGCTCGAGCGGCACATGCTTGTGAGCGGCCACGTCGAAGCTCAGCCCCACCTGTACGATGGCGCCATTGGCAAAGCCGAGCGAGGCCGTGGCATGGGTGTCGATCTTGACGTCGAGGATCTGGCCCTTCTTGGGCTCCGACAATACCGGGCGTTGGTCGCGCAGCCGCGACGCCATGGCCGAAACCCGGGCCACCGGCCCGAGCAGGTTGACCAGGTCGGTGATGTAATAGGGACCCATATCAAGTACCGGGCCGCCGCCGATATCGTAGTAAAAGGCCGGATCGGGATGCCACGCCTCATGGCCAGGGCACATGAAAAAGCCCGTGCCACCGATCATCTGGCCCAGCGCGCCACTGTCGACAACAGCGCGCGCCTGCTGGTGCGAACCGCCCAGGAATGTGTCCGGCGCCGAGCCGATGCGCAGGCCGGCCTTGTTGGCCGCGTCCAGCAGCTTGCGTCCCTCGGCATAGTTGATGCCCAGCGGCTTTTCCGAATAGACGTGTTTGCCCGCCGACAGCGCCCGCAGCCCCACATCGACATGGGCGCGTGGAATGGTGAGGTTGACGATCAGCTGGATGTCCGAGCTGGCAAGCATCTCCTCGATGCTCATCGACTTGAGCCCGAACTCGGCGGCGCGCGCCTGCGACGCCTCCGGCCGCATGTCGGCGAGCCCCTTGATATCGAGGACGGGAAAGCCCGCCATGTTTTCGTGGCCGGTAATGGCCCGCAGATAGGCTGATGAAATATTGCCGGTGCCGATGAAGCCGACACCGAGTCGCCCCGTGGTCATTGGCGCGATCCTCCCTGAAATGTTAGCGGCAAACTAACGGGGAGAATCGCGCCGCGCCAGACGGTAAGGTGAATTTATTTGGATCACGCAGAATTTGCCGCAAGCCATTCCGGATCGGGCTCGATCTGGGTGATGATGTCGACCAGGATGCCATTGGGATCGGCGGCGATGAAGTGGCGCTGGCCGAACACTTCGTCGCGCAGCGGCTGCACGACAGGTACCCCGGCAGCTATCAGCCGCTTCTCCTCGGCCGCGGCGTCGTCGACGTAAAAGCTCAGGATGGTGTTGCGGCTCGTCCCCTGACCCGACAGCGGAACGGAATCGTGATCCTGGGCGATGATGGCGATTTCGAACGGATGATCGGACGTGGCACGCAGTTGCACATACCAGTCTATGCCAAAGACGCGGGTGAAGCCCAGGTGGCGCTCGTAGAACTGCGCGGTTGCCTCGACGTCAGGCACCTGGATAAGAGGGTAAAAGCTGCTGGTTCGCATGGAAACTCCTTGCCGATATGATGCTTTAGGTACATACTGCCTGTATGAATATGTAATATACAGGACGCATGTATGCAAGTGCGGAAAACCCAGGAAGAGCGCCGCACCCAGACGCGGCGCGCCCTCATTTCGGCCGCCAGGCGGCTTTTCGCGGAAAAGGGCTATGCCGGCACCGGCACCCCCGAGATCGTGGCCGCGGCAGGCGTCACGCGCGGCGCGCTTTACCACCACTTTGCCGACAAGGAAGCCCTGTTCGCCGCCGTGGTCGAGGAGGAACATTTGTTGATGGCCATGACCATCAATGCCGCGGGCGAAAGCGATGAGGAACCCGGACCGATCAGGGCACTGATATCGGGCGGCGACGCCTTTCTCGACGCCATGCAGGACCCCGGCCGCCGGCAGATCCTGCTGATCGACGCGCCTGCCGTGCTGGGGCGGGCGGCAGTTGACGCTATCGATGCCCGCCACGGGCTCGAAACTCTGGTTCGTGGCTTGCGCGACGCCATGGAAGCCGGCGCCATGAAGAAGCTGCCGGTCGAAACCCTGGCGCGCGTCTTTGGCGCCATGTTCGACCGCGCCGCGCTGGCGGTCCCGGAGGAACTGCCCGACTACCGCAAAGTCATCAAGGCGCTGATCCGCGGGCTGAAGACCTAGTCTCGAACAGCCCAACCCCCTCCTGGTCTCCCCCTGAAGGGGGGCAGTCGAGCTTTCCGCACCATCGAGTCGCAACCACCGCGCGGTTTCCTTCCCCTTTTCAGGGGGAGGCTAGGTGGGGGTACTCTTTGCCTCTTCCAGCGCCTCCACCCTTCCCGCCAGCTCCTGCACCGCCCTGATCAACGGCGCGATAAACGCCTCATACCGCAGCCCTTGCTCGCTCTGCGGATCAGCAGGATCGGCCAGGACATGGCCGGCAAAATCCCGCTCCCCCAGCGCTGCCCGCACCTCTTGCGCCAGCAGGCCATAATGCGTGCGCCGGCCTGGCCGCGGCGCGCCGCCCTCGTTGCCGCCCACGCTCCAGCGATAGCGCACCGGGTTGAGCGCCAGGACAAAATCGAGTCCGAGATCGCTCGGCGCGATATCGGTCTTCTGCCTGATATCAGAGGTCTGGATCGTGCCGGTGGCCGCCCACACGGCCGACCAGCGTGCGCCCGAACCGCCCAGCGTCACCGCATTGTCAGTGGCCGGACGGAACGCCGCGGCGACGGTGGCGGCGCCGGTCGCGGCATTGATGGTGAGCGCATTGATCCAGGTAGAGCCATCCGGGCTCACCTTGAGGCGCCAATGGTCGTCGCCGGAAAGGCCCATTTCGGCCCGCCCCGACCAGTTCGTCTGGTACAGCAGGCTCGCCGTATCCCCCGCCGCATTCTTGTTGAGCTTGAGCTGATGGCCATTGCCCGTATGGGTCAGCAGCGTTGCGGCGCCGGCCACTGCCAGCCGGTTGGTGCTGTCGGCGCTGGTATTGATGCCAAGCCGCGGCAGCGCCGAGCCCAGCGAGGCGAGCGGCGTCCATGCGCCAGCATCGAACACCAGCTGGGTCTTGTCGGAGCGGTCATAGACCTGCCAGCCTGGCGCCGGGTCGAGAAAGCTCCACGCACCAGACTGGAAGGCGGCGATCTCGCCGGCATGGCCAGACCAGGCACCGGTAGCGCCCGCCGGCACGATCCAGGCTTCGCCAGCCAGCGGTGTCAGCGGCGGCGTTGCCAAGGCCCGGCTTTCCACCGTCGGCTGCACCAGCGCGTCGAGCGCCTGGATAGCCTCGTTGTGGGTGATATGCTTCTGGGCCTGGCTGGGCATGATGAAGGGAAGGGTGAGGCGCGGCGTATGGTCCATGGAAGGGTCTCCTTTGTCGGAGACTCTAGTTCCGTGGCGCCGGACGGGGATAAGTGGCGGGTATTTGCAGGTCAGCTCAGCCGAATGCGGCTGGTCCTAGCCCGTCTTGTTCCGGGCGCGCGAGGCCTCGGCCAGTGCCCGCTTGGCCGCCTTGCGCTCGGCCGCCACGCTCGCGGCTGCGTCGCCGAGATGGGCCACGCCATGCTTGCGGCCCAGCTCCATCTGCCGCTGCCGTTCCGCCGCGGCAGCGTGTTTTTCCACCTCGCCGACGCAGTGAGGGCAGCTGACGCCCTCGACATAATCGGGCCCATCCCGGTCGGCCGGCGTCAGCGGGTGCCGGCAGGCCCGGCACAGCGTCGCATCACCCTCGACCAGGCCATGCCCCACCGACACGCGCTCGTCGAACACGAAGCACTCCCCGGCAAACCGGCTTTGCTCCCGCGGCACCACTTCGAGATATTTCAGGATGCCGCCCTTGAGGTGAAACACCTCCTCAAAACCCTGGCTCAGCAGGTAGCTCGACGCCTTTTCGCACCGGATGCCGCCGGTGCAGAACATTGCCACCTTCTTGTCCCTCTGGGGATCGAGGTGCTCGGCCACATAGTCCTTGAATTCGGTGAAGCTCTTGGTCGCCGGGTCGAGCGCCCGCTGGAACGTGCCCAGCCCCACCTCGTAGTCGTTGCGCGTATCGACCAGCACCACATCATTGCGCTCGATCAGCCCGTTCCAGTCTTCGGGCTCCACATAGGTGCCCACCAGCTTGGCCGGATTGGCTTCAGGCGCCCGCAACGTCACGATCTCGGGCTTGAGCCGCACCTTCATGCGCAGGAACGGCATCTCGCTGGCGGCGGAATATTTGACCTCTGCGCCAGCAAGCCGTCCGGCAAACAGCTCGCCCGCAAACAGCCACTCGGCCAGCGCGTCGATATCAGCCTCGGTGCCCGCCACCGTACCATTGATCCCCTCTGGCGCCAGGATCAGCGTGCCCTTGATATCGCGCCCGCAGCAGAACGCCGCCAGCTCCGGCTGGATCGCCTCGGCGTCACCAAGGTCGGCGAATTTATAGATCGCCATCACCTTGTATGGTTGATTGGCTTGGGGCAGATTAGCGTTCATATCGATTTTCGGCCGGTTCATCGGCCCGCTCATACCATTGCCCGCCCAGCGGGCCAAATCGAGAAATCGTTGGAGACGATCATGACCTATCGGGCCGATACGGCGCGCTATGACACCATGCAATACCGGCGCTCGGGCAAATCCGGCCTCAAGCTTCCGCTCATCAGCCTGGGCCTGTGGCAGAATTTCGGCGGCACCCGCGACTATCCTAGCGCCATGGAAATCCTCGGCTATGCCTTCGACCAGGGCATCACCCATTTCGACCTCGCCAACAATTACGGTCCGCCGGCCGGGTCCTCCGAGGAATTGTTCGGTCAGGTCATGGCCCGCGATTTTCGCCCCTATCGCGATGAGCTGATCATCTCCACCAAGGCCGGCTACACCATGTGGCCGGGCCCCTATGGCGACTTCGGCTCGCGCAAATATCTCCTCGCCAGCCTCGACCAGTCGCTCAAGCGCATGGGTCTGGACTATGTCGATATTTTCTATTCCCACCGCTATGATGCCGAGACCCCGCTCGAGGAAACCATGGGCGCCCTGGCCCATGCTGTCCGCTCCGGCAAGGCCCTCTATGTCGGCATTTCCAGCTATCCGGAAAAGGAAACGCGCCAGGCTCATGCCATCCTCAAGGATATGGGCATCGCCACCACGATCCATCAGCCCAGCTATTCCATGATCAACCGCTGGATCGAGAACGACCGCACCATCGATGCCTGTGGCGAACTGGGCATCGGCGTCATCGCCTTCTCCCCGCTCGCCCAGGGCGTGCTGTCGGGCAAGTACAATGCCGGCGGCACCGAGGGCACGCGCGGCGGCAATCCCAATGGCACGCTCCGCGCCAGCCACATCGAACCGCGTGTGCTTGATGCTGTCGACAAGCTCGGCGAAATTGCCCGCTCCCGCGGCCAGTCCATGGTGCAGCTGGCACTGTCCTGGGTCCTGCGTCGCCCGGAAATGACTTCGGCACTGATCGGCGTGCGCAATCTCGATCAGCTCCGGGACAATCTGGGTGTGCTCAATAACCTCACGCTCTCGCCCGAAGAAATCGCCGCCATCGACGAGGCCACCAAGGGCGGCCAGATGGAACTCCACCCCCGCCCCAGTGGCTGGCTGCGCTGACCCTCTTGCCTCGCCTCTCTGGAGAGCGCTGCGTAGGAGGCTTCTTGCAAATGCTTCGGGCTTCGCCTCCCTCCCCCTTGCGGGGAGGGATCGAGGGTGGGGTGCTGCGCGCTCTGCCGTCATGAAGTCAGCCATGCGCACGAAACCCCGCCCGATCAGGCGGCCTTGGCCTTGAGCCGCTCCACCAGCCGGTCGATTGTCATCGCCATTCCCGGCTCGATCCCCTTGTCCAGCCAGCTCTTGACCTCCGCCTGGCTCAACTGGTCCGGCAGCCGCAACGCCACCTCCATCCGCGTCCGATCGCCCTCAGGCGTCAGCTCAACCGTCACCTGCGGGCCACTATTCTCGTCCGTATCCGGCCAGCCGCCGCTGGCGCCCCAGGCAAATACCAGCCGCCGATGCGGCACGATCTCCTTGTAGATGCCGCCCGTCACATACTGTCGGGTCGCGCTTTCCACCATGTGTTGCCGCCACGCCCCACCCACCCGCAGGTCGACGCTGGTCGGCAGGTCCGGTCGCGTCTCGGGGTTGAAGAACCAGTCGAGATATCGCGGGTCGGTCCAGGCCTGCCACACCACCTCTGGCGGGGCGTCGAGCATGCGGGTCAACACGAACCCGCGTTCCTGTCCGTATGTCGGGGTCATCACTGGTCTCCTTGTTTGGGATCGTCCTTGGCGCGCTGCGCCATCATGGTCTTGAGCTGCGCCTCCAGCCGGTCGAAGCGTTCGCTGAAGAACTGCCGGTATTCCGCCAGCCAGCCATCCGCCGCCTCCAGCGGCAGCGTTTCCAGCCGGCACGAGCGGAACTGCGCCTCCCGCGACTTCGACACCAGCCCCGCTTCCTCCAGCACTTTGACGTGCCGCGAAACCGAAGGCAGGGTCATGTCGAACGGCTCGGCCAGTTCGTTGATCGTCGCCGGGCCATGGGTCAACCGCGCCAGGATCGCCCGACGCGTCGGGTCGGCCAGTGCGGCAAAGGTGGTGCTGAGCAGGTCGGTCATATTTGCGTACTTTGCTAATTACGTAACCAGCTAAATACGGCAGGCGACTTCACTTGTCAACGCCGTTCGAAGCCGCCAAAGCCGCGCCTAGCGGCCGAGAAACCGCTCCATGCCGAATGGCTTGACGTCGATGGCCGGTTGCTCCCCCGTCATCGTCTGCGCCAGCAGTTCCCCGGTCGCCGGTCCCAGCGTGAAGCCGTGATGCGCATGCCCGATGCCCACAAACAGCCCCTCATGCCGCGGCGCCTTGCCGATAATGGGCATCATGTCCGGCGTACAGGGCCGCGCGCCCTTCCATGGTTCGGGGTCGAGCCGCTCGCCCAGCGGGAACAGTTCCTTGGCTGCGCTTTCCGCCCGCCCCAGCTGGATCGGCGTCGGCGCCGCATCGCGCATGGCGAACTCCGCCCCCGTAGTGAGCCGTATCCCCCGCGCCATCGGCGCCAGCACATAACCCACTTCCGCGTCGAGGATCAGCTGGTTGAGCTTGGCCCCGCCTTCGGTGCCATAATGCATGTGATAGCCGCGCTTGACGAACAGCGGCAGCCGATAGCCCAGCCTGTCGAGCACATCGGGCGCCCATGGGCCCAGCGCGATCACCGCCTGCTTGCCGCTATGGCGCACCCCATCCACCTCGGCCGTCCACACCCCGCCATCCTGCGTCAGCCCGCTCGCCGCGCCCGATACGAAAGTGCCGCCCAGCCGCTGGAACAGCTTGAAATATTCGCCCACCAGCGCCCCGGGATCGCGCACCGTCCACGGATCGGTCCACAGGATCGCTCCCGCCAGCCCGCCCTTGAGGCTTGGCTCCATGGTCTTGAGCTCGGGCCATTCCACCACTTTGTGCGAAATGCCGAACTGGATCGCGTCCTCGCGCGCCTTCTCCGCCTCGTGCCGAAGTCCTTTGTCGCTGCGAAACGCCAGCAGCCACCCGCTCTTGCTCACCAGCGCCTCTGCATCAGGCCCCGCCTCGGCCATCAGGTCGGCATGCGTCACGATCGAGCGTCCGATCAGCGGCGCATAGCTCTGCACCACCTTTTTGTAGCTCTCGGGCGACGACGCCCACCAATATTTGAGCAAAGCCGGCGCCAGCCGCGGCAGCGCCAGCGGCTCATAGCGCGCCGCCGTGCTCAAATGCAGCCCCACCTGCATCAGCATGGCCAGGTCGCGCGGAAATGCATGCGGCCGCACCCCCTCGCGCTGGATGATGCCTGCATTGCCGAAGCTGGTCTCCCGCCCCGGCTGGTTCTTGTCGACAAGCGTAACGCTGCGCCCGCGCCGCAGCAGGTGAATGCCCGTCGCCACCCCGACAATGCCGGCCCCCAGAATGATGACGTCGTCCATGCCTGCCTCGCTGTAATAGTTGTGGCGAAGCTAGCACAGCATCTCCGGGAATTTCATGCATTCGGCGAGCCTGCGCCCTGCGCTGCGCAATGGCATTCGAGAAAAGCACGGAGCCGCGCAATGGCGTCCCGCATCCGGCCGGTGGTGCAGGGTCATCGGATGTGGACCGTGGCTCGATCTCGTCCCACGCACCGTACGGCCTCCCCCTTGATGAGGGAGGCTGGGGGGTGAGGGGAGCCACGGGGTCGCCAGCTCCTCTCCTCCACATTGTCGGATTTCTTCAATCCCGCCGCGGCGCCGACAGCTAAAACTGGCCATCAACCCAAGGAGTTCAGCCATGACCACCGCCAAGATCCTCGCCACCGCCTCCCTCCTGGCCCTCGCCGTCGCCACCCCGGCGCTCTCAGCCGAAACCATCGTCACCCTCGACCAGGGCATTGTCGGCACACTGTCCGTGCCCGAAGGCGGCGCCACTGGCCCCGCGGTGATCATGCTGCATGGCTTTGCCAGCTCCCGCGACGAAATCGGCGGCATTTTCGCCGCTCAGGCCGCCGCGTTGGCCGAGGCCGGCATCGCCTCGCTCCGCATCGATTTCCGCGGCTATGGCGACAGCACGTCGGTCACCGAAGCGTCCATCACCATCGACCGCATGCTCGAGGATTCAGCCATTGCCCGCACCCACCTGGCGTCCGTCGAGGGTGTGGATCCCGACCGCGTCGGCGTGCTCGGCTACAGCTTCGGCGCCGCCATCGCCATGCTGGACCAGGAGAATTATCCCGCCATCGTCACCTGGGGCCAGATGGGAGATCTCAAGGGCGAGTTCCTGGAATTCCTCGGCCAGCCAGCCTTCGATACCGCCCGCGCCACCGGCAATTTCACCGTCGATCTGGGCTGGCGCGTCATCTCGCTGGATGCGCCCTTCTTCGACAGCGTCGAGAAGCATGACCTGGCCGTGGCCTTTGCCGGCTTCGACGGCCCCTTCCTGACCATTGCCGGCGCCGACGATCCGGCCGTCACCTATTTCGACCAGTATCTCGGCCTGGCCAGTGGCCCCAAATCCTCGCTGGTCATCCCAGGCACCGATCACATGCTGGGCGTCTACAGCGACCAGCCCGAAATCGGCGCCCAGGTCGTCGCCGAAACCACCGCCTGGCTGGGTGCCAATCTCTAGGCAGGCCTAGGCCTGCCGTGCCCCGCCGAAGACGACGACTTCGCCGTCTTCCTTGGTGAAGGGTCCGATATCGGGATTCTCCAGAATTTCGAGCACCACCTCGCTGGGCCGGCACAGCCGCACGCCCAGCGGGGTCACGACAAAGGGGCGGTTGAGCAGGATGGGATGGGCGGCGATGGCGTCGAGCAGGGCGCCGTCATCGAGCTGCGGATTATCCAGTCCCAAAGCCGAATAAGGCGTATCCTTCTGCCGCAGCGCCGCCCGCAGCGTCATCCCCGCCGCCCCGACCAGGTCCATGATCCGTTGCCGGCTCGGCGGCGTCTTCAGATATTCGATAACCTCGGGCTCTACCCCCGATTGCCTTATCATCGCCAGCGTATTGCGCGACGTGCCGCAGTCCGGGTTGTGATAGATGGTGACGGTCATGCCCCGGTCTCCTCGACAGGTTGAAACAGCCAGCCCGCCAGCACGGTGGCGAGCAGCGCCCCGACCAGTTGGGCCGCGATGAAGGCCGGTGCATCCATCGGCCTGATGCCCGAAAAACTGTCGGTCAGCGTGCGCGCCAGCGTCACTGCCGGGTTGGCAAACGACGTCGATGCGGTGAACCAATAGGCGGCCGTGATATAGAGCCCCACCAGCCACGGCACTGAAGCCTTGGCAAAGCGCATACCCGCCGCAATGGTCAGCAACAGCCCAAATGTGGCCACGCCCTCCGCCAGCCATTGCCCGCCGCCGGTCCGGACATGGCTTGACCACGCCACCAGCGGCTCCTCGAACATCGCATGCGCCACCGTGGCACCCAGTGCGCCCCCCAGGATCTGCACCACGATATAGGCCAGTGCTGCGGTGGCGCCGATCTGCCCGCGCAGCAGCCCGGCCAGCGTCACGGCCGGATTGAACTGCGCCCCCGAAATCGGCCCGAACGTGCTGATCAGCACCACCAGCGCGGCCCCCGTCGCCAGCGTATTGCCGAGCAGGGCCAGCGCGACATCATCGGTCAGCCGCTCCGCCATGATGCCGGAGCCGACGACCGCGGCCACCAGTAATCCGGTGCCCAGCGCTTCGGCCGCCAGCCGGCGGGGCAGGTCGAACGTCCTTGTGCCGTCGCCGGCAGCAGGTCCAGTTTCGCTCATGCAACGTCAGACGCTTTGGTGGTCGTTCCGTCCATGGCCCCAATACCCTCGAGCTTGGAATTGAGCGCCAGGCGGTCGATGCTTGATAGCGGCAGGTTGACGAAGGCGCCAATGCGGTTGCGCAGGTAGCGCAGCGTGTCGGCAAAGGCGGCGCGGCGCTGGAAATCGGTGCCTTCCACCGCTGCCGGATCCTCGAGGCCCCAATGCGCCGTCATGGGCTGCCCCGGCCAGATCGGGCAGGCTTCGTTGGCAGCGTTGTCGCAGACGGTAAAGACGAAATCCATCACCGGCGCGCCGGGCACGGCAAACTCGTCCCACGCCTTGGAGCGCAGCCCTTCCGTGGCAATGCCCGCATTGGCCAGCGTTTCCAGCGTCAACGGGTGGACCTGTCCCTTGGGCGTCGAGCCCGCCGAGAACGCCCGAAAGCGGTCGGCCGCCACATGGTTGAGCAGGGCTTCGCCCAATATCGAGCGTGCCGAATTTCCGGTGCACAGAAACAGCACATTATAAACGCGGTCAGACATGGCTAGCCTCCTTGGGGCTGCAGCAGGGTGTAAGGTCGGCAATGATGGGCTCGCACAGTTCCGGCCGGCCGTCGCAGCAGTCGCGCACGAGGAACGTCGCGATCTCCCGCACGCGCTGCATCTCGGCACGATAGCTGATGCTGCGGCCATGGCGCTCGGCCGCGATCAGTCCGGCGCGATTGAGCACCGACAGATGGGTGGACAGGGTATTCTGCGGCACATCGAGCTGCGCGGCGATCATGCCCGCCGGAACGCCGTCCGGCTCGTGCTGCATCAACAGTCGAAACACCGCCAACCGCGTCGGCTGCGACAGGGCGGCGAAAACGGCAATGGCGTCAGTTGATTCCATATATCGAGATATATCGATCTAATGTGACGGGTCAATGACAGCAGTGCTGCGTCGGCACCGACGTGCCTTCCAGTTGGATTGGCGGATTCTTACAAGAGGGCTCCCATGCAATTTGGGACATTCGGGACGTCACCAACGCCAATTTGGAGCGAACCGATGTCATCTATTTCCGAATTCAAGATTGCCGTCCCTCAGGACGATCTGGACGATCTCAGTGCACGCCTGCGTCGGGTGCGCTTTGCCAACGAACTGCCCGGAGGCAGCGACGAGGCGGGCCTGCGGCTCGACTATATCAAGCGCCTGGTCGACTACTGGCGGGATGAGTATGACTGGCGCGGCGTCGAGGCCCGCCTGAACCAGCTGCCGCAATACGTGACACTCATCGATGGTCAGCGTGTCCACTTCATCCACGTCAAGTCGGCCGTGCCCGGCGCCAGGGCCCTGCTGCTGACTCACGGTTGGCCAACGACGTTTGTTGAATACACCAACGTCATCGACCGCCTGGTCAATCCCGTCGCCCACGGGGGCAATCCGGAAGACGCATTCCATGTTGTCATTCCGTCGCTCCCGGGCTTCGGATTCTCCGGACCTACGACAGAGGCCGGCTGGAACCGGTACCGGGTCGCACGGGCCTGGAAGGAGCTCATGCGGCGATTGGGGTATGATCGTTACATTGCCGGCGGCAACGACGTCGGTTCGCTGGTTTCTCCCGAAGTCGGTCGTGTCGACCCCGAGCACGTCATGGGCGTCCATGTGACCCAGCTATTCTCCTTCCCGTCTGGCGATCCAGCGGAGCTGGGAAAGCTCAGCCCCGAGGAGCACGAGCAGCTCAAGGTGCTGCAATGGTTCGAAGCCAGCATGAACGGCTACCAGAAACTGCAGCAGACCAAGCCGCAGAATATCGGCCACGCCATTGCCGATTCGCCCGTAGGCCAGCTGGCCTGGAGCGCCCAGTTGTTCGGGGAAGTCGTAACGCCGGAATTCATCATCACCAATGTGATGATCTACTGGTTGACCAACACCGGGGCTTCATCTGCCCGCATCTACTATGAAGACGCCCATGCGGCCGACGTGCCCGGCACGCCGACACGGGTCCCCATCGGCCTCTCCAACTTCGCCTGGGACTTCCAGTCGATCCGCTCGCTCGCTGAACGCGATCACAGCAATATCGTGTTCTGGAACCGGCATCAGGCAGGCGGGCACTTTGCCACGCAGATGACTCCGGATCTTTGGGTCGATGACATGCGCAAGTTTGCGCGCCTGGTCGGCTGAGCAACGCGGCGGGCTTCGGCCCGCCGCCCTGCTCAGAGCTTGTTGATATCGCCCACCTTGGTGGGCAACCTCCCCATGATGCGCTTGATGGATTTGGTCATATGCGCCTGATCGGTATAGCCGGCCTCGATGGCAACGTCAGCCGGCCTCCCTCCGGCCTGAAGGAGGCGGACAGCCTCCTGCGCGCGCCGGATTTGCTCGAAGTCTTTTTGCGAAAGGCCGGTGGCCTCACGGAAATGCCGCTGCAGCGAACGCTCCGAGGCCGCAAACTTGGAGAGCCCCAGCCCACCCGTCACTATCGGGTCCATCCGGAGCAGGCCGGCCGCAATGAGCTCAGAGGCTATGAGTTCGGCATTCTCGTAGGTCGGCAGCGGCAGATTGAGGCCGGCGAGCAAGAAACGTTTCGCGTGGACGGGCAGGAATTCAATGGTCGGGCCATCGGGCGGCAAGGGACCGGATTGGAGGAAGAAATGTGCCGCAAAGGATATCACCACCGATATTTCGCCCGCCTGGTAAGGCACGCTTGCCGGTTGGGTTTGCTGTCCGGTCAGAAACACCAGATGTTCGTCACCCGGCTTTTCGACGTGAATGAGGTCCCACGATCCATCGGGTGTCGCATTGTAGACGCCATCGGCAAACGCATGTGCGGTCCAGACGGTGTCTATGGCCGCCAGAGCCGAGCTGCGGCTGTTGAATATCTGGGTCAAGGCAGGAGCCAGCCATGCATGAGATAGAGTTCCAGGCCACTATCGAGCTGCGGGGCTACAATCCATACATAGCCATCTCGGCGGAGCAAGCCGCTGCCATTGCCCCGGGATGGAGGCGCCCGATCCCCGTGCTCGTGCAGTTGAACGGCGGCCCCACGCCACCTTGGCGGATCAACATGATGCCGGTCGGGGATGGCAGTTTCTATCTGTATCTCGACAATCGCATCCGAAAACCCACGGGGACCGCTGTCGGCGACCAAGTGACCGTAACCCTGGGCTTCGACGCCGACTACCGAGCAGGACCGGTCCAGGACGTGCCGGACGACCTTGCTGCTTTACTGAGCGGAAATATCGCGGCTGCAACAAACTGGGAAAAGCTGCCCCCGAGCCGAAAGAAGGAAGTGTTGCGCTACCTGGACCGTCTCCAATCAGCGTCGGCAAGGCTGTCCAATCTAGAAAGGCTCCTCAACGTCCTTGAAGGCCAGGAAGCACGATATTTGGCGCGTCAGTGGAAAAATGGTGCTTGAGGCGCCACACTCCTGGTCGAAAGGTCCTTTGGGGCCAAAACGGGCATCGCGGGAGCGAAGCGGTAACGACGGCAACGCAGCCGCAGGCCGCCCGCCTAGCCGCGGCTCTGATACACATAGCCTCGCACGCTGGCCGGCACCTCCTGCTTGAGCCACTCGCGGAACGCCCGCAGCTTGCGGCTTTCCCGCCGTCCCTTGGCCGTCACCAGCCAATAGCCCTGCGGCCCCTCGACCGCATGCGCGAACGGTCGCACCAGCCTGCCATCACTGACGGCGTCGGCGCTCATCATGTCGGCGGCCATCAGCACGCCCTGTTCGGAAATCGCCGCGTCGAAGGCCAGTGAGGCATCCGAATAGGTCGGCCCGGTCAGCACAATCGCGGGGTCCATCCCCACTTCGGCGCGCCAGGCGTCCCAGCTCAGCATGGTGGTTTCGTCGCGGATCACGGGCACCTTGGCCAGGTCCTCCGGCCGCTTCAGCAGCCTGGCAATGGGTGGGGCGCAGACCGGCTGATAGGCGCCGCCGCCCACTAGATCCGCATTCACCCCCGGCCATTGCCCGTGCCCATAGCGGATGCCGCAATCGATATCGGGCCGGCTGATGTCGAGGATCGCCCCGGTCACGTTGAGCCGCACTTCGATATCGGGGTGGAGTGTGGTGAACTTGTTGATGCGCCAGATCAGCCAGCGCGAGGCGAAGACGCTGCCAACAGTCAGGTTCAGCACGCCCTCGTCGCTGCCTCTGAGGCTGGCAAGGCCATCCTGCAGCGCCGTGAAGCCCGATGTCAGCTGCGGCAGCGCCGCCTTCAGCGCTGGTGTGGGCCTGAGTCCGGCCGGCGTGCGCTCGAACAGCTCCATGCCCAGCCGCTCCTCGGCCCTTCGCAAATGCTGGCTCACCGCGCCGATGGTCACGCCCAGCTCCTCCGCGGCCGGCGCCAGGGCGCCGCGCCGCGCCACGATTTCGATGGCGCGCAGCGCATTGAGCGGAATGGGGAACGGGCTAGCCATATAGTTTTTCTACAATGGCACGGCGACCTTGTCCATTGCGGCAGCAGCGGGCAAGGCGCAAAAAAGGGGACATCAACACCGAAGCGACCTGAAAGGAGGTCACAAAATGTCCAACATAATCACCCTGCTGAGCCGCCTCTTCACCGCCCTGCTTGCCCAGGACCAGGCGTCTATCGATCCCGATAGCATGAGCCTGCATGACTGGGCCGATTTGCCGGCACATCACCCATCTGTCGATCACGCCGCGCTGAAGCCATAATCGGGCCTTTGAAGGGAGCTAACTGACTACGCCCTTCAAGGAGTCCCCGATGATCCGTTCCTTCGCTGCGCTCGCCGTCCTCGCCCTTGCCCTCGGTGCCGCCGTGGCGCAGGAGGCCGCGCCGGCCACGGCACCCGAGATTGTCATCGATCCGGCCGCGACCATCGACACCACGCCCAAGCAGGCCAATATGCTGACCGGCTTCTACGCCACCCAGGCGGTCATCGAACTCTGCGCGCTCCAGATCGAGCCTGGTATCGCCGAAGGCATGGCCGCCGACCGCGCCCGCCTCGAAATTGCCCTCAGCATGGATGCCGCGGCCGCGACATCAGCCTATGCCCAGGTCAAGGCCGATGTCGAAAAGACCCAGCCCGACTGCGCCGATGGCAGCGCCGACCGGGCCGGCGTCGACGCCGTCACCGCCATCTACGCCGCCCTGCCACCGCCAGACGCGCCTGCCGCGCCCGCAGCGCCCCAGCCCGGCACCGTTTCCACCCCCGCAGCGCCTGCCGCTCCGGCTCAGTAGCCCTCGATCTCCCCATCCACCGGATCCCTCCCCACAAGGGGGAGGGAGACGACTGGTGCCCCGGTTCATTTCACTCGCAAATCCGCGCCGTGCAACTCGCCCCATGGCATCCCAGGTCGAGATGCAGATGGTCCTCATGCTCGTCATTGGCCTCCGGCCCCAGCACCGTCGTAAACCCACCACATGCCGCATCATGCGCCAGCCGCAGCAGCCGCCCTTCCGGCGCCGTTGCCGGCAGCCAGTCCCCCTCGACGCCAAGGCTGCGCCCGTCCTCCAGCGTGAACCCGGTCACATCCACCGCATTGGCAAAGCCGTGTTCCGAGGTGAAGCCATCGGCCCCATTGTTTCGGTTGCGACACATGTAGCTGGTTCCGGTGGTCACCTCGGCCAACCGGCTCCCCAGCATCGCCTCTGCATAGCCGTCCACCGTAGCCACCCAGCCGGGCAGGGCGCTTGCCATCTGGCAATTGGTGGTGATCGGCGCTGACAGCGGCACCATCCGCCCCCGGCTCAGCACCCCGGTGACCACGAGCGGCGACTGTTCCCCGCAAATCCCCTCGCTCAACGGCGCCGCCATCTCGGCCTCAACCAGCCCCTGCAGCACTGCCGGACACGCCGCCTGATAAATCCGCTCCGGCTCGGGCTCCGGCTCAACCTCCGGTACCGGCTCCGCCACCGGTTCTGCCTCCTGCGGGGCGGCCGCAGGTTCCTCTTCCGCCACCGGCTCTGTCTCCCGTTCGATCTCCGGCGCGACGGGCGCAGCGGGCGCCGCCACCTCAGGCGTGTCGGGCAGACCAGGTGGCCGCGGCCGCGGCACCGGCGCTACGCCCGGCCCGCTGTCTTCGGGCTCGGTCGGTATCGTCCGCCGTGGGGCCGGCGGATCGGTCAGACCCTCGACGAAGTCTTCGAACTGTCCCAGGAAATCCTGCGCCACAGCAGGGATCGGCAGCAGCAGCGGCAGGGCGATGGCGAGTTTGGCGAGTGTGTGCATGCTCCCCCAACGCGCGAGCCATGCAAAAGGCACCGCATTGCTCCCGTTAACATGCCGGAAACCATCTTTCTCCCCTTGTCCCGTTCTGCTATCAGCGCCCTCATGACAACGCCGCTTTCCCGCATCCGCAATTTCTCCATCGTCGCCCATATCGACCATGGCAAGTCCACCCTGGCCGACCGGCTCATCCAGATGACCGGCGGGCTGGAGGCCCGTGAGATGAAGGAGCAGGTGCTCGACTCGATGGATATCGAGCGCGAGCGCGGCAT
>JAKFDU010000236.1:0-13460 GCA_036675975.1 Devosia sp. | reverse complement strand
GTGCAGTATGCAGCAGGATTTCGGGGCGGGGATAAGTCAGGATTCTCGCATCGCCGCAGCGACTTGGCGGAACCATATTCGGATTTCCTGCTTTTCCTCCAGTTATCTGGGAGGAAACACACGCATGAGATCTCTGATCGCCACCCTGGCCGTCATTGCCGGGGCGTTTGTCTTGTCCGCTCCGGTTCAGGCGCAGGACTTTCCCAACAAGTCCATCAATCTCGTCGTCCCGTTCGCAGCCGGCGGCTCGACCGATCTGGTCGGTCGCATCATCGCCGAAGGCATGAGCGCCCAGCTGGGCCAGCAGGTGCTGGTGGTCAACCAGGCCGGCGCCGGCGGCGTGCTCGGCGCGACTGCGGTGGCCGATGCTGCGCCCGACGGCTATACCATCCTGATGGGCACGATCGCGACGCACGCGCTCAGCGCCTCGCTTTACGCCACGCCGCCTTTCGACCCGACCGAGGATTTCGCCCCGATCTCGCTGCTGATCACGGTGCCCAATGTGCTGTTGGTCAATCCGGAATTCCCCGCCAATACGGTCGAGGAACTGATCGCAAAGCTCAAGGCGGAGCCCGAAACCCATGCCTATGCCTCGTCAGGCAACGGCACGCCACTGCACCTGTCGGGCGAATTGTTCAAATCCATGGCCGGGGTCGACATGGTCCACGTGCCCTATCAGGGGTCAGGCCCGGCGCTGGTCGATGCCCTCAGCGGCGCGGTGCCCATCATCTTCGACAATCTGCCCTCGGCCACCGAGCATATGAAGGCCGGCACGCTCCGCCCGCTCGCCGTCACCACGCTGGAGCGTGCTGCGAGCTTCCCTGACGTCCCGACCATGGATGAGGCCGGAGTTCCCGGCTACGAGACCAATACCTGGAACGCACTGTTCGCTCCGGCGGGCACACCACCCGAGGTGATTGCCCGGCTCAACGAGGCGGCGGTTGCGGTGGTCAATGACCCCGCGGTCAAGGAGCGCCTGGCCGGTGTTGGCGCCATTGTTGTTGGCTCGACGCCCGAAGAACTTGCCGCGCATGTCGCGTCGGAGGTGGCGCGCTGGAAGCCGGTGATCGAGGCGGCTGGGGTGACGGTGCAGTAGCGCCTCAACTCAGTCTGTGGCCCCTACCCGCTCCAACGTCGGGAGGGGCCGCAGACACAGGCGAGCCGACCGGCCTATCCTATCCACGCCTCGAAGCTGCCGCCGGCGATCATGGCCCAGTAGAGCTTGCCGCCGGGACCGCGGGCGGCGGCTAGGCCGAACTCGACGAAGCGGTGGCTGAGCAGCGTGTTGCGGTGACCGGAGGAATCCATCCAGCCGCCGATAACGCCCTGGAGATCCTTGTAGCCCTTGCCGACATTTTCACCCACCGCGCCCAGATAGCCCGCGGCGGTGACGCGCTGGCGCAGAGTGACGCCGAGATCGTGGCTCATCGTGTTCTTCTGGGCCATGAGGCGCGCCTGTGAGCGGGCGGCGTCTTCGAGACGCGTGTTGTAGGTCCACGGTGGGGCGCCGTTGGCGCGGCGCACGGTGTTGATCGCCTCGAGGATTTCCGCGTCGGTCAGGGTTTCGGGTGTGCTGGCGCCCTTTGGAAGCATCGGAATGGTGGTGGAACAGGCCGCGAGAGCCGCAGCGGCTGACAGCATGATGAAGCCGCGGCGCGTGGTGGTGAGCATCAAGGGTTCCATTGAGGTCAGGCCTGGTCGTAGGCGCTGAGCAGGTGAGGCAGGCAGGCGAGCTGGTGGGTGATGGGCCGCTCCTCGACGAGCTCCCAACAAGCCGAGAGAGCTGCATGGGCCGCGGCCCAGCCGAGGATACGCTTGCGCGGGTAGTTCAAGCGTTCGGAGAGGATATCGGCGCGGGCAGCGATGCGCCGAGGATCGGTAGCCAGATGGGCGGCGCCCTTGGGATTGATGAAGACGTTGGCGACGTCGTAGGCCGGGTCGCCAATGAGGCCCTTGGGGTCGATGGCCAGCCAGCCGCGATCGGAACTCAGCACGTTGTCGTGGTGCATATCGCCGTGCAGCGGGATCTGGGCGCTGGGACGATCGAAGAGCTTGAGCGCTATGCCGCACGCGCGGGCATAGAGGTCGCGCGCCGTGTGCGGCCAGGTGCGCACATCGGTATCGAACAGGGTCTGGAAGCGGTCGCGGAGCGGCTCCAGCCCCTCGGGCGCCTCGGCGCGCGGGCGATGCAGGCTGGCGATGACAGTGGCGATGGCGATGGTGCCCTCGTCATCCTTGCCTGCCCGGACGGGGTCGCCCAGGGTGCCGCCATCGAGCCACTCCATGAAGATGGTATCGCCATGCATGTCGAAAATGGTGGCGGCGCCCTCCCCGCCATACCAATTCATCAGCACCGCGCCGCGCCGCTCCTCGACCGCGGCGAGCGGCTTCAGAATCTTGAGCGCCGCAAAGTTACGGCCATTCTGCTCGACACGGAAAATCCAGCTGGTCGCCGTTTCGGCGACTGGCGTCGACTTGGTCAGGGACCAGCGGATCAAGGCGCGGCTGAGCGCGGTTTCGACGGGCGATTGATTCATCATTGCCGACATTAGAGCAGAAGGCGCGATCAGTTTCGACGGGGTGGAGGCTGATTGCCGGAAAACTTGATGAAATCGTGACGGTAACCGACGGGTAAGGCTGCCGGTTGGCGGAATCGCAACCCTAAGTCGAGGTAGGGCTGGCGCGGCAAAACTTCTTTACCGGTCTCGGGCGCATATTGGAGGCACGCGAAAGCAAGTCCAGCAGGGGGAACTTGAAATGACGCATCAACCTTACGAAGACAGCCGGGAACCGACTCGGCTCGCCGACATCATTTCGGCCGACGAGGCCCATCCGACATTTGGACGCCAGGTTCTCAACGGGCTCGGTGGGCTGCTGGTGCTGATGGTGACCGGCGTGCTGATCGTGGCGCTGGTACTGTGGAAGTCGCCTTAGTCACAACCACTGCGCGGCACCTCACCCTCGACGGGGGAGGTTGGGAGGGGGTGTTGAGAGCCCCGATATCGGGGCCAAACGTTCCCCACCCTTGATCCAGCCATTCGAGCGTAGCTCTCATGGCCTTGTTCGCTCAAATCGCTCCACTGGAGCGATTTGTCCCTTCGGGCCGCTCCCAAGCCCCGCAAGGGGGAGGGTGTCGACCGAGAATTCACTTGATCTTGTACGCGTCCTTGGCGGCCTGGTAGCTCAGGTGCCTGGCGATATCTCGCGCCGTGGATTTGGCGATGCGGTTTTCGCCGACCCAGCGGCCGAGGAAGCCGCAGATCTCGCGGCGCCACACGTCGTGGCGGGCCGGGATGGAGAGCAGCGCACGGGTATCGTCGTTGAAGCCGGCGAGATTGTAGAAACCGGCCGATTCCACCACCTGATCGAGATAGCGGCGGATGCCCTGCGGGCTATCGTGGAACCACCAGGGTGGGCCGATCATCAGGCTCGGCCAATAGCCCGCCATGGGTGCCAGCTCGCGAGCATAGGTGGTTTCATCGAGCACGAACATGATGAGCCGCAGGTTCGGCTCGTTGCCGCAACGCGACAGCAAGGCCCTGAGGCCGTTCACGTAATCGGTGGTGCCAGGAATGTCGGCGCCGAGATCGGTGCCGCGTTCGGCCAGCAGCAGCGGATCGGTATTGCGGCGCGATCCGGCATGCATCTGCATGACCATGCCGTCTTCCACCGACAGCAAAGCCATCTCGGTCATCATCTGGGCGCGGAACAACTCAGCGTCGGCGGCGTCGTGCCGACCCGACAGAACCTTGTCGAGCAGGGCCTGCCTTTCGGGCGCGGACAGGTCGGCGGTGTTGGCCGAGGGCACGCCGTGGTCGGTGGCGACGGCGCCGAAGCGGCGGAAATATTCGCGCCTGACACGATGGGCGTTGATCAGGCCCGACCAGGTGGTGATGTTCTCGCCGGTGATTTCACCGAATTTCTGCAGGTTGTCGACGATGGCGGCGCGGCTGGGATCGGTCACGTCATCGGGACGGTAGGTGGTGCGAACGCGGCCGATGGTGCCGTTCTGCTCCATCTTCTGGTGGTGCACCAGCGGATCGAGGGCGAACTCGGTGGTGGCGATGACCTCGACGCGGGCGCGATCGAGCAAAGCATGCGGCAGCAGCGCCGG
Organism: Devosia sp.; assembly: GCA_036675975.1. Taxonomy (GTDB): domain Bacteria; phylum Pseudomonadota; class Alphaproteobacteria; order Rhizobiales; family Devosiaceae; genus Devosia. The sequence goes on along the minus strand of JAKFDU010000236.1, from coordinate 9,346 downwards.
CGTGGCGAGTGCGGCGTCGATGGTGTCGTATATGGCGTCGGCGGTGGCCGGGGACAGCTCGTCCTTGATGCCGAAGGCCCATTCGAGCGAGTGATCGACCCAGGTCTTGGACGGAGTGCCGGCAAACAGATGGTAGTTGGCGGCAAACAGCCGCCAGGCCGCCCTGCCCTCGGCAACCGGCCGGCCATCCTTGCGCGGCACGCCGAGGTCGTCATAGCTGAGGCCGCGGCTGCGCAGCATGCGCAGCACATAGTGATCGGGCGTGAGGAACAGGGCTGCCGGATCGGAAAAGCGGCCATTGTCAGCAAACCAGGACGGATCGGTGTGGCCATGCGGACAGATCAGCGGCAGGTCGCGAACTTCGGGATAGAGCTCGCGCGCGATGGATCGGGCGGGCTCGGAAGCGGGGAACAGGCGGTCTGGGTGCAAATGGGTCATGAGCGGTTTCTGCCATGATCCGCGGGGCAGATCAATGATCTTCCATACAAGATCGGAAAGAGCGCATTTTATGTAAATTAACCGCGTTACCAGGATCGCGTTCGCGGGAACCGAGCGCGGGACTACCTTCAGCGAGCGGGTGAGAACAGCGCGAACGCGGCTGCCCAAGGGTCCAATCCGGTCAGGTCGACCGGCCGGCTGAGGGGTGTTCCGATGGCGCATATCGACAGCAATGATGACAACCTGACCGCCCTGCGCCAGCAGGCTCGGCAGGCAGGCTATGTCCAGCATGCCCAGGTGATGTTGATGGCCGCGGGAATAGCCGCCTTCGGCATCGTGGCAGTGGCCGCGGCAATGATGACGACGCTGCTCTAGGGTCGCCAATAAAACGGCGGTACGCGCCTCGGCAGGCATGACCCGGGGTCAAATAGCCCCTAATATGGGCCGGGGAGAAACCGGCGCCAATGCGAATCCTGCTCGTCGAAGACAATGAAGACCTGGGCGAGGCGATCGAGAAGCGTCTCCGCAATTCCGGCCATTCGGTGGAATGGGTACGCGACGGCAATGACGTGGTTTCGGCAGCGGAGGGCGACGATTTCGATGCGGTGGCGCTCGACCTCATGCTGCCAAACCGCGACGGCATCGGGCTGATCGCGGAACTGCGAAAGCGCAAGTTCAACGCGCCGATCCTGGTGATCACGGCGCGCTCGGAAATCGATGACAAGGTGAGCCTGCTCGACCTGGGCGCGGACGATTACCTGGTGAAGCCGTTTGACCTGCGCGAGCTCGAGGCGCGGCTGCGGGCGCTGATCAGACGGACCGGCGGGCAGACGACGAGTACGCTGGGCGTGGGGAACCTCGAGATGGACCTTGCAGGGCTCAATGCCAGCATCGGCGGCAAGACGCTGGAACTGGGGCGGCGGGAATTCCGGCTGCTGGAAATTCTCGTGACCAATGTTGGTAGAGTGGTGCCCAAGGAACGGCTGATGAACCAGCTGTTCAATTTCGACGAAGCCGTCTCGGTCAATGCGCTGGAGCTGCATATTTCGCGGCTGCGCAAGAAGCTTGAAGCCGCCAATATCGAGATCGGCACGGTGCGCGGCGTGGGCTATGTGGTGCGGGCGCCGCATGGCGGCTAAGTCCTTCTCCATCCGCAATCGCATCCTGGCGCTGGCGCTGGCGCTGCTGCTGGTGGCGGCGATGGTGTTGATCGTGTTCATCCGCGACTATGCCGAGCGCTCGGCAGACCGGGCGTTCGATCGGCTGCTGGCGGCGTCGGCGCTGACCATTGCTGGCGCGGTTCAGGTGGAGGACGATGCCGTGATCGTCGAACTGCCTTTTGCCTCGTTCGGCATGTTTTCCGGGCACGACCGGGTGTTCTACGCGGTGGAAAGCCCGGCCGGCGAGGCAGTGACGGGCTATGAGGACCTGTCGGGCATGCTGCCTGAAATGACTTCGGCAGGGCCGGTTTTCGCCGACACCATCTATCGGGGCGAGCTGGTGCGCGTGGCCAGCGTCGGGCGGCTGACCTCTTCAGGGGGCGATGCCAGTTGGGTGACGATCCATGTGGCCGAAACGCAGAGCGAGCGCGAGGCGCTGGCTGGGGAAATCCTCTCCAATGCCGTTGTGCCTGTCATTGCCCTGACCCTGCTGGCCATTGCGCTGGTGTGGTTCGGCATCGGCCGCATGTTTGCGCCGCTCTATCAGCTCGAGCAGGAATTGCGCGGGCGGGCGCCCGATGACTTGTCGCCGGTCGATGTGCCGGTGCCGGCGGAGGTGAGCCAGCTGGTGGCTGGGCTCAATGCCTTCATGGCACGGTTGGGCAGCGCCATGGAGCGGGTCACGGGGCTGGTTGCCGAGGCGGCGCATGAGGTACGCACGCCACTGGCCTCGCTGCGGGCGCAGGCGGAAGTGGCGATGGACGAACAGGACCCGGTGGCCCTGCGGGCGCGTGTCAAGCGCATTCACCAGGGGGCGGTCCAGGCGAGCCAACTGGTATCACAACTGCTGATGGAGGCGACGATTTCGCACCGCCTCGAAAACCAGGAAAGCGACACGACCGCGTTTGGCCTCGTGGTCGACGAGGTGCGACAGCGGCTGGACCCGGACCAGGCGGGGCGGCTGATGGTGAATTTGCCGGAAGCGGTTGCCGGTGCGCAGATCCGCGGTGACCGGGTGGCGCTGCGCGAGATGGTGCGCAATGTGGTGGACAATGCGCTGGTCTATTCGTCGGGGCCGGTGGAGATCAGCGGCGGCGTAGCTGACGGGGTGATGACGCTTGCTGTGAGCGATCGCGGGCCGGGCATTGCCGAGGCCGAAAAGCCTGATGTGCTGGAGCGGTTCAAGCGCGGCACGGCGAGCGGGGCGACGGCGGGCTCGGGGCTGGGACTATCGATCGTCAAGCGGGTGGTGGAGGCGCATCGCGGGGCGCTGCGACTGCAGGACCGGGCGGGTGGCGGGCTGGTGGTGGAGATCGACCTGCCGACGGTGGGGCGCAATCCGAAGGTCGAGCAACTGAGGCGGGCCCTGGGAAGTCTGGCGGCGCTGGTGCTGTGCCTGCTGCTCGTGGACGTCGAGGATGCGCATGCCGTGTCCTCGACCTATCCGGCGCCCGATGGCAGCGCGGATGTCGTGCTCACGATCGTGGGGACGACCGATACGCCGCTGTTTGCCGAATTTGTCGCCGGCTTCCAGGCCGTGCGGCCGGACGTGACGGTGGCGTATGACGAGCAGGATTCACTGCCGATGTACGAGCAGTTCCTGTCCGGCACCACGGCGCGCCCCGACCTCTTGATCAGCTCGGCGGCCGATTTGCAGATCAAGCTCGCCAATGACGGTTATGCCATGGCCTATGACAGCCCATTCCTGGCCCGGCTGCCGGACTGGGCGCATTGGCGCAACGAGGTGTTCGGCTTCACGTTCGAGCCGGCTGTCATCATTTACAATCCGGACCGCATCAGCGCCGAAGAGGTGCCACGAACCCATCTGAGGCTGGCGGAAATGCTGGAGACGCAGACCGAGCGGTTTCGGGGTTCGATCGCGACCTATGATATCGCGCTGTCGGGCGTCGGATATCTGCTGGCATCGCAGGACCAGGTGATTTCGTCCAATTTCTGGCGGCTCGCGGCGGCGTTCGGGCGGGTTGAGGCGGTTTTCTCGGGATCGAGCCCGGCCATTCTCAACGGCGTGGCCGACGGGTCGCTAGCGCTGGGCTATAATGTCCTGGGGTCGTATGCCTTTGCGCGCAAGGCTGACGGCGCCAATATCGAGATCGTGGTGCCTGATGACTATGTGCTGGTGCTGACGCGGGCGATGCTGATCCCGCGGGATGCGCCCTCCCCCGACCTGGGCAAGGCCTTCGTGGACTTTGCGCTGTCCCCCGCCGGGCAGGCCATCGCTGCCGAGCAGACGGCGCTTGGGTCGGTGGTGCCGGGGGGAGATGGGGAATGGACCGGCGAGGCCATTGCGGCGCGCGGCCGTGGGGTGATCCAGCCCATTCCGCTGGGGCCGGCGCTGCTGGTGTCGCTGGATCAGCAACGACGCAAGCGGTTTCTCGATAGCTGGGGCGAGATCGTTTCGCCCAAGCCATGACGTCCGGTGCTGCTGCGGCGGCATGAAGCCATGCCGAGATCGCATGGATTGAAGCCGAGACGCTGAAAATGGCGCGAATTCAAGCGAATTGGATAGTTATCGCCTCGTTAATTGCACAAGACGCATAGCTGGCCTGCCCTTTGGGGCCTAGCAGAACGGGGCGAGCGCGCCCATCTGTTGGTGCATGAAAGCGGCCCGGCAATTCGGTCGGGGCTGATGAGGAAACTGGCTATGAGCACCACCCGCAAGTCGTTCTTTGCGACCCTTGGCACCTTCGTCGAAGTGTTCGGCAGCGCTGCTGCCGTCTCGAACGCGGTCGAGGGTGGTCGTGCGCCCAAGGCCAAGCACCTCAAGTCCCTTGGTATCGACGTCGACGCTTTCCGTTCGATCGGCAAGCTCTAAGTCTCCCCGGACGCGGGGCGCTTTCCCTCCCTGGAGCGACCCGTGCCGAGCGACCGATCCTACGTGAGAAAGCCCGGATGCCCTTGAATGGGCGTCCGGGCTTTTTTTGGTTGTTGCCTGGCCGACGGGAGCAACCACCGGCCGTCACCCTCGGGCTTGACCCGAGGTTTCTGTACTTGCGGGCGCTCAGCAAAGTGAAGACCCCTCGGGTCAAGCCCGAGGGTGACGATCCGGGGTGGGGAGAAACCTACTCCAGATCCGAATTCAGTCTTCGTCGGCTGCCATCTGCTGCAGCACGGCGCCTTTGCCGCGCAGGCGCAGGTAGAGCGGGATGAGCAGGGCGGCGGCGGCGATGATGTAGAGCGTGATGGCGATGGGCGTATGCACCAGCACCATCGGATCGCCCTGGCTGATGGCCAGCGCGCGGCGCAGTTGCTGCTCCGCCAGCGGCCCGAGGATCAGGCCGATGACGACAGGCGCGATGGGATAGCCGAAGCGGCGCAGGCCATAGCCCAGGATGCCGAAGGCCAGGAGGATCAGCAGTTCGAACGAGAAGGGGATGGGCCCAAGCCGGCCGGACATGGCGCCATTGGCGCCCAGCGTGCCTAGGGTGGCGAAGCTGAGGATGCCGGCATAGAGCCACGGCCGGGGGATGGTCAGCAGCTTCACCCAGAGGCCGATCAGCGGCAGGTTAAGCACCAGCAGCATAAAATTGGCCACCAGCAGGCTGGCGATGAGCGACCAGACCAGGGGAGCATTGTTAGCGAACAGCAGCGGGCCGGGTTGCAGGCCGAATTGCTGGAAACCGGCGAGCATGATGGCGGCGGTAGCGGAGGTCGGCAGCCCCAGCGTCAGTAGCGGCACCAGCGTGCCGGCGGCAGAGGCGTTGTTGGCGGCTTCGGGACCGGCGACGCCCTCGATGGCGCCGTGGCCGAATTCTTCGGGATGCTTGGAGAGGCGGCGTTCGGCGGCGTAGGAGAAGAAGGTGCCGATTTCGGCGCCGCCGGCAGGCATGGCGCCGATGGGGAAGCCGATGACGGTGCCGCGCAACCAGGCGCCCCAGGAACGTTTCCAGTCTTCCAGAGTCATCCAGACCGAGCCCTTAACCGCGAGCACCTCTTCCTTGATCTGGGTGCGCGAGGCGGCGATGGAGAGGGTTTCGCCGATGGCGAACAGCGCCACGGCGAGCGTGGTAACCTCAATGCCATCGAGCAGATCAGGGATGCCGAAGGCGAGGCGCGCCTGGCCGGTTTGCAGGTCGATGCCGATGACGCCAAGGCCCAGGCCGATGAACAAAGCGGTGATACCGCGCAGAGCACTGTCGCCAAAGGCGGCCGAGACGGTAACGAAGGCCAGCACCATCAGCGCGAAATAGTCTGCCGGACCGAACGACAGCGCGACCTTGACCACCCAGGGGGCGAGAAAGGCCAAGGCTACGGTAGCGATGAGGCCGGCGACGAAGGAGCCGATGGCGGCGGTGGCGAGAGCCGGACCACCCCTGCCCTTGCGGGCCATCTTGTTACCCTCGAGCGCGGTGACGATCGAGGCGGATTCGCCGGGCGTATTGAGCAGGATCGAGGTGGTCGAGCCGCCATACATGCCGCCGTAATAGATGCCCGCGAACATGATGAGCGAGCCGGTGGGATCGAGCTTGTAGGTGACCGGCAGCAGCAGCGCTACGGTCAGAGCCGGCCCGATACCGGGCAGCACGCCGACCGCAGTGCCCAGGGTAACACCGAGCAGCGCGTAGAGCAGGTTCTGCCACTGCAGGGCGGCCGACAGGCCGTTCGCCAGAAGACCGAAGGTATCCATATCAGCGTCTTTCGATCAGGGGATGAGCCGCTCGATGGGACCGGCAGGCAGAGAGAGCTGCAGGCCGCGCGAGAAGATGAACCAGATGGCAAAGGCCAGCACGAAGCCAATCGGAATGGTCTGCCACAAAGGCCCGCGGCCGAAGCCCTTGGCCGTGAAGGCGAACAGCACCGCCGTGCCGATGGAAAACCCGGCCCAACCGAGGAGCAGCATCTGCCCGATCAGCCCGCCGATGATCCACAGCATGGGACCGTAATTGTCCTTCTCGCGTGCCGGAAAACTGCCGCGCAAGGCGGAGATCACGGTGCCGATGGACAGCAGAACCAGACCGCCGGCGATCGCGTAGGGAAAAACCTGAGGACCGACCCTTGCCTGAATGGGCGGCACGCGCATCTGGGAGGTCTGCCAGATGATGACGGCGGCTATGGCCGCCAGCACCAGCGCTATGACAAGCGCCGCCCCATCGGGGCGGCGCGCAAGGTTTGGTTCGCCTGAACTCATTGAACGAGGCCAATGTCTTTCAGGATGGCGGTGGTCGCCTCGATATCGGACGCGAGCTGGGCGTCGAAATCGGCACCGGCAAGGTACATGTCCTGCCAGCCCTTGGTCTCGAGCGTCGACTTCCAGGTGGCCGAGGTCACGAGCTTTTCGATATCTGCGTTGATGGCGGCCTTCTGCTCCTCGGTGATGCCGGGGGCAGCGGCGACCATGCGCCAGTTTTCGACGACGAGGTCGACGCCGGCTTCACTGAGGGTCGGGATTTCGGAGCCTTCGAGACGCGCAGCGCCCGTCGAGGCAAGAGCCCGCAGGTCACCCGATTCGATCTGGGCGGCGAATTCGCCGAGGCCGGATATGCCCACGGTCACCTGGCCGCCAAGCACGGCAGCAAGGGCTTCACCACCACCAGAGAAGGCGATGTAGTTGACGGTGGTCGGATCGACGCCAACGGTCTTGGCGAAAAGGCCGGCTGCGATGTGATCGACGCCGCCGGCGGAACCGCCGGCCCAGGACACGGAGCCCGGATCGGCCTTGAGCTTGGCAATCAGATCATCGACCGTCTTGAGCTCGGAGGCAGCGGGCACCACGATCACGTCGGATTCGCCGGTGAGGCGGGCGATCGGGGTGACGTTGGCGAGCGAAACCGGCGAAGCATTGGTGAGAATGGCGCCCACCATCACGTAGCCGCCGACGATAAGGGCGTTGGGATTGCCCGTCGACTGGTTGACGAACTGGGCCAGCCCGATGGTGCCACCGGCGCCGGGAACGTTGGTGACCTGCACATTGCCCGAAATGCCTTCGGCCTGCATGGCCTCCTGCATCGAACGAGCAGTCTGGTCCCAACCGCCGCCGGGGGCAGCGGGGGCCATGATGGTGTAGTCGGCAGCGAAAGCGGGAACAGCCATTGCGCCAGAAATCAGCGCGGCCAAGAGCAGCTTGTTCATAAGTCCTCCCATGTCATATCCGGAACGTCGTTGCGTTCGTGACGGGGACCATAGAGCCGCTCCCTGTCACCGTCCTGTCAGCACGGCGCGGGCGCCATGCGACTTTGGTTGGCTAGATAGTTCGGCAATGAGATTGCGCCGCCTGCCGCGCAATTGCAACGCCCGCTCAGGCGCTGCGGCGCTCGGCCGGATTGGGCTCGGTTGTCTTTTGCCCGAACACCGACAGCAGGCGCGTAACATCCTCGAAGGAGCATGGCCGGGCGAACAGAAACCCCTGCCCCAGGACGCAGCCCAGGTCGGCCAGCGCTTCCGCCTGGTCGACGGTTTCGATGCCTTCGGCGACGAGCTTCATATCGAGCTTGCGGGCGATATCGATAATGGAGCCGACAACCACATCGCTGGCCGCGTCGGTGCCGATGCGATCGATGAAGGACTTGTCGATCTTGATGATATCAACCGGAAAGCTCAGCAGGTGGGTCAGCGAGGCAAAGCCAGTACCGAAATCGTCGAGCGCGACGAGCAGGCCGCGCTGGCGCAGCGCGCTCACGGCCTTGGGCACCATCTGGTCATTGCCCGCCACATAGACGGATTCGTTGACCTCTAGAATGAGGTGCTTGAGGGGCACGTCGGCCCGCTCGAAGGTCGTGACGATCCGGGATTCGAGATCGCCGCGCTGAAAATCCCCGGTGGTGACATTGAAGCCCACATGCTGGAAATCGATGCCCAGATCGAGCCAGCGGCGGATATCGGCAGCGACCTGAGCCAGCATCTGGCCGGTGAGTTGCCAGGCGATGCGGGGATCAAGCAGGGCGGCCTGGAACTCGCCGGCCGTTGCGATGCGCCCGTCGGGCATGCGCATGCGGGCCAGGGCTTCGAGCCCCACGATTTCGGCGGTATCGAGCCGGACGATGGGCTGGTAGTGAGCGAGAAGACGCCTTTCGGAAAGCCCCAAATCGACGCTACGCACCGTGTTGGCGCGCTCGATCATGGAGGTGCGCAGGAATGGGGTGAAACGGACATAGCCGCCGCGGCGGGTTTCCTTGGCGTGATAGAGGGCGAAATCGGCATTCTGGCTGAGCGCAGCGCCATCGACGCCGTCCTGACCGAACAGGGCGCCACCAATGGTGATGTGGGGATCGATGGTCTGCTCCCCGGCATGGACCAGGCCGTGGACGGCGGCCAGAATGCGAGAGGCAGCGTCCTCGAGACCCCTATCGCCGTCGCAATCGGCAACCAGAACGGCAAACTCGTCGCCGCCCAGACGACAGGCCGTCAACGAGGCATCAGCGCCCGAAATGCGTTCGGCGATGGTGCGAATCAGCAGATCCCCGAAGACGTGGCCGACAGTATCGTTGACGACCTTGAGATGGTCGATATCGACCAGCAGGAGGCCGAACGGCTCGTCCATGCCGATATGACGGGCCAGCAATTCGTTGAAATGCCCGCGATTGGGGAGGCCGGTCAGGGCGTCGAAATAGGCCAGCCGATAATTGCGCTGGCGCGCCTGCTCGTGTTCGATAGCGATGGCGCATAGATGCACGCAGGTCTGGACGATGTTGCGCTCCATGGAGTCCGGGCCACGGCAGGTCCGATAGTAAAAGGCAAAGGTCGCGACGACATGACCTTCGCCATTGCGGATCGGGCTGGACCAGCAGGCGCGC
>JAKFDU010000235.1:0-5390 GCA_036675975.1 Devosia sp. | reverse complement strand
TGAACACATTACCGGCGGCTCATCGTCCGGCAGCGCGGTAGCGGTAGCCGGCGGCCTGCTGCGCACGACGATCGGCACCGACACAGGCGGTTCGCTGCGCGGGCCGGCTTTCTATTGCGGTGTGGTCGGGTTGAAGCCGAGCTTCGGTGCGGTGCCCACCGCAGGCGTGCTGCCGATGTCATCAAGCATGGATCACGTCGGACCCATGAGCGCCACGGTGGCGGAAGCTGCGATCACGCTGGAGGTCATTGCTGGCCAGGCCGGCGCCGCGTCGCGGCTGAACCAGTCGGTGGCGGGGCTGCGCATTGGTTACGCACGCGACTGGTTTGCTGCAGATGCCCAGACCATGCCGGCCGTGCTGGCGGCGATGGATGCAGCCATGTCGACCCTGGCGCAGCTTGGTGCCGTTATCGAAGAGGTCGAACTGCCCGACTATTTCGCCATTGAAGTGGCGGCGGCCGCGGTCCTGCACAAGGAAAGCTTCGACAATCACGCCCAGGGGCTGAAGGATCGTCCGGGCGCCTATGGTCGCCGCACGTTCCTCAGCCTGGCGGCCGGCGTTGCCGTCACGAACGACGAACTGGCCGCGGCGAAGCGGGCAGGGAATGCGTTCCGCACCGAGGTCGACAGGCTGCTGACGCACTGCGACGCGTTGGCCACCATCGGGGCGCTCACCACGGCCTTGCCGGCGGCGCCGTTCGAAAAGGAAGCGGTGTGGACGCCGATGCGGACCATCGGCTTCAATCTCAGCGGCCACCCCGTATTGGCGCTGCCCGTCGGGTTTCATCAGGGTCTGCCGATCGGCATGCAGCTTATCGGCAAGCACCACGACGAGGCGCGCATCGTTCAGATCGGCGATGCCTTCGAGCGGGCGACCGACTACGCCCTCCAGCGACCTAAGACCATCCGCTAACCCGAGCCGGCACATAAGATGCAGCTTCGGCACAGCGACTCGTTTACAAATTTGCATACGTATGCAACAACTCTTCGCAGGAATATGGGAGCGGCACATGCCAGTCTGGCTCAAGCGCGGTAAGGATATCGAGGAACGGGCCGAGGCCGATCGCCAGGTCCGTGCAACGGTGGAGGCCATTCTAGGCGACATAGAGAAGCGCGGGGATATCGCGGTTCGTGAGCTGAGCGCCAAGTTCGACAAGTGGGAACGCACCGAGTTCCGCCTGAGCCAGAAAGAGATCGACGACTGCATGGCACAGCTCACCGATCAGGATCTCACCGATATCGAATTCGCCCAGACCCAGGTGCGCAACTTCGCCCAGGCGCAGCGCGCCACCATGACCGATCTGGCGGTGGAAACGCTGCCAGGCGTGACCCTGGGCCACAAGCATGTGCCGATCAATGCCGTGGGCTGTTACGTCCCCGGCGGCAAATACCCCCTGCTCGCGTCGGCCCATATGTCGGTGATAACCGCCAAGGTTGCCGGCTGCGAGCGGGTCATTACTTGTGCTCCGCCTTTTGGAGCCAAGCCGGCGCCGGCCGTCGTTGCCGCACAGGCGATGGCCGGTGCCGATGAAATCTACGTCCTGGGTGGCATTCAGGCCATTGGTGCGATGGCGATCGGCACCGAGAGCATTGACCCGGTCGACATGCTGGTCGGTCCCGGCAATGCCTTTGTCGCCGAAGCCAAGCGCCAGCTCTATGGCCGCGTTGGCATCGATCTGTTTGCCGGCCCGACGGAAACGCTGGTCATTGCCGACGAAACGGTCGATGGCGAGATGTGTGCTACCGACCTGCTCGGCCAGGCCGAGCATGGCCCGACCACCCCGGCGATCCTGCTCACTACTTCGGAAAAACTGGCGCGAGACACGATGGCGGAGATTGAGCGCCTGCTCAAAATCCTGCCCACCGGCGAAATCGCCAGAAAGTCCTGGGCCGACTATGGCGAGATCATTGTCTGCGAGGACTATGACGAAATGCTTGTCGAGGCCGACCGCATTGCGTCCGAACATGTGCAGGTGATGACCGATCGCGACATGTGGTTCCGCGACAGGCTCACCAACTACGGCGCGCTGTTCCTCGGGCCGCGCACCAATGTTGCCTATGGCGATAAGGTGATTGGCACCAATCATACTCTCCCCACGATGAAGGCAGCGCGCTATACGGGTGGCCTGTGGGTGGGGAAATTCATGAAGACCTGTACGTGGCAGACCGTCACGACTGACGCGGCTTCGGCCATGATCGGCGAATACGGCTCGCGGCTATCGATGCTCGAAGGCTTTGTCGGTCATGCCGAGCAGGCCAATGTGCGCGTGCGCCGCTATGGCGGCCGCAACATCCCCTATGGCACCGGCGCTACGCCACGCATCGAGGCTGCTGAGTAGCAATGAGCCTGCCGCGCACCCCTAGCTTCCGTCTTGATGGCAAGCGGGCCCTCGTCACCGGGGGCACGCGCGGCATCGGGCTGGGCGCCGCGGTAGCTTTGGCGGAGGCCGGCGCGGCGGTGACTATTGCCTCGCGCACGGCCAGCGATATCGAGGCAGTCGTCAACCAGATGGCGGATGCGGGATTGGCCGCCGAGGGCGTGGCGCTCGACATCACCGATAGCGCTGCGGTCAAGGTATTCGTGAATGATGTCGAGCCGTTCCAGGTGCTGGTCAATTCAGCCGGCACAGCGCGGCATTCGAGCTTTGCCGACATCACTCCGGCCAACTATCAAGCGGTGATGGACCTCAACGTTTCGGCTGCGCTTTTCGTCTCTCAGGCGGTCGTGGCTAGATTGGTCAAAGCAGGTTTGCCGGGGTCGATCATCCACATTTCTTCGCAAATGGGGCATGTCGGCGGGCCGAGCCGTGCTGTCTATGCCGCCAGCAAGTTTGCTGTTGAAGGGCTCGCCAAGGCCATGGCTATCGAGCTGGGTGCTCATAATATCCGGGTCAACACAGTCTGCCCGACCTTCATCGAGACCGAATTGACGGCCAAGATCCTCGGCGATCCCGATTTCCGCAGCTGGGTGCTGTCCAAGATCAAGCTCGGGCGGCTCGGTCGCATCGAGGATATCATGGGACCGATCGTCTTCCTGGCATCCGATGCCGCAGCGCTGGTGACCGGCGCCTCACTCCTGGTGGATGGCGGATGGACAGCGGAGTAAAAAAGCCGGGCGTCACGTCCAGCCAGGTCGCCGAACATGCGGGCGTGTCGCAGTCGGCCGTCTCGCGCACGTTCACGCCCGGTGCGTCGATCTCGCCCAAGACGCGGCAGAAGGTTCTGACCTCGGCCAAGCTGCTTGGGTATCGGCCCAATGCCATTGCTCGTTCACTGATCACCAACCGCTCGCGCATTATCGCGGTGGTGATGGCCTATCTCGAAAACCTGTTCTATCCCGATGTGCTGGAAGAGCTGGGGCGGGCCTTGGCAGCGGAGAACTACCACCTGCTGCTGTTCACCGGCTTCAAGGATCGCGATAGCGACCCGGTCTTCGACCAGCTTATGCAATATCGCGTCGATGGCATCATCCTCGCCTCGACCTCGCTGTCATCAGAACTCTCCGAGGAATGCGCTACGGCAGGCATTCCGGTCGTGCTGTTCAACCGCACCACCGAGCGTGATGCGGTGTCCAGCGTCACCACGCGCAACAAAGAGGGCGGCAAGCGGATTGCCGATTTCCTCGTGGCGGGTGGCCACAAGAGTTTTGCTTATATTGCCGGCCTCGAAAACTCGTCCACCAATCGCGATCGCCACCAGGGCTTCATCGAGGGCCTGGCCGCTCACGGTTTCACCGATGTGCTGGTGGAGACTGGCAATTACTCGCGTGTCGATGCGGAAGACGCCGCCCGCAAGATGTTTTCGCGCGCGGAGAGGCCTGATGCGCTGTTCGTTGCCAATGACCACATGGCCGTCGCCGTGATGGATGTAGCGCGCCACGAATTCGGGCTGAGAATCCCCGAAGATCTCTCCATCATCGGCTATGACGATGTCGGTCCGGCTCGCTGGACATCCTATGGCATCACCTCGATGAGCCAGCCGCTTAAGCGCATGGTGGAGGCCACTGTCGAAATCCTGATGGATCAGATCGCTAGCGGCGATATCGAGGCCGAACACCGCATTCTCAATGGCGATCTGGTGGTGCGCACCTCCGCCAGGCTTCCCAAGACCGGCGTCGTCGAAACCGACGGCCGCAAAGTTTACCGACCCAAAGAAGCGTAACGAGCGTGTCCTTGGCGGCCGCGCTTCTTTCTTGTCTATCGATGCATACGAATGCAAATGCGATTGAAAGGACTTTCCGATGACCAAATGGACGCAAACTGAAATGGAAAAGCGCCTGGTGCGCTATGCGGATCTCAAGGGCCTGCGCAATGCCTTCATCGACGCGCGCACACCCGGTTCGGACCGCAAGGAGAATTTCACCATCATTGGCCCCGGCGTGAGTGAAAACCCGGCGCAGGTGGTGCATATCCCCGAGGCGCATGGCTTCAACGTCGGCGCGGCGCGCCAGCCTTTTGGCTGTACCAATAGCCAGCACAGTCACCTCACCGCCGAAACCTTCATAGTCCATACCGGCAAGTGGCGCTTCGTCTTCGGCGCCAACAAGGACGAGGGCTATCTCGATGTCGAGCCCGGCGACGTGGCGACGGTGCCGACCCATATGTTCCGCGGCTTCGAGAAGCGCGATGAGGGCACGGGCTTTCTCTATGTCGTGCTCGGCCACGACGATCCGGGCAAGGTGGTTTGGGCTCCGTCTGTGTTCAAGATGGCCGAGGATTTTGGCCTCAAGCTGCTCAAGGGCGGCAAGCTGATCGATACGACGCTGGGCGAGATGGTGCCTGAAGGTGCCGAACTCGAGCAGCCGCCGACGGCCGAAAAGCTGCGGGAACTGGCGACGCCATCGATGGACGAATTGAGCAAATATGCCGTGAAGGCCGCTGACATGAAGGCCAATCCCGGCTCGGCATTGGCCGGCGAGGGGGTCGAAGAGGCTGCGCTGATCGGCGACGTCGATGCCCAGGATGGCTTCAAGGCCGGCCCGATCGTCGGGCATTGGCAGCATGGCTTTGCCCTGCGTCGCCTCAAGCTCGAGACCGGGGCGACCATTCCACCCCATGGCCGAAGCGAGCATGAAGTGATCTTTGTGCAGTCCGGCACGCTGGAAGTGACCTGGGCCGATGGCACGCTCATCATGGGCGCCGGCGATACTCTGACCGTGCCGATCGGTCTCACGCATGGCTTCCGCAATCCGGCTTCGGCCGACGCCATTGCCTTTGTGGTGCGTGGTGCCGCTGCACCGGCGGCACCGCAATTCGTCGCAGCGCAGGCGGCGGAGTAGGCATGCCGAGCACCGCACGTCACCCTCGGGCTTGACCCGAGGGGGCTGCGCTTGCGGGTCGCGCAGAAAGCACAGCGCCTCGGGTCAAGCCCGAGGGTGACGATCCGGGGTG
>JAKFDU010000234.1:0-4502 GCA_036675975.1 Devosia sp. | reverse complement strand
GGCGCCCCCGTCTCCAACCTCCCCACCCGACCCTGCGTCGGGGCCGCGTGTTGGCGGGGATGGGACGGAGTATGCGGGAGGGGAGTGGGGGCGGGGATAAGTTTTTTGGGGGTGCGTTAACGAGGCGGGGCGGACCTGCCGTAGTAGCGTTTCACGTGAATCCGTGCCGCAACAAAAAACCCGGCCTTGCGACCGGGTTCTTCAAATCGATAAGGGAGCAAAGCCTATTCGGCCTTGGGTGCCTCGTCGGCGGCCGATGCGGCTGCAGCGGCCTCAGCCTCAGCGGCCTTTGCAGCGGCTGCGGCTTCCGCGTCCTTGGCGGCCTGTTCGGCGGCAAAGGCCTCGGCGGCAGCAATCTTCTCGGCTTCGCGGGCTTCGCGAGCAGCCTGGGCGGCCGTGCGCTCGCCGGCTTCGATCTTCTTGGTGCGCGAGTTGGTCGATTCGAAAATACGAGCCGATTTACCGCGACGATCGCGCAGGTAGTACAGCTTGGCGCGACGGACCTTGCCGCGCTTGAGCACTTCGACCGAAGACACGTTCGGGGAATAGTAGGGGAACACGCGTTCCACGCCTTCACCATACGAGATCTTGCGGACGGTGAAGCTGGAGGTGATGCCGCCGCCGTTCATGGCGATGACGACGCCTTCATAGGCCTGCAGGCGTTCCTTGTCGCCTTCACGGATCTTGACCCACACCTTGATGGTGTCACCATGGGTGAAGTCGGGAAGTTCGCGCTTGGCGGCGAGAGCAGCGACCTGCTCGGCCTCGATCTGCTGGATGATATTGGTCATTTCGATTCCGTTCTGAATCTTTTCAAAGGAGCGTTTATCGGGCCTTGCGGCTCGTCGCCCGGTCTTGGTTGGTAACGGAGGTTTGTTCGTCTTTTTATTGGCGCGCAGCGGGTCCGATTTGCCCGGCCACGCAGATAGTGGCGCGGCTATAGGGGAAAAAGCGCCGAGAGTCTAGGGTTTCGGACAGTTTTATGACTTGGGCGCCTTCAACAGGTCCGGCCGGCGCGCTGCGGTGAGGGCCTGGCTTTGCTCGGCGCGCCATCTGGCGATCTTGCCGTGGTCGCCAGACGTCAGTACCGCTGGAATGTCCGCGCCTTCAAAGCTCTGCGGTCGGGTATATTGCGGATACTCCAGGAGCCCATTTTCGAAGCTCTCATCGGCATGGCTGTCGGCGCCGCCCAGGACGCCAGGGATCAGCCGCACCATGGCTTCGAGCAGCACCATGGCGGCCACTTCGCCACCGGCCAGCACATAGTCGCCTATGGAAATCTCCTCCAACTGGCGCCCGTCGATCACCCGCTGGTCGATGCCCTCGAAGCGGCCGCAGACGATCACCGCACCTGGCCCCAAAGCCAGTTCGCGCGCCCGCTTCTGCGTGAGCGGCGTGCCGCGGGGCGACATCAGGATGCGCGGGCGCGGATCGCCTGGGGGCGAGACGGTATCGATGGCCCGGGCCAGGATATCGGGCTTTAGGACCATGCCGGCGCCGCCGCCCGAGGGGGTGTCGTCGACCGTGCGGTGGCGATCGGTGGCGAAATCACGCAGCTGGGTGGTCTTGAGCGCCCACAGGCCCTCGCTGAGGCCGCGTCCGAGCACAGAGGCGCCCAGCGGACCTGGAAAGAGTTCGGGAAAGAGGGTGATGATATCAGCCGAAAAGCTCAATCGGGCTCTTCCTCGCCCTCGGGCGCATCGAGCGGGATGACGATGGTCAAGAAACCGCCGTCCAGGTCGACCACCGGCACCACGGCCTTGGTGAAGGGATAGAGGTAGGTATCGCCACTTTGCGGATCGCGGATTTCGATCAGGTCGCCGGCCCCGAAATTGGGCACGGCAGCGACCTTGCCGATGGTCACGCCACTATCGAGACGAGCGTCGAGGCCGATCAGATCGGCATGGTAGAAATCGTCCTCGTCCTCGGTTTCGGGCAGTTTCTCGCGATCGATGAACAGGCTCACGCCGTTGAGCTGCTCGGCCGCGGTGCGGTCGGAAATGCCCTTGATGTGAGCGATGACTACATTTTTCTGCAAGCGAACCTTGGTCAGGGTAATGGTGAGACCCGGCCGATCGGTGTCGAGGGGGCCATAGCTGCCGATGGCCTCCGGATCCTGGGTGTGCGTGGCGATGCGCACCTGTCCCTTGATGCCGTGGGCGGCACCAATCTGGCCGAGAAAAATCTTGTTGGGTTTGCTATTCATGCTCGCTCCGCCAGCTTTGACAGCGTCTTAGCAGGCATGAGCCAAGTTGGGAATTGTTGCGGAACCAAGCGGGGGACGCGACTATTGTTGGTGCAACAGCAGCAGGGAGCGTGGCAATGGCCAAGATACTCACCAATCGCGAAGATATCCGGCAATGGGCCGAGGCCCGTGGCGGCAATCCGATGCTGATGGACACGCCCGACGGCACCGGAATCCGCACGCTGCTGCAGCTGACCTTTGGCCAGCATGCCATCAATACCGATGGCAATGAGGGGCCTGACCGGATCGGGGGTTTCCACCTGGTGAGCTGGGAAGAGTGGTTTGCGGCGCTCGACGAAGGCAAGCTGGCGCTGCGCGTGTCGGACGATCCATCTGGCGGGAACGAGGCGGAGTTCGAGTTCGTGCCGCGGGATTAGGCGCTGGCCGCCAAATCTATCCCCGGATCAAGCCGGCGCAACGCTTCAGTGGCGTCGCCGGCGACAACTACCCGGTCGCGGCCGGCGGCTTTTGCAGCATAGAGGGCTTCATCGGCCCGACCCATGAGGCCATGCAGGCTCTCGCCGGGCTGGTGTACCGCGATGCCGGCGCTCATGGTCACGCCCCAGCCGATGGCATCGCCGAAATCGGCCGCGGACAGGCCCGAGCGGATCGCCTCGGCATAGAGCCGGGCTGCAGCCAGGTCACTGCCAGCAAGGATGACTGCGAACTCCTCGCCGCCAATACGTCCGGCAATGCCATGCGTCAGGGACATGCCGCGCAGCAGCTGGCCGAGGCGGGCGATGACCTGGTCACCGGCCGCGTGCCCCGCAGTGTCATTGATGCGTTTGAAATGGTCGATGTCGAAGAGGATGGCACAGACCGGTCGCAGGCCGGTTTCGCCCAGGCGCAGGGCCGCGGCCTCTTCAAAGGTCACCCGGTTGAGCAGGCCCGTCATGGCGTCGGTGGTGGAGCGCTCGCGCATCCGGTTTAGCTCCGCCATGACGTTGCGCAGCACCAGGGCAACGGCCAGCACCAGGAGCGCCGCCAGGGTGATCAGCGTGATCGTCAAGGCGTGCTCGATCGGCGGGCGAGGGCCCGGCGGCGGGGCCAGGTCGAACAGGCCCCTGGGGGGCGGAGGCGGCTGGAGGGGAATGCCTGCGCCCGGATCGGCGCCCGGCACGAAGCTGCCGCGCAAGGCCGGCGGCGGGGGCGGCGGATTGAGGAGGCGGCCAAGGCCACCCGGATGGAAGATCGAGCGGATGGCGATGGCGACGATACCGAACACCATGGTCAGGCCATAGCCCCAGGAGCCGGCGCGGAAGACCAGCGCTGTCGCCCAGGCCATGAAGACCAGAACAGGAATGGGCCCGAACAGCATCCAGTAATGCGGGGCGGCGTTCAGCACGGTCAGCACCGTCGCGATGGCAACGAACAGCACGCCCCCGACCATCATGCGGCCAAGCGGGTTGGCGCGGGTGTCGCCGCTCCGGTGCAGACCGTAGGCGACAAGGCAGGTCGCGGCGTAGAAACTGCCCCAGCTCAACCATTTGATCCAGACGGAGGGCACATCCAGACGCATCGTCATCGTGCCCAGCGACAGGGCCAGAAGGGCGAAGGCGCCGGCCCACCAGCCAAACGATGTCAGACCGCGATTGATCGCATAGGCGATCAGCAGGCCAGCCGCCAGCAGCAGCGCCGTGATCGCGGCGGCCAATGAAAACACGTCAACTTGCGCCAAGGCGTCCACCCTTCGTCGCGCGAGCATAGGCAATGGGCGTTAACGCAAGGTTGGCCGTGGGGGGCGCATGATTGTACAGGCGTTCCGCCGATTATTCGGCGTCGACGGAGGCCTCGATGGCTTCCATATCCTCGTCGGAAAAGCCGAAATGGTGGCCCAGTTCGTGGATCAGCACATGGGTCACCACTTCGCCCAGCGTGTTGTCGTCGTTTTCGGCCCAGTAATCGAGGATGGCGCGGCGATAGAGATAGACCGTATTGGGCAATTGGCCGGTCTGGGGCACGGCGCCGTCCTCGGTGAGACCAATGCCCGAGAAGAGGCCCATCAGCTCGAAGGGGCTCTCCATGCCGAAGCCTTCGAGCACGTCGTCCTCGGCGAATTCGGCGACCGAGCAGGTGACGTCAGATGCCAACGACCGGAACGGCTCGGGCAGGCTTGCCAGCGCCTCGGAGGCCAGCGCTTCGATATCGTCGAGGGTGGGCGCGAAACGCGCCCCCCAATCGGCGTGACTTACTGCCACTCGCGGATATCGACGAAATGGCCGGCGATCGCTGCCGCCGTCGCCATGGCAGGGGACAC
>JAKFDU010000233.1:0-25021 GCA_036675975.1 Devosia sp. | reverse complement strand
CTCAAGACAAAACTCGCTGCGATGAAGATCGCCATGAAAGAGGTCGGATAATGGACATCAAAGCCGCGGAAATTTCTGCGATCCTCAAGGACCAGATCAAGAATTTCGGCCAGGAAGCCCAGGTTTCCGAAGTCGGTCAGGTGCTGAGCGTCGGCGACGGCATTGCTCGCGTCTATGGTCTCGACAATGTGCAGGCCGGTGAACTCGTCGAGTTCCCTGGCGGCATCAAGGGCATGGCCCTCAACCTCGAATCCGACAATGTCGGCGTCGTGATCTTCGGCAATGACCGTTCCATCAAGGAAGGCGATGTCGTCAAGCGCACCGGCTCGATCGTGGATACCCCGGTCGGCAAGGGCCTGCTCGGCCGCGTGGTCGATGGCCTGGGCAATCCGATCGATGGCAAGGGCCCGATCGAGCATACCGAACGCCGCCGCGTCGACGTCAAGGCGCCGGGCATCCTGCCGCGCAAGTCGGTGCATGAGCCGATGTCGACCGGTCTCAAGTCGATCGACGCGCTGATCCCGATCGGCCGTGGCCAGCGCGAGCTGATCATCGGTGACCGCCAGACCGGCAAGTCGGCGATCATTCTCGACACCTTCCTCAATCAGAAGCCGGCCCATGACGCCAACGCGTCGGAAACCGACAAGCTCTACTGCATCTACGTCGCCATCGGCCAGAAGCGCTCGACGGTTGCCCAGTTCGTGCGCCAGCTCGAAGAAGCCGGCGCGCTGCAGTATTCGGTCGTGATCGCGGCTACCGCATCCGATCCCGCTCCGCTGCAATACATCGCGCCCTTCACCGGCTGCGCCATCGGCGAGTTCTTCCGCGACAATGGCATGCATGCCGTTATCGCCTATGACGATCTGACCAAGCAGGCCGTCGCCTACCGTCAGATGTCGCTGCTGCTGCGCCGTCCGCCGGGCCGCGAAGCCTATCCGGGCGACGTGTTCTACCTCCATTCCCGCCTGCTCGAGCGCGCCGCCAAGCTCAACGAAGACCATGGTCTGGGTTCGCTGACCGCACTGCCCGTGATCGAGACCCAGGCCAACGACGTGTCGGCCTATATTCCGACCAACGTGATTTCGATCACCGACGGCCAGATCTTCCTCGAGACCAACCTGTTCTTCCAGGGCATCCGCCCTGCCGTGAACGTGGGTCTTTCGGTGTCCCGCGTGGGCTCCTCGGCCCAGGTCAAGGCGATGAAGCAGGTTGCCGGCTCGCTCAAGGGTGAGCTCAGCCAGTATCGCGAAATGGCCGCCTTCGCCCAGTTCGGTTCCGATCTCGACGCCTCGACCCAACGCCTGCTGAACCGTGGTGCCCGCCTCACCGAGCTGCTCAAGCAGCCCCAGTTCTCCCCGCTCAAGATGGAAGAACAGGTTGCGGTGATCTTTGCCGGCGCCAACGGCTATCTCGACTCGATCCCGGTCAGCAAGGTCGGCGATTTCGAGAAGACGGTGCTGTCGGCCCTGCGCGGCAAGCATGCTGCGCTGTTGAGCACGATCGCCTCCGAGAAGGCGCTCAGCGACGACAGCCGCGCCCAGCTCAAGGCTGCCCTCGACGACGTCAAGAAGACCTACGCGGCCTAAGGGCTTGAAGGAGACGACGAACTCATGCCGTCGCTAAAGGACCTCAAGAACCGCATCGACTCGGTCAAGTCGACCCAGAAGATCACCAAGGCCATGCAGATGGTCGCGGCGGCAAAGCTCCGTCGCGCCCAGGAAGCAGCCGTGGCGGCCCGTCCCTATGCCGAGCGCATGGGCAAGGTCCTCGCAGCGCTTGGTGCCGTCTATGATGGCCAGGAGAATGCTCCGGCGCTGCTCGGCGGCACGGGCAAGGACCAGACCCATCTGCTGGTCGTTGCCACGGGCGAACGTGGCCTGGCCGGCGGTTTCAACTCCTCGATCGCCCGTCTGGCGCGCGAGCATGCCGCCAAGCTCCTGAGCGAGGGCAAGACCGTCAAGATCCTCACCGTTGGCCGCAAGGGCAACGACATCCTCAAGCGCCAGTACCCCACCAATATCGTCGACACCTTCAATTTCCGCGAGATCAAGCAGGTCGGCTTCGTGCAGGCCCAGCAGGTCGCGGACAAGGTGCTGGCCATGTTCGATGCCGGCGAGTTCGACGTGGCGACGCTGTATTTTGCCAAATTCGGCAGCGTGATCAGCCAGGTGCCGACGGCCCAGCAGCTCATTCCGGCCAAGCTCGAAAAGCTTGGTGGTGAAGGCGCCGCCGAGATTTCGGCCGTGCCCTATGAATACGAGCCGAGCGAAGAAGCCATCGTCGAAGACCTGCTGCCGCGCAACATCTCGGTGCAGATCCTCAAGGCCCTGCTCGAAAACTCCGCCTCGTTCTATGGCGCGCAGATGTCCGCGATGGACAATGCGACCCGGAATGCGGGCGAAATGATCGGCCAGTTGCAGCTGAGCTACAACCGCCAGCGCCAGGCCCAGATCACCAAAGAACTCATTGAAATCATTTCGGGCGCGGAAGCGCTCTAAGCGAAGGACAAACAAATGGCAGAGAAAAAGGCCGGTCGCGTATCGCAGGTCATCGGTGCCGTCGTGGACGTCGTGTTCGACGGCCACCTGCCCGCGATCCTGAACGCACTCGAGACCTACAACAATGGCCAGCGCCTCGTGCTGGAAGTGGCGCAGCATCTCGGTGAAAATGCCGTGCGCACCATTGCCATGGACACGACCGAAGGCCTCGTGCGCGGTGCCGAAGTGACCGATCTGGGCGGCGCCATCCGCGTGCCGGTTGGTGAAGCGACCCTGGGCCGCATCATGAACGTCATCGGCGAGCCGATCGACGAAGCCGGCCCGATCGTGGGCGAGGCCACCCGCGAGATTCACCAGGAAGCCCCGAGCTTTGCCGAGCAGAACCCGGAAAGCCAGGTTCTGGTGACCGGCATCAAGGTCGTGGACCTGATCGCTCCCTACGCTCGTGGCGGCAAGATCGGCCTGATGGGCGGCGCCGGCGTGGGCAAGACCGTGCTGATCCAGGAACTGATCAACAACGTCGCCAAGGCGCATGGTGGCTATTCGGTGTTTGCGGGCGTCGGTGAACGCACCCGCGAAGGCAACGACCTCTACCACGAAATGATCGAATCGGGCGTCAACAAGGACCCGGCAGCCAACAATGGCTCGTCCGCAGGTTCCAAGTGCGCCCTGGTATTCGGCCAGATGAACGAGCCCCCTGGTGCCCGTGCCCGCGTTGCTCTCACCGGCCTGACGGTCGCCGAGAACTTCCGCGACCAGGGCCAGGACGTGCTGTTCTTCGTGGACAACATCTTCCGCTTTACCCAGGCCGGCGCCGAAATGTCGGCTCTCTTGGGTCGTATCCCGTCCGCTGTGGGCTACCAGCCGACGCTGGCGACCGACATGGGTGCGATGCAGGAACGCATCACCACCACCAACAAGGGTTCGATCACCTCGGTGCAGGCCGTGTACGTGCCCGCCGACGATCTGACCGATCCGGCTCCGGCGACCTCGTTTGCCCACTTCGACGCCGTGACCGTGCTGAACCGCGCCATCTCGGAAAAGGGCATCTACCCTGCCGTTGATCCGCTGGCATCGAACTCGCGCATTCTCGATGCGAACGTCGTCGGCCAGGAGCATTACGACGTGGCCCGCCGCGTGCAGGAAGTGCTGCAGAAGTACAAGGCCCTGCAGGACATCATCGCGATCCTGGGCATGGACGAGCTTTCCGAAGAAGACAAGCTCACCGTGGCCCGCGCCCGTAAGGTCGAACGCTTCATGAGCCAGCCCTTCGACGTGGCCGAAGTGTTCACCGGCACGCCGGGCGTGTTCGTGGCGCTCGAAGACACCATCAAGGGCTTCAAGGGCCTGGTGGCTGGCGAGTATGATCACCTGCCGGAAGCCGCCTTCTACATGGTCGGCACCATCGAAGACGCCGTCAAGAAGGCGCAGAAGCTGGCCGCTCAGGCTGCCTGATTTCTGCAACCTGGGCTCGTCGTGCGCGACGAGCCCTCCGCCTAGGCCCGGACATTTCGGGTTCGCTCCGCTAAGGGACCAAAAACATGGCTGAAGGCCTCAAGATCGAGATCGTGTCGCCCGAGCGGCTGGTGCTGTCGGAAGTCGTGCATTCGGTCACGGTGCCCGGCAGCGAAGGCTATTTCACCGTCATGAACGACCACGCCCCGTTCATGACGACGCTGCGTCCCGGCTTCATCACTGTGAACGGCAATGACGGCCGCGACGAGATCTTCTTCGTCAAGGGCGGCTTTGCCGACGTGTCTGCCGAGGGTCTGACCATCCTCGCCGAGCAGTCCGCCCCGTTCTCCGAATTCGACCACGCCGACCTCGCCGCCCAGATCAAGGCCGCCGAGGCCGAGCTGGCCGCTGCCGCAACGCCGGAAGAGAAATCCTACACGCAGGAAATCGTCAGCGCCCTCCTGAACCTGGCCATCGAAGCCGGCCAGATCAACGGCGGCCACATCCACTAGGGATCGATGACCCGCAGAACAGTCAAAGCGCCCGTGGATGATCTCCGCCGGGCGTTTTTTCCATTTGTGGCGATCGATGCCCATCGGGTCATTCCGGCACCGGCCGGAATCCATGTCCGTGGCCACACTCACCGGGCAATGTCTTGCCCGGCGGCGGGATGACACGCCAGCGCAAGCGCCACACGCTCCAGGCAAAGAACTTATCCCACCGATCACACCTCCCGCATACTCGCTGCATCACCCCGCATGGGCGGCCTGCAGGCGAACAGTGGTGGGGTGGGCCGGGTGGGGGTTTTGCCTCTCCCACAGGTTCGCGTTTCGGCCGCAATAGGGCGAGCGTCCCCGGGGCCGCCGGAACAGTTCCAAAAACCGGCACTCCGGGACGGCTTCCGTCTCATACTTTATTACTTGCGAGGCGAAGGCCGTCTCGGGTTCGTCCTATCATGACAACCGCGTTGCAGGCGGCGCTTTGGCGCGTCTAGCGCAATCGATTGCACAATCTTTGAGCAAACCGTTGATTCGTCTATGAAAGTTGCATGACATCAACACTCGCTTAATCAACAGCCGGCAGTCTCTGCGCGGGGAAGAGATTCACGACGCGCCCAGAAGGACGCGTGGCCGCAGGAGACTTGAATGGGTTCGTTGCTCGGCAATATCCGCCTGACCTTCGCCATTGCCGCGATGGCCGTGTGCTCCATCGCCATCGCCATTGGCGCGGTGCTGCTGGGGCTGTTCATCAGCCTTTCCAACACGGCCAGCAACGATGCCGCGCATGAGGTGGCGAGCGCCACCCGCATCACCGCCGAGATCCTTCAGGTCAACCTGCCAAGCCTTGAAATCGCCGCCGACGAAGCCGGCAATGTCGCTGCGCTGACCATGCGCTCCATGCCCCGATTCCGCACTCATGACGTCATCGACACTATTGCCCGCGTGGCCGGCCAAAACGCTGCCATCTATGTCTACGACGCCGAGGTCGGCCCGGATTTCAATGTTGGCACGTCGAGCCTGCTCAAGGCCGATGGAGAGCGCATGCTCGACACGCCGATCATGGCCGGCACGCCGCTGTTCGACACCTTGATGGACAACCAGTCGAGCGAAACCGAAGAGACCATCAACGGTATCGGCTATTTCACCCGCTATCTGCCTATCGCGATGGCGGATGGCACAGTCATCGGTGCGCTGCTGGTGGCGGTGGCGCGCGGTCCTATCGAAGCCGTGGTGGGGCAGAACTTGGTCATGCTCGTTGCAGTCGGTGGCGCGGCCCTGCTGCTGATCGGCATCATGGCGCTGCTGCTGTCGCGCCTCCTCACCCGGCCGATCCCGCGCCTGTCGGCGGTGATGAGCGCCGTGGCCGAAGGGGATCTGGGCATCGCGGTGCCCTACACCGAGCGCCGCAACGAAATTGGCGCCATGGCCCGTGCGGTGGAAGTCTTCCGCGTCAATGCCGAGCGCGTCGCCGAACTGGGCGAGGAGACCAACCGCCACCTGGTGGCCGCGGCCGACCATACCGGCCAGCTCGATGCCATTTCCATGTCGCAGATCGTGGTCGAGTTCAGCACTACCGGCGAAGTCCTCAACGCCAATGACAATTTCCTCAAGCTGCTTGGTTATAGCGGGGCCGAGGTAGTGGGTTGGCCCAATGCGGCCTTCCTGTTCGATGCCGATCCGGCCTCGCCAAGCTACCGCCAGTTCTGGCTCGATCTGGCGGCGGGCCAGTTCAAGAGCGGTGAATACCGTCGTCGGACCCGTGATGGCAGCGAGATCTGGATCCAAAGCACGTTCAACCCCATTCTGGGGCTTGATGGCGTGCCCTACAAGGTTGTGCAGTTCGCCACCGACGTGACCGCGCGCCGGCAGGCCGTTGCCGCCGTCGGGGCCGGGCTCAAGCAACTGGCCGAAGGCGATTTGACCGGTACGGTCGACACCCCCTTCGAGGCGCAGTTCGAGGACTTGCGCCACGCGCTCAACGGCGCCGTTACCCGGTTTGCCGAGGTGGTCGGCCGTCTGCGCAGCACCTCGCGCTCGATCAAGTCGGCTACCGGGGAAATTCTCTCGGGCGCCAACGACCTCAGCGAGCGCACCACCCGCCAGGCCGCCACTATCGAAGAAACCAGCGCCGCCATGGAGGCCCTGGCCGGCACCGTCGCGGCCAATGCGAAAATGGCGCAGGATGCTGCCGGCAAGGCCAGCGCCGTCTCACATGCGGCGGCCGAAAGCGGCGGCGTCATGTCCCGGGCCAACGAGGCCATGGAGCGCATCACCTCCAGTTCGGCCAAGATTTCCAACATTATCGGCATGATCGACGACATTGCCTTCCAGACCAACCTCCTGGCGCTCAACGCCTCGGTGGAAGCGGCCCGGGCAGGCGATGCGGGCAAGGGCTTTGCCGTGGTGGCCGTGGAAGTGCGACGGCTGGCCCAATCCGCCGCCAGCGCATCCGCCGACGTCAAGGCGCTGGTGGAGCAATCGGCCAACGAGGTCAAAGGCGGCTCGGAACTGGTGTCCGATGCGGCGACGCGGCTGGGCGACATGCTTGAGGCCGTGCGCCAGAACAGCGCGCTGGTCGAGGCCATCGCCAAGGCCAGCGGCGATCAGGCGGTCGCCATCGACGAGGTGACCATGGCGGTGCGCACGCTCGACGAAATGACCCAGCACAATGCGGCGCTCGTGGAGGAGACCAATGCGGCCATCGAGCAGACCGAGGCGCAGGCGCAGACGCTCGATCAGATCGTTGACATCTTCGTGCTCGGTGACGGCCAGACCGCCGGCCGATCGGCAGAACGCGCAAAAAGCCGGGCGGCCTGACCGCGATCACAAATACTTCCGCGGCTACGGGAATTCACTGACTTTTTACCATCCAGGACCATGGTCATCCTCATGCCGCGCTCCCCCTCGCGCGGCAGAGGAGAACAAGTTCCATGTCGATCCATTCCCCGCTGCGACCCGTCCTTGCGGCGTTCGGTTTTGCCGCGATGCTGTCACTGGTCGCCGCGCCGCAGGCCCAGGACGAATTTACCGCGCCGCTGACCGAACTGGCCAAGGGCGAGATCGCAGCCTTCGCCAGCGATCCCGCTCTGGTCAATGCCATCATCGCGCAGAACGCCGTTACCGCAGCCTATGACCAGGCCAAGATCGATGCGCTCGACGCGCAGTGGCGCGCCGAAGTGGGCACCGCCAGCAAGCCGCTGATCGATGCGACGCTGGGCAATGCCGCCTCGCAATACCTGGCCGGCGTGCAGGAGGCCTCGGCCGGCAAGTATACCGAAATCTTCGCCATGGATGCCAAGGGCCTGAATGTCGGCCAGAGCACCTTGACCTCGGATTATTGGCAGGGCGACGA
Source organism: Devosia sp. (assembly GCA_036675975.1). GTDB lineage: Bacteria > Pseudomonadota > Alphaproteobacteria > Rhizobiales > Devosiaceae > Devosia. Next base: position 17,216 of record JAKFDU010000233.1, on the reverse strand, counting down.
GGACAAGTTTACGGCCAGCTTCGGCGCCGGCGCAGACGCCGTCCATATCGGGGAAGTCGAGCAGGACGAGAGCACCCAGATATTCCAGAGCCAGGTGTCCGTGCCAATCACCGATCCGGCGACGGGTGCCGTCATCGGCGCCATCACCGTCGGCGTCGACGTCTCGATGCTCTGAACCTTCGACGGCCGCCGTAACGGCGGCCGTATCCCTTCTGGCCGAGAGACCACACATGCTCAAGCTCACCCTTACGCGCAAGATTGTCGGCCTCGTGCTGCTGGCGCTGATCATCGGCGCTTCCGCCATCAGCTATGTCGGCATCAGCCAGAACGCCGCGTTGCTGCGCAGCGAGCTTGAGCGGGCCAATACCACCGTCTCCACGGCCAGCACCGAACAGCTGGCGGGCGGCATTCGCTTCGGCAAGGCCGATGCCGTGCTGACCGCCTATGACGGGCTCAAGGCCTCGCTGGGCGATCAGTTCGCGGCGGGGGCCAGTTTCGACCTGCAGGGCAATCTCATCGCCGGCACTGCCGATGCGGGCGACAATTCGGCGGCGCTTGCCGAGGTGGCGGCGCGGTCGCTGGCCAGCGGCGCGGTCGAGAGCAGCTCGCAGGGCGCGATCGCCTATGTCGCCGTGCCCGCCCGCTTCGGCCCGGACAAGGCTGTGGTCGGCACTGCCGCCTTCGCCTGGGACATGACCGATAGCCTGGCGCGGCAGAGCCAGACCATCGTCACCGCGGCACTGGCCGGCGTCGGGGTGATTGCAGTGCTGATCGTGGCGCTGTCGTTCTTCATCCGCCGTTCGGTGACGGGACCTCTGCTGGGCCTCGTGCGTACGGCCAGCCAGATCGCAGAAGACCCTAACGCCGTCGACACCATCGCCGGCACCGGCCGGTCGGATGAACTGGGCGAGATGGCGCGCGCCATCGCCGTGTTCCGCGACAACGGCGTCAAGGTTGGCGCCATGAGCGCTGACGAGGCCGCACAACGTGCCCGTGTCCAGCGTGAGCGCACAGCGATGATGGAATCGCTGCGCGCCGCCTTCGGCCAGGTGGTCGATGCGGCCGTAATGGGCGACTTCAGCCATCGGGTCGATGCCAACTTCCCCGATGACGAACTCAACCAACTCGCCACCAGCGTCAATAATCTCGTGGCGACGGTGGATAGCGGGCTCGCCGAGACCGGCCGCGTGTTGGCGGCCCTGGCCGATACCAACCTCTCGGTGCGGATGACCGGTGACTATCACGGCGCCTTTGGTGCCCTGCGCGACAGCACCAACCAGGTGGGCGAGCAGCTGACGCGTATCGTGGGCCAGCTTCGCCAGACGTCCCGTTCGCTCAAGGTGGCGACCGGGGAAATCCTTACCGGCGCTAATGATCTCAGCGAGCGGACCACCAAGCAGGCGGCCACCATCGAGGAAACCTCGGCTGCGGTCGAACAGCTAGCCGATACCGTCGGGCAAAATGCCGTTCACGCCGCGGAGGCCAGCAGCAAGGCCGATGCCGTATCCCGCTCAGCCGAGGACGGCGGCGCCGTCATGGCGCAGGCGACTGAAGCCATGGCACGCATTACTGAGTCTTCGGGCAAGATTTCCAGCATCATCGGGCTGATCGACGACATCGCCTTCCAGACGAACCTTCTGGCGCTCAATGCTTCGGTCGAAGCGGCCCGCGCGGGCGACGCCGGCAAGGGCTTTGCCGTGGTGGCGGTCGAAGTGCGGCGGCTGGCCCAATCGGCCGCGGGCGCCTCGGCCGAGATCAAGCAACTCATTGACCGCTCCGTTGGCGAGGTCGCCCAGGGTTCGCGGCTTGTCGACCAGGCGGCCCAACGCCTGTCCGGCGTGCGCGAAGCGGTGCGCGAGAACACGGCGCTGCTCGAGGGCATTGCCCAGGCCAGCCGCCAGCAGGCCTCGGCTATCGAGGAGGTCAATATCGCCGTGCGGCAGCTCGACGAGATGACCCAGCACAATGCGGCACTGGTGGAAGAGACCAATGCGGCCATCGAGCAGACCGAGGCCCAGGCCAGCGAGCTCGACCGCATCATTGAGGTCTTCACGCTCGATGAGGGCGGCGCTGCGCCGCAATCCCGGCGTGCCGCTTAGGCCAAGGCTCCGCCGACCAGTGCCTTGGCGTGGAGATCGGTGGTGTCGTAGACCGGCAGCGGGCTCACCGAATCGTCGATCAGCATGGTGATCTCGGTGCAGCCCAGAATCACCGCCTCGGCGCCGCGGGCGGCGAGGCGTTCGATGGCCGTCACATAGATGCGCCGAGACTCCTCGCGCACGATACCGCGGCACAGCTCCTCGTAAATGATGCCATTGAGGTTGGTGCGGTCCACTTCGGGGATCAGCGAGGTCAGGCCGCGGCTGGCCAGCCGGTCGCGATAGAAGCTCATCTCCATGGTGAAGCGCGTCCCCAGCAGGCCCACCGTCTCGAAGCCATCGGCCAGCAGCGCGTCGCTGGTGGGATCGGCGATGTGGACGAACGGGACATCGATGGCGCTGGTAATGTGTTCGGCGACGACATGCATGGTGTTGGTGGCGAGGCCAATCACCTCGGCCCCTGCCGCCTGAAGCCCGCGGGCAATGGTAGCCAGCTGTCGCCCGGCGCCGTCCCAGTCACCGGCCGACTGCATGGCGGCGATGGGGGCGAAGTCCACCGAATGGACGATCAGCGGCGCTGAATGCAGGCCCCCCAGACGCGCCGCGGTTTCCTGGTTGATGACGCGATAGTAATGCGCCGTGGATTCCCAGCTCATGCCGCCGATCAGGCCGATGGTTTTCATTTGAACCGCAAAGAGATTGGCGTTGGGAGGAGCCGGGACCGGCTAGACGTGGGTAAAGCGCTGGGGAATGTCGGCGAAGGCTTCGACGACCTTGTCATAGGCTTGTCTCTTGAACGGCACGATGAGACTGGGGGTGCGCGCCAGCCGTTCCCAGCGCCAGGCGTCGAACTCGGCCTTGTGCTTGCCGCCGCCGGGATTGAGCACGTCGATCTCGCTGTCCTTGCCGGTAAAGGCAAAAGCGAACCAGCGCTGGCGCTGGCCGCGATACTTGCCCCTCAAGGCAATGCCGAGCGCCTCGTCGGGCAGGTCGTAGTAGATCCATTCGGGCGCCTCGGCCAGGAGGCTCACCGCGCTGATATTGGTTTCCTCGTGGAGCTCCCGCAACGCTGCCCGCAGCGGGTCCTCGCCCTTGTCGATGCCACCCTGGGGCATCTGCCAGGGTGCTTCGACTTCGGTGCGGTCCTCGGTGTCTTCATCCGGCTTGCGCCGACCGATGAAGACATTGCCCTCCTGGTTGAACACGGCGACGCCGACGCAGTCGCGATAGGGCAGGGCTTCACGGTCAGGGCGGGTGGACATGGCAAAACTCTATTTCATCAGGGCGCTGGCAGGGACCAGCATTATGCCCTTGTTTTCAAGCTCGCGAGACCATTCGGCAATGGCCGCGACCGAGATGGGCAGGGCGCTGACAATACCGATTGCCTGGCCATTCTCCAGCGCTTTGGCCTCAAGGCTGGCAAGCGCTGCGAGAATGGATTGGCGCGACGGATTGGCGTCGATGGTGAGATCAGCGCGCGAGAACGGCACCTTGTTGCCCCCGGCGAGCTGGTGGGCCAGCGAGCGGTTGGACGAACCATCGTCGAGATAGCCCAGCCCCCGCGTGCCCAGCTCTTCCATGATGGGGGAGAAATCGGCGGCGGAGGCGGTGAAGCGGGCGCCCATATTGTTGATGACCCCAACATAGCCGCCAAAGCGGGCCATCAGCCAGAACAATTTGTCGAGGTTTGCCCGCAGCGGTTCGCCGGTCAGCAGGGTTTGCGGGCCGGGGTCGTTCTGCGGAAAATCGAAGGGTTCGAGCGGAATTTCGAGCAGCACCTCGTGGCCGGCGGCCCGGGCTGCCGCCACGGTCGTGGTCAGCGTCTTGCCATAGGGCGCAAAGGCCAGCGTTGCCTCGTCGGGCAATTCGTCGATGGCATCGAGCGAACCCTGCTCGTTGATGCCCAGGCCTGTGACCACGATGGCGATCTTGGGCAGGTCGACCGCCGCTGCGGGGTCAAGCGGGCGCGAATAGGTGGAAAAAGGCGTCTCGCCGGTCGCGGAAACCCGCGGGATCGGTCCATCGGACGTTTCCTCGCTGAGGTCAGGCAAGGCGCCGAAAATGTCGGGCAGGCCGGCAATGGAATTGGCACCCGTGGTGCCCGATGGCACTGACGTCATCGAGCTGCCGGCGGGGTATTGCTGGGGATCGGCGGTAATGGTCACCGGCCCGGTACTGACCTGGTTGGCCACTTCGTTGCTGTTTTGCGTGGAGGTGATGGCGACTTCCGCGCTGGGGCGTCCGCCATTGGGGTCGTCGGTCAACACCAGGCGCAGCACGAAGGCGACGGCGATCAGGGCCAGTACCGCGAACAGGGTTCGCGCAATGGGCAGCTGCGGACGGGGGCCGCGGGCCTTGCGTTTGCGGCCGGTCAGCGGCGTCGTCAGGTCATTGGCCATCGTTGATGAGTTCCGCACGATGCAAAGACAGTGGGGCGAGGCAGCGAATCAGCGGCCTCGCCCCAGATGGTTTGATAACACAGCGGCGCGTCCGCCGTTATTCGGCCTTGGGCGGGAAGGCCGGATTGGTCTCGGCGCCGTTGACCAGGCGAATGGCATATTGCAGCTGGGTGTCCTCAGCCTTTTCGACCGGCACATAGACGGACGAACCGACGCTGGTTTCTTCCTGGCCCTCGATAGTGATGTGACCGGCCAGGCCCGCCTCGCCGATGATCTCGTCGCGCCCCTGGAATTCCTCTGGCACCACCTGCTTGATCTCGATATCGGGGCTGATACCCAGCGCCTGGATCGAGCGGTTATTGGGCGTGTAGTAGCGGGCGGTGGTCAGGCGCATGGCGCCATCGGGGCCCAGCGAGATGATCGACTGCACGCTGCCCTTGCCGAAGGAGCGGGTGCCCACGACAGTGGCGCGCTTGTGGTCCTGCAATGCGCCGGCGACGATTTCGGAGGCCGAGGCCGAACCGCCATTGACCAGAACCACCAGTGGGACGTCTGCTATCATGGCGTCGAGCGCGTCTGGTTGGGCATCGTAGCGGGCGCTTTCCTGCGGAATGCGGCCGCGGGTCAGCACCACGGCACCCTGCTTGAGGAACGCGTCGGCGACATAGACCGACTGGTCGACGAGACCGCCCGGATTGTTGCGCAGGTCAAGGATGATGCCCTTGGGCGCCACGCCGTCGCGGGCGGCAAAGATGTCCTGCAGCGCCTTCTCGATGCCGACAAAGGCCTGTTCGGAGAAGCGGCTGAGGCGCAGCACGGCAACGTCGCCTTCGCCCTCGGCTGCCCCGCCTTCCATGCTCCAGCGCACGGCGCGCATGGCGATGACAGCACGGGTCAGTTCAAAATCGAGCGGGTCCTGGACACCCTCGCGGAACACGGTGACCTTGATCGAGGTGCCGATCGGTCCACGCATCTTGGCGACGGCCTCATCGAGGGTCAGCCCCTGCACCTGCACGCCATCGAGTTCGATGATGAAGTCATTGGCCATGATGCCGGCCTTGGCGGCAGGGGTGTCGTCGATGGGCGACACCACCTTGATGACGCCCTCTTCCATGGTGACTTCGATGCCGAGCCCACCGAATTCGCCCGAAGTATCCTCGCGCATGTCGTCATAGTCGGCCGGTGGCAGGTAGCCCGAATGGGGGTCGAGCGAGGTCAGCATGCCCTGGATGGCGGCGCGGATCAGCTCCTGCTCATCGGGGGGATCGACATATTCGGCGCGAATGCGGTCGAAGATTTCGCCGAACAGGTTGAGGTCGGCATAGATTTCGAGCGGATCGCGCGGCGCGGCGGCATTCTCCTCGGCCGTCGGCTCGGGTTCTTCGCTGCCGGGGGCGGGCGCGGGCTCAGCCGGTGGCGCCTGATCGTCGGCCGGCGGCGCGGGCTCCTCGACGGGAGCCGGTGCCGGCTCCTCCTGGGCGATGAGCAGGCCGGCAGGCAGCGACAGTGCCAAAACGATGGCAGCAACGCGAAGGGGGGTCAGGCGCATGAGGGTTCTATCCACTCTGTGTCGGGTTTGCCCACCATCCGGTCGGATCGACGGGCTCGTTGTTTTGTCGGAGTTCAATATAGAGGGTCGGCTGGGTCGCGCCAGCATTGGTGGTCACCGAGCGCCCAATTGTGCGTGATCCCATGGTGCCAACAGGCATGCCCATCTGCACGAATTGGCCGATGTCCACGGTCACGGTCTCAAGGCCCGCGAGCAGCACGGTGTAGTTCTGTCCGGTATTGAGTATGACGATTTGGCCGTAATTGAGGTAGGGGCCCTTATAGAGCACCCAGCCATCGGCCGGCGCCACCACTTGCGCTTCGGCGCGGGTCACCACCGATATGCCCTGGCTGATGCCGCCAAAGCCGTCGCCGGCGCCGTAATCGACGACGTTGACGCCATTGCTCGGCATGGTCAGGTAGCCCCGGGCAGCGCCGAAGGGTATGGCCGGTTCGGTCCGGGCGCTATTGGCCAGCGCCACCTGGACCTGCGCCGCTGTCAGCACCGGCGCGTCCGGATCGATGGCCGCGTTGGCGGTGTCCTCGGCGGCCGAGACCGAGCTGGCGCGCTCGGAGAGGCTCCCGATCAGTTCCTGCAATGTGCTGGCCCGGGCAGCCAGCGCCACGGCCTCGGCTTCCTCGGCCGCCAGTTCCTCGCTCCGCACTGCAATGCCCTGCTTGCGCGCAACGATCAGCGTGGCAATGCGCAGCCGTTCCTCCTCGAGCACGGCATAGTTGGCCTTGAGCGTGGCTTCCTCGGCCAGCGCCTGCGCCTTGATCTCGGTCAGCGTCTTGAGGTCTGATGTCACCGCGTCGGCCTTGGCGCGCAGCTGCGGCACGATGGCGGAGATGAGGATGGCGCTGCGGGCCGAGCCAAGCGCGTCAGCGGGATCGACGATCAAAGCCGGCGGCGGGTTGAGGCTGATGCGTTCGAGCGCCGCCAGTACGTTGGCGATCTCGGCATTGGACCCATCGAGCCGCCCGCGGACTTCGAGTTCGCGCACGATGAGGTCGCTGAGGCGGTCCTCGACATCGGCCACTTCGATTTCGGCCAGCTTGACGCGCTGCGCCGCGGCGATCAGTGCCGCATTCTGGCGCGTGCGATCCCCCTCCATCTCCGCAATTTCGGCCTTGAGCGCATCGATACGCTCCTGGCTGAGGGACATCGAGGCTTCGATTGCCTCGAGGTCCGCAGCGGTGGGTGCAGGTTCGGCGGCCGGAGGCGCCGTTGGTTCGGTGATCGTGCCTCTGAGCGGGACATCCACCGGTGCCTCGGCTTCCGGCGACACTGCAGGTGCAGCCGGCGTTTCGGTCGGCGGCGTGGTTGCTGAGGGCGTCTCGGCCGCCGGGGCGGGCGTTGTTGCCGGCGGGGGTGACGTGGTCTCGGTCTGGGCGCGCAGAGGCAGAGACGCAACGCCTGCCAGCAGCGTGCCAGCCAGCAGCAGTCCCAGTCTCTTGGCTGGCCCGAGCGCCATAACCTCTCCCATGGGGGCGCGTGGCACCCGAATCATCAGGGGCACCATAGCAAAGACCCGGAAAACCGCAGGTTAACGTTGCTTAACCATAACGAGATTGACTCAATCGCCGCGATGATAGGGATGCCCGCTTAGGATCGTGGTTGTGCGGTAGAGTTGCTCGGCCAGCATGATGCGGACGAGTTGGTGTGGCCAGACCATGGGCGAAAAGCTCAGCACCAGGTCGGCAGCCGAAACAAAACCGGGGTCGATGCCATCGGCGCCGCCGATGACGAAGCTCACCGCCGGGCGCCCATCGTCGCGCCAGCGCAGGATCTGCTTGGCAAAGGCTTCCGAGCCGATGGATTTGCCGCGCTCGTCGAGCGCCACCACGATGCCGTCAGGCAAGGCGGCGCGCAGGGCCTTGGCCTCGTCGGCCTTGCGGCTGGCCGAAGAGGAGGCGCGGGATTCGCTGAGTTCGATGACATCGAAGCCGGTCAAGGCCAGCGGCCTGCCGCCGCCGGTGGCGCGATCAAGATAGCGGGCGACGAGCTCCCGCTCCGGCCCGGCCTTCATCCGGCCGACAGCCGCGATTCCGATCCGCATGCGAGAAGCTAGTGCGCGTCAGCGGCGAAATCGGCCTGCCACATCTTCTCGATATTGTAGAATTCGCGCACTTCCGGGCGGAAGATGTGGACGATGACGTCGCCGGCATCGACCAGGACCCAGTCGCAATGCGGCAGGCCTTCGATACGTGGCTTGCCGTAGCCGGCTTCGCGCAGGGCGGTGACCATCTGGTCGGCCACGGCGCCGACATGGCGCTGCGAACGGCCGGAGGCAACGACCATGTGGTCGGCCAGCGACGATTTGCCGGTTATGTCGACGGCAACGACTTCCTCGGCCTTGGCATCGTCAAGGCAGTCAAGGATCACATCGATCATGGGGCGTTCCGGGGCCGCAACGGGCGCTTCGGACTGGGTGACGGTGTTCTCGGGCAGCGCGGCCATCAGCAATGGCCTTCCGCCCATGCCAGTGCATGGGTCATGCGTGGGGTCAGCATCCTTGGTTGTTGATCGGAATGTGCAGGCGTCTTTGCAAACGACAAGCAGTCAGTTCCTGTTCCGGTGACGTTTATCACACCGCTTCAATATGCGCTTTACGTGACGGTTTCGCAAGATTGGGCCTTCATTTTGGCTTAACATGTTGCCCGCTTGCCCTTATTGCCGACGACGACAGCGCCGATTGGCGGCCATGCAGATAGACCCAGGCTGGGGCCGTAAGCGCGGCGAGGCCCGGCGCATCCTCCTCGTCGACACGCCAGCGCGCCAGGTAACTGGCCGCCATCGAGACCGGCGCACGGCGGCCCGAGCCGGGGCGGACATAAACCGCCATCGGCACCATGGCGGCAATATTGCGCCAGCGCTCCCAGCGGTGAAAATCCACCAGATTGTCGGCGCCCATGATCCAGACGAAGCGCCGGTCGGGCATCGATTGGGTCAAGAAGCGGATGGTCTGCCAGGAATAGGTGAAGCCATGCGCGGCCTCGAACCCGGTGACGCGAACGCGCGGATTGTCGAGCAAGGCTCGTGCGGCGCGCACCCGATCGGCCAATGGGGCCAGGTCATTGTGGTTCTTGAGCGGATTGCCTGGCGTCACCACCACCCAGAGCGCATCCAGTTCGAGCCTGCGCAATGTCTCCTCGACCACGAGACGGTGGCCCTCATGGATGGGGTTGAAGCTGCCCCCGAACAGCCCAATGCGCATCCCGCTCCCGGAAGGCGGCAATTCGGTAATTCCGGGAATGCGGAAGGGATGGCGCAGGGTCAAAAGGGGTCAGGGTCTCGTCTGGCCATTGCCGCGGATGCGGTATTTGAAGCTGGTGAGCTGTTCGACGCCAACCGGCCCGCGGGCATGCATCTTGCCGGTAGCAATGCCGATCTCGCCGCCAAAGCCGAACTCACCGCCATCGGCGAACTGGGTCGAGGCATTGTGCAGCAGGATTGCCGAGTCGATCTCGTTGAAGAACTTTTCGACCGAAGCCGCATCTTCGCTGATGATCGCCTCGGTGTGGTGGCTCGAATAGTGCTCGATATGGGCGATTGCCGCCTCGACGTTGTCGACCACCTTCACCGAGATGATGGCGTCCTCATATTCGGTGCGCCAATCCTCTTCGGTCGCCGCCTTGGCCGCCGGAATCATGGACATGACGGTTGCATCGCCGCGAATCTCGCAGCCCTTGGCGACCAGCGCCTCGATGATCGGCTTGAGATGGGTGGCAACTACGTCCTTGTGCACCAGCAGCGTCTCGGCAGCGCCGCAAACGCCGGTGCGCCGCATCTTGGCGTTGAGCACAACTGGTACGGCTTTCGCGAGGTCAGCCGACTTGTCGACATAGACATGCACCAGCCCTTCGAGATGGGCGAAGACCGGGACGCGCGCTTCGTCCTGCACGCGGGCCACAAGGGTCTTGCCGCCGCGGGGGACGATGACGTCGATATTGCCGTCGAGCCCCTTGAGCATCTCGCCCACAGCGGCTCGGTCGGTGGTCGGGACAAGCTGCAAGCATTCTACAGGCAAGCCTGCGGCATGCAGGCCGTCGAGCATGCATTCGACGATGGCCTTGCTCGAATGAAAACTGTCGCTGCCGCCGCGCAGGATGACGGCATTGCCCGACTTGATACACAGCGCGCCGGCATCGGCCGTCACATTGGGACGCGATTCAAAGATCACGCCAATGACACCCAGCGGCGTGCGCACGCGCTCGATATGGAGGCCATTGGGCCGGTCCCACTCGGCGATCGTGGCGCCAACAGGATCGGGCAATTCTGCAATGGTCCTGACCGCCTCGACGATGCCGTCGATGCGCGCGTCGGTCAGCAGCAGGCGATCGAGGAAGGCCTTGGAAATGCCCTTGGCCTCGGCCGTGGCCATGTCCTGGGCGTTGGCGGCGAGGATGGCCTTGCGATGCGCGTTAATGGCGCCCGCGGCCACGGTCAGCGCACGGCGCTTCTGCTCCGGCGTCGCGATGGCCAGCGCCTTGGCGCCTGACCGGGCATTGCGGCCGATCTCGGCCATGATGGCGGTGACGGATTTTCCAGCCTCAAGCGCGCTCACTGCTGTCCTCCTTGGCGCCAACGAGCACCATGTTATCCCGATGCACCAGGGCGGCGCGATTGCCGGCGCCCAGCAGTTCCACCACGGCGTCGCTGCGCTTGCCCATCACCAGCCGCGCCTCGTCGCTGTCAAGGCCGACCAGGGCCCGAGCGATTTCGGCACCATCGGGGCCCAGCACGGCAATGGCATCGCCGCGCCCAAATTCGCCGGTCACCTTGGTCACCCCGATCGGCAGCAGCGACTTGCCGGTCAGCAGCGCCCGCGCCGCGCCGGCATCGACCTGCAGCGTGCCCGCGACGGCGAGCGTGCCCATGATCCAGCGCTTGCGCGCCTGGGCGCGGCTCTGCGCGGGCAGGAACAGGGTATGTCGCCCGCCCTCGGTCAGCGCCCTGAGCGGATGGCTCTCGGTGCCCTTGGCAATGATCATGGCGGTGCCGGCCTGCGTCGCGATCTTGCCGGCCTCGACCTTGGTGGTCATGCCGCCGCGCGACAGGTGGCTCGCAGCGCCGCCAGCCATGGCTTCGATGGCAGGAGTTATGGTCTTGACCACAGGCAGATGGGTCGCGTCGGGGTCCTTGGCCGGCGGGGCGGTATAGAGCCCGTCCACATCACTCAACAGCACCAGGCAATCGGCCTCGATCATGGTGGCAACGCGGGCCGACAGGCGATCATTGTCGCCGTAGCGGATCTCCGCCGTGGCGACGCTGTCATTCTCGTTGATGATCGGCACGGCACCCAGACCCAGCAGCGTCGCGATTGTCGTCCGCGCGTTGAGATAGTAGCGCCGTTCCTCCGTGATATTGGGCGTGATCAGGATTTGCCCGGTGACGATGGCGTGCCGTCCGAGTGCCTCCGCCCAGGCCTGGCTCAGGGCAATCTGCCCGGCACTGGCAGCGGCCTGGCTCTGCTCCAGCGTCAGGGCCACAGCCGATAACCCCAGCAGCCCACGGCCCAGCGCAATCGCGCCCGACGATACGATGACCACTTCACAGCCGCCGGCCTTGAGCGCGGCGATATCGGCGGCGAGATCCGCCAGCCACGCAGAACGCAGCTTGCCCCTGATGTCGACGAGCAAAGCCGAGCCGATCTTGATGGTCAGGCGCTTATAGGGCGCTAGGGCGTTCATGGCTTACCGGAGGCCTCCGCGGTCAAGGCGCCCAATTCGGTTCTGCCTTGCGGCGCGCCGCTTCGAGCTTGGCCGCCTTGGTGGCGTCCAGCGTTTCGATGATGCCGTAGAGCACCATGTCAGTGCCCTTGCCGGTCACGCCCGAGACCAGCAACACGTCCTGCTTGCTGACTTTCTTGAGGATCTTGAGCTTTTCCTTGAGATCGTCGGGCTCGATGGCGTCGATCTTGTTGAGCACCACGAGTTCGGGCTTTTCTGCCAGCCGCTCGTCATAGGCCGCCAGCTCGCTGCGGATGGTCTTGTAGGCCTGCTTGACGTCGTCCTGGGTGCCGTCGATCAGATGGACCAGCACGCCGCAGCGCTCGATGTGACCCAGGAACCGGTCGCCGATACCGGCACCTTCGCTGGCCCCTTCGATCAGCCCGGGGATATCGGCCAGCACGAAATCGCGCTCGCCGATCGAGACCACGCCCAGATTGGGATGGAGTGTCGTGAAGGGATAGGCCGCGATCTTGGGCTTGGCCGCCGATACCGCGGCCAGAAAGGTCGACTTGCCGGCATTGGGCAGGCCGACGAGGCCGGCATCGGCGATCAGCTTGAGGCGCAGCCATATCCACTTTTCAACGCCGGGAATGCCCGGATTGGCGTGGCGGGGCGCCTGATTGGAACTGGTCTTGAAATGGGCGTTGCCGAAGCCGCCATTACCGCCACTGAGCAGCACGACGCGCTGGCCCACTTCGGTCATGTCGGCGATCAGGGTCTCGTTGTCATCCTCGAAGACCTGTGTGCCCACGGGAACGCGCAACACCGTCTCCTCGCCATTGGCGCCGGCCCGGTCCTTGCCCATGCCGTGGGTGCCGGTCTTGGCCTTGAAATGCTGCTGGTAGCGGTAATCGATCAGCGTATTGAGGCCATCGACGCATTCAAGCACGATGTCGCCGCCGCGGCCGCCATTGCCGCCATTGGGGCCGCCGAACTCGACGAATTTCTCGCGCAGGAACGATACCGCCCCGCCGCCGCCGTCGCCGGATCGGATATAGACCTTGGCCTGGTCAAGGAACTTCATTTTTCTCTGGCCTTCCAGACGCTGCGCGTCAATTTAGTGTCGATATGCTCCACCTCGGCGCCACGCGCAAGGCAGAGCAGGGTTGAGCGCCCGGTTTGGGTGAATCCGAGCCTGGTCTGAATGGCCAGCGAGGCCGCATTGAAGTGGAACACGCCGGAATAGACAGCCGGCGCATCCGATACGGAAAACAGCCAATCGAGGCTTGCTATCACCGCCTCGGTCATGATGCCCCTGTTCCAGAAGGGCTGGCCCAGCCAATAGCCGATGATCGGTCCCTCGGCTCCCTGGTGGAAACCCACCTGACCGACCAGGCCCTGATCGGGCAGGTCGATGGCAAAATTGGTCGCTTCGGCCGGCAGGTCGGCCCGCCGGGTGTTGAGCCACGCCTTCGCATCACTCAAATGGTAGGGAAAGGGCACGCGCGCAAGGTTGCCCGAGACCGCAAAATCGTTGAGGTATCGGGCGATCGGCTCGGCATCGCCCGTCTGGGAGGGCCGCAGGATGAAGCGGGGCGTGCGCAAGGTGACGTTCATGCCGCCCTCCGCAACTGCCAGTCCCGGCGCGACAGCGTGGTGACGACGTGTTCGACATTGTGCTGCAGCGTCTGGCTGAAGCGCATCTCGCGGCCGGTCGGTAAGAAGCCGAGCTTCTTCTGCACCGCCAGTGAAGCGACGTTGTCGTGGTGTGCGCTGGCCAGGACCAGCTCCCTGTCGCAACCGGCAAAATGCCAATCGAGCAGGGCGGTGGCCGCTTCGGTCATGTAGCCGCGGTTCCAGTGCGGCCGGGCGATCCAGAAGCCCAGCTCCGATAGCAGCGACACGCAGCCGATGACGCCCTTGCCTGGCAGCTCGACGATCAGCACCGAGTGCTCCGGCGTGGCTGGTCGCGCTTGGCGCAGCCAGTCAACGGCCATGGCCAGCGAATAGGGGTAGGGCACGGGCGTGAGGAAACGCGCTACCTCATATTCGCCAATGCCCAGCGCATAGCAGGGCGCGTCGTCCAGCGTCGGCTCGCGCAGGATCAGCCGTTCGGTGTGAAGGGGCGTCATCTGTCGAATTCCAGCCGCATCTGCATCACCTGCCGCCCCGCCAGCGTGCCGGCCTTGTCGACATCCTCCCCGGTCTCGATAAAGCCGACCTTGCGCAGCACATTGCGCGAGCCGACATTGCTCAAAAGGGCGCGCGATCGGAGGGCGGGATAGCCGGTCTCGCGCGCCGCGGCGACGACGGCATGGGAGGCTTCGGTGGCATAGCCATGGCCCCAATAGGGCTCGCCCAGCCAGTAACCGAGCTCGGGCAACTGATCGGGCAGCAGATGAAGGCCCATCGTGCCGATATAGCGGCCGCCCAGGGTGATCGCCCAGGCGTGCTCCTCGGGCCCGCGGGCAATATGCTCCACGAAGAACACCCCGTCGCTTTCGGCATAGGGATAGGGCAGGCGCGACAGCACGGCGTGAATGGCCTTGTTATTGGCCAGCGCGGCCATTTCGGGCACATGCGCCAGGGTGGGGGTAGTCAGCATCAGTCGGTCCGTCGTGATCGTTGCGGGCAGGCGATCCTTGATGCTGTTCATTTGACGTTCATCCACATGGCGAAAATGCGAAAAGGGGAACCGGCAAACCGGTTCCCCTTTGTCAAATTTCGCATTGTCGCGAACACGAGCCGGGGAACTGGTCACCGGCTGGGTTCGAGGGACCTGCCGGGTTATTCGGCGGCCTCTGCCGGGTCGACGGAGACGAAAACTTGGCTGTTCGCACGGGTTCGGAACGACACGGAGCCGTCCACCAGTGCGTAGATGGTGTGATCCTTGCCCAGACCAACGCCGGTGCCGGGATGCCACTTGGTGCCGCGCTGGCGGATGATGATGTTGCCGGCGATCACAGCTTCGCCGCCAAACTTCTTGACGCCGAGACGACGGCCAGCGGTATCACGACCGTTGCGGGATGAGCCGCCTGCTTTTTTGTGTGCCATCTCTAGAGCTCCTTATTCCTTGTCGGCCTTGGGAGCTGCCTTCTTGGCAGCCGGGGCCTTCTTCGCCGGCTTTTCAGCGGCGGTGTCTTCGGTGGTCGCTGCAGCCTTGGGGGCAGCCTTCTTGGGCGCTGCCTTCTTCGCCGGGGCCTTGGCCTCGGTGGCGACGGCGGGCTTGGCTTCAGTCGCGGCGGCTGCCTTGGCAGCAGCGCGAACCTTGGCAGGCTTGACCGAGACCACGGCTTCCGTGGGGGCTGCAGCGCCGGCAGCCTTGATCGTCGGCTTGGCGCCGCCGGTCAGGATTTCGGTGATGCGCACGGTCGACAGCAGCTGGCGGTGGCCGTTGCGGCGACGGTAATTGTGGCGACGGTTCTTCTTGAAGATGATGACCGTCTTCTGCTTGCGGGTCTCAAGCAGTTCGGCAGCGACGAGCGCGCCTTCGATCAGCGGAGCACCGACTTCGCCGTCAATCATCAGCACCTGGTCGAAGGTGACGATGGTGCCGGCTTCGGCATCGAGCTTTTCAATCTTGAGAACGTCGTTGGCGGCAACCTTGTACTGCTTGCCACCGGTTTTGATCACGGCGAAAGTCATAGCTTAACCGGGAGCGTCAAACGCCCGGTCCCATTGTGTCGCGCTCTGTGGCGCCGCAGGCATAAGGCCCAGATCCTGCGGTCTTCTTGCATGCGCCGGCGATCAGACCGGCGGGCAGCCTCGAACAGCGTTTTCAAACAAAGAAAAGCGCGCCAGGAGGCCCAGCGCACGTTTCAGGTCGGGCTTATCGGGGCAAATGCCACAAGAGTCAAGGCTTCGCTGGGGTCAGCCGCCGTTCGGATACCAGTTGCGCAGCCGTATTTCGGTGTCCGGACCGACGACCGCCTCCAGCACAGACAGGTCGCTTTCCCCATAGTGGTAAGGATAGGCAATCCTGGGTTTGAAGGTGTTGATCGCCTCGGCCGCCTGTTCGGGCGCCATCGTATAGGGCAGGTTCATCGGCAGGAAGGCCACCTCGATATCGGTCAGGGCAAGCATGTCCTGGGTCGGTTCGGTATCGCCGGCGATGTAGATCTGCTTGCCGCCGAGGGTGAGCACGTAGCCGTTGTCACGACCTTCTGGGTGGTATTGCAGGCGGTCGGCGGTGGTATTGTGCGCCGCCACCGCCTTGATGGGCAGCCCCGCAACCTCGTCCACGTCGCCGTTCGCCATGGCGGTGGCATTGGCCTTGAGCGTTTCAGGCAGCATGGCGTAGACAGCCGGATTGACGATCAGCGGGGCATTGCCCGCAATAGCCTCGAGTGTCGGCGCGTCATAATGGTCGCCATGTTCATGCGTGACCAGGATGGCAGTCGGTGCCGGCAGTCCTTCATAGCGGGCGGCTCCGCCCACCGGGTCGACATAAATGACCGCATCGCCGAAGCCGAGTACGAGACTGGCGTGATCGACCGGATGGACGATAATGTCGCCATCGGCGGCGGCAATCGTGTCGCCATCCAATGCGGCCTGCGCCTGGGCCCAGGCGGGCATGAACGATGCTGATCCCAAGGACATCAGCGGCAGGCTTGTCATGCCGGCCACCACCATACGACGCTTCACCATTGAATTCTCCCCTACGCGGTATTGCGTTGCCAAACGCAAAGCCGGTCCGCCGGTTCACGCCAAGCACGAAATCGTGACGGCTAACGCCGTGCCGTGCCCAGTCGTGCCGCCCGGGCCAGTTCCGTTTCACGCAGGATCACTGCGGGCTTATGCTCCCGCGTCCAGCGATCAAGCGTCCAGTCCGTAGCAGATGGAGGCACCGCGACCGTCGGCCAATAGACCGCGGCCGCAACCGTCTCCCTTGCAGTCGCCACCTGCACCGGCCCGCGCCGATACTCATCGCCCTCGAAGGCATCGAGTGCCGCGAGGTCGTCCATCGTGGAATGGATCAGCAGCAAGCCCGACGCCGCCGAGCCGGGCCGCTGTACCAAAGCTGGATAGAGCTGGCCGGGAAAGTACACTGCAGCACAATCGGGCGCAGTGGCCCCGATGAGGTCGTGTTCCGCTACGGTCCGTCCGAGCACGGCGGCCAGAATATCGGCGTCCCGCAGGGTGCCATAGAGGAAAAGCGGCGGAAGTGTCATGCTGGCGCTAGCGCAATGTGACCATATTGGCGCAGGGTGTTGCGGCCCAACGAATGCTATGTCATAAGCCCGGCCGTGTCGACCAGCCGGCACCCACCAGGGTGTCCGTTTCGATCTCGCGGAGAGATGGCAGAGTGGTTGAATGCACCGCACTCGAAATGCGGCATGGGGGCAACTCCATCGGGGGTTCGAATCCCTCTCTCTCCGCCACCTCCTTGACAGGCTTCATTACAATCAATGACTTAAGTGCCAAGGATTGGCTAACCCATTTTGCCGGTTAGCCATTCTCAGGTTCACCATGCGTCCCGTCGTCAGGGGTGCGG
>JAKFDU010000232.1:0-46922 GCA_036675975.1 Devosia sp. | reverse complement strand
AGGCCTTGTCGCCCAGCTCCTTGGCGATCAGGTAGTTGGTGCCCCAGTCCTGCACGACCGTGGAATAGAAGGCCGGCTCATACATCTTGTGCTCGGTATAGATGCGCCAGTCATCGGGCAGGGCGGCATAGATCGACTTCATCGAGTCCAGATAATGCTCGAACTGGCTGGTGAAGTTCACCTGCCCGGGGAAGTTCGAGCCATCCCCGATCCACACCGTCAGCGCCTTGGAACCCAGTGTCTTGCCGATCTCGATGCACTCGAGATTGTGCTCGATGGCCTGCTGGCGCGTCGCCTTCTCGGTCGATGACAGCGAGCCAAACTTGTAGCTCTGCAACTGCCCCTTGGCGTCGGCGAAGGTGTTGGAATTCATCGCGTCGAAGCCGAGGTTGAAGCGGCTCGCGGCCTGCTTCAGTCGGTTCGGATCGGCCTTGTCCCACGGAATATGCAGCGAGACGGTCCTGGTCGCCTGAGTCAGCTGGGCGATGACAGCGCAATCCTCGATCTTGTCGAAGATATCGCGCGGCTCGCCCTTGCCCGGGAAGCGGGCGAAGCGCGTGCCGCCGGTGCCGACCCCCCAGGAGGGCACGGCGACCGAGAAATGGGCCACCTTCGCCTTGACGGCGTCGATCGAAATGCCGCGGCGGTCCAGACGCTCGCCCAGCGTGTCATAGTCGACATTGAGGTCGGCAATGTGCCTCTCGTTCTCGGAGTCCACGATGGATGGGTCGATGATGTGTTCGGTCATCTGGCTGCCCCTTACCGCGTGAACGACTGGGCATTGCCCGCGTCGACATTGATGATGTTGCCGGTCGACTTGGCCGAGGCGTCCGAGGCGAAAAAGTAGATGGCTTCGGCGATATCCTCGGGGAATACCGAGCGCTTGAGCATGGAGCGCTCGCGATACATTTCCTCAAGGCCATCCTTGTCGGTCTTGTAGGTCGATGCGCGCTGCTCGAGCCACTCGCCCGCCCAGATCTTGCTGCCGCGCAGCACGGCGTCCGGGTTGACCACATTCACGCGGATCTGCTCGCCGGCGCCCTCGAGCGCCAGGCAGCGGGCCAGGTGAATTTCGGCGGCCTTGGCCGTGCAATAGGCCGAGGCATTGGGCGAAGCCGCAAGGCCGTTCTTGGACGCCACGAACACCACATTGCCCCCGATCTTCTGCTGGCGGAATAGGCGGAAGGCCTCACGCGACACCAGGAAATAGCCCGTGCTGAGGATGTCCATGTTCCTGTTCCACAGCTCGAGCGTCGTCTCCTCGATCGGGGCCGAAGAGGCAATGCCGGCATTGGACACGAGGATATCAAGCCCGCCGAATTCGACCACCGCTTCAGCAAAGCCGGCGATCACGACAGCTTCCTGGGTGACGTTGAGCTTGACCGGGCGAATGAAATCCTTGCCGAACACGCCCCCCAACTCTTCGGTGGCGGCCGCCAGCGCATTCTCGTCGATATCGGCGAGCACGACGCAGGCGCCTTCGCGCAGCAGGCGCACTGCGGTGGCCTTGCCGATGCCGCCAGCGCCGCCGGTGACCAGCGCGATCTGGCCAGCCAGCGACTTCGGCTTGGGCATGCGTGCGAGCTTCGCCTCTTCGAGCAGCCAATATTCGATGTCGAAGGCTTCCTGCTCGGGCAGGCCGACATAGGTCGAAACGGTCGAGGCGCCGCGCATCACGTTGATGGCGTTGACATAG
The DNA here is from genome assembly GCA_036675975.1 of Devosia sp. Classification (GTDB taxonomy): domain Bacteria; phylum Pseudomonadota; class Alphaproteobacteria; order Rhizobiales; family Devosiaceae; genus Devosia. The sequence goes on along the minus strand of JAKFDU010000232.1, from coordinate 45,226 downwards.
AACTCGCCGGAAATGCGGGCGGTCGCCTTGTCCTTGGCGAAGGTGAACATGCCGACGCCCGGCATCAGGTACACCACGGCGTTGGGATCGCGCACGGCGGGCGAATTATCGTGTTTGCAGCGATCGTAATAGGCCTGGTAGTCGACCCGATAGGCGGCGATCTGGCCGGCCAAGCCATCGATGACCTTATCCACGTCCGGGTTGGCTGGGTTAAAGTCAATGACCAATGGGCGGATCTTGGTCCGCAGGAAGTGATCGGGGCAGGAGGTCCCCAAGGCCGCCAGCGGGCGGAGATTGTTGGAATTTACAAATTCCAGCACGGCAGCGCTGTCGTCGAAATGGCCCAGTTTGTGACTGTCTTCCGAGATCAGGCCGCGAATCTTGGGCATCAGCTTGGCGGCAATGGCGCGACGCTGTTCTGCCGGCAACGCTTGGACGGCGGCGCCACCAAAGATGGTCTTGCCTTCCGTCTGCTGCTCGAACCACGCGATGGCCTGGTTGATGATGCCGATGGTGGTCTCGTAGCATTCCTTGGGCGTGTCGCCCCAGGTGAAGAGGCCGTGGCTCTCGAGGATCAGGCCCTTGGCATTGGGGTTCTCTTCGCAGAATTTGCCCAGCCAAAGCCCGAGTTCGAAACCCGGCTTCTTCCACGGCAGCCAGCCGATCGTGTCGCCGAAAATCTGCTGGGTCAGTTCCCGCGAGTTCTTCGACGCCGCAATGGCGATGATCGCATCGGGATGCATGTGATCGACAAACGGCCGGTTCACATAGGCATGCAGCGGGGTATCGATCGACGCGGCGCGCGGGTTGAGGTTGAACGTGGCGTGGGGCAGGTAGCCCACCATCTCGTCTTCGAACTCGACCCCACGATAGAGGCCCTTCAGGGCGCGCAGCTTGTCCATGTACAGCGTCGAGAAGCCATCGAGCTTGATCGAGGCGCTGTCGCCGCCCGAGCCCTTGACCCACAGGACTTCAACGTCCTGGCCGGTCAGCGGGTCCTTCTGGAAAATCTTGGAGGAGGTGTTGCCGCCACCGTAGTTGGTGACGCGCTTATCTGATCCCAGCAGGTTGCTGCGATAGACGAGGCGTTCCGGCTCGCTCATGGCGGCGGCCTTCGCATCGTCCCAAAGGTTGGCGAGGCGCTTGGGCGCTGATGTGGACATGAGACTCCTCCCAGAGGGTATTGCGGTCAAATTAGTTGGCCGGACATGGCCACGATCGATCATCACTGTCAATCACAAACAATCATGAACGCGCAGAACAGTTCGAAGTTGACCGTTTGATGATTGACAGTGATTGGAATTGATGTGAAGGAATGCGCCAGGGAGATACCAGCCTTGCACGAAACCGAGCGCCAGAGAGTGATCATTGCGGCCGTCCAGACACGGCCGGTGGCAACCGTGGCCGAGCTCTGCGAGGTCACGGGTTCCTCTGAGGCCACCATTCGCCGGGACATTGCGGCGCTGCATGTGCGCGGCGAACTGCGCCGGGTGCGTGGCGGTGCCGAGGCGCTCACCCCACCCGAGCAGGGCGGGCTGATGGGCCGGCCATTTTCCGTCAACGAAACGATCAACATTGCGCAGAAACGCGCCATCGCCCGTGCCGCTGCCGACCTGTGCAAGGATGGCGAGCCGATCATCATCAATGGCGGCACCACCACCTACCAGATGGTGCACTACCTGACGGGCCGCCGGCTCTCGGTGTTCACCAACAGCTTCGGGATCGCTGAATTCCTCATCCACAATTCGCGCAACTCGGTCGTCATTCCCGGCGGCACGGTCTATCGCGAGCAGAATGTCATTCTCTCGCCCTTCGGCGGCGTGGTGGCATCGCATTTCTACGCCAAGCGCATGTTCATCGGCTGCCAGGGTATCGGCGCGCACGGACTGATGGAGGCCGACCCGATGGTCGTCCAGTCCGAGCTCGGCCTGATCGGGCAGGCGGACGAACTGATCGTCCTGGCTGATTCATCCAAGTTTTCGGGAAGATCGAGCCTCATCCTGTGTGGGCTCGACCGAATAACCGCCGTCATATCCGACAGCGGCATCCGCGACGAAGACCGCCAAATGCTGGAAACGGCAGGCGTGCGGCTCATCGTGGCGGAAACGACTGCTCATGCCGACCGTCAAGCGACGGTCGCGTGAGACGACAAGACCAAGACCAGAACGTCCCAGGGAGGGATTACCTATGAAACTCTTGAAGATTTTGGCCGCTACCACTGCCGTTGCAGTGCTGCTCGCCGCTCCGGCCTATGCCCAGACCCGCATCGCGCTGGTCGTCAAGTCGCTCGGCAACGGCTTCTTCGACGCCGCCAACAAGGGCGCCCAGGAAGCTGCCGCTGAACTGGGTGACGTCGAGGTCATCTATACCGGCCCGACCGCTGCCACCGCCGAAGCCCAGATCGAAGTCATCAACTCGCTGATCGCCCAGCAGGTCGACGCCATTGCCATCTCGGCCAACGACCCCGACGCGCTGGTGCCGGCCCTGCAGAAGGCCATGGAACGCGGCATCAAGGTGATCAGCTGGGATTCGGGCGTTGCTCCCGAAGGCCGTCAGCTTCACCTGAATCCGTCCGAGACCGCCCTGATCGGCGAGACCATCATCAAGCTGGCTGCCGATTACCTGCCCGAGGGCGGCGATGTCGCCATCCTCTCGGCCTCCTCGACCGCGACCAACCAGAATGCCTGGATCGAAGCCGCCAAGGCTGCGCTACCCGAGAAGTTCCCCAACATCAACCTCGTCGCGGTGGTCTATGGCGATGATGACTCGGTCAAGTCGACCGACGAAGCCAAGGGCCTTATCGCCTCCTATCCTGATCTCAAGGCCATCATTGCCCCGACCACCGTTGGCGTCGTGGCTGCCGCCCAGGTCGTCACCGATCAGGGCCTCATCGGCAAGGTCAACGTGACCGGCCTCGCACTGCCGTCCGAGTTCAAGCAGTTCATCGACAACGGCGCTTCGCAGGCCGTGGCTTTGTGGAACCCGATCGATCTGGGTTATGCTGCAGTGATGCTGGCCAATGACCTCGTCGAAGGCGGCGAAGCCAAGCCAGGCGCTACCCTCTCGATGGGCCGCATGGGCGAGCTGACCCTCGACGACACCAACTCGGGCGCCATGGCCGCTCCCTTCACCTTCGACAAGTCGAACATCGAAGAATTCTCCAAGATCTACTGATCTGACGATCGGTCCGGCGCTTCGGCGCCGGGCCACCCTTTGTCGCGGCCTTGCCGCGAACGTGCCCATTCACCAGACGGCACCTCCCCCTTGATCGGGGAGACTGGGAGGGGGTGACGTTTGGCCCCGATATTCTGGCTGAACACCCCACCCTTGATCCCTCCCCGCAAGGGGCAGGTGTCGACTGAGAATATCGCGCCAGCAAAGTTCATTCCCCCATGACCGACCCCATCCTCACCCTCTCAGGCATATCCAAGAGCTTCCCCGGCGTGCGGGCGCTCCATGACGTGTCGCTGGAGCTTTATGCCGGGCAGGTCACCGCGCTGATCGGCGAGAACGGGGCAGGAAAGTCGACCCTGGTGAAGACGCTGACCGGCATCTATCAGCCCGATGCCGGCGAAATCCGCGTTGGCGGGCAACTCGTGACGCTACCCACGGCGCACTCCGCTTCGGCCCTGGGCATCACCGCCATCCATCAGGAAACCGTGCTGTTCGACGAGATGACCGTCGCTGAAAACATCTATCTGGGCCACGCGCCGCGCAATCGTTTCGGGATGATCGATTGGCGCAAGATGCGGGCCGAGGCCCAGGAGACCCTGGAGTCCATGGCGGCTGGAATCGATCCGGATATCAAGCTCAAGGAGCTTGGCATCGCCAAGAAGCACCTCGTGGCGGTGGCCCGTGCGCTCAGCATCGATGCGCAGGTCGTCATCATGGACGAACCCACCGCCGCGTTGAGCCAGAAGGAAATCGAAGAGCTCTACGTGCTCATCGAACTGCTCAAGCAGGACGGCAAGGCCATCCTCTTCATCAGCCACAAGTTCGATGAAATCTACCGCATCGCCGATCGCTTCACGGTGTTCCGTGACGGCGAGCAGGTGGGTAAGGGCTTCATCAAGGACACGACGCAGAGCCAGATCGTGCAGATGATGGTCGGCCGCGCGGTAGACCACATTTTCCCCGAACGCGTCGCGGTGATCGGGCAGACGGTGCTCGAGGCCAAGGGCCTGAGCCATCCAACCGAGTTCGAGGACATCTCGTTCTCGGTGCGCAAGGGGGAAATCCTCGGCTTCTATGGATTGGTCGGGGCAGGGCGCTCCGAAGTCATGCAGGCCGTGTTCGGCCTGACCCAGACCTCGGCGGGCACGCTGACCCTCGACGGACAAGCCATTGCACCCAAGTCGCCAGCCGACGCCGTCGGTGCCGGCATTGTCTATGTGCCCGAGGAGCGCGGCAAGCAGGGCGTGATCACGGGCGAACCCATCTTCAAGAACGTCTCGCTGCCCTCGTTGGGCAAGACATCCAAGTCGGGCTTCCTGCGCATGGCCGAGGAGTTTGCGCTGGCACGCACCTATACCGAGCGGCTCGACCTGCGGGCATCCTCGCTGAGCCAGGATGTATCCACCCTGTCGGGCGGCAATCAGCAGAAGGTGGTCATCGCCAAATGGCTGGCGACGCTGCCCAAGGTCATCATCCTCGATGAACCCACCAAGGGCATCGACATCGGCTCCAAGGCCGCCGTGCATGGCTTCATGGCCGAGCTGGTGGCGCAAGGCCTCAGCGTCATCATGGTGTCCTCCGAACTGCCCGAAGTGCTCGGCATGAGCGACCGCATCGTCGTGATGCGCGAAGGGCGGGTCATCGACACGCTCGTCAACAAGGGGCTCAAGCCCGAGACGCTGGTGCGGCTGGCCGCCGGCATTGCCGAGGAACAGGCAGCATGAACCGGCTTCTCAAGCACCGCGAAATCTTCCTCGCCCTGGCCATCCTGCTGGTGCTCGTGCTGGTGACGGCGCGCTTCCCGCGCTTTGCCCAGCCGGGCAACCTGCTGACCATCTTCAACGACACCTCTATCCTGATGATGCTGGCGCTGGGCCAGATGGCGGTCATCCTGACCCGCTCCATCGACCTCAGCATGGCCGCCAACCTGGCCCTGACGGGGATGATCGTCGCCATGACCAATGCAGCCTTTCCCGGCGTGCCCATCCCCCTGCTGATGGCCATGTGCGTCGTGATCGGGGCGGGCCTTGGTGCCTTCAACGGCATCCTCGTTTGGAAGCTCAGCATTCCACCCATCGTCGTGACCCTGGGCACGCTCACCATCTTCCGTGGCCTGGTCTTCGTCATCTCGGGCGGCGCCTGGGTCAACGCGGCGCAGATGAGCCCTGACTTTATCGGCCTGCAACGCACCATCTTCCTCGGCCTGCCGCTGCTCAGCTGGTTCGCTATCCTGACGGCGCTGATCTTCTGGGTCGTGATGACCCGCACGCCGCTGGGGCGCTCGCTCTATGCCATCGGCGTCAACCCGACGGCCTCGGTCTATACCGGCATCAATGTGGGCCGCACCAAGTTCTACGCCTTCGTCATCTCCGGCGCGGTGGCCGGGCTCTGCGGTTATCTCTGGATTTCGCGCTACGTCATCGCCTCGGTCGAAGTCGCCGGCGGTTATGAGCTCACCATCATCGCCGCCTGCGTCATCGGCGGCGTGTCGATTGCCGGCGGCATCGGCAGCGTGGCCGGCGTGCTGCTTGGTGCAATTTTCCTCGGCGTCATCAACAATGCCCTGCCGGTCATCAACATCAGCCCGTTCTGGCAGATGGCCATCTCCGGCACCGCGATCCTGCTGGCCGTGGTGCTCAACGCCCGCGGCGAACGCCGCAAGGGCCGGATTATCCTCAAGAAGGCCGAAGCCGCATGACCGACATCCCAGCAACCGGCCGCAGCCTCCCCAACCGCCTCGACAACCCGCTCAAATCCGCCGTGCTGAGCTGGGAAAGCCTGCTCGTCCTTGTGGCCGTGGCGATCTTCATCCTCAATTCCTTCGCCTCGCCCTACTTCCTCAACGCCTGGAGCCTCTCCGACCTCACCTTTAACTTCACCGAAAAGGCGTTGATCGCGCTGGCCATGGCGCTGCTGATCATATCAGGGGAGATTGACCTGTCGGTGGCCGCCATCATCGCGCTGGCCTCCACCATGATGGGCCTGGCGCTGCAATACGGTGCCGATACACCCACTCTGGTGGCCGTCGGCGTTGGTGTCGGTATCCTTTGCGGCGCCTTCAATGGCTTCCTCGTGACCGGGCTCAAGCTGCCCTCGATCGTTGTCACCATCGGCACCATGAGCCTGTTCCGCGGCATCGCCTTCATCATCCTGGGCGACCAGAGCTTCAAGGGCTATCCTGCCAGCTTCTCCTGGTTCGGCCAGGGCTATGTCTGGTGGGTGGTCTCGTTCGAGCTGGTGCTGTTTCTGGTCTGCGCCGTGATCTACTGGGTCCTGCTGCACCGCACCAATTTCGGCCGGCGTGTCTTCGCCATCGGCAACAACGATGTCGCGGCGCAATTCTCCGGTGTCCGTGTCGACCGCATCAAGTTCGTGCTGTTCTGCCTCACCGGCCTGATGAGCGGCATCGCCGCCGTGCTGCTGACCGCCCGGCTCGGCTCGACCCGCCCCTCCATCGCCGAGGGCTTCGAGCTCGAGGCCATCACCATGGTGGTGCTCGGCGGCGTATCCATCCTTGGTGGCGCCGGCTCCATCCTCGGCGTCGTACTCGCGGCACTGATCGTCGGCCTCGTCACCTTCGGCCTGGGCCTGCTCAACGTCCCCGGCATCGTCATGACGATCTTCACCGGCTCCCTGCTGATCGTGGTCATCGCGCTGCCCATCCTGTTCCGCATGTGGAGGCAGCGCGCATGATCGAGGATGCAGGCTATGAGAAACACGCCTTCAAGATGCAGCTTAACCCGGGCATGGCGGCCGAATACAAGAAGCGCCACGACGAGATTTTCCCCGAACTGGTCGATCTGCTGCACGAAGCAGGCGTGAAGGACTATTCGATCCATCTCGACGAGGAGACCAACGTCCTCTTTGGCGTGCTGTGGCGTCGCAAGGACCACGGTATGGCCAACCTGCCCAATACCGAAATCATGCAGCGCTGGTGGGCGCATATGGCCGACGTCATGGCCACCAACGACAGGAACGAGCCCATCGCGACCGATCTCGTGCCGATGTTCTGGATGAAGTAGCGCGGGGAGGCCGCGGCGGTTCTAGCCCGCCAGCACGACCCCCAGCCGGTCCAGCCGGGCAATCCACTCCCGCCTGCGCTGCTCGATGATTGTCCACAGCAGGTCTGCCATCGCGCCCTCTATCTGTTAGGCCGATACTTTAGTATCCGCCGGGCTGTGATACAATGCTTAAGTAATCACCTTAATGTCATACGGCAGGAAGGGCCGGCCACGCCCTTGCCAGCGCCGGATTTGCTGCCCGCAAAATACCACATGCCCGTTCAGCATTTGGGGTATCCCATAGGTCAGACATTTGGGGTAGCGTGACCTCATGAACCATCTGGCGATGACATTGCGCGGTGCTCCCCTCACCCTACGCGGCAAGCCGCTGAGCTTTTCCGACATTGCCCGCATTGGCGCCCGCAAGGCCCGCCTGATCGCCGACCCGGCTGCGCTCAAGCGCGTGGCCGAGGCGCGCATTGTGGTCGAGACTGCCATCGCCAATCACCAGCCCGTCTATGGCTCGACCACGGGCGTCGGCGCCATGAAGGATGTGGAATGGTCCGATGACCAGCTTGACGCCTTCAACATGGGCCTGGTGCGCGCACATCACTTCGGCACCGGCGAGGCCTTTTCCAGCGATATCGTCCGCATCGCCATGGCCATCAGGGTCAATATGGCGCTGACCGGCCGCGTCGGCTGCACCACCGATCTGGTGGACGCCTATCTGGCGCTGCTCTCGGCCGATGTGGTCCCGGTGGTCCGGCGCACCGGCTCGATCGGCTGCGCCGATATTGGCCTCATGGGACAGATCGGCGCCGTGCTGACCGGGGCCGGCGAGGCGGTATTCGATGGCCGCCGCCAGCCGGCAGGCGACGCGCTGGCCGCAGCGGGTCTCAAAGCCTTCCGCCTGGCGCCGCGCGATAGCCTTGCCTCCATTTCGACCAATGCGGTGGGCTATGCCGCCGCCGCCAGCGCCATCCGCGAGGCCGCGGGCGCGGTGCGCGTCATGCTGGCGACGGGGCTGACCACCGCCGGGGCGCTGGGCGCCTCGCGCGATCCGTGGAAGGCCGTCGCCCATGTCGGCACCGAGCGCGAGGCCGGCATCGGTGCCTGGCTCTATTTCAATGCCATGGGCTGGGACTGGCCCAGCGCCACCCATATTCAGGACCCGCTGTCGCTCCGCATGATGAGCCAGGTCTTTGCCACGGGCTTCGAAACGCTGGTCGCAGCCGGCAAGATCCTGCTCGCCGCCACCGGGCGTACCGACGACAATCCCGTGGTCGCCGGCGGACAGGTGCTGACCTCAGGCGGCTCGCTGCCGCTCGATGTCACGGTGTTCCTCCAGACCGCGCAACTGGGCCTTGCCCATATCGCCCGCAACTCGTTCAACCGCTGCGTCCTGCTGGGCAATGGCGGCCGGCGCGACCTGCCGGTCAATCTGGTCATGCCCGGGGCAATCGCCACCGGCTTCGGGCCGATCATCAAGCTGGCGGGTGAACTGTTTGCCCGCGTGCTCACCATGACCAATCCCATCTCGGCCAATTCCATGGTCGTGGCCGGTGGGCTCGAGGATGAGGCGGCTTTCCTGCCGCTGGTGGTGGAACGGTTGGAGCGGCAGGTGCTGGCTTTGCGGCGCCTGGCGGCGCTTGAGGCCATGCTCGCGGCGCAGGCCATGGATATCTCGGGCGATACCCCGGGCAATGTGCCGGCCATTGTCTACCGGCTGGTGCGCGAGCATGCTGACACATACTGGCAGGATCGGCCGCTATCGGCCGAGGTCGAAGCCGTCGAGCAGGCCCTGGCCGGCGACGCGCTGATGAACGAACTAATTTCTCACTCAACGATTATGGAGTTGGACGAGTTTTTCGCGCTGGGCCCCGTCGCCTAGCATCCACAGTCTCGCCCAAATCCGCCAAAGGCTTACGTTAGGGACAGCCGGGCTCGGAGCCCGGAGAAAACGGAGAAACCAATGCGCCTCACTTCCACGCTGCTGACCGCCGTTGCCGCGCTCGCCATCACGCTGACATCAGCCAGTGCCCAGGTCGTCGTTTCGTCCAAGATCGACACCGAGGGTGGGGTTCTCGGCAACATTATCAAGCAGGTACTTGAAGCCAACGATATTCCCGTCGAAGACCGCATCCAGCTCGGCGCCACGCCGATCGTGCGCGAGGCGATCACCGCCGGCGAAATCGACATCTATCCCGAGTATACCGGCAACGCCGCCTTCTTCTTCGACAAGGCCGATGATCCGCTGTGGAACGACGCTGCCTCGGCCTATGCCGAAGCCGCCAAGCTCGACTTCGAGGCCAACAAGATCGTCTGGCTGACGCCGTCGCCGGCCAATAACACCTGGGCCGTCGCTATCCGCAACGACGTCGCGGAGGCCAACAGTCTGTCGACCTTCACCGAATTTGGTGCCTGGGTTGCTGGTGGTGGCGAGGTCAAGCTGGCCGCTTCCGCCGAGTTCGTGAACTCGCCGGCCGCCTTGCCCAAGTTCCAGGAAGTCTATGGCTTCACCCTCTCGCCCGACCAGCTCGTGACGCTGTCGGGCGGCGACACCGCCGCTACGATTGCCGCGGCTGCGCAGCAGACCAACGGCGTCAACGCTGCCATGGTCTATGGCACTGACGGTGGCATCGCGCCTTCAGGCCTCAAGGTGCTCGAAGACGACAAGGGCGTGCAGCCGGTCTACCAGCCCGCGCCGATCATCCGCGAGGAAGTGCTCGCCGAATATCCGCAGATCGAAGAACTGCTCAAGCCGGTATTCGAAGGCCTGACCCTCGAAGTGCTGCAGGACCTCAATGGCCGCGTGCAGGTAGGCGGGGAAGCCGCCGCCGCTGTCGCCACCGACTACCTGACCAAGGGCGGTTTCCTGAGCTGAGTGAATTGTGGATGCGGAGCCTTGCCCCGCATCCATTCCCCCACGGGCCGTCACCTCGGGCTTGAACCGAGGGGTCTGTTCTTGAATCTCACCGGTTCCACCGAACGGCACCTCCCCCTCGATGGGGAGGTTGGGAGGGGGTGTTGAGAGCAGATCGTGGCCAACCCACCCCCACCCTGGATCCCTCCCCACAAGGGGAGGGTGTCGACTTCAGCATCGTGGCTTTTGCAATAGTCTGTGATGGGCAAACGGAGCCAGCATGAGTCTAGCCGATACTGCCTCTGCTGCTTCCCGCCCTCACTGGTTTGCGCTGGACAAACTCGGTGTGCTGATCGCGCTCATCGCCGCTGCCGGTGCGGTGCTGCCCTTCGCGCTGTTTCGCGCCAACCGCATTGTGCCCGGAGAACCCAAGTCGCTGCTCGACGCACTGCCCGGTTTCCCCTCCGGCTTCCTGACCGGTGTGCTGCTGGTCGGCGTCGTCGTCGCCCTGCTGCGCTTTCCGATCCTCGCCAAACTGAGCGCCGGCTTCCTGGTGCTGGCGGTCCTGTTCGTGCTCGTCGGCTGGTCCGGCAGCTATCTCACGCCCGAGGGCGACACCTTTGCCCGCGTGTCGCCGGGCGCCGGGTTCTGGCTGCTGGTCTTTGCCTTCGCCTTGCTGGTGACCGATGCGCTGACCCGGTTGCGCTTCCCACCACTCGTCCGCATCGGCATCCTGCTCGCGGTGGCGGCCGCAGGGGCGCTGCTGCTGTGGAGCGGCGGCTGGAACGACCTCTCCATGCTGAGGGAATACAGCACCCGCGCGCCCGCCTTCTGGGCCGAGGCGCGCGCGCATCTGGGCCTGGCCTTTGGTTCGGTCGCAATCGCCACCGTCGTCGGCGTGCCGCTTGGCATCCTCTGCTACAAAGTACGGCCGCTGCGTGCCGCGGTGCTGAACGTGCTCAACATCGTCCAGACCATTCCCTCCATCGCATTGTTTGGCCTCTTGATCGCGCCGCTGGCTTGGGTCGCGGCCAACGTTCCGGGCGCATCGGAGATCGGCATTGCAGGCATCGGCGCGGCGCCGGCCATGGTCGCGCTGTTTGCCTACTCGCTGCTGCCCATCGTCTCCAACACTGTGGTCGGCCTGCAAAGCGTATCACCGGCGGCGGTCGATGCCGCCAAGGGCATGGGCATGACCGGCCGCCAGCGGCTGGCACAGGTCGAGCTGCCACTGGCCTTTCCGGTCATCCTTACCGGCATCCGCATCGTGCTGGTGCAGAATATCGGCTTGGCGACCATCGCCGCCCTGATCGGGGGCGGCGGCTTTGGCGTCTTCGTATTCCAGGGCATCGGCCAGACGGCGATGGACCTGGTACTGCTGGGCGCCGTGCCGACCGTGGCATTGGCCTTCGCCGCAGCGGTGGTGCTGGACGCGGCGGTCGAAATGACATCGCGCGGGGGGCGCCAGCCATGATCGAAATCGAGGATATCACCAAAAGCTACGATGGCACGGTTGTGGTCGATCAGGTGAACCTGACCATCGATCCGCGCAGCATCTGCGTCATCGTGGGCACGTCCGGGTCCGGCAAGACCACACTGATGCGCATGATCAACAAGTTGGTCGAACCGACCTCGGGACACATCCGCATCGATGGCGAGGACATATCAGGCATCCCCGCCTACGAGCTGCGGCGACGGATCGGCTACGCGATCCAGGGGCACGGCCTATTTCCGCACCGGACTGTGGGTCAGAACGTGGCAACCGTGCCCAAGCTCCTGGGCTGGGACAAGACCAAGACCGCCAACCGGGTCGATGAGCTGCTGAACCTGTTCCAGCTCGATCCCGCCGAATTCCGCGACCGGCTGCCGCACGAACTCAGTGGTGGCCAGCAGCAGCGTGTCGGCGTGGCCCGCGCCCTCGCGGCTTCGCCCAACATTCTGCTCATGGACGAACCCTATGGCGCGCTCGACCCGGTGATCCGCGCCAAGGCGCAGGAGGACCTGCTCGCCATCCAGCGCAAGATGGGAACCACGATCGTGCTGGTGACACATGACATGGAAGAAGCCATCCACCTGGGCGACAAGATCGCGGTGATGGACAAGGGCAAGCTGCTGCAGTTCGCCAGGCCCGCCGAGATCATCGCCAATCCCGCGACGCCCTTCGTGGCCGAGTTGATCGGCACCAGCGAGCGGCCGTTTCGGTTGCTGTCGCTGGCCAAGGTCGCGGACCATATCGAAGCCGGTGACGTCTCGGGCGAGCCCATCGAGGCCACCGCCTCGCTGCGCGACGCCTATGCCGAGCTGCTATGGTCGGGCCGCCCCGCCCTCCCGGTGCGACGCGACGGACAGATCGTGGGGCAGGTGACACTTGGAGCCCTTTCGAAGCTGGCGGCGAGGCCGCAATGAAGCTGGGCAACCTCATACGGCTGATCGCGCTGGCGGTGCTGGTGCTGTTCCTGGCCAAGCCGGACCTGTTCTCCGGCTTCTTCAACCTCTTCACCAAGAACAACCAGCCCGCCATCTACAACCAGGGCAGCCTGCTCGACATCACGCTCAATCATCTCGCCATCGTGCTGGCGGCGACCGTGGCCTCCACCATCATCGCGGTGGGCCTCGCCATAACAGTCACCCGCCCATTCGGCGCCGAATTCCTGCCGCTGTCGCGGTCGCTCGCCAATGTCGGGCAGACCTTCCCACCGGTGGCGGTGCTGGCATTGGCCGTGCCCATGCTCGGCTTCGGCACGGCGCCGACGCTGGTGGCGCTGTTCCTCTATGGCCTGCTGCCGATCTTCGAGAACACGCTCACCGGCCTCACCACCCTGCCGCTGGCGGTCACAGATGCGGCCAAGGGCGTCGGCATGACGGGCCTGCAGCGGCTGGTGAAAGTGGAACTGCCGCTGGCATTGCCGGTGATCCTGGCCGGGGTCCGGCTCTCGGTTGTCATTTCACTGGCGACCGCGACGATCGGGTCGACCGTGGCGGCGCGGACCCTGGGCGAGGTCATCATTGCCGGCCTGCAGTCGAGCAACACCGCCTTCGTGCTGCAGGGCGGGCTCATCGTCGGCGTACTGGCGGTCCTGATCTACGACGCACTCTCGGCGCTCGAACGCTGGCTGATGGCGCGGACGGGACAATTGGGGAGGGCCACGGCGTGAGCATATCCTGTGCTATCACTCCTTGCTGCCTCCCCCATCAAGGGGGAGGTTTCCCTCCACTCTTTGGACTGGATGGTGCCACCACCACCGGCAGACACCTCCCCCTTGATGGGGGAGGGGAGGGGGTGGCGGGAGCCACGATCCCAGGCCTGGAGAACCCCTGATGTCCGATTTCGATCTCGTCCTCTCCGGCACCGTCGTCCTACCCTCGTCCGTTATCGACAACGGCTACGTCGCCGTCCGCGACGGCAAGGTCGATCATGTTGGCACTGGCACTGCCCCTTCCGCCCGAGAGCGCCACATCCTCGGCAACGCCCTGATCCTCCCTGGCGCCATCGATGCCCAGACCCATTCGCTGAGTCAGAAGGACCAGGAAGATTTCATCTGGTCGACCCGCTCGGCCGCAGCCGGCGGTGTCACCACTATCGTCGATATGCCCTATGACGAGGGCAATTTGGTCTGTTCGGCCGAAGCCGTGCGCATCAAGGTGGCGCATGCCGAACCGCAGGCGCGGGTCGACTTCGCGCTCTATGGCACCATCAATCCGGAGGAGGGCGCCAGCCGCATTCTCGAGCAGGTCGAGGCCGGGGTCGCCGCCTTCAAGTTTTCCACCTTCGGCACCGATCCGATCCGCTTTCCGCGCATCCCGCCCGCTTTGCTCGAGGAATGCTTTGCCGCCATCGCACCGACAGGTCTGACCGCCGGCGTCCACAACGAAGACGACGAAATGGTCCGATCAGCCATGGCCAAAGTCCAGGCGGCTGGCATCACCGACTACCGCGCCCACGCGCTGAGCCGCCCACCGCTGACCGAACTCCTCGCCTCGCTTCAGATCTACGAGACCGGCGCGCAGACCGGTTGCCCGGCCCATGTCGTCCACTGCTCCCTCGGTCGCGGCTACGAGATCGCCCGCCTCTACCGCGACCAGGGCTATGCCGCGACGATCGAAGCCTGCATCCACTATCTGACCCTCGACGAAGAAAACGACGTCGCCCGCCTTGGCGGCAAGGCGAAGATCAACCCGCCGATCCGGTCGCGGGCCGAGGTGGAGAAGCTCTGGGAACACGTGCGGGCCGGCAATGTCACGATGGTCAGCACAGATCACGTCAGCTGGTCGGAAAACCGCAAGAATTCTCCCAGCATGCTTGCCAATGCTTCAGGCGTGCCTGGCCTCGAAGTCATGGTGCCGCTCTTCATCATGGGTGCTCTCAAGCGCGACATTCCCCTGACCTGGGCGGCGAAGCTGATGGCGGAAAACCCCGCCAGGCACTTCCGCCTCGACCACTGCAAAGGCGCTCTAACACCGGGCAAAGACGCTGATATCACAGTGCTTTTCCCGCGTCCTGCCCGCTACGACGCCGCCGCCAGCGGCCACAATGTCGTCGGCTGGTCGCCCTATAACGGTATCGAACTACCCTGGACGGTCGGCCTGACCTACCTCCGCGGCCAGCAGGTGTTCGACGGCACCAACGTTGCTGAACCGGGAACCGGACGCTTCGTTCGACCGGAGTTAAGCGCTTGATTCCAAACAGTTCCATCCGCTCCGACCGCATCGCCGCCGACATCGACGCGCTGGCCGCCATCACCGAGCCCGGCCGCCCCTGGACCCGCCGCGCCTTCACCCCGATGTTCCTGCAAGGCCGCCAATGGCTTGAAAAGGCGATGCGAAATGCGGGAGCCGTTACCCGTATCGATGCGGCCGGCAACCTGATCGGCACCGTCCCGGGCAAGCGCCCCGAACTCGGCGCCATCATGCTCGGAAGCCATTCGGACACCGTTCCTGATGGCGGCCGGTTCGACGGGATTGCCGGGATAGTCGCCGCGCTGGAAGTCGCCCGCGCGCTGCGCGACCGCGGCGTGGTGCTCGACCACAGCCTTGAAATCGTTGACTTTCTTGCCGAGGAAGTCTCGATCTTTGGCGTCTCCTGCATCGGCAGCCGCGGCATGAGCGGCACGCGGCCCGCCGAATGGCTGGCGCGGACAAGCGATGGACTGACACTGGAGCAGGGTATCGTCCAGGTCGGCGGCGACCCCAGGCTTTCGGCGCGCCGCGACGACATCAAGGCCTTTCTCGAACTGCATATCGAGCAGGGACCGGTGCTGCAGAACGAGAAATTCGACCTTGGCGTGGTGACGACCATCGCTGGCATCACGCGGATCGAGGTCATCGTCGAGGGCAGGGCGGACCATGCCGGAACCACCCCGATGGGCTCGCGCAAGGACGCGCTGACCACCGCAGCCTGGATCACGCTTGGTGTCGAGGAACTGGGCCGCGCACTGGCCAGCGGCGAGACACACTTCGCGGCGACGGTCGGTGAATTCGAAATGTCCCCAAATGCCGCCAATGTGGTGCCGGCCCGGGTGCGGATGCTCATCGATGCCCGCGCTGAACGGCGCGACGACATGGATCGCTTTGTCGACGAACTCGACCGGGGCGTCGCCGCGATTGCCGAAAAGACCGGTCTGATGGTTTCGGTGCCGCGCATCATCTCCGACAATCAGCCAACGCCTTGCAATGCCGATCTGCTGGATGTGCTCGACGCCGCCTGCGAAGCATCAGGCGCGCGCCACCGGCGCATGGTTTCGGGCGCCGGGCATGACACGGCGTGGATGGCGCGGATCACCAGGGCGGCGATGATCTTCGTGCCCTGCGCCGACGGCCGTAGCCATTCACCCGAGGAATTCGCTACCTCGGAAGATATCGCGCTGGGCGCCTCGGTTCTGTTGGACGCGGTGATGGCGCTCGACACCAAACTGCAAGGGAACACGTAATGGGGCGCATCCTTACCGAGAAGGACGTGGAGGCGGCCGTGCGCGGGGGTTCAGTCTATGCTGCGGGCGGCGGCGGCTGGGCCGACCATGGGCGCATGCTGGGCACAGCGGCCGTCCGCATCGGCCAGCCCGAGCTGGTCAGCATCGAAGAACTCGATGCCGACGACTGGGTGGCAACGGCCGCCGCCATCGGCGCCCCCGCCTCGACCACGCCGTGGGAGATGCGCGGCGTCGACTATATCAAGGCCGTGCAACTGCTGCAGGATGCGCTGGGCGAAAAGCTCAGCGGGCTGATGGTGGGGCAGAATGGCAAGTCCTCGACGCTCAATGGCTGGCTGCCCGCTGCGGCCCTCGGTCTGAAGGTGGTCGACGCGGTGGGCGATATCAGGGCCCATCCTACGGGCGATATGGGCTCGATCGGCATGGCCGGTTCGCCGGAGCAGATGATCCAGACGGCGGTCGGCGGTAACAGAGCGGACAACCGCTATATCGAACTGGTGACGCGCGGCGCGACGGCCAAGGTCTCGCCGATCCTGCGCACTGCGGCCGATATGTCGGGCGGCTTCATCGCCTCCTGCCGCAATCCCCTGCGAGCCAGCTATGTGCAGAAACACGCTGCGCTTGGGGGCATTTCGCTGGCGCTGAAGCTGGGCGAGGCGATGATCGCGGCCGAGGGCAAGGGGCCGGGCTCGATGATTGACGCCATCGTCAAGACCACCGGCGGCACCATCCTCACCAAGGGTTACATCACCGCCATCGACGTAACCTATACCAAGGAAGCCTTCGACATCGGCCGCATTACTGTAGGTGAAGGCGACAAGGCCAGCATGCTCCATGTCATGAACGAATACATGGCGGTCGAAGATGCCGGCGGGGCGCGCGTCGCGACCTTCCCCGATGTCATCACCACGCTTGATGCGGCCGGCCAGGCGCTGTCGGTCGGTCAGCTCGGACGCGGCATGTACGTTTTCGTGTTGCATGTACCCAAGACCATCATCCCGCTGAGCTCGTCGGTGCTCGATCCGGCGGTCTATCCGTTCGTGGAAGACCGCATGGGGATCGAACTGGCGAAGTATGCGCTCGACGGCACGAGGACCTAGCCCATGCCAACACCCAATCCGCGCCACCCCAACTTCCCCATTCCGGGCGGCCCGGAACTGCGCGCCAAGGGTTGGCGCCAGGAGGCGCTGCTCCGGCTGCTTGAGAACGTGCTTGCTGTCGGCGAGAACCCGGACGAATTGATCGTCTATGCCGCGCTGGGCAAAGCCGCCCGCAATTGGGCCAGCCACAAGGCCATCGTCGAAACGCTGCTTGATATGGACGAGAACCAGACGCTGATCATCCAGTCCGGCAAGCCGATCGGCCTGCTCAAGACCCACGCCAAGGCGCCGCTGGTAATCATGGCCAATTGTAACATTGTGGGCCAGTGGGCCAAGGCCGAAGTGTTCTACGAGCTGGAGAAAAAGGGCCTGATCTGCTGGGGCGGCCTGACCGCGGGCGCCTGGCAATATATCGGCAGCCAGGGCGTCATCCAGGGCACCTACGAGATATTCATGCGCATCGCCGAGAACCGCTTTGGCGGATCACTGGCGGGTCGGTTTATTCTCACCGCCGGCCTGGGCGGTATGGGTGGTGCGCAGCCGCTGGCCGGACGCATGGCGGGGGCGGCGATCCTGTGCGTTGATGTTGACGCCGAGCGAGCACGGAAACGCCAGGCGATTGGCTATCTCGAGGAGATTGCTCCTGACCTCGATGCGGCCCTGGCGATGATCCAGAACGCCGTGGGCGAGAAGCGGGCGACATCGATCGGGCTGGTGGGCAACGCCGCCGAAATCTACCCCGAGATCGCCCGACGCGGCATTGTACCCGATATCGTCACCGACCAAACCTCGGCGCATGACCTGGTTTACGGCTATGTGCCCAAGGGCATGTCGCTGGACGAGGTGAAACGCCTGCGGGTGGAAGGGCTGGGGCAGTTGATGGCCGCCAGCCGCGCCTCGATCGTCGACCACGTGCGGGCCATGCTGGCCTTCCAGCAGGCGGGCAGCGAGGTGTTCGACAACGGAAACCTGATCCGCACCCATGCCAAGGCGGGCGGCGTGGAAAATGCCTTCGATATCAAGATTTTCACCGAAGCCTATCTGCGCCCGCTCTTCGCCCGGGCCATCGGGCCGTTCCGTTGGATGGCGCTGTCAGGTGACCCCGAGGACATCAGAAGGATCGACGACCAGCTGCTCGCAATGTTCCCGGACAACAGGATTGTCACCAACTGGATCGCGCTGGCGCGGAAGCATGTGCCCTTCGAGGGCCTGCCGGCGCGCATTGCCTGGCTGGGCCACGGCGAGCGTACCGCGCTGGCGCGGGCGGTCAATGCCATGGTCGCCGACGGGACGCTGGCGGGCCCGGTGGCGTTCAGCCGCGATCACCTCGATGCTGGGGCGATGGCTCATCCCAACATCATGACCGAGCGGATGAAAGACGGGTCGGACGCCATTGCCGATTGGCCGCTGCTCGATGCCATGCTGCTCTGTTCATCGATGGCCGACCTGGTGGTCGTCCATTCCGGCGGCGGCGGTTATGCCGGCTACATGACCTCCGCGGGCGTGACTGTGGTGGCCGATGGTACGCCTGCCGGCGACGAGCGGCTGGAACACGCGCTGACCAATGACACGGCGCTGGGCGTGATGCGCTATGCGGATGCTGGGTATGAGGAGAGCCTCGACGAGATTGCGGTGAAAGGGATCGGGCATATCAGGGTGGCCTGAGGCGGCTCGCCATGCCCCTCATTTGGCGCTGCGCGCCACCTTCTCCCGCAGGGGGAGAACGGTCCCGACTGAGAACCCGCGGCTCCATCCCTTCTCCCCTTGCGGGAGAAGGTGCCCGAAGGGCGGATGAGGGGTTATGCCGTGGCGGCCAGAGGAACCGCGACTCTCTGCCTCAACGCATCGCCCACTGCAAAGATCGTGGGGGCCGACAGCGGAAAGGCCTGCACGGCCGCCACCGCCTCACCAATCGTGCCGCGCCAGACCTGCTCATCCGTACGGCCGACATTGCCGGCGATGATGGCCGGGGTGTCGAGGCCCATGCCCTGGGCGCGAAGCTGGCTGACGATCTCGGGCAGGGTGCGGCGGGACATATAGTAGACGCTGGTGGTCGCCGGATCGGCGAGGCCCACCCAGTTGAGGGTGTCGGGCAGCACGCCCTTGCGCGAATGGCCGGTAACGAACCGCACCGATTGGGCGTGGTCGCGATGGGTCAGCGATATGCCCAAGCGGCTGGCGAGCGCCAGCGCGGCGGTGACGCCCGGCACGACGCTGACGGATATGCCATGGCTTTCGAGCATCTCGATCTCCTCACCGGCCCGGCCGAAGATCATCGGGTCGCCGGATTTGAGGCGGACCACATGCTTGCCCTGGCGGGCCAGTGTCAGCATCATCTCGTTGATGTCTTCCTGGCGGCAGCTTTCCCGCGCGGCGCGCTTGCCGACCAACATGCGCTTGGCCTCCCGTCGGGCAAGCTCGAGCACGTCCGATGACACGAGGTCGTCGAACAGGATCACGTCTGCCGATTGCAGCGCCCGCACGGCCTTGATGGTGAGCAGGTCGGCGTCGCCCGGCCCGGCACCGACCAGCGTCACCCGTCCGACAGGCGGCGCGGCGGAGATGGCCTCGATATCCCCGTCCATCGCTGTCGGTGCTGCATCGCCAAAGGCACGGTCCACCAGCCGCTCCCAGAAGGCGCGGCGTTGCGGCCCGGCTTCGAGCCGGTCCATCACACTGGCACGAACCTGCTGGGCCAGATGTGCCCAGGCACTGAGCGTTGCAGGAAGCAGCGTTTCGATGCGACGGCGCACCGCTTGACCCAGAATGGGCGCCGCGCCGGCGGTGGAGATGCCGACGACGACGGGCGAACGATTGACGATGGTGCCGAACTGGAACTGGCAGAATTCCGGCCGGTCGATGACGTTGTAGGGCACCGATGCATCGCGTGCCGCCTCGACAAAGGCGAGTGCCGTCGCATCGTCCTCGATATCTGCGACGGCCAGCGCCGCGCCGGAGAGATCAGACGGCGACCAATGGCAATCGACCAGGCTGATCGTACCGGCGGCGGCACCGCTTTCGGCGAGGCCAATCAGATCGTCACACCAATCGCTGATGGGTGCTAGAACCTGTACATGCGCCCCAGCAGCGGCCAGTAGTTCGATCTTCCAGGTCGCCGCCTCGGACCCACCGATGGCGATAACGCGTTTTCCGATCAGATCGAAGAATACCGGCAGCACTGCCAGTGGCGCGACCCGGTCGGGGCGGGACTTATTCGGCTGCCTGGAGACCACGTGCATTGATAATACCTCTGATTTCGGCGCGGCAGGAACCGCAATTGGTCCCCGCCTTGGTGCAGGCGCCCACGGCCTCGACCGTGCTGCAGCCCTGTTGGGTGATGGCAGCGGTGATGGTGTTGATGCCGACGGAAAAACATGAGCAGACGATGGCGCCGCTATCGGGCATGTCGGCGCCCGGGCGACCCGCGAGAACGGCAACGGCACTAAGGTCGTCGGCCCCGAGCAGGTCGGCGGCCCACTGGCGCGACACCAGCACCGGATCGGGCGCGGTGTAGAGCGCGACGAGCAGGCGGCCATCCTCGATCACGGCGAAGCTGCTGCGGCCCGAGCGGGCATCGCGCACGGTTTCGATGGTGGCCGTGTCGGGCACGGCAAAGGCTGCGCGCAGCCAGTTGGCAAGATCGCCCGGTTCACTGAACCAGGCGAGTTCGCCGCGTATTCCGCCTTTCGCCTCGGCAATTGCCCAATAGTCGGCATCGAGCACCGGGCGGCCGGCCGAGACGAAGAAGCCATAGAGCCGCGTATCCACCGGTTCGGCATGAACCTCGGCCATCTTCAGGGCAGGCTGGGACGAGACCGGATCGACCTTGGCAGTCACCAGCGCGTCGATACGGCCATTGGACGCGAACTGATCGGTCCAGTGCATGGGAACGAACAGATGTCCCCGCCGCTGCCGGTCGGTCACCAGCGCGCGGACCACCGCGCTGCCGTGGCGGTTGCTGAGGCGGACCAGCGTTGCGCGGCGGATATTGAGACGCTCGGCATCGGCAGGGTGAAGCTCAACGAACGGCTCGGCATAGTGCGCAGACAGGCGCGCGGTTTTGCCCGTGCGCGTCATGGTGTGCCAATGGTCGCGCACGCGGCCGGTATTGAGAATGAAGCTGCCGGGCGGCGGTGCGAAGGGCGGTGGCGGCAGAACCGGAACGAAGCGGGCCTTGCCATCGGGCGTCGAGAAATGGCCGTCGCCAAACATGCGGGCGGTCGGCTTGCGGCGGATTGGCCATTGGGTGGGGGGCAGCGTGGCATAATCGGCCCCGTCAAGCCCGCCGAGATCGAGGGCACGGCTGCCCTCGTTTTCGAAGGCCGAGAGTGCGACATGTTCGGCAAAGATCTGTCCCGGGCCATCATAGTTGAAGGCTGCGCCAAACCCCATGCGCTTCGCCACTTCCTTGATGATCCACCAGTCAGGACGCGCTTCGCCCGGCAGCGCCAGGAACGGCCGCTGGCGGGAAATCCGCCGCTCCGAATTGGTGACCGTACCGTCCTTCTCGCCCCAGCCAGCGGCAGGCAGGCGCACATGGGCGGTGATCCCGGTATCGGTGCGGGCGGACATGTCCGAGACCACGACGAACGGGCAGGCGGTGAGGGCAGCGCGCACCGCATCGGCCTCGGGCATGGAATCCACCGGGTTGGTGGCCATGATCCAGACGGCCTTGATTTCACCGCGCGCCATCGCAGCGAACATGTCGACGGCCTTGAGACCGGGCCCGCGCGCAACCGTGCTGCTGCCCCAGAAACGGCCGACCCGATCGATGGTCTCGGGCGTGAAGTCCATGTGGGCGGCGAGCATGTTGGCGAGGCCACCGACTTCGCGCCCGCCCATGGCGTTGGGCTGGCCGGTGACCGAGAACGGCCCCATGCCGAGCCGGCCGATGCGGCCGGTGGCGAGGTGGCAGTTGATGATCGCGTTGACCTTGTCGGTACCCGATGAGGACTGGTTGACGCCCTGCGAATAGACCGTCACCACCTTCTCGGTTCGCGCGAACCAGTCGTAGAATATCTCGACGGCCTTGGCCGGAACGCCCGCCGCTTCGGCGACGCGCTCCACTGGCCAATCCTCGGCCACCATCAAGGCGGCGCTGTAGCCGCTGGTATGGTCGGCGATGAAATCGGAGGCGGTAATGCCATTGCGGGCCAAGTGCCCGAGCAGACCGACGAACAGCGCGCTGTCGCCATCGGACTGCACCGCGAGATGCAGGTCGGCAATGTCAGCGGTGACGGTCCGGCGTGGATCGATGAGCACAACCCGCATCTCAGGCCGCTCGGCCTTGGCCTTGACGATGCGCTGGTACAGCACCGGGTGGCACCAGCCCAGATTGCTGCCGACCAGCACGATAAGGTCGGCGAGTTCGAGATCTTCGTAATTGCCGGGGACCGTGTCCGAGCCAAAGGCGCGCTTGTGGCCGGCCACGGACGAGGCCATGCAGAGCCGCGAATTGGTGTCCATATTGCCCGCGCCGATGAAACCCTTCATCAGCTTGTTGGCGACGTAATAGTCCTCGGTGAGCAACTGGCCGGAGCCATAGATGGCCACGGCGTCAGGGCCGAATTCGTCGATAGCCCGGGTGAAGGCCGTGGCGACGCGACCGAGCGCCTCATCCCAGGTGGCGCGGACGCCGCCGATTTCCGGATAGAGCAGGCGGCCATCCAGCGACAGCGTCTCGCCCAGCGCCGAGCCCTTCGAGCAGAGGCGCCCGAAATTGGCAGGGTGGTCCGGATCGCCAGCTATGGCGACCGAGCCATCGGCCTGAGGCGTGGCCAGCACGCCGCAGCCAACGCCGCAATAGGGGCAGGTGGTTCGAGTGGTGACGCTGGCCATCGGCTGGTTCATTCGGCAGCCGCGATCTGTGCGCCGGTGCGCTCGGCGCGCTTGAGACGGATGCGGTCGAGCGTTTCCTGATCCGGATTGGCGCCGCCTTCATACGCCTCGAGGAAGCCAAGCAGCTCCTCGCGATAGGCGTAGTAATCCTTGTGGGCGAGCAGGGCCTTGCGCGAGCGGGGCCGTGGCAGGTCCACCTCCATGACGTTGCCGATACGGGCATTGGGTCCGTTCGACATCATGACGACGCGGTCGGCCAGCAGGATCGCCTCGTCCACGTCGTGGGTGACGCAGATGGCGGTAACCTGGGTCTTGGCCCAGACGTCCATCAGCACATCCTGCAACTCCCAGCGCGTGATGCTGTCGAGCATGCCGAAGGGCTCATCGAGCAGCAGCAGCTTGGGCGACAGGGCAAAAGCGCGGGCAATGCCAACACGCTGCTTCATGCCATTGGAAAGCTCCGCGGCCGGACGATGCATGGCATCGCCAAGCCCC
This sequence comes from Devosia sp., assembly GCA_036675975.1. Lineage (GTDB taxonomy): Bacteria > Pseudomonadota > Alphaproteobacteria > Rhizobiales > Devosiaceae > Devosia. The sequence goes on along the minus strand of JAKFDU010000232.1, from coordinate 21,828 downwards.
ACACGCGCCAGGTAATACTCGACCACATCGCGCCGTTCGGCTGGGCTGGCCTTGGGATAGACGCGATCGACGCCGAGGGCGACATTCTCGCGCGCCGTCAGCCAGGGCATCAGCGAGGGTGCCTGAAACACCACGGCCCGGTCCGGACCGGCGCCAACCACTTCCCGGTTGTCGAGCACGATCCCGCCAGCCGAGATCGGGTTGAGGCCTGCAACCATCGACAGCACGGTGGACTTGCCGCAGCCCGAGTGGCCGATCAGGGTGACAAACTCGCCCTTCTTCATCTTGAAATCGAAGCGGTCAACCACCGTAAGCGGCCCCTTGGGCGTCGGATAAACCTTCGACACCTGCGAGAATTCGACATAGCCGGCCTTGGTTGGCGACGCCGCCGCCTTGGCATAGGCCTCCGGCATTTTCGCCGATTTGCCCCGGTCGATCGGGACGACATTCGGCAGGGAGACTTCGCGCTCGCCCGAAACACTGCGCCCGGCGCCCACATCCATCAGATATTCGGTAATTTCCCGACGCAGGGTGATGAAACGGTCATCGCCATTGAGTGCTGCGCGATCGCGGGGCCGTTCGATGCCGACCGTGAAATTCGGTCCCAGGGTGGCGCCCGGGCCGGGGGTCAGCGGAATGACCCGGTCGGCGAGCAGGATGGCCTCGTCCACATCGTTGGTGATCAGGATGATGGTTTTCTTTTCCGCTTCCGAGATCAGGGCGAATTCGTCCTGCAGCTTGGAACGCGTCAATGCGTCGAGCGCCGAAAGGGGCTCGTCCATCAGCAGCACTTCGGGTTGCATGGCCAGGGCGCGGGCAACCGCGACGCGCTGGCGCATGCCCCCGGACAATTCCGAAGGGCGCCGATCGACGGCATGGGCCAGCCCGACCATTTCGATATAGCGCTGGCGCAGCGCCATGCGGTCGGCGCGGCTCATCGACTTGTGTACGGCGTTGATTGCCAGGTCCACATTGCCGCCCACCGATAGCCAAGGCATCAGCGAATAGGACTGGAACACGACACCGCGTTCGGGGCCAGGGCCGTCGATTTCGCGACCCCGGAAGATGATCCCGCCCTGGTCGGGCTCGATAAGCCCGGCCAGCATGGAAATCAGCGTGGTCTTGCCGGCGCCCGAAAAGCCGAGGATGGCGACGAACTCGCCCTCCTCGACGCTGAGGTTGAGGCCAGACAGCACGTCGGCGCGCTTGGCGCCTTCGCCATAGTGCTTGGAAACATCCGAGAGCTGGAGAATGGTCTTTGTCACAGGGCTCTCCTAGCGATTAGAGGAGAAGGTGAACGCGGTCTGCAGCGTGAACATCACCCGGTCGAGCATGAAGCCGATGATGCCGATGGTCAGGACGGCGACCATGATGCGCGACAGCGAGTTGGACGAACCATTCTGGAACTCGTCCCAGACGAATTTCCCCAGGCCCGGATTCTGCGCCAGCATTTCGGCGGCGATCAGCACCATCCAGCCCACACCAAGCGACAGGCGCAACCCGGTGAAGATCAGCGGCAGTGCCGAGGGCAGCACCAGCTTGGTGATGGTCGTGGCGGTCGACAGCTGTAGCACCTTGCCGACATTGACCAGGTCCTTGTCGATCGAGGCGACGCCAAGCGCCGTGTTGATCAGCGTCGGCCACAGCGAGCAGAGCGTGACCGTAACCGCCGAAATGACCAGCGCCTTGGGGAAGGCCTCGTTGACATCAACATAGACCGCCGAAACGATCATGGTGACGATGGGCAGCCAGGCCAGCGGCGATACCGGCTTGAACAGCTGCACCAATGGGTTGAGCGCGCCGTTGAACGGGCGGCTAAGGCCCGAGGCGATCCCGAGGGGGACGGCAACCACCGTGGCAATCAGGAAGCCAAGACCAACAGTCTTGAGCGAGGTCAGGATCTGGTCGAGAAAGGTCGACTTGCCGGTGAAGCTGCGGAACTTGACGTCATCCTGGCGGCCATCGGCAATCAACTCGGCATTGCGCTCGTCCTGACGGGCATAGAAGGAGGCTTCCTTCTCGCGCTCGGCAACGTGGTCCTGCCAGAGCGCTCCAGCCTGTTCCCAGACCTGTGCGGGACCCGGAATGGCACCCAGCGAGGTTTGCACCTGCGGCGCCAGCACGGCCCAGGCCGACAGGAACAGGACGATGCCCATGAGGGGAAACACGAGGCTGTCGCGCAGCTCGCCCAACTGTTCGCGCGGATCGTCGCCCGCCGCGATCTTCAGCAATGGCGTCAGCCAACCCAGCCCAAGGGCACTCAACCAGGCCGCAGCACGATTGATGCCGGCAAACAGCTTCTGGCGCCGCCGGTCGGAACGGCCCTTGTCGGAAACGTCGCTGGCTATACTCATGGTCTTCATCCTGTTTTCGTCGCGATGCGGCGGCCGGACCACTTGGGCCCGGCCTTGCTCTGTGCGTGTTAGGGGGTTTCGCCGGCCTTCAGGCCGATAGCGAAGCCGTCGATATAGGCGTTGGGCGTGCGGCCGTCATAGGAGACGCCATCAATGAAATCGGCAGTGGCAGCGCGATAGCCGTCGCTGTCCCACGGCACGTCAGCTTCTTCGATCATGCCTTCTTCGACGAGCAGGCGCGCCGCTTCCAGGTAGATATCCGGGCGATAGACCGACTTGGCGATTTCCGCATACCAGTCATCCGGCTTGTCTTCGGCGATCTGGCCCCAGCGGCGCATCTGGGTGAGGTACCAGACCGCGTCCGAATAGTAGGGATAGGTGGCGAAGTGCCGATAGAAGACGTTGAAATCGGGCACGTCACGCTTGTCGCCCGGCTCGTATTCGAACGTGCCGGTCATCGAATTGGCGATGACGGCGGCATCGGCGCCCACATATTCGGAGCGGGCCAGGATCTCGACGGCCTCGCCGCGATTGGCATTGTCGTTCTCGTCCAGCCACTTGGCGGCGCGGATCAGAGCCTTGGTCACGGCGATGGCCGTGTTGGGGTTCTGCTCGACGAACTCGGCAGTCATCCCGAATACCTTTTCGGGGTTGTTCTTCCAGATTTCGTAGTCGGTGATGACAGGAACGCCGATCTTCTTGAAGACGGCGGCCTGGTTCCAGGGCTCGCCAACCGAGTAGCCGTCGATGGTGCCCGCTTCCAGCGTCGCTGGCATTTGCGGGGGCGGCGTCACCGACAGATAGGCTTCAGCACCGATCTGACCGGACACATCCTCAGGCGAGTAGAAGCCCGGATGCACGCCACCGGCAGCGAGCCAGTAGCGCAGCTCGTAGTTGTGGGTGGAGACCGGGAACACCATGCCCAGGTTGAACGGGCGGCCTTCGGCCGCGAAGGACTCGATTACCGGCTTCAGCGCTTCAGCGCTGATCGGGTGCTGCGGCAGGCCATCGGCACCCATCGTCAGGTTGGGCTTCATCAACTCCCAGACCGCATTGGACACGGTGATGGCGTTGCCGTTGAGGTCCATCGAAAATGGCGTGACGATATGCGCCGCCGTGCCGTAGCCGATCGTGGCGGCCAGCGGTTGTCCCGCCAGCATATGCGCGCCATCCAGTTGACCGGTGATCACGCCATCGAGGAGGACTTTCCAGTTGGCCTGCGGCTCGAGCGTCACAAAGAGGCCCTCGTCCTCGAAATATCCCAGCTCGTAGGCGATGGCCAAGGGCGCCATATCCGTCAGCTTGATGAAGCCGAACTTCAGTTCATCCTTTTCGACGTCAAGCATTTCCGCCTGAGCACCGATCGGCGCCATCACGCAGGCGGTCAAAAGGCCGGCGATGAGCGCCGGAGCCAACCTCCGGTGGGTTGGCGAGGACTGCCTGCTAGTCTTGGTCTGCGTCATGTAGTTCTCCATCTGCACCGATAGAAAAAACAAAAAAGCCGCCAACGGGCCGACGCATCCGGTCTCGATGACCGCTTGCGGGAACCTGTTGGCAGCTTTGCCTGGAGACGCCCCATCTTTGGAACGTCGACTGAAGAGCGTCTTGGGAGGAGCTCGTTCGCCTAAGACATTGCACGAAGCATGCCAACTCGGCGGCCAGGGAGATTATTGAGTTGGATCAGCGATTTGATGAGGCCGCACTGTGGGCCGGATCAATATCGAGCCTGCGAGTGATGGCCCAAAAGCTCGCCAAACTGCCTAATATTGACGCATTTTGTTGTGCTGCTTAACATTGCAGCGTGGGCCTAACTGCCGGTGCGTTGGGCGGCAATATAGGCGTCCACGGCCGACGGATCGAAGATTTTGCCGTCAAAGAACAGATCGGGTCCTGCCGCCAGCGGGCCATGCAAGGCCTCGATCTCGCCCGCCGCCGCCCGCGCGCCGTCGGTCTTGTAGTCGGCGGCCGGCACCGCTGCCATGAGGGGTGCGAGCGCGGTTCGATAGAGATCGGGACGAAAACAGGCAGCGGCCAGCGCGGCATTTTCGGCGCTGGCAACAACCTCACCCCAGCGCACCATCTGCGAATAGTACCAAAGCGCGTGGCTCTTCCACGGGAAGTTGGCCGCATAGGCATGTGGAATGAAGTGGTCGGGCACGTGGCGGATCACGCCCGCACCGATGTCGAGCATTCCCGTCAGGGCGCGGGCAACGATCTCGCTGCTGGTGTCGAGATAGGGCGCGCCCGACATGATGCGCGCGGCTTCGCCCTGGTTGGCCGGGTTGGCGCACCATACGCCGGCGGCATAAATGGCCCGGACAAGAGCGGACACCTGATCGGGGTGTTCGTCGGCCCAAGCGGTGCGCATGCCGATGACCTTGTCGGGGCTCGACTGCCAGATCGACGCCTTGACGGTGGCAATATGGGCGCCCTTGGTGGCGACGCCGATGCTGTTCCATGGCTCGCCGACGCAATAGCCATCGATGCCCCCGGCACCAAGTGCATCGGGAAGCAGCGGCGGAGGCAGCACGACGATCTCGACGTCACGGTCCGGCATGATGCCGCTGGCAGCAAGCCAGTAGCGCAACTCGTAATTGTGGGACGAGGTCTGGTGCACCACGCCAAAGCGCAGCTTGCGTGTCGAGGTGGCAACGACTCTGGCCAGGGCAGCGCCGGCAGGGCTGGCTGCAAGGTCGCCTTGTGCACCCTGGTCGGCCATGGCCTTCCAGAGGTCGGCGCTGACGGTGATGGCGTTGTTGCCGAGGCCGAGCACCACCGGGGTGATCATCGGTGTGGCGATCGGCGTCAGTCCGAGGCTGGCTGCCAATGGCATCGGCGCCAGCATCTGGGCGACGTCGAAATGGCCGATGGCGGCGCGATCCCGGATATTGGCCCAGCTCGTCTCGCGCACCAGATGCAGATCCAGCCCCTCGGCCGCCGCGAAACCCTTCTCCTGCGCCAGCACCAGCAGCACACTGTCGAGCAGGGGCAGGAATCCGGCGGTCAGGTGGGTGAGGGGCATGGCGATTTCCTATGGGCCGAGAAGATCGGCTGCGGTGACAAGGCTCTGGGCGATGTCGACCATTCTCCGGTTCTGGTTCATGGCGGCGGAGCGAAGCAGCGCGTAGGCATCGGCCTCGCTGAGGTTGCGGGTGCGCATGAGGATGCCCTTGGCCTGCTCGATGATCTTGCGGTCCTCGAGTTCGCTGCGCGCCTGTTCGAGTTCCCGCGTCAGCCGCGAGAAGGCATTGAAGCGCGAAATGGCCATGTCGAGAATCGGCTTGACGCGTTCCTTCTTGAGCCCGTCCACGACATAGGCGGACACGCCCGCTTCGACGGCCTTCTCGATCATCGCTCCGTCCGAGCGGTCCACGAACATGGCAATGGGCCGCTGGATGGCGCGGGACAGCGAGAAGAAGTGCTCAAGCGTATCGCGCTTGGGATTTTCAAGATCGATGACGATGACGTCGGGCTTTGTCGCTTCGATTGTCCGCGCGACTTCGTTGACGTCGTGGATAACTGCGACCCGCGAATGCCCGGCCTCCCGCAGGCCATCCTCAATGATGGACGCGCGGATGCGGTTCTCGTCAATGATCAGAACTGAAAGCTCGGGGTTGGGCATCGGCGGCACTTATGCCGGTGCCCAGAAAAAGCACAAGTGCTCGCGATGCACAATTCATATGCAATTTTGACGCCGCTAGGCGCTAGCTCTTCAGGGCAAGTTCGTTGCGCCAGCTATATTGAGGCGAGTAGCCCAGCATCCGCTTGGCCTTTTCGATCGAGAGCAGCGTGCCATTGGCCGTGAGATTGCCCTTGGTCGGCACATCTGGGAACACCTCCGCCAGCAGCGACATATTGGAGCGGCTCATGACCGTATCGGCATTGGCGATGATGAAGGCCTCAAAGCCGGTGAAATCCGCCTGGATCGAGCGGCGCACAGCCTGCGCACCGTCGCGGGCATCGATATAGCCCCAGAGGTTCCACTTGCGGCTGCGCGGATCGGCGTCGAAGCGGGGGAAGACCGCATAGTCTTCCGGATACATCACATTGGAGAATCTCAGGCCGACGATGCGCAGGCTCGGGTCCCACCGACAGAACTGCGCCGCCATGGTTTCGTCGAGCAACTTGCCCAGCGCATAGGCCGATTCCGGCCGCGGATAATATTCCTCGTCCACCGGTGCATAGGGCGGCGGCGTGTCGAACGGCAGGCCAAGGACCGTTTCGCTCGACGCAAAGACGATGTTCTTGATGCCCGCCAGGCGGCTGGCTTCGAAGACGTTGTAGGTGGTCGGAACGTTATTGGCGAAGGTCCGGGCATTGGCCGCGAGCCCGGGTGCTGGAATCGCCGCCAGATGCACGACGGCATCGAACGGCCCCTTGCGCTCATCGACGCCGCCCAGAATCGCAGCGGTGACCTCACCAAAATTGGTCAGATCGATCCGCACGCTGGGGCAAATGGGCTCCGGCAGGGCCTGCTGATCGATATTGAGCACGTCATAGCCATGCGCCACCAGGTCACGCAACACGGCGCGCCCCAGCTTGCCGCTTCCGCCCGTCACCAGAACCTTGGCCATGCGAACCTCCTCTATTTCCATGCGATTTTTCGTTGTGGCTGCCAGTGAGCCTATGACGGATCGCGGGCGCTGCCAACGGTCCCGGTGCCATCCTGATCGGTAAACGAATTATGAACGACGGTCTCAGCGCGGGTTCAAGCGCACCCCCGCATAACTGGTCTCAAGGTCGATCACAGGCATCGACATGGCTGGTCAAACAGCCCAACCCAGGAGACACAAATGTTCAAGACCACTGTTCTCACCCTTCTCGTCGGCCTCGTTACCGCCACCACCATCGTACCCAGCAACGCGCTCTTTATCGCCAATAACCCCAACAAAAAGCCGGCTCCTTCCATCTCGACCAGCGAGGAGGAATGCTCCTACCAGCTGAACTACATGCCGCGCGTCACCCGCGCTCACATCGAGTCCATTCAGAACAACCACGTCTACCTGATCCCCGTTTGCGAAGATGGCCTCGGTCGCGACGACTATGGCTGGCTGTTCACGTCCGGCAATGTCGGCACGCTGCGCCTGCCGATCGCCCACAATGCCACGTTGATGTCGGCACTGACCGCTGAAGGCTACGACCACCAGGACGTCGTCTCGCTGCGCGTCGGCGGCGATGGCAGCATCGCCCTCTACGTCCACCAGCGCGACCTGCGCTGAACTCACCGCACCGCAACCCTGCCCGCAAGATGAACGGCTTCTGAACGACGTTCTCACGATCAGTTCAAGCCGGATCGGGCAGGGTGATCTCAACAAACGAACTGTCCCGAGGACGAAAATGAACAAGCAACAGGAAAAAGTTCTGGTCGCCACGCTCTGCGGCCTCGTGATCGCCGCAGCCGGTGCCTTCGCCGTGCAGCCCGCCATGGCCGCCGGCTACCAGGTTGACCAGGTGGCCCAGGTGACTGGCGTTGCCCATTGGGACCAGCTCAACGTCCGCAAGTGGCCGGCCTCCTATTCGCAGAAGATCGATGCTTTCAATCCCGGCAGCCATGTCTGGGTGGAACGCTGCATCGAGGCCCAGACCGGTGCCGATTGGTGCCTCGTCGGGCAGCACAACACCACGGGTTGGGTTAACTCCCGCTACCTGACCGTCGTTCAAGACTGGGGTCACTGATCCCCGGGATCTTCCGATCCCGGTCGGGACCGCTTCCTTCCCAAGCGCCCCGGACGTCGGCGACGGCGGAGACCCGGCTGCTCGCGGCACTCCATCGCCGCAGATCGTAGCCGCGGGCCGTTCGGGTCTCCACCCTCGCCGATGCGAGTTTCGTGCCTGCCTCCTTCCCGTGCTCTGTTGACTTTTCCGGTCCTGCGCTGTTCGTGAGAACGGCCTGGACCGGAGTTTTTCTATGGATGCCAATCCCATTCTTGCCGAAGCCGTTCGCGGCAACTGGGTCGAGAACCGCCACCGCGGCGCCTATGTGGTTGTTGATGCCGATGGGCGAATCATCGCGTCCGCCGGCGATATCGAACGCCCGATCTTCCCGCGCTCAGCCATAAAATCCATGCAGGCCCTGCCGATTTTCGCCCGTCAGGCCGAGGGCAAGTTCCACCATACCGAGGAAGAACTGGCGCTGGCTTGCGCGAGCCACCATGGCGAGGACGTGCATGTCGCCACGGCCAACGGCCTGCTGACCCGCATCGGCCTGTCGGCAGCGGACCTCGAGTGCGGCGCGCATGCGCCCACCAACGCGGCGGCCCGCGAGGCGTTGCGGGCGGCCGGGGCCGAGCCAAGCCCGTTGCACAATAATTGCTCGGGCAAGCATTCGGGCATGCTGAGCGTGGCTTTGGCCATGGGCGTGCCGACCGCCGGCTATGTCGGGCGCGAGCATGAAGTGCAGAAGGCGGTGCGCGCGGCCGTGGAGTCGGTGATCGGCGAGGCCCTGACCGAAGGCAAGTGCGGCACCGACGGTTGCTCCATTCCGACGTTCGCCGCGCCACTGCGGGCCTTCGCCTATGGCTTCGCGCGGATGTCGACCGGCAAGGGGTTGCCCGATGAACTGGCCGCCGCCGCGCGCCGTCTGTTCGATGCCGCCACGACCCATCCGCAGCTGGTGGCGGGAACCGGTCACCCCGATACGTTGCTGATGGAGGCCTTCAAGGGCCGATTGATGCAGAAGGGCGGTGCCGAGGGTGTGCAATGCGGCGCTATCAGAGACAAGGGCTGGGGCTACGCCATCAAATGCGACGACGGCAACATGGCCGCCTCCCACGCCATGCTGGCCAGCGTGCTGCTGAAATTTGCCGACCCCGATGCCGAACAGCGGGCGCTCATAGAGACCCTGGCGCACCAGCCCATCAAGAACGTGCGCGGCGCCACCGTGGGCGAGATGCGGTCGGTCGGCTAACCGCTGATCGACACATTCGGATAGCGGTCCGCATTGGCGGCGAGATCGGCTTCGACGATGTCGGTCCAGGCCAGGCCCACCACGGCATGCTGGCGCGCCGCAATCGCATTGCCGCCGATATGCACCTTGCCGGCGCCATCGACCACGCTGACGCCAATGCCGATATCGCTTTCGCTGATCACATTGCCCGCGATCAGGACATTGCGCAGGAACGTGCCATAGCCCGCGGCGATGGCGACACCCGGCACGCCCTGAACCGTGTTGCCGGTAATGGCGGTTTCCGCCTCGGCAAAGATACCGATCGGGACGGTATCGGGGTTCACCGCCGAAGCCGGGGCGATATTGCGCACGATATTGCCCTGGCACACGGCAAGCTGGCCGCCGCTATCGAGATTGGTGATGGAAATCCCGGTGGCAGCGCCATCGACGATATTGTTGGCAATGACTGATCCCGAGAATTCGAACTCGGAGAAGATCGCCACTTCGCCCGAGCGCAGACAGGTATTGCCGCTCACCTGGCTATTGCTGGTGGCGTTGAGGCGAACGGCCGTGAAGGCGCAATCGGCAATGTGATTGTCGGCGATGAGGACTTCATCGGCCTTGAACGCGTTGATGCCATTGCCATTTTGTCCATTGCCGCCGCCGCGCCAATCGATATTGGCAATGCGGTTGGCGGTGATAATAGAGCCATCGGGTCCGCTTTCGCTCCGCCAGATGCGGATGCCGGCATTGCCGCAACCATCGATGCGATTGCCTGAAATCAACAGCCCGCGGCTGTCCGAGGCGTGAATCGCAGCATCGCCAATGTCGTTGAAGTCGCAGTCGCGGATGGTGACCGCGGCGTCGACGATAGTGACGGCAATGCCAGGCGCACCGCGGAAGGCGCAGCGCTCGAGGGTAATGCTGTCAGCATATTCGAGGGAAAGCAGGCCCTGTGTCCCCTCGGCAGTGCCGCGCCCGGAAAAGGTGATATCCCGCAGCACCAGCGCGTTGTGCTCGTGAATACTGCCGATCGTGCCGCCGCTGAAGGACGAGATCGTGGTGCTGCCGGGAACGCCCTCGACAACGAGATTGCCGGGCAGGTCGAGTCCCTGCGCATAGATGATGCCGCGCGGCAGGCGCAGCACCTGGCCGCTATCGGAGGCCCGGCCGAGCGCATACTGCAGGATGTCGCTCTGGTCCGCTTCCGAGCCGGCAACCAGGCCGAGCGTTGTCGCGTCGAGCCCGGTCTGTGCGCGCGCTGGCGTCGCGGCGGCGAGAAGGGCGATGCCGGCAAGCACCTGCCGGCGGGTTATAGCGGTGAGCTTGGTCATGCCGCTATTGTGCCGCGCCGCGCCCGATCCCGCCATTGGCAATGGAAAACAGAGTTACGAGTTGTCCCGTCGGGATGGGGGCGGCTATAAGAACGCAACTCACAGGGTGGCCGCGCAATGCTCGTTGACGACAAGATATTCCTCGGGACCAGCACGCAGCCTGAATACCTTGCCCTCAAATACGGCAATCGGCATGGCCTGGTAACCGGCGCCACCGGCACCGGCAAGACGGTGACCTTGCAGGTGATGGCGGAGGGCTTTTCCGCTGCCGGCGTGCCGGTCTTTGCCGCCGACATCAAGGGCGACCTTAGCGGCGTCGGCAAGATGGGCGCGGCACAGGGCTGGCAGACCCAGCGGGCGCAGGATATCGGTTTTGGCGAGTTCAAGGACGACGTGTTCCCGGTCATTTTCTGGGACCTGTTCGGTCGGCAGGGCCATCCGATCCGCGCCACCATTTCCGAAATGGGCGCGCTGCTACTGAGCCGCATGCTTGAGCTGAATGACACGCAGGAAGGCGTGCTCAATATCGCCTTCAAGCTGGCCGATGATGAAGGCCTGCTGTTGCTCGACCTCAAGGACCTGCGCGCACTGCTGGTCGATATCCAGGAACGGGCCAAGGAAATCTCGACCCGCTACGGTAATGTGACGACGGCGTCGATCGGCTCGATCCAGCGGGCTTTGCTGGTGCTCGAGCAGCAGGGCGCCGAGGCGTTTTTTGGTGAGCGCGCGCTCGAGATTGCCGACCTGATGCGGACCGATAGCGACGGCCGCGGCTTCATCTCGATCCTGGCCGCAGACGAATTGATGCGCGCGCCACGGCTCTATGCGACCTTCCTGCTCTGGATGCTGAGCGAGCTGTTCGAGGAACTGCCTGAGGTTGGTGACGTCGACCAGCCCAAGCTGGTCTTCTTCTTCGACGAGGCGCACCTGCTGTTCGATGACGCACCCAAGGTGCTGATCGACAAGGTGGAGCAGGTGGTGCGGCTGGTGCGCTCCAAGGGCGTCGGCGTCTATTTCGTGACGCAGAACCCCGTCGATATTCCCGAGACCGTGCTGGCGCAGCTCTCCAACCGGGTACAGCATGCTTTGCGTGCATATACGCCGCGCGAGCAGAAGGCGGTGCGGGTTGCCGCCGAGACGTTCCGGCCCAATCCGGCATTCTCGACCGAGGAGGTCATCACCCAGCTTGGTATCGGCGAGGCGCTGGTCTCGGTGCTCCAGGACAAGGGCATTCCCTCCGTTGTCGGGCGTACGCTAATCCGCCCGCCATCGGCACAGGTGGGGCCGCTGAGCCCCGCCGAACGCGAATCGATCATCGCCGGCTCGCCGGTCTCTGGCCTCTACGATAATCCGGCCGACCGCGAGTCGGCCTTCGAAATTCTGGCGCGGCGCGCCCGGGACCGACAGCTGGCCGAGGAGCGGCAGCAGCAGGACGACGAGCTGCGCAAGACCGAGCGGACCTATCAGGACGACCGGCCGCGCCGGACCTCCACCCGCCAGACACCCGCCGAAGCGGCGATGAATTCGCTGGCCCGGACCGTAGCGAACCGGCTCGGAAGCGCGCTGGTGCGCGGCATTCTCGGCGGGCTGAAGCGGGGACGATGAGCATGCTGGAGCCCGCCATCACAGCGCCTGTCATTGCCGTCTTTGCCTCGGACAAGGGGCCGGGCGACCCTGAGCGGGCGTCGATCATGAGCCAGGCCGGCACTTACTTCGCCAAGCGCGGCGCCCGCATCGTCTGCCTCGCCGAAAACGGGGTCATTCCGGTGCCGCTGATTACTGCGGCCCGCACGGCCGGTGGCAGCGTCGAAATCGTCGCCGATGCATCGATCATATTGCCGCCAGCTCTTGCCGACGTGACCATGGAAGTCTTGCCCGAAAAGGCAGATCGATTGGCGCGGGTGGCGCAAAGGGCGGAGGCCTATGTGGCTCTGCCTGGCTCGCTGGCCTCGGCCTCTGCCCTGTTCGGCACCTGGGCGGCCGCCAGAGCGCAGGGCCGCACCCCGCCGGTGGTCATGCTCAACCGGCACAGGGCCTATGAGGTCATGCGCGGTTACGCCGCGGACGTGCTGTCGCCCGGCTTGCCGGGATACGACCGGGCCGTGCAGTTTGCCGATTCCATCGAGGATCTGTGGGCGCGCTTGCTGCGGCTGGTCACCGAGGCGCGGTGAGCCTGTCCTATGGACCCAGCCAAGTACACCCCCACCCTTGATCCCTCCCCACCACAGGGAGAGAGACGATGAAACCCGGCCCCGCTACCTGTGCATCCCTCCCCTCGATGGGGAGGGAATGAGGGTGGGCGATGGGAGCCACGATGTCTCGGGATCGCACCCTTTTCTCCGCTTGAGGAGAAGGCGAGAGGCGCATTGAGAGTTGTCTTTATCCGTCAAGCCCCGGCTGGCGCGGTTTGCGGCGGTCGGGGAAGAGCGGCACGACATTGTCGCTGGCGCGGCGGGCCGGCACCGGATGCGGCGCGGGTATCGGCATGCGATTGCGCCGTTCCGGGCCGCGATAGCCGCCGAGTACGCCCACGACGCTCCTGGTCCGCAGGCGGGCCTGGATACGCTGCAGCAGATGGCGCGGCGACATCGGCTTGATGATGACTTCGTCGATACCAGCGCTGATCGCCTGGTGGCGCATCGGCGGCGTGATGGTGCGTGTCAGGGCGATGACCGGCACGTCCTGGCTCATCAACGCATTGTTGAGACGGATGGACTCAACCATTTCATAGGCCGGGCGCCCTTCGCGGTCGAAATCGCAAACCAGCATATCGATGGGGGCAATGCGCATATAGGCCACCAGGTCGATATCGCTATCGAACTGCCGCACCTTGAGATGCGAGTCACCGGCCACCACCATCGCCAGCAATGACGATAGCGCGGTGTTCGCCGCAATGATGGCAACGACCTTGGTCGGCTCTGACACTGACTTCCCCCGAATGGTAAACAGACCGTTACCATGGCCAGGCAGGGCGTTGAAGGGTCGGGTTGGGGAAATGGCTAATGGCTGGGGAAAAGTGAACGGCCTAGGCGCGAAAAAGCCCGCCGCGCTGGGCGCGGCGGGCTGGTCGGGTATCCCTGGAAACTACGCCTTGGCTTCGTCGAACATCAGCTCGACATGTTCCCAGTTCACTAGGTTGTCGAACCAGGCTTCAAGGTACTTCGGACGGGCATTGCGGTAGTCGATATAGTAGGAGTGCTCCCACACATCGACGCCCAGGATTGGCTTGCCGCCATGGACCAGCGGCGACTCGCCGTTCGGGGTTTTGCTGACTTCGAGCTTGCCGTTCTTGAGCGACAGCCAGGCCCAGCCCGAACCGAACTGGGTAGTGCCGGCGGCGATGAAATCGGCGCGGAACTTGTCAAAGCCGCCAAGGTCGGAATCGATGGCCGCCTGCAGCTTACCCGGCAGCTTGTTGCCGCCGCCATTGGGCTTCATCCAGTTCCAGAAGTGAACATGGTTGTAGTGCTGGCCCGCATTGTTGAAGAGACCGGCATTCTTGCCGTAGCTCTCCTTGACGATGTCCTCGAGCGGCAGGATTTCGAGGCCCGACCCTTCCAGCAGCTTCTCGCCATTGGTGACATAGGCCTGGTGATGCTTGTCGTGATGGTATTCGAGCGTCTCCGCCGACATGTATGGGCCGAGCGCGTCATAGGCGTAGGGCAGGGGCGGCAGGGTGAACTTGGTGGACATTGTGGCCTCCGGTTGGGATAGACGCTGAGGGGAATGGCCTTGGTATAGGCCGATTATGACGCTGCAACAATCAGTTGGCTGGAAATGATCCTTCCAATCCGACGGCGTTCAGCGCAAAGGCGTAGCACATCGCCGTTTCCTTGAGCCGGTCGAAACGGCCGGATGCACCACCATGACCGGCGCCCATATTGGTGCGCAGATACAATGGCGCGGTGCCGGTCTTGGTTGCGCGCAGCCGGGCCACCCATTTGGCGGGCTCCCAGTAGGTGACGCGCGGATCGGTGAGACCTGCCAGGGCAAAGATCGGCGGATAGTCCTTGGCCGCGACCTGTTCATAGGGCGCGTAGGCGGCGATGCGGGCATAGTCCTCGGCCGAAGCCAGCGGGTTGCCCCATTCGGGCCATTCGGGCGGCGTCAGCGGCAGGGTCTCGTCAAGCATGGTGTTGAGCACGTCGACGAACGGCACCTGCGCCAGGATGCCGCCCCACAGGTCGGGCCGCAGATTGGCGATGGCGCCCATCAGCATGCCGCCGGCCGAGCCGCCCTGCGCGACAATCCGGCCCTTGGAGGCATAACCCCGGTCGATCAGCATCTCCGCCGCGGCGATGAAGTCGTTGAAGGTATTGGTTTTGTGCTCGCGCCGCCCCTGCACATACCAGCGATAGCCCTTTTCCATACCGCCACGGATATGGGCGGTGGCATGGACGAAGCCGCGATCGACCAGCGAAAGTGCCGAGATCGAAAACGACGACGGCATCGACATGCCATAGGCGCCATAGCCGTAGAGCAGGGCCGGGGCGCTGCCGTCGAGCTTGGTGCCCTTGCGATAGAGCACCGTCACCGGCACCAGCTCGCCATCACCCGCCGGGGCAAAAAGGCGGCGGGTCTCGTAGTCATCCGGGTTGTGGCCGGAGGGCACTTCCTGCTCCTTGAGCAGCGTGCGCGTGCCGGTCTCGAGATCCATGTCATAGGTCCGCGATGGCGTGGTGGGCGACGAATAGGTGAGGCGGAACACCGAAGTGTCGAACTCATAGCCGACCGACATGCCCAACGAATAGGCTTCCTCGTCGAACTTGACGGTCTCTTCCTTGTTGGTGCGCAGGTCGCGGACCACGATGCGCGGCAGGCCATCGTGACGCTCGAGGCGCAGCAGGTGGTTCTTGATGACAATGGTATCGAGGATCAGCACGCCCTGCTGGTGGGGTACCAGGTCTGTCCAATTGTCAGCGCCGGGATTATCGACTGGGGCCGTTACAACCTTGAAGTCCTCGGCGCCGTCGGCATTGGTGCGGATATAGAGCACGCCATCGCGCTCATCGATGTCATATTCGCGATCGGTGACGCGCGGCGCCACCAGGCGGGGCTCGCCGCCCTGTTCGGCATCGATCAGCCAGCATTCCGATGTCTGGTGGTCATGCGCGTCGATGACGATGAATTTGTCCGAAAGCGTGCGGCCGACGCCGACGAAGAACCCGGGGTCCTGCTCTTCGAAAACGACGGGGTCGCTGGCCTGCTCGGTGCCGACGACATGCAGCCGCACGCGGTAGGGGCGGTGGTTGTCGTCATATTCGGTATAGTAGATTGCCTTGCTGTCATTGCTCCACACGTAGGAGCCCGCCGTATCCTTGATGACCTCGGCGCTATCGGCGCCGGTGTCGAGGTCGCGGATGATGATGTCGTAATATTCCGAGCCGGCGCGGTCGGCGGCCCAGGCGAGATAGCGGTGAGAGCGGTCATGCTCGGCGCCGGCAAAGCCGAAATAGGCATCATGCGCTTCGATGTTGCAGTCGAGCAAGACCGTCTCGGGACCGCCTTCGCGGGCGGTGCGGACGATCTGCGGGTACTGCTTGCCCTCCAGCATGCGCGAATTGTAGGCGAAAGGACCATCGGGTGAGGCAATGCCGCTGTCGTCCTCTTTGATGCGCCCGCGAATTTCCTTGTAGATCGTGTCCTGCAGAATAGCGGTCGGCTCGCCGAATTCGGCCTCGTAGAAAGCGTTCTCGGCATCGAGATAGGCGCGGATTTCCCCGTCCAGCGTCTCCGGCTTCTGCATGACCTCCTGCCAGTTCCCGGCGCGCAACCAGTGGTAGGGGTCTTCGCGCCGAATGTCGTGGAACGTGACGACATGGGGCTTCCTGGCAGCGACGGGTGGAGTGGCTTTGGTCATGGGATGATCCGTGAAGGCGGGTTCTTTCACATAGGGCTCTCCCCCAGACAAAGAAAGGGGAGGCAACGGCTAACACTACGTGAGTGTTGGACAACACGTCGCGATGGGCCGTTTTGTCTTGTCCACCGGGGCCCAATCGTTAAGGTCTCGGCAGGCCGGCCGGTAGAGTCGGTGCGGGAGTGTTGGCAGTTGGGGCCTGGCATGGATGCAAGCATAGCGCTGGTGGCGGTCGCGCCATTTGTCGCCGCTGCCCTGGCGCCGCTGGTCCATCGCATCGCGAGGCCATTTGCCGGCTGGGTACTCGCATTGGTGCCGGCGGGCCTGTTCCTGCTACTGCTTACACTGGTTGAGCAGGTGGTTGCCGGTGGCGTGATATCGGCCAGGATCGGCTGGGTGCCGGCCTTCGATCTCGAGCTGTCGTTCCTGGTTGACGGGCTAAGCCTGACCTTTGCACTGACCATATCCGGCATCGGCACGCTGATCGTACTCTACTCGGGTGCCTATCTCAGAGGTCACCCGCATCTCGGGCGCTTCTTCGCCTTTCTGCTGGCTTTCATGGGCGCCATGCTGGGCCTGGTGCTTTCAGACAACATGCTGGCGTTGTTCATGTTTTGGGAACTGACCTCGGTCACCTCGTTCCTGCTCATCGGCTTTGATCACACACGGCAAGCGTCCCGCCGCGGGGCGATCCAGGCACTGGTCATCACCAATATCGGTGGTATGGCCCTGCTGATCGGCGCCATCCTGGTGTACCAGCTGACCGGCGGCTGGGACATGAGCGCCGTTGGCGATGAGATTCGCGACAGCGCCTTCTACGGCCTGGTACTGGCCGCGTTCCTCGCGGCGGCGTTCACCAAATCGGCGCAGGTGCCGTTCCATTTCTGGCTACCCAACGCCATGGAGGCGCCGACGCCGGTTTCGGCATTCCTGCATTCCGCGACCATGGTGCAGGGCGGCGTCTACCTCCTGGCGCGGACAACACCCTGGCTTGGGGGCACGCAGGCCTGGACGCTGATCCTGGTCTGCCTGGGTGGCGCGACGCTGCT
Source organism: Devosia sp. (assembly GCA_036675975.1). Classification (GTDB taxonomy): domain Bacteria; phylum Pseudomonadota; class Alphaproteobacteria; order Rhizobiales; family Devosiaceae; genus Devosia. The sequence goes on along the minus strand of JAKFDU010000232.1, from coordinate 4,348 downwards.
GTGGGGTGCCATCGGTGCTCTGCGGCAGACCGACCTCAAGCAGATGCTGGCGCAGACGACCATCGCTTCGCTCGGGCTTTCGGTCCTGCTGCTGGGCCTGGGGACCGAGGCGGCAATCGCCGCCATGCTGCTCTATTTCGTCGCCCATGCGCTCTACAAGGCGGGCCTGTTCATGGTGGCTGGTGCCGTCGACCATGAGGCCGGCACGCGCGATATCACCGTGCTCGGCGGCCTCGCCGACGGCATGCCAGTGACCTTCATCGCCGCTGCGTTGGCCAGCCTGGCCATGATCGGCCTGCCGCTGACGCTGGGCTATTTCGCCAAGGAAGAAATGTATCTGGGGCTGCTGAGCTGGCAATGGCCCGATATCGGCGTCTTGGCGGTGCTTCTGGCTGGCAATGCGATGCTCGCCGGCATCGCCATGCTGATCCTGGTTAAGCCCTTCCTCGGGCCGGTTTTGCCGACCCCCAAACCTGCGCATGAAGCGCCCATAGCCATGCTTGTGGGACCCGTCGCGCTCGGCGCCGCCAGCATCGTGGCGGCGGTGATGCCCGATTGGCTGGGACATACCTTGCTCGAGCCGGGCACGCTGGCAATTCTGCGAGAGGAGGTGAGCAGCCATCTGTCGCTGGCCATCAACCCCGCAAGTCCAATCCTCTGGCTGTCGCTTGCGACCTGGGCGCTCGGTTATCTTGTCTATCGCCAGGCGGCGGCCATGCGCACGCTGGCACGACGCTTCGAGGCGGCGCTCGGCTGGACCGCCGATACGGTATTTGACAGCGTGATGTTCGGCCTGATCCGTTTCTCGGGTGTGGTCACACGCTTGCTGCATCACGGGCGGCTCGAACTCTACCTGGTTACGGTTTTCGCGGCGCTGGCGCTGGCGCTGATCGTGCCGCTGGTGGCGCTTGGTGGCTACAACGTGCTCCTGCCAACGGCCGAGCTCGGCAATTGGTCGGCCAAGCTCAGCTGGCCCGAACTGGCGCCATACGAATGGGGTGTGGTCGCGCTGGCTGTGGTTGGCCTCACGGCTGTGCTGCTTGCCCCTAACCGCTTGATAGCGATCGTTGCCCTGGGCATCCAGGGTACGGCCGTTGCACTGGTCTTCCTGCTGTTTGGCGCTCCCGATCTGGCGTTCACCCAGTTCATGGTGGAAATCCTCTCGGTAGTGATCCTGGCACTGGTGATGACGCGGCTGCGGCTCGATGAACGCGATCACCGGCCGCTCGAGGACCTGGCGCGCGACGGCACCCTGGCTTTGGTCTGTGGCGCCGGGGTCAGCCTCCTGCTGATGGTGGTGCTATCAGGAACGCTCGACACGCGGCTGTCGGACCTGTTCACGGCCACCAGTGTGCCGATCGCGCATGGGCACAACATCGTCAATGTGATCCTGGTGGACTATCGCGGCTTTGATACGCTGGGGGAAATCTCGGTGGTGATGGCCGCCGGTATTGCCATCACGGCGCTGCTGCGCCGCCGGGCCAAAGGCACGGGTCCGACGGCTTCTGTGCCGCGGCGGCGACAGAGGGCGGCGCCATGAACACGGTCATCTTCCGCACCATCGCGCCGTTGATCGTCGCCATCATGCTGGTCTTTTCGGTCTACGTTTGCCTGCGCGGCCACAACGAGCCGGGCGGCGGCTTCATTGGCGGGCTCATCGCGGCATCGGCGATTGCCATTCTGGGGATGGCGGTGGGTGCCCAGGCGGCGCGCCGCGCGCTGCGCCTCGATCCCCTGGCCATTGCAGGCTTTGGCTTGTTCATCGCTGGCCTGTCGGGATTGCTGTCGCTGTTCACGGGTTCGCCCTTCATGAGCAGCATCTGGCTCTATCTCGATGTCGGTGAGACGACCGTGCCGCTGTCCACGCCGCTGGTCTTCGACATCGGCGTATATTTCGTGGTCTTCGGCACTATCGCGACCATCGCGCTGGCCCTTGAGGGCGACGGGGAGGAGGAGCTGTGATGGAGTATGTGCTCGCGGTTCTGGTCGGATGCTTCGTGGCGCTGGGAGTCTACCTGCTGCTGTCGCGCTCGGTCATCCGCATGCTGCTGGGGCTGGTGGTACTGGGCAATGGCGTAAATCTGCTGATCTTCACCGCCGGCCGGCTGATGCGCGGCATCGCCCCCATCGTCCCACCCGGCCTCGACCGGCCGGAAGGGCCCATTGCCAATCCGCTGCCGCAGGCACTGATCCTCACGGCCATCGTTATCGGCTTTGCCATGTTCAGCTTCCTGCTCGTCCTGGCGTTCCGTGCCTATCAAAGCCTCGACGCCGACAATACCGACACCATGCGCGTGGCCGAACCGGTCGCCAGCCCCAACCCGCCGCTGAGTTACTGACGTGGTGGAACTGGCACTGCCACCGGCAATGATCGAAACCGTGACCGCGGCCGCCGACTGGGTGATCGTCCTGCCGCTGGTGCTGTGCCTGATGGGCGCTGCCGCCACCCTTATGCTGCGCCGGTCAGGCGGGCTGACCTTCATGTTCTCGCTGCTCATCCTCGTCGGCGTTATCGCCTGCGAGGTTGCCTTGCTGTTGCGCGTGCTCGAGAGCGGCCCGCTTGCCATGACCATGGGCAAGTGGTTGCCGCCGTTCGGCATCAGCTTCGCCGCCGACATCTTCGGCGCCGGCTTCGCGCTGGCCGCAGCGCTGGTGACGCTGGTGGTCCTGGTCTATGCGCAAGGTGAGCGCGGCGCCGAGGACGGCCGCGACGGCTTCCATTCGATGGTTTTGCTGCTGTTGGCAGGCGTGACCGGCTCTTTCCTCACGGGTGACCTGTTCAATCTCTATGTCTGGTTCGAGGTGATGCTGATCGCCTCGTTCGGGCTGATCGTGCTGGGTGGCAGTCCCGCGCAGCTCGACGGCGCGGTCAAGTATGGCTTCCTCAATTTCCTTGCGACGACCTTTTTCTTGCTGGCACTTGGTCTGCTTTATGGCCTGCTCGGCACACTCAACATGGCCGACATCCTGCGCGTGGCGCCTGCCGCCAACCCCGCGGCCGTCGCTGGCGTGGCGGCGCTGCTCCTGCTGGCTTTCGGCATGAAAGCTGCGGCATTTCCGGTCAATGCCTGGCTGCCCGCTGCCTATCATACGCCTCCGGCGGTGATCTCGGCGCTGTTCGCCGGATTGCTGACCAAGGTCGGGGTCTATGCCATGCTGCGGGCGCTGGTGGTGCTGCTACCGGCCAGCCGCGACCTGCTCGAGCCCGTGCTGGTTGCCATCACCCTGGCGACGCTGCTGATCGCGCCGCTGGGCGCCATCGCAGAGACCAATCTGCGCCGGGCCATCGGCTTCCTCGTCATTGGCGGCGTCGGTTCGGTGCTGGCCGGCATCGCCATTCCGTCGCTGGCCGGCGTGAGTGGGGCCGGGCTCTATGTGTTCCACGCCATCCTGACCATGACGGCGCTCTATCTCGTCGCGGGGCTCGTCGAACGCGAAACGGGAGAGACAGACACGCGGCGCATGGGCGGGCTTTATGCGGCAAGCGCGCCGGTCTCCATCCTGTTTTTTACCCTGGTGCTGGCGACGGCCGGCGTGCCGCCCTTTCTGGGCTTCTGGCCCAAGCTGCTGCTGCTGCAGGCGGGGCTGGCGGAAAGCGGCTGGTCTGGCGGCCTGGTCGCGCTGGCACTGGTGCTCAATGCCGTGCTGACGCTGATTGCCGGATCGCGACTCTGGGCGCATATTTTCTGGCGCTCGGCACCTGACGGTGCTGTGGTTGCCGCCCCGTCCCGCCAGGGCGACTGGCTTCGGCTCGGCGCGACCGGGGCGCTTGTCGCCGTCGTGGTTGCCGCTGGCCTATGGCCCAACGGCCTGTTCGAGGCTTTGCGCCTGGGTGCGCCGGATCTGCTCGATCCGGCCCGCTATGTCGCCGCTATCGGCCTTGCAGGAGCTACGCCATGAATCCGCTGATAACCGTCATCGTGCTGGCGCTGATCTGGTCGGCCATATCGGGCACCTTCAGCGGATTGAACCTGCTCCTGGGCGCGGGCATCGGCGCAATCGCCGTGCTGCTGCTGCGCCGCAACCTGGCGCCGGGGCGCAGCCTGCACCGGATCCGCAGCGTGACCTCGCTGGCTCTGCTGTTTTTTTACGAGCTCGGCGCCAGTGCGGTGCGCGTGGCCATCGTGGTGCTGACGCCTGATATAAAGTCGGTCCTGCGGCCGGCGATCATCGCCTTTCCGCTCACCATCAAGTCCGACGCCGAGATCACGCTGCTGGCCAACCTCATCACGCTGACGCCTGGAACATTGAGCGTCGACGTGAGCGAGGACCGCAGCCTGCTTTACGTCCACACGCTGACGCTCAGCACGCGCGAAGCGTTGATCGCCGATATTGCTGGAGGCTTTGA
>JAKFDU010000231.1:0-3310 GCA_036675975.1 Devosia sp. | reverse complement strand
ACGGAGTGAGTTATGGCCGGTCATTCCAAATGGGCCAACATCAAGCACCGCAAGGGGCGTCAGGACGCCAAGCGCGGCAAGATCTTCACCAAGATCATTCGTGAGCTGACGGTCGCGGCCAAGAGCGGCGGGATTCCGGCGGACAACCCGCGCCTGCGCCTGGCCGTGGACAAAGCGCTGACCGCCAACATGACCCGCGACACCATCGATCGTGCCATCGCCCGCGGTGCCGGCTCGAGCGAGGCGGACAACATGGTCGAGCTGAGCTACGAGGGCTATGCACCGAGTGGCGTGGCGGTGATCGTCGAAGCCATGACCGACAACCGCAACCGTACCGCCGCCGAAGTGCGGCACGCGTTCAGCAAATGCGGCGGCAACCTGGGTACCGATGGCTCGGTGGCCTATATGTTCGAGCGCAAGGGGCAGATCAGTTACGCCCCGGGCGTGGATGAGGATGCCCTGATGGAGGCCGCATTGGAGGCCGGTGCCGACGATGTGGTCGCTGCGGAAGACGGTTCGGTCGAGGTGTATACCTCCTTTGCCGATTTCCTTGCGGTGAACGAGGCGCTGACCGCCGCCGGGTTCAAGGGCGACGAGGCGGAGGTGGCGATGATACCGTCGATCGCCGCACCGATCACCGACCTGGAAACTGCGACGAAGGTGATGAAGCTGATCGATATGCTGGAAGATCTGGACGACGTGCAGAACGTCTACCACAACGCCGAGATTCCCGACGAGATCATGGAGCAGCTCGGCTGAAACCATGCTTGCCGAGCTAGCCGGAAGTTGCCGGGCACTCGTGTCCAGGTGCTTCCGGCTTTTTTAATGGCTATGTACAAGTTAGCTGTTGCAAGAGGACGTTCAGAAGAGTCGAGGGCCTGTAGAGACTTCTGCGCAGGAGTGGCTCCAACCGCAATTGTCTGCAGTGTCCACGGCCATTCGCGGCCAAGGCCGCTCCCATAGGGGGGGGCGCCTGTTGTAGGAGGGGCCTTGGCCGCGAAGCTCGTGCTTTGCAGGCTTTGCCGAACAGCCTGGGCCGAGAGAGTCCCGGCGCGCTGCAACAGCTAGCCGGGACAGGGCCGTTTTAATGGACGCTTGGTGGATGACGGCGACCAAGGTCGACCCTATACTTCGCGACTGGATAAATAGACAGTGTGGCGACTTCGGGTTTGCCACCGGTGGACGACAGGCATGACGCTGATTCTGGGTATCGACCCCGGCTCGCGCATCACCGGCTATGGGGTGGTGCGCGATACCGGGCGTAGTTGCGAATACATTGCCTCGGGCTGTATCCGCACCGGCAGTGGGTCATTGCCCGAGCGCCTGCAAATCATTTTTCGTGGCGTGCGCGAGGTGATCGATAGCTATGGGCCGGTGACCATGGGCATCGAGCAGGTGTTCATGGCGCGTAACCCGGATTCCGCGCTGAAGCTCGGTCAAGCGCGGGGGGCGGCAATCGTTGCCGGAATCGAGGCGGGGCTGGAAGTCTGCGAATACACCGCGACCCAGGTCAAGCAGGCGATTGCCGGCACCGGCGGGGCAGATAAACAGCAGGTGCAGCTGATGGTCATGCACCTGCTCAAGCTGCTGCAGAAGCCGCAGATCGATGCCTCGGATGCCCTGGCCATCGCCCTGTGCCATGCCCATCACCGGCAAAGTCTGATCCCCCATGGCCTGGCCGGCGCCAAGCGACGCGGCGGTCGCCTCCGTTTGTAAGTTGATAAAGGAAAGCAGTGGTGATCGGACGTTTGCGCGGCACCCTGGCGGAGAAGCAGCCGCCGCATGTGATTGTGGATGTGAATGGCCTGGGCTATGAGCTGGAAGTGCCCATGACCACCTTGTACCGTTTGCCCTCGGTGGGTGAGTCGCTGACCCTGCACACCCACCTGGTAGTGCGCGAAGATGCCCATCTGCTCTACGGCTTTTTCGAGAAGCGCGAGCGCGAGCTGTTTCGCGAACTGATCCGCCTCAATGGCGTCGGTCCGAAACTGGCCCTGGCCCTGATGTCCGGGCTGGAGGTCGATGAGTTGGTGCGTTGCGTGCAGGCGCAGGACACCTCGGTGCTGGTGAGGATCCCCGGTGTCGGCAAGAAAACCGCCGAACGGTTGCTGGTCGAGCTGAAGGATCGCTTCAAAGCCTGGGAAACTGTGCCGGGTATGGCGACCCTGGTGGTGGAACCTCGGGGCAGTGCCGCAGTCTCAAGCGCGGAGACCGATGCGGTGAGTGCGCTTATTTCCCTCGGTTATAAACCGCAGGAAGCCAGTCGGGCCGTCTCCGCCATCAAGGAAGAGGGGCTGAGCAGTGAAGATCTGATTCGTCGCGCCCTGAAGGGGATGGTGTAAACAGTGTGCTGTGTCGACAGTAGCCTATTCGATTCTTCCGGCGTGTCTTGCCGGTATGCCGCGCTGCCTGGCAGCCATATCCACCCAGCCAATCTTCAACGCACCCCGGGATCGCACGCCAGATGATCGAAGCAGACCGCCTGATTACCCCCGGCACGCGCGACCGCGACGAGCAGGTGGATCGCGCCATTCGGCCACTGAAGTTGGCCGAGTACATCGGCCAGCCGAACGTGCGCGAACAGATGGGGCTGTTTATCCAGGCTGCGCGAGGTCGCAGCGAGGCGCTCGATCACACCCTGATCTTCGGACCGCCGGGCCTGGGCAAGACGACCCTGGCCAATATCATCGCCCAGGAAATGAATGTATCGATCAAAAGCACGTCGGGGCCGGTGCTCGAGCGTCCGGGAGACCTGGCGGCGCTGCTGACCAACCTGGAGCCGGGCGACGTGCTGTTCATCGATGAAATCCATCGCCTGTCGCCGATCGTCGAAGAAGTGCTGTACCCGGCGATGGAGGATTTCCAGCTCGATATCATGATCGGCGAGGGGCCGGCCGCCCGTTCGATCAAACTCGACCTGCCACCCTTTACCCTGGTGGGCGCCACCACCCGCGCCGGCATGCTGACCAACCCGCTACGTGACCGGTTCGGCATCGTCCAGCGTCTGGAGTTCTATAACACCGCCGACCTGGCGACCATCGTCAGTCGTTCGGCGGGTATTCTCGGTTTGCCGATCGAGGAGCAGGGTGCGTTCGAAATCGCCCGTCGGGCTCGCGGCACCCCGCGCATCGCCAACCGCCTGCTGCGCCGCGTGCGCGATTTCGCCGAGGTGCGGGGGCAGGGTGACATCACCCGGAAGATCGCCGACCTGGCGCTGAATCTGCTGGATGTCGACGAGCGCGGCTTCGACCATCAGGACCGCCGGCTGTTGCTGACCCTGATCGAGAAGTTCGATGGTGGCCCGGTGGGG
>JAKFDU010000230.1:0-2922 GCA_036675975.1 Devosia sp. | reverse complement strand
CTTGGCGCTTTCCACCCGAGAGAGGGCAACTCGACGGGACGTTGGCTCATGCGATCGAGCGAATGGTCTCTCTGCTGGTCCACCTGCAAGGGAAAGATGTGGTGACCTCGTCAGCCGCGTCGGGCATCCGGGCAGATGCCTCAGTCAAGCCTGAGTGAAGCCGGTCAATCGACCCGAATACCCCGATGGCTCACAGATGGGGTACCCAACCGGCGAAAGTCGGCGACAAATACTCGACCACATAGTTACCGGCGGAGTCGTTACGCCAGATCCAGTATGTGGACGCGTCGCCCCACATCACATCCAGGCGGCCATCCCCATTGAAATCTGCCATCCCAACGGCAGCATACTGGCTCGCTACGCTTTTCCTGCCTCCAAACGACGGCGCAGCTCCATTCATGTACCACCAATCCGCCAGGGATGCCGCTCGATTACTCCAAAGCAGATCCTCTCGCCCGTCACCGTTGATGTCCCCGAGCCCCGCGACAGTCCATCCCACAGGATAGCTGGCCACAAACTGAACCGAGAACGAAGAGATCGCGTCGCCTCGCCATAACCAAAGCCCAGCGCCGTCTTCCCACAAGATATCGTCGCGGGAGTCTCCGTCCAGATCACCCACGCCGGCAACGCGATACTGGCTGGCCACGCTCTTACGCCCGACGGCCAATCGCGAAGACCCCGACATGAGCCACCAATCGGCCAGCTGAGCCTGGCGATTGCTCCACAGTATGTCATCGCGTCCATCACCGTTGAAATCACCGGCGCCCGCTATCGACCACCCATTGGCAGGAAAATCGCCTACTCGCTCGATGGCAAAGTCGGACGATGACGCAAACCACATCCATATGGAGAGCCCGTCCTCCCAGAGAATATCTCCGCGTCCATCACCGTTGAAGTCGCCGCGCGCGGCCACGCGGTAGCGCTGATCGACCGCCTTGCGGCCACCGAAGGCCGCGGCGGCACCGTTCATATACCACCAGTCAGCCAACTGGAGTGAAGCGCTGCGCCAGAAAATATCGGAGCGCCCATCGCCGTTGATGTCCCCCTTGGCCCGGCCCGGTTGGCCGACAACAATGGACGCGCGGAAACTGGCTACTACCGGCATGGCCTGTGAAAGCGAGCGTGCGTTGTCGGCCTGCTCTGCAATTCCACAGGGCGCTCCACCACAGAATGTAGAGCGCGGGTTCGAAAAGATCCGGAAAGCCGTTTGGCCCGTGTCGCCGTACGCCATCACGGTATAGAAGTTGCCGCCTCCCGCATCAGGCTTGTACCCGAACGAATACGGGAACACGCCGTACTTCAACTGGCCATTCTCCGTAGCGGTGGCACGGTCATGTTGCGAACCCATATTGTGGCCAAGTTCATGAGCGAGCGTCTCCTGCCTGCAGAAATAACTCTTCCCATCGGTTCCGACGTCGGTGCCGTCGCTTACGACCGAGTAGCCGAAGGGAGCATCTCCCGTGTCGATGCCCGACTGCCCCCCTCCGATGAGCCAAGCGATACCACAGCCATCATTCTCGGGCGTTTCGAATTTGCGCACCAAGGTCACGAGATCGCCGCCGTATTGGTCGCGAGCGGCGCGAAGAGCGGCGAACGCGGGATCGACTGCGATCTGCCCAGCACCCGAACGATATCCGGTCAGACTCTCCAAGGCGGCTTGGTTCCCGGTGTTGTCCGGGTAATTCACCTGCAGCGCATGGACCATCCGGATGGCCGCATCCACCTGGCTGTTTGCATAGGCCTGGTTGGCAATCTCGACCATGTTGTTGAGCCGAGTCACGGCCTGCGATTGGCCGCCTTGGGCTGCGGCGAACCCATTGGTGTAGCCAATGACCACGTCGACGGTCGTGGCCGCGGCAGCGGAAACTGCCGCGCTGGGCGCGGGCACAGCAGCTGAGGGCGACGCGCCAGCAGAGCCAGATGCCAGCGTGGCGGCCCGGTCTGGCGGCAAAAGGTAGTCCGGTCCGCTCGGCTGGGTGGCCTCATTTCGGATGTCAGCAATCTTTCTCGAGTCGGTCTCCACCAACCACGCCACACCCGCATGAGTCGTCAGTCGCAGCGGCAGCCCACCAGGCTCGGAGATGGAACCGAACGCGGCGCGCTCACCGAAGGTGATCACTGCCTCGTCGGCCTCTTGGCCCCCTTTCAGGCGACCAATCCACGTCCAGTCACCGGAAGGGTGTTCGACGTGCCGGGAGTACTCGAACTCGAGCGGCCGGCCACTGGGCGAAGTGATTCGCAAGGATCCCGTCTGCAGGGACCGGAACGCGTGCTCTTCGCTGAGCTCGGCCCGGTGCCATGTGTACGCGCCGTCGACGCGCCCCGGCGAAGGTGTCGGGTAGGACACGAGGCTTCCCCGGTCAGGAAGCGTCGCAAAGGTTCGCGGCCGGGCGGCCGATACGCCGGCGCGGCCGGACGGGAAGCCCGCGACGCCAACGGTCGGTGCGTCGGGGTCGCCCTCGCCAAGCTCTGGGAGCTCGCTCGACGCAAACCATGCGGCGCAGGCGACCGCGGCCAAAGCGAGAACCAGAGCTTTCTTCATCATTGCCGCGTGCCGGGGTTACGGGGGACCGTCCCATGCTGCAGCGCGGGCCCCGGCGAGGCAAGCAGCGGGGCGGCCCCAGCGCCCCCGCCTGAAGCCGTTACAGGCCAACCGTTCAGGCGCCGCCCATTCAGGTGAGACGCAGTGACCGATCTGGTGCCGGAGCCGGCGATCTCAGGCCAGCGGAACGCCCGTGCACTCCTGCAGCGCGGCCCGATCGACCCCCGGCGCCATCTCCACCACCGCAAGGCCGTCCTCGCTCACATCCATCACCGCCAACTCCGTGATGATCCGGTTGACCACGCCGACACCCGTCAGGGGCAGCGTGCACTGCGGCAGGATCTTGTGCTCGCCGTTCTTCGCGGTGTGCTCCATCAGTA
>JAKFDU010000229.1:0-75732 GCA_036675975.1 Devosia sp. | reverse complement strand
AGCTGCGCTTGCGATACAGCGTACCTGGCCCGAACCTGCCCAAAACCCCATTCGTGTGAAGCGGCTTTCGCCTCTTCAATAACTCAAACAGGCGGCGCAAGCCGTCGGGGCGAAAGCCGCTTCATACCGTGTAACCGCGAGGCCTCAGGGCCGGGCGGCGCTTTCTGCTGGCAGCTGTCCGGTGCAGGACCACTCGGTTGCTGCGCTCCCACTATCATAGCGCCCTTTCGCAGCGGGTCGGCTTAGAGAAGCGCTGGTCGTTGCCGAGGGTTGCCTTGTGCCGAAAGACAAATGGGAGGCAGCTCTCGAAAGGGGCCTTGCGCTACTGGCCAAGCGGGCGAAAAGCAGTGAGGGGAAGTATCTCGTATCGGTTGCCACGCATCGTCTGAACATACTGACGGAGTTGCAGCGGCTGGCGAATTTTGCTCGGGCGCAGGACTGCGCGGGCGTTGCGGATCTGCTGCGTGAGTGGGAATTGCAAAGGATTAGATTGTGGAAAATCGAAGACCTTTGGGAGCCCACCCCATTCCCCATCGAACTCGGTGCCGGCGATTAACCGTTTGGTGCGGGCGGCGGGAATCGAACCCGCACGGCTATCGCCGAGGGATTTTAAGTCCCTTGTGTCTACCAATTCCACCACGCCCGCTTGGCTCGGTGCGTCGTGTTTGTCACAAGGCGTGGGGCATGACAATTGCCGTGGGCGATTCCCGGAGGAGGCCACATGATCGAACGCATTGAAACCGGCATTGCGCCATCGTCGGCGCCTATCAGCGATGCGGTGCGATCAGGCAAGCATGTGTGGCTGGTGGCGATTGCCGAGGACCCCGTTACCGGCGAGATCGTCGCTGGCGGAATCGAGGCGCAGGCGCGGCGGTGTATCCAGAATCTGGAGATCGCAGTGAAGGCGGCCGGTGGGTCGCTGGCCAATCTGGTGATGGTGCAGATTTTCCTGGTCGATCGGGCCGATGCGGCTGGAATGAACAGGGTCTACCGCGAGTTCTTCACGGCGCAGCCGTTTCCGGTGCGGGCGACGGTGGTGGTCAAGGAATTGCTCGTCGATGGCCTGCTGATCGAAATGACGGCAACGGCGGTGCTGGACTGATGCTGCTCAAGCTCGACCTGCTCGAAGCGATCAAGTCCGGCAAGGTCGACCTGGTGTTCCGGCGCTGGAGCCGGCCCAGCGTCAAACCCGGCGGGACGCTCAAGACCAGACTGGGCGTGATGTCGATCGGGGCGATGGACGACATGGACCCCGCCGATGTCACCGAGGCGGATGCCCGGCGCGCCGGGTTCAGGGATCTGGCGGAGTTTCGCAAATGGCTGGACACGATGAAGCCGGGGCATCTGTTCCAGCGCATCGAAGTGAGTTTCCCGGCCGACGCCTAAAAAGGCGTGGGTGCCACGAAGGTCATGAACTCGCCTGAGGTGGGGTGGGTGAGGCCCAGTTCGGCGGCGTGGAGCTGGAGCCGATCGGCGGCGGCCAGGGTCGTCGCATCGCCATAAAACACATCGCCCAGAATCACATGGCCGATGGCCTTCATGTGAACCCGGAGCTGATGGGTACGGCCGGTGAGGGGGTGCAGGCGCACCCGGGTGGCATTGGCCTCGCGCTCCAGCACCGTCCACTCGGTCTGGGCGGGGCGGCCATTTTCGTAGTCGACGCGCTGGCGGGGCTTGTTCTCCCAGTCGGTGGCGAGGGGCAGGTCGATGAGGCCACTATCGGCCTCGATGATGCCGGCGACGCGGGCGATATAGGCCTTGGTGGTCTTGCGGTGCTCGAACTGGCTGCCGATGCGCCCATGGGCCCGCTTGTTGAGGGCGAGAACCAGGACGCCCGATGTGTCCTTGTCCAGCCGGTGGCACATGCCGGCCGTCGGCCAGGTCTGGCGCGCCCGATATTCGACGCAGTCCCACAGCGACGGATCCTTGCCGGGCACGCTGAGCAAACCGCTCTGCTTGTCGACCACCAGCAGGTCGTCATCGACATGGATGACGTTGAGATAGGGGTCGAGCGGGGGGTGGTAGTCGAGCAGGGTGGGCATGGGTCCGGGCATGAGCGCCCATGTAGCAGACGGGGCCGGGTTTGACCAACTCCGCGAATGTGCTCCCGTAACCTGCACGGATTTCTATCGACCTGGCAGAGATTTAACGGAACGTCCGGCGATCGGGACCGTTGTCCTTGCACACCAACAAGAGGAGGCTTTCATGCACAAGGATGAAGTCAAAGGCGTCGGCAAGCAGGTCAAGGGCGCCGTCAAGGACGCCGCCGGTGGTCTTACCGGCAACGAAAAGCTGCAGGCCGAAGGCAAGCTCGACAAGGCTGTTGGCAAGGTTCAGCAGAAGGTCGGCGAAGCCAAGGATGATGCACGCGACGCGCTCAAGCACTGAGCCGAACGCCAGGCATGAAGGAAGGGCCGTCCCGTCGGGGCGGCCCTTCGGTATGTCAGTCGAAGCGGTAGTGGAGGCGGGCGCAGACCGGGTGCAGCATCTTGGCCGAGATCAGCTTGGGGGAGGCACGAAGGCCCGTAGCGGGAAAGAGCGGAATGCCACCGCCGATGATTTCGGACATGACGTAGATCTCGATTTCATCGAGCGCGCCGCGCTCCATGAAGGCCATCTGCAGCTTGCCGCCGCCTAGCATCCACACATCACCATCGCCGAGGGCGCGGAGTTCGGTGACGAGGCCGTCGATGTCGGTTCGGGTTTCGAGCGGTCCCTTGGGTTTGTCGATCGGACGGGAGGTGACGACAATGACGCGCTTGCCGTCATATTCCCAGGCGCCGGGATAGCGCGCGATCCAGTCATAGGTGGCGCGGCCCATCACCACGGTGCGGATGGATTTGATGAAGTTGCGATAGTCATGCTCGCCGAGATTGAGATCGGGCTGTTGGGTGAGCCAATCGAGGTTTTCATCCGACGTGGCGATGAATCCGTCGAGGCTGGTGGCGATATAGCCGACGATCCTGGCCATGAATGTGCTCCTTTGCCGTGCAGTCAGGGTCAACTTGCCTCGCAGTCGTGACAGCACCTGTCAGCAGGCTCGTTGCAGCCTCTGGAATATGACAGAATCGAGACGTAAGGTTGGCTTATGGAAACCATGGTCTTCGACACGGCACTGGGCGAATTCGGGATCGGCTGGACCGATGCCGGGGTGGCGCGCATGCAATTGCCGGGAATGGACCACGTTGCATTGCTGCAGCGGATCAATCGCGGCGGGGCGCAAGCGGGCGAGCCGACACGACTTGTCGAGGACATCATCAACCGGATCGAAGACTATGCCGAAGGCCAGGCGGTCGATTTTTCGGACGTGCCGCTCGACCTGGCAGAAGTGTCGGCATTCAATCGGCGGGCCTATGAGTTGCTGGTCAAGGTCGGTTGGGGCGAGACGACCACCTATGGGGCTATGGCGCGGCAACTGGGCGATGTGGTCCTGTCGCGGGCAGTCGGCGCCGCCATGGGCGCCAATCCCATTCCGCTGATTATCCCTTGCCACCGGGTGCTGGCGAGCGACGGCAAGCCGGGCGGTTTCTCCGCACCGGGCGGGGCGGAATCCAAGCTGCGCATGCTCGAACTGGAGGGCGTATCGGTCGGCACGCCTGCCGGCCAGATGACGTTCGGCTTCTAGGGCGCACAGATGGGGTTCGAATTCACGCATCGCGGCGGGATCGAGGCGCAGGTACGCGACCTCGCCCGCGCGCAGATCGATAAGGCGCTGCAGGAGTGCGGCGACGGCAAGGCCGAGTTCGGGCCGCTGGTTCACAAGTTGCGGCGCCACTGCAAAAAGCTGCGCGGCTTGCTGCGGCTGATCGAACCCCATTTCAAGGGCTGGAAACCGGAGGACCGGGCTTTTCGCGACGCTGCGCGCTCGCTTTCGGGCACGCGCGACGCGGCGGTGTTGGTGGACACGTTTGCCAAGCTGCTCACATTCGATCGCGAGCGGGACGGCGGCACGCGAATAGGTGCGGGGCAGCGCGAGGAGCTGATGGCCTGGCTGGAAGCCCGGGTGGCATCGCCACCTGCGGGCGAGGACAGGGTTCGGGCCCTGGAGCCATTCGTGGGACTGTTCGAGGCGGCGGCAGGACGGATCAAGGGCTGGTCGCTGTCGGGGCACGCGTTCGGGCGGGTCGGCGATGGGCTTGAGGCCACCTACCGGCGCATGCGCGATGGGCTGGCGACGGCCGCCGACAAACAGACATCTGAGGCGCTGCATGCCTGGCGCAAGGACGCGAAATACCACTGGCATCATGTTGGTCTGCTGCAGGCCTCGGCACCCGACCTGCTGCGGGCCCGCAAGGCGTCACTAAACCGGTTGGGCGAGATGCTCGGCGATCACCACAACCTGGCCGTGCTGGAAGACACGCTGGCGGGGCGCGGCGACGCAGGCGTTCGTGAGGCGATAGCGGAGCAGCAGGAGGTACTGGCGTCGGACGCCTTTGCGCTTGGTCGACAATTGACGGTCGAAAAACCGGGCATGCTGCGTGATCGTTTCGAGCAATACTGGTCGCTGCTGCCGGAGAAGAGCTGAGCCATGGCCGAGGAGATCGAGCGCAAGTTCCTGGTGATTTCGGACAGCTGGAAGCAGGGCGTCACATCAAGCAAGCTGTTGCGGCAGGGCTACCTGTCGTCGAACGCCAAGGCGACGGTGCGGGTGCGGACGCGAGACGACAACGAAGCCGTGGTGACCATCAAGGGCGCGGCGCGCGGCATGTCGCGGGCCGAGTATGAGTATGAAGTGCCGATAGCGGACGCGCGCGAAATGCTTGTCATGGCGGAGCCGCATGTGCTGCAAAAGCGGCGGCATATCGTGCCCTTCGCCGGCCTGACCTGGGAAATCGACGTGTTCGAGGGGCGCCATGCCGGGCTGGTGATTGCCGAGGTTGAACTCGAGCATGAAGGCCAGCACGTTGACCTACCCGACTGGGTCGGAACAGAAGTCACGGATGACGACCGCTACTTCAATGCCAGTCTGTCGCGCGCCGATGCACCGCCCGCTGTTGACCCTGACGTGGCGTGAGGGACTATGCCTCTGTCTTGCGGAGGCGTGGACAGATGAAGACCTATACCGTCAACCAACTGGCGCAGCTGGCCGGCATTTCGGTGCGGGCGCTGCATCACTATGACGAAATAGGGCTGCTGAAGCCCGCGTTCACTGGCGGCAATCGCTATCGCTACTACGGCGAGGAGGAACTGCTGCGCCTGCAGCAGATTCTCATCCATCGGGAGCTCGATATTCCGCTCGCGGAGATCGCGGCCATTCTCGATGCGCCGGGCTTTGACAGGCTCGAAGCGCTGCAGCAGCAGCGGGAGCGGCTGGAGGAGCAGGCCGAGCGATACGCCAGGATGGTCAAGACGATCGACCGCACGATCGCCAGACTGAAAGGAGATCGCGCCATGAAGGACGCAGATTTGTATTCGGGCGTCGTTTCGCCCGGCAAGCAGGCCGAATACGAGCAATGGCTGCAGGAGAAATACGGGAAGTACATTACGAGCCGGATTGATGAAAGCCGCCGCCATGTGGCGCGCTTGTCCAAGGGGGATTGGGCGGCCCTGCTGGCCGATTTGGCCAGTATCGAGGGGGAGCTCGCCGCCGCCATGCGGGCCGGCCAGCCGCCGCAGTCGGCCGCACTCGATCCGCTGGTGTCGCGGCATCGGGACTGGGTCGCCACAATGTGGAACCAGTCCGTGCCCCTGCAAGCCTATGTGGGCCTGGCCGATATGTACCTCGGACATCCCGACTTCATTGCCCGGTATGAGCAGATCGAGACAGGCTTCGCGCAATACCTGGCGACCGCCATGCGATCCTGGGCCAAGCGACAGGCAGACTGAGCAAAGCGAGCGCCGGCGTGACAGGCCGGCGCTCCACCGCTATGGGTGGCGCATGACGCCGTCGCAGCTCTCCACCCGACATATCAATCCCCTCGCGGCCGCATGGCTGGCCACGGTTGCGCTGCTCACGATGACGGCGATGAATGCTATCATTCACGAGGCGGCCAAGGTAGCGCCGGTCGGGCAACTGGTGTTCTGGCGCAGTTTCGTGGCGCTGGGACCAATCGTGATCTACCTGCTGTTTCGGAGAGAACTGGGAACTGCGGTGCGGACCCGATACCCGCACAAGCACCTCATTCGCGGCGTGCTGGGCGCCGGGGTGATGACGTTCAACTTCATCGCGTTGGGTTACCTCTCGGTGGGGTTGACCACGGCGATCAGCTATCTGACGCCGATTCTCTCCATCGGCGCGGCGATGGTGTTCCTGAGGGAGCGGCCAGGCGCGGTGGTGATCGCCGGGGTGGTGCTGGGATTCGTGGGCATCGTGCTGATGCTGTTTCCGGCACTGGTGGGCACTGAGATCGCGCAAGGCACAATGATTGGTATGGCGGCGGGTCTGGCGATGGCGGCGACCAACGCGCTGTCGCGGGTGCAGGTGAAGGACCTGACGCGCACCGACCCACCGGCCAGCATCGCATTGTCCTTTGCGGTGATCAGTACGCTTGTCGGTCTGCTGACAATAGTATTTGGCTGGGCCGAACTCGATAGCCGGACGCTAATGCTGCTCGTCGGCGCGGGCCTGCTCGGCGGCATGGGACATGTCCTGATGACGGAGGCGGTAGCGCGGGCGCCGGTATCGCTGCTGGCCGGATATGAGTATACCGGCATCATCTGGGCCTTCCTGTTCGACGTGGCGCTGCTGGGCGTCGTCTTCGACATCTGGTCGGTCACGGGCGCGCTTGTGGTGGTCATTGCGGCGGTGCTGGTGGCCTACGGGCAGGGACGGTTTTCTCCCAAGCCGGCCATGGCGATTGAAACAGGACGATGACGATGTTGATCACGGCAGACGATTTCGAGGCGATCAGGTCAGGGCGGGTGGACACGGCGTTTCGCCGCTGGATCCGACCAACGGTCAAGGCTGGTGGCACGCTGACGACGGCCGCCGGTGTGCTGGCGATAGATGCCGTCGATGTGGTGGCCCTCAATGCCGTCACCGCCGAGGACCTGAAACGTGCCGGTTTTGACGGGAGGGACGACCTCGACACCATGCTCGGTGACCGCAAGGGGACGCTCTACCGGATCCGCCTGCGTTATCTGGGCGAGGACCCGCGCGTGGCGCTGCGCGAAAGCGCTGTGCTCTCGGACGCGGATGCCGAAGCTATTGGCCAGACGCTGAGCCGGATGGACGGCGGCACGCCTTGGGTCCGCCGCACTCTGGAATTGATCAGTCAACAGCCCGGCCATTCGGCGCAAGATCTCGCGGCGGCGCTGGGCGTCGAAAAGCTCAAGTTCAAGAGCAATGTGCGGCGGCTCAAGGCGCTGGGACTAACGGAGAGCCTCGACGTTGGCTATCGCCTGTCGGCACGCGGCCAGGCCTGGCTCGACAGGCCTATTGCCAGCGCCTGAAGGTCTTGAGGTGATCGAGTGACTTGGTCACCGTTTGGGTGATCTTGTCGACGCTGTCAGTCACCGGCACCGCGAGCACATTTTCTGTTGCCGGATCAGGCACTTCCAGGGTCGCGAACTGGCTGTCGAGGAGGCTCGTTGGCATGTATTCGTGCTTCCGCCGGGCCATGCGTTCGCCGATGACTTCGCGCGACCCGTCCAGGTAGACGAAGAGGATCGGCTCGCCGGCCTTGGCAGCGAGGAAGTCGCGATAGACGCGGCGGAGGGCGGAACAGGCGCCCACGGAAGCGCCCTTTTTGTCGGCGGCTTCATGGAGCGCCAGAGCCAGCCGTTCCAACCATGGCCAGCGATCCTCGTCGGTCAACGGAATGCCGGCGCGCATTTTCTCGACATTGGCCTCGGGGTGGTAGCCGTCACCGTCTAGGAAGGGCACGTGCAGCCGGCGGGCGATCGACTGGCCGACCGTGGATTTGCCCGATGAGCTGACGCCCATGACGATGACGATGCGGGCCGGAATTAGCGACGACATGGAAGATGGCTCCTGTCCATTTGCTGTGACTGGCGGTGAACAGCGGCTGAATGGCGGGTCAAGCGCCGGTGCAGGTTGGGCGAGGCAGGATGGTCGTGGTCGGGAGCGGCGCGGTGCCGGCATCCTGAACAGGATCGGAGAACTGCCATGAAAACCCTCGCTATCATTGCTGCCCTTGGGCTGTCTGTGGTGCCGGCGTTTGCCGTCGACAATTTCTACGATACGTCCACCAAGCTCAATATCGGCCAGTTTGCCGGCAATTGCGCCAGCATGGGCGGCGATTTCACCTCTCATGGCAGCAATGCGGGCACGTGCAAGACCGATTCCGGTCTGGACGTCACATGCGCGCGCGACCAGGGGATCACGACCTGCTCGGGTGTCGTTCCCAAGCCGCCCAAGACCCCGGCCTGAGTTCACACCGTCGCAGTGAAGGCGCCGTCCACGTAGAGAATGTGGCCGTTGACGAAGCGCGCTGCTTCGGAGGCGAGGAACACCACGGCGCCGCCGAGTTCTTCGGGCTGGCCCCAGCGGCCCATGGGCGTGCGGGTTTCGATCCAGCTGTTGAACTTGTCGTCCTTCAGCAGGGCTTCGTTGAGTTCGGTGGCGAAATAACCCGGCGCGATGCCGTTGACGTTGAGCCCGTGCCTGGCCCAGTCGACGGCCATGCCGCGGGTGATGTTGGCAACGGCCGCCTTGGTGGCCGCATAGGGCGCGACGGATGGGCGCGACAGCTCTGAGAGCAGCGAGCAGATATTGATGATCTTGCCGCTGCCACGCGCGATCATGTGGCGGGCGACGGGTTGGCTGACATTGAACACCGAGGTCAGGTTGGTGGCGATGACCTGGTCGAACTTTTCGGGCGGGAAGGCCTCGAGGCTGGAGCGAAACTGCATCCCGGCGTTGTTGACCAGGATGTCGATCGGGCCGAGTTCGTCCTCGATATAGGTCACGGCCTCATTGATGCTGTCGCGGCTGGTGACGTCGAAGGCCACGGCATTGACCGACGCAACAGTAGCCGACAGATCCGCTGCGGCAGCGCCAAGCGCCACACTATCCCGCGCGTTGAGCACAACGGCAGCGCCGGCTTCGGCGAGCGCCTTGGCCATTGCAAAGCCCAGGCCGCGGCTGGAGCCTGTCACCAGGGCCCGTTTTCCGCTGAGGTCGAATGGCGATGGCATGAATGGCGTCCTCCAAGGTTGCGGGACCCTAGGGAGGTGTCGCCGCGCTGGCAATAGTTTCTTCCATACAAGACTGGCCAATCGGCCAATTTTTCCGCTAATACGACTTCCGTCTGCGGCTGGATTGTGGTCAGGTCGCCGCCGCGCGCAGCGCGCTTGAATTGAGACGAAGACCTCGGAAGGACTGTTGTATGTCGACTGCGGATATCGGCCTGATCGGCCTGGCGGTGATGGGAAGCAACCTCGCCCTCAACATTGCCGAAAAAGGCTACACCATTGCCGTCCACAATCGCACGGCGTCCAAGATCGACGAGTTTGTCGTTACCGCCAAGGAGCAGGGCCTCGACGGCAAGGTAATCCCCAAGGCCGATCTCAGCGACTTTATCCAGGCCATCAAGCGCCCACGTTCGATCATCATCATGGTCAAGGCCGGCAAGCCGGTCGACGAGATGATCGAGCAACTGCTGCCGCATCTGGAGCAGGGCGACGCCATCATCGAGTGCGGCAATTCGCTGTTCACCGATACGCAGCGCCGGTTCGACTATCTCAAGCCCAAGGGCATCGGCTATCTGGGCGTCGGCGTTTCGGGCGGTGAAGAGGGCGCGCGCCATGGTCCCTCGATCATGGTCGGCGGCTCCAAGGAGCAGTGGCACAATGCCGAGGCCGTGCTGACGGCCATCGCTGCGCAGTTCAACGGCGAAAGCTGCTGCGCCTATCTCGGTGAAGGCGGCGCTGGCCATTTCGTCAAGACCATTCACAACGGCATCGAATATGGCGACATGCAGATGATCGCCGAAGTCTATGGCGTGATGCGCGATGGTCTGGGCATGAATCCAACCGCTTGCGCGGAAGTCTTCAAGGAGTGGAACAAGGGTCCACTCAATTCCTACCTGATCGAAATCACCGGCCACGTGCTGGCAGCGGTCGATGACCAGACCGGCAAGCCACTTGTGGAACTGATCCTCGACAAGGCCGGCCAGAAGGGCACCGGCGTCTGGTCTGCCATCGTTGCCCAGCAGATGGGCGTGCCGGCGACGGCCATCGAGGGGGCTGTTGCGGCCCGCTCGATCTCTTCGCGCAAGGAAGAGCGCGTGGCGGCTGAGGCCATCTATGGCAAACCCAACCGCGCCAAGACCGACGTGACGCTGGCCGATCTCGAAAAGGCCCTGCTGGCCGGCAAAATCGTCAGCTATGCCCAAGGCTTTGCCGTCATCGCCAAAGCCTCGGAAGAGAATGGCTGGAGCCTGCCGCTCGCCACCATCGCCAAGATCTGGCGCGCCGGCTGCATCATCCGCTCGCGCTTCCTCGACCAGATGTCGGCGGCCTATGCCAAGGGCGGCAATGCCAACCTGCTCGTGGTGCCGGACTTTGTTGCCCTGATGAAGGACAGCCACCCGTCGCTGCGCAAGGTGGTGGCTGCTGCCGCCGTCGGCGAATTCCCGATGATCTGCCTCTCGGCAGCGCTGAGCTATTTCGACAGCTACCGGCAGGCGCAGGGCACGGCTAACCTCACTCAAGGCCAGCGCGACTTCTTCGGTGCGCATGGCTTCGAGATCGTCGGTCGTGGAACGGACCTGCATGGCACCTGGCCCAGCACGCTGGGCAAGTAAGCGTGTTCGGACAACGAACCAGAGGCCCCGCTCATGCGGGGCCTTTTTTGTTTGGAGAAGGACGATGACGCCGCAGGATGTGCTCAAGCAATATGAAAGCCGCATCAACCTCCACCGGTTCGATGCCGTTGCCCCGCTGATCGCGGCCGACGCGGTCTTCTGGTTCAACGATGGCTCGTTTGCGGGGCACGAGGCTATTCGTGGTGCGTTCGAGCGGACTTGGGCGGGCTTGGCCGATGAAACCTACTGGCTAACCGACCTGCGCTGGATCGCCGTCGGCGACATGGCGGCAAGCTGCCTCTACCAGTTTAACTGGAGGGCTACGATGGACGGCCAGGAGGCCTCGGGCATCGGCCGCGGAACGACAGTGCTCCGCAGGGGCACTGATGGCTGGCGGATCGTGCATGAGCACTTGAGTGGCATGCCCGGCTGACGTCACCTGCCAATCGATAAGATCGCATCTTAGAGCGGCTTGAACATTAGCAGGGCGTCCACCAGTCCAAGGCGCGGATGCATGAAGGCCTTGGGTAGTCGGGCCAGGATCTCGAAGCCGAAGCTCTGCCAGAGGTGCACAGCCGGCTCGTTGGTCGAAACCACGAAATTGAACTGGATGCCCTGGAAGCCCTGGGCGCGGCAGTAGTCGATGGAATGGGCACAGAGGGCCCGGGCAATGCCGCGTCCGCGGGCTGCCGGCGAGGTCATGTAGCCGCAATTGGCGATGTGGCTGCCGCCACCCTGCTGGTTGGCGCGGACATAGCTGGCGCCCAGGATGACGCCGTCCTCTTCGGCGACGAAGTTGACCTTTTCAGGCGAGGCGAAATAGGCGCGGGCCATGGCCTCGCTGCCGTCACGCGGCAGGGCGAAAGTCTCGCCTTCGCGCATGATCGGCTCGATGATCGCCCAGAGATGGGGCCAGTCGGCTTCAGTCGCGGGTCGGATTTGCATCGGGATTGTCGGCGTCTTCATCGATCGGAGGGACCCGGATCTGGCCTGGGGGCGGCATGTCGGGAACATGCGGCTTGTTGGCGATCGAGGGGCGGTGGCCGAGTTCGAAACGCCAGGCGGCTATGGTGAAGAGCACGAGTGCCCCCACCACGCAGATGGCCGCGGCGAGGAATGGCGCGCCCGGGAAATAGCCGGGCGAGTCGGCGGCGTGGGTGAAATAGGAGAAGATCTGCGTTGCGGCGAGCGGGCCAATGATGGTCGCCAGCGAGTTGGCGGCGTTGACGGCTCCCTGCAACTCGCCCTGGGCGTTGTCCGGCACCTGACGCGATAGCACGCCGTTGATGGCGGGGGCGGCAAGGCCGCTGATGGCGCCAATCATGATGAAGACGTAGAGGTAGAAAACCTGATCGGTAAAGGCGACGCCAGCAAAGGCGACTATGGCCGCTAGCAGTCCAAGGATGGCTACCGGCGGCTCGCCGACGCGCTTGACCATCGGACCCACCAGGAAGGCCTGGCAGATGGCAAAGCCGATGCCGAAGGCGCCGAGGGCGCGGCCGATATTGGACGAGGTGAAGCGGAACACTTCCACCGTGAAGTAGCTGAATACGGTCGGCAAAGCCTGTGCCGCCAGCGAGAAGGCGAAGAGAACCGCCAGCAACCAGAGCACGACGGGGTATTGCCTGAGAGCCAGCACGGCGCCGAAGGGATTGGCGCGACGGATGTCGAACTTGCGCCGGGAATGCTTGGGCAGGCTTTCGGGCAGCACCAGGAGGCCGAACAGGAAATTGGCGAAGGCCAGGCCCGCGGCCGCAAAGAAGGGCACACGTGCGCCGAATTCGCCCAGTTCACCGCCGATGACCGGGCCGATGATAAAGCCGAGGCCGAATGCCGCGCCGATGAGGCCAAAGCGCTGCGTGCGTTTATGGGGCGGTGTGATGTCGGCCATGTAGGCCGTAGCGGTGGCGACGGCCGCGCCTGCGCAGCCGGCAATGACGCGGCCGATGAACAGGTACCAGACCACCGGGGCGATCGACATCATCAGGTAGTCGAAGGTGAGGCCGACGAGCGACGCCAGCAGAACCGGCCGGCGACCGAAACGGTCGGAGAGGTTGCCCAGCACGGGCGAAAACACGAACTGCATGAAAGCGTAGGTGAAAACCAGATAGCCGCCGATGACCGCGGCATTGGCGACGCTGCCGCCTGTGAGATCTTCCAGCAGTTCGGGCAGTACCGGCACGATAATGCCGACACCGATCATGTCGAGCAGGATCGTCACCAGGATGCAGGCGAGGGTCAGGCGTGAGCGGGTCGCTGCTTGCATACTGGGGCGCTAACCTCTGGGAATCCGGACCGGCCGCTGTATCGCGCAGTTGACACAGGCCGGCCTGCCAACGCAAGGCCGAAGGGACGGGCAAGGTTCCATCGGACCGCCGCTATTCGGTCTTGAAAGTGGTGGGTGCGCCCAGGGTCGCCGGCCGGATTTCATGGTTATAGAGCCAGGCAAGCCGGCGCAAATGCCCACGGCTGCCCTGCAGGGCGATCACGGCATTGCGGGCGATGCTGAGGGGCCAGGGCATGTGAAAGATGCGGCCATTGGTGGCCGATGTTCGCGCCACACGTGCGACTCGCTGCCGCCGCGCCAGCTCGTATTTCTCGAACGCCGTCTCGGCCTTGGGCTCGGCGATCAGCAGGGGAGCCAGGGTGGCGGCGTCCTCGATGCCCATCGCGGCGCCCTGGGCCTGGAACGGCACCATGGCATGAGCAGCGTCACCGACCAGGCCGATATTGCCCGAATGCCATTGGGGGGTATCTACGGTGTAGAGCGGCCACGGCGTCCAGCCCTCACCGGCGGCGGTCAGCAACACGGCAACGCGCGGGCTCTGCTGGATGGTCCTGGTCAGAGCCGGGCGCCTTCCCAGTTCCGACTTGCTTTGTGGCGCCTTGGCAAAGAGGGCCAGATTGACTTGCTGGCGGTGCGGCAAGGGGTAGCACACCATGTGGTAGCCGGGCGCGAAGAGCACGGAGACCCGGTCGAGCGCAATCTGGCCAGCGACGGAATCGAACGGCAGCAGAGTGCGCCAGGCGACGCGGTGGCCGTACCGGGCTGGCGGCCCGTGGAGAATTTCGGTGCGGGTGTGGGAATGGACGCCATCCGCGCCGATGAAGCCATGGGCTCGGCCGGTGCGCGATTGGCCGCTGGCCTCGTCGATGGAGACCGTGACGCCGCGGGCATGGGAGACCACGTCCCAACCGCGGACGCCGAACAGGATGTCGATATTGGCGAAGCGCCGGCAGGCCATGTAGAGCGCGTCGGCGAGATCGGCCCTGTGCATCACCGCATAAGGCGCGTCAAAGCGCTCTCGCATGGCGGCACCGAGCTCGAGGGTCACCAGCGGCGCGGGGCGGCGCCAGGGGTAGAGGTCGATGCCTGAGGGCTCCAGGCTGCGGGCGCTGAGCGCATCGTCCAGGCCAAGATTGTTGAGGATTTTCCGAGCGTTAGGGCTGATCTGCAGGCCGGCGCCGAATTCGGAGATGGTTGGGCTACGCTCGAGCACGATCACCGTGGCGCCGAACTTGGCGAGCGCCAGAGCCAGCGTCAGGCCGGTGATTCCGGCGCCGGCGACGTAATAGGTGCGGCCGCTACCGGGCATGGCCCGCGCTTAGGCGGCGTCGGCGTGGAAAATGGCGGAAAGCGGGTTGGCGGTGCCTGCGGCCAGACGCGAATTGAAGACGTAATGGGTTGAACAATAAGGGCAAACGATCTCGTTGTCCTTGCCCATGTCGAGATAGATATGGGGGTGATCGAACGGCGGCAGGGCCCCGACGCACTGGAATTCCTTGGACCCGACCTCGATCTGACGGAGGCCTTCGGTATTGTGGAAATGGGGCGTTGTGCCGTGTGCCATGGCGATAAACCTGTTTGATTTGGCCGGACCATATGCCAAGGACGGAGCGAAAGAAAGGGTATGCAGCCCGGTCAGTTGCTCCCAAAATGCCGCAAGCATGCTTGCGGTTTTCTTGCAGATTTCCGCCCGCTTGCCGTGAAGAACAGGATTCCGCCTTGCCCACGTTTCAGTCCGACGGTTTAACCCTGGCCTATGAAGTGGCCGGCGAGGGATTGCCGGTCCTCTGCATCCACGGCTTCGCCTCGAGCGGCAAGGTCAACTGGATCGAAACCGGCTGGACCGATACGCTTGTCGGGGCAGGGTACCGGGCGATCACACTCGACAATCGAGGGCACGGCGATTCCGACAAGCCCTATGACCCCGAGCGCTACTACCCACACGACATGGCCAATGACGCCGTGGCGCTGCTCGACCATCTCGGAATCGAGCGGGCCGCCATTCTGGGCTATTCGATGGGCGCGAGGATAAGTGCCTTCATGGCCTACGAGCATGAGGAACGTGTCGCCTGCGCCATTTTCGGCGGCATGGGGATGAACCTGATCAACGGACTCAGCGACGGCAACGACATCATTACCGGGCTGCTGGCGCCTGACCTGGCGGGGCTGAGCCACCCGACGGCGCGGCAGTTCCGCATTTTCGCGGACCATACCGGGGCCGATCGCGCGGCCCTGGCGGCCTGCATGGAGACATCGCGCCAGCCGATGGCACGAGCCGATGTGCGGCGTATCGCGGTGCCCGTGCTGGTGGCGGTGGGCGAGGCGGACGAAATGGCAGGGCCGCCAGGGCCGCTGGCGGAATTGCTGCCCCAGGGCGAGGCCTTCGTCATTCCCAAGCGCGACCACATGCGGGCCACGGGCGACAAGGCGTTCAAGACTGCTGCGCTGGAGTTTCTGAGCAGGACGTTTGCCTGATACAGGCAATCGTGAACCAAATGCTGTGTCCGGGCTTTGTATCGGAGTACAGAATGGCTTATATCGGTGTTAGTCGATGAAGCGGAGCCGCCCCATGCCCACCAGCGTCAGGAAGTCAGCGGAGATCAAGTCGATCGACCCGGTCTGGGACGCGGTGCGCGCCGGGGCGCAGCAGATCGTTTCGGCCGAGCCGTCGCTCTCGAACATGGCCATTTCGGCGGTTCTCAACCACGAGACGTTCGAGCAAGCGCTGGCGCACCGCCTGGCGGCGCGACTGGATCATGACGACGTGTCGGCGGACCTCATCCGCCAGGCCTTCGCCGAAACGCTGGCCGATAGCCCCGAGATCGGTGAGCGCGCACGTGTTGATCTCGCGGCCACGCTGGAGCGCGATCCGGCCTGCCATCGGGCCATCGAGCCGCTGCTGTTCTTCAAGGGCTACCAGGCCATCCAGACGCATCGGTTCGCCCATGCCATGTTCATGGCGGGACGACGAGACTTCGCACTCTATCTGCAGAGCCGGGCCAGCCAGGTGTTTCAGGTCGACATCAACCCCGCAGTCCCCATGGGCAAGGGCATCATGCTTGACCACGGTACCGGCCTCGTCATCGGCGAAACCGCTGTCGTGGGCGACAACGTCTCGATGCTGCAGAACGTGACGCTGGGGGGGACCGGCAAGTCGGACCAGGATCGCCACCCCAAGATCGGCAATGGCGTGCTGATCGGGGCAGGCGCCAAGGTGCTGGGCAATATCATCATCGGCGACTGCTCGCGCATTGGCGCCGGCTCCGTGGTGCTCAAGGAAGTGCCGCCGCGGGTCACAGTCGCCGGCGTTCCGGCCAAGGTGATCGGCGAGGCGGGATGTGCGCAGCCGGCGCTGGTCATGGACCAGATGATACTCGTCTACGATCAGGCTGCGTCCTCTGGGGAGCATTCCTAGTTCGTCCTGATCCGGCTGGGAGTGCTTGCGGACAAGCCCGCGACGCGGGTTGTCACCACTAAAATGGCCTCATTCAGGGGTTGTATGCGTTGCAGCGGTGACTAGATTGCCGGCTCAACGCAAATCAGCAGGACACCGACAGTGAACCATCCCGAGATCATCAAGCTGCAGAAGTTCCTGCAGCTGAAGTTCAACAACAAGAACATCGACGTCCGGCCGCGCGCCAAGCTCAACGATTCCGTCGAGGTGTTCATTGGCGATGAATCGATCGGGCTCATCCATGTCGACGACGAGGACGGCGACAAGTCCTACATCTTCAACATGTCGATTTTGGATATCGACCTGGATGAAGTGAGCTGAATGAGGTCCCCGCGAAAGCGGGGATTTTCTTTTAGAGTGGCGGTTGGCCTGCGGCCGGAGTCTTTGAGGGATAACCCCTAGGCTCACCTCGATAGGGGCGTAATCCGGCTGGTCTTGTCGCGGACAGTGCCACAATTCGATTGCTCCGACCCGCCTACCAAGCCCCGATGTGACCCAGCCAGCGTTCCATTTCGGTGTCGAACTGGCGCCACGATTGCAGGGCTGTGGCGTCGAAGGTGTAGACGGCGGCGATGCCGCTCGGGAGGTAGACGGTGCGGACGCATTGCGCGATGCCGTCCGGCTCCACCGGTTCCACGCATTTGGCGACGAACGGATTGGGCGAGAGCGCGTCATACCAGACGCTTTCGCCGGCATAGCCATTGCTTGCCAGCATGGGCTTACCCACCAGGCCCGGTACGCCGCCAAGGGTTTGTTCGGCGAACTGATGCACGTAGACGCCGTCCAGCAGGCGGGCACTGGCACGGGCGCGGCTGCGGGGCAGCAGTGTTATGTCGACCTGTATCGCGGCTTCGGCACCGTCAGGCGAATAGGGGACGCGCAGGTCGATCTGGTTGGTGAAACCACTGCGGATCTGCTCGCCGTAGCGGAACCACGCGGTGGGAATGGACAGTTCGCGCCCCGAAATGGTCTGCGAAATGGGGTCGGAATCATCGAGCGACGGGGCAGGGACACGGCTGGCGCGCCCCAGCTCGTCGATCAGATATGCCGCGCCGACAGCCAGCAGCAGCACCAGAACGGCGATACCGGCAAGATTGTAGGCCAGCGAGGGATGGCCGTGATGACGATGGGCCGGAGCCGATTGCGAACTCATCTCCAGCATTAACCAGTTTAGCCGTGGGGACGTGACAGCGCATTGGGCGGGCAATATGCTTAATGAAGAGTTAATGAGGCGCTTGAGGCGTCGGCGGCGGGGACGGATTGGCATGACCAGGGAATTGCTGCTAGCAGCCTTCTTGATTGGCGTTGGCTTATGTATCGCCGGCGCCGGCACGCATCTCTACCAATGGCTCGCCCGCCAGCAGGCAATGCTGCGCTATGATGGCAAGACCTTCATCAATTCGATGGGCAACCTGGCCATGAGCTTCATCTGTGGCCCCTACATCATGCTGCAGATGGGTTGGCAGCAGGAGGAGGGTGGCACCCTGTCCATGACCTCCGCGCTGGTTTCCGCCGTGGTTGCCTTCGGTTGGGCATTCATCACCGGCCTGCTGTTCATGGGCGTCTATGTCGCGGTTCGATTCTAGTCTTCACCACCTCGGCACGACCTGAAAACAATGAGGCCAGCTTCTGTTACGAAGCTGGCCTCATTCATCAGACCCCTATCAGGGATAGGCTTTGGGCGGGGTCCGGAACTCCCGGAGCAGCGATACTGAGACGATGCCGGCCTGCAAACGGCGGGCCTCTGCGCTTCCGGTGCTCACGTACCAAAGTACGCTCCGCTCCGGTTCTCGAGGCCCGCCGTTTTCGGCTCAGCCTCGCCTCAGTCTCGCTACTCCGTCGTGTCTCACAAAATCCTAGTTGATCGCTGCGGTGGCGACGACGATGTCTCTGTTGTCGATCATGTCGACCCACTGGCCGGCATTGGCCTGCGACTGGCGCTTGATGAACTTGTAGGGGGTCTGGCTCCACAGATCGACCGAGCCGACCTGATTGTCGAGCACGAGGTCGCCGCGATCGGTGCGGACCATCAGCACGGCATGGCCTTCGCCACTGGCCTGCTTGACGACGGCCATCAGCAGGGTTGAAGCAGGCCAGCCGGCATTGACCAGCTCGCGGCGCTTGGCCAGGGCATAGTCTTCGCAATCGCCGTAGCCATTGGGATAGGTCCAGAATTCGGCGACCTGGTAGAGGTCCTGATCGGTGACCGGCGCGACATGCTGGTTGACGCCGGCATTGACGGAGAGCAGCTGCTGCCACAGGCCTTCGGTCAGCGAGACCAGCTCGACCGGGTTGGCATTGGCGCGGCACTCGTCGGGGCGGCTGTTGCAGAACTCGGCATGACCCACCGGAATGCTGGTGTTGCCACCGACCGTCTGCACGAAGGCGACGTTGGTGGTGTCGAGCGCGTGGGTCGGACTGATGATCGCAGCGAGCGCCATAAAGGCACCCATAAGCGCGGCTCCCAGTCCTTTCTTGTTGGATTGCATTGTGTGATCTCCCTGATGGAGACCACGTTAGGGGGGGCGACTTAGGCCGGTCCGAAAACTACCACGCAGTTTTTATGCGTGTTTTATCGATGTGATTCCGGCAAAATTTACCATGCCGACCAGAGGCTTGGCCCTGGTCGCTCAGGGATGGATTCCGGCTAGGACCTGCGCGTAGAGCGCGTCGTCCTGGCCTGGGCCCTGGCGGCACTGCTTGGAGCCGATATGGATGGTGGTGACCTGGTCCAGCGCCCCTGAGGCATAGCGGAAGGATTTTGCCTCCTCCGCCCCCGGAGTCATGTGCCAGTTCTGGTGGTGGGCGACGATGTTGTCGCCATCGGCGTCGACGGCCAATGCGGTGACGCAGACATAGTCGTCGTCACGCGGGTCGGTATCGGTCAGGCGCTGGGTGAGACGCAGTTCACCGCGCGCTGGATCGATCTCGATTGATATGTCGACCCATTGGTTGCGCTTCCAGTCCCACTTCTGGTGGAAGGGCGGGCAGTGGAGCACCGCCATGACGACCAGGCAGTCGGCGACCTTGATCTGTTGCCAGGCATAGCCGCTCCAATCGCCGCGACCGTCGGCGAAGGCATCCGGGGAAGAGCCAAAAGAGAGCAGGGTGGCGGCGAGGGTCGCCAAGCCGGAGGCGCGGAGCATGCTTGTCATAAAAGCATCATAGAGGCGTCGGGCGGGCGGGAGAATTCACAAGCGCGCGTAGCGCACCTGCCCTGACTGCAATCAGTTCATCCGCAGGTTCTGCTGGATGACGGTCAGCATTTCCTGGGCCGAGGCGAATTCCACCGCCACGCCATTCTGGAAATGGCGGACGACGCGGGCGCGCATGCGGCCGAGCGTGACGGGCGTGCCCATGGCCGGGCGGACATCGAGCTCGATGGCGGCGCCGGAGAGCGAAATATCGATGATCTTGCAATTGTAGCGGCGGCCATCGTCGAGCACGACGGTGGAATGGCGGATATCGGGCACCACGCGCTCGTGGCGCCGGTCCTCGGGGAGGTTGAGAATATCCTTGTTGGCCAGCCAGGTGAGCTGGGCGGCCATCTTGTCGCGCTTGCGCGGCGAGGCGGCGATGTCCATCAGGAAGCCGCCTTCCATCTGGTTGAGGATGGTGCCCTCGATGCGCCCAACATGGTCGACATAGGCGATGACCTTCTCGCCGGCGCCACCAGCGACAGGCGCGATGACGAGGGCGTCGCCGGGGGACATTTCAAGGATCTGGCAGGGAAATTCGCGACGGTCGGCCAGCATGTAACGGCCGAGCACCGACACTTTCACGCGCTGGTACTTGTTGGCTTCCGCACGCGTCCGAATGGGAGCGATGAACTGCGGTGAGGGGAGGTCGTCGCTGAGCATTCGCCGGACCACTGACGCTTGTGTTTCCTAGGCAAGCTATCGGGTCTTGGTTAACGCAAGGTATTGCAGCGCGCGGCATCGCACCGCGGAACACTGCGTAAATTATCTCGATCGAAGAGAGGAATTGCTTACTGACGGCCGCCGTCGATGACCGCCAGATGGGCGTAGCGGCGGGCGGAACGGCCATAGACCATGGCGGGCATGGCGACCGGCGCGGTAGCGCTGCCAAAACCGCTGTCATTGACCACGTTGGCCGAGACCTCGCGCACCGAATCCTCCATCGCCACATCGTCCGGCCAGATCAAGCGGAGGCCGGTGATGCGCTGCTCGAGAATGGGCTGCACGCCGAGCCAGTAGGGTTCGTCCAGTGCAGTCATGGCGCCGAGCAGGCGGGTATGGGTCGAGCCGTTATGGCGAAGCGGCATCAGGATGGTCTCGAAGGTGACCTTGGTATGCATCGCCGTGGTGCCCTGGAAGGTCACCAGCGCGACGGCATGGTCCTCGGTGACGGCGCGGAGCAGGGTTTCCATCGCGTCATGGTCGCGCTCGTGCCAGAGAGCCGAGAAGGAACGCCCCTTGAGTTCGCGGCAATAGCTGGTGCAGAGATGGCTGCCGGCGAGGCGGAAGGAGAACTTGTCGCTCTCGTCGAGCTCGAGAATGAAGGTATTGGCCAGAGCGTCGCGAATGCGCGTGGGATCGATGTCCTTGCGGTCGGGGGCGCTGCGCGCACCGCGGATGGAATTCCAGTATTCGTAAAGTGCCCTGGTGCTCGTCTTCTGCATAGTTTTGACCCGCCACGTCCAATCGGGCGCTCCCCTCTGG
This sequence comes from Devosia sp., assembly GCA_036675975.1. GTDB lineage: Bacteria > Pseudomonadota > Alphaproteobacteria > Rhizobiales > Devosiaceae > Devosia. The sequence continues at coordinate 54,600 of JAKFDU010000229.1, read as the reverse complement.
GAACGCGTCCGCCGCGACCTGACTTTCGCAAAAGCGTGGGGCAAAAGCGCCCTTAAAGAATAGTTAAGGTTAACGTGGGTGGCCCAATGTGGAAAAGAAGAGCGTAACGGGCGCGGCGCCAGCGAGTCGGAGCGAAATGATGAGTGAACAAGGTCAGGCGCCGGCAAATCCGCGGCAGCCGGGGCGGGAGCCGATCTTCCTGTTGCCGGGCGATGTGACGGCGGCCATTGGCGTGCTGGTGGCCATTCACCTGGCGTCAACCCTGGTGCTTAACCAGGCCGGCCAGATGCAGCTCGTGTTCTGGTTCGCCTTTCAGCCGCTGCGTATCATCGCGGGACTGGATGACCTGTCGCTGGCGGTGCCGCTGATCTGGACGCCGTTCAGCCACGCGCTGCTGCATGCGGGCTGGGAACATCTGCTGGTCAATACGGCCTGGTTTGCCATCTTCGCGACGCCGGTATCGCGGCGCTACGGGGCAGGGCCGATGATGGCGATGTTCTTCGTTTCAGCGGCGGCCGGGGCGGCCCTGTTTGCGGCGACGACGCTTTATTCGGGCTCGTACCTGATCGGCGCGTCGGGCGGTGTGGCGGGCCTGACCGGCGCGGCGGTGCGCTTCATCTTCCAGCCGGTGATCGTGGCGCAGCATCCCGAAACAGGCGAACGGGTGGTGGTCGGTCGGCGCCTGGCGTCGTTCGGCGATCTCTGGCGGGACAACCGGGCGCGGCTGTTCATCCTGATCTGGGTGCTGCTCAACGCCGCGGTGCCGCTGCTGCCGCTGGTGACCGGCACGCAGATGTCCGTCGCCTGGCAGTCGCATCTGGGCGGGTTCTTTACGGGGCTGCTGCTGGTGGGGCTGTTCGAGCGGAAGAGCTAGGACCGGTAAACGTCTTTCGGATCGAACAGGCGGGGCAATCCGCGATCTTCCAGGACTGCCGTGCCGTTCGCCACCGTGGCCCGGCGATAGAAGCAGGATTTGCGGCCGGTGTGGCAGGCGGCGCCGCGGCCGGCCTGGTTGACGACGAGCACGATGGCGTCCTGGTCGCAATCGGTGCGCAGTTCGACCACCTCCTGCAGCTCCCCCGACGTTTCGCCCTTTTTCCAGAGCTTGCCGCGCGAGCGCGACCAATAGTGGGCGATGCCGGTCTCCAGCGTCAGCGACAGGGCAGCCGCATTCATATGCGCCAGCATCAGCACTTCGTTGGTGCCGGCTTCCGTGGTGACCACCGTTACGAGCCCCGCCGCATCGAAGCGGGGGGCGAAGGCGGTGCCTTCTTCGAGTTGCTCGTGGGTGAGGGGCGCTGGGTCGGTAAAGGTCAGGGTCATGCGGCCTTTTAGCGCTCCGGAGGCATTTGATCCAGCCGCTCAGCGTGCAATCGGCACCCAGACTTCCACCAGGCCGTTACCGGTATGGGGATCATGCTCGGCGCCGTAGCGCTCGAAATTGGGGCCACCGGTGGGGATGAGGGTGCTGTTGGGGAAGTATTGCGCCCAGATCGAATAGGCGGTGCGGCGCATGGTCGAAATGTGGCCCTGATGGGCGAAGACCGCGTAACGCTGGGCCGGAATGTCGATATAGGCCATGCCTTCATCCAGATCGGCGGTAGGCGAGACTTTGACGCCGGCGAGGTAGCCGAAGCTGCAATCCTCCTCGAAGTCGGCGACGACGCCGTAGGTTGTATTGCCGACTTGGCCGGGCATATTGCCGACGAACGGAGCAAAGCGCTGCCAAAGCGCGGGGATGCCGTGATTGGTGGCGAAGGTAAAGCGTTCGGCGAAGCCGGCGATGCGCAGCGGCGCGCCTTCGACGATGCGCGGCTCGGGCAGGGTGGTCAGCAGCGTTTCATCGATGCGGAGCGGCTCGACCATCAGATCCGGATCGACAAGGCCGTGGGCGCGCAACTGCTCAGGGGTCTGGCCGAAGTGGTCGCGGAACGCCCGGGTGAACGCTTCATGCGAGGAGTAGCCGACCTCAAGGGCGACGGTCAGAATGTCGGGGGCGCCGGCGAGCAGCTTCTGCGCCGCCAGGGTCAGGCGGCGGCCGCGCACATAGGCCATGACGGGCAGGCCGGCTATGGTGCCGAAGCTGCGCGACAGGTGAAAGCGCGAAACGCCGCCGACATCGGCGATGTCATCGAGGGTGATTTCCTCGGCAAAGCGGGTTTCGATGAACCAGATGGCGCGTTCGATGAATTGCATGGCGTACCGGAGGGGTGATGTTCCGACATGCCAGCCTAGCGCAGAAGGCGCTTGATCGCGATTGCTCTCAGCGCTTGATCATAGCGAAGAAGCGGTCTTGTTCCAGGCGGTCTTCGGCGAAGACGCCGGTGAAGCGATGGGTGATGGTCGATGCGCCGTGGGCGCGCACACCGCGCATGGACATGCACATATGCTCGGCTTCGAGCATCACGGCGGCGCCGCGTGGGCCCAGATTCTCATTGATGGCGTCGATGATCTGCGCCGTCAGGTTTTCCTGGGTCTGGAGGCGCAGGGCGAAGACGTCGACGAGCCGGGCCAGCTTGGACAGGCCCACGACGCCGTCATGCGGCAGATAGGCGATGTGTGCCCGGCCGACGAAAGGCACCATGTGGTGCTCGCAATGCGAGCTGAACGGGATGTCCTTGACCAGCACGATATCGTCGTAGCCGCCGACTTCCTTGAAGGTCTTGGAGAGGATCGCCTTGGCGTCCTGCGTATAGCCGGCGAAGAATTCGCCGTAGGCCCGGACGACGCGGCCGGGCGTCTCAAGCAGGCCCTCACGGGTCGGGTCGTCGCCGGCCCAGGCCAGCAGAACGCGCACAGCGGCTTCTGCTTCGTCCTGCGTCGGACGCGGAAAAGGGGTGGTGGACGTTACGACGGCGCCAAAAGGCTTGGTGCGGGCATCCATTGGGTCGGCTCCTTGCGTCTGGTCATTCTACGAGACCATGACGTTTCTGGACCACCGATTGCGACGCAACCCTGACAGTCCGCTTGGGACATCCTATATAGGAGCGTGGGACCACGGTCACAAGAAACAGAATTGTTCGTTTGATGGAACTTAGCGATCTCTATTCCCAAAAGATCCTCGATCTCGCAGGCAATGCCGCGCAGCCGGGGCGACTGGCCGATGCCGATGCCAGCGTACGCAAGGTCAGCCGCGTCTGCGGTTCGGTGATCGACGTGGACGTGGTGGTGCGCGATGGCGTGATTGCCGATTACGGCCACGAAATTTCGGCCTGCGCGCTGGGGCAGACCTCGGCGGCGGTGGTGGCGCGGGAGATTGTCGGTACGCCGGTTGCAGAGTTCCGGCAGGTGCGTGAGCAGATGCATGCGATGCTCAAGGGCGACGGTGCGCCGCCCGCGGGCAAGTGGAGCGACCTGCGCTATCTCGAGCCGGTGCGCGACTACCGGGCACGGCATATGTCGACGCTGCTGGTGTTTGATGCGGTGGTTGAGGCGCTGGAAAAGATCGAATCCGCAGAGTCGGTTGCGGCTGCAAGCTGATGGAACGAGTCATCGGTATTTTCTGGCAGGTAGTCGATCTGCCGTTCAAATTCGTCGCGGTGCTGCTGATCACCGTCTATCGCTATACGCTGTCGGCCTTTGTCGGCCGCAGCTGCCGCCACCTGCCTACCTGCTCGGAATACACCAGTGACGCGATCTGGAAATTCGGCTTCTGGCCGGGTGGCTGGATGGGGTTGGCGCGGTTTCAGCGCTGCCGGCCGGGCGGGACACATGGCTACGACCCGGTGCCCGAAGCTGTGCCTGATGGCGCACGGTGGTTTGCGCCGTGGAGCTATGGGCGCTGGAAATAGTCAGCCTGTTTTACTGGGCAAGCTGATGCACCGATTGAACCGGGCGTTGGCGGGCCCGTCGGGGCAGAACCACCACGCCCAGCGGGTGGAATGAGCCGGCAACTTCCCCACAATGCCACGCAGTAAGGTTAACAATACGTTGCGATTGGCCGATGGCGAGCCGCGGTGCTAGCTTCCGGTTGAGCCTGGCGCATGCCTGGAACGCCCACGAGACTTCCGCTTTGTACGGCGGTCTCGGTTCCATGGAACGCGACCGAGGCTCAATCATGACATTCCGCACTCTTCAGACCGCCGCCATGTGGGTGTTCCTTGGGCCGCTGATCATCATCCTGGGGACCGTCGATGTTGTGACCGCAGGCCGCAGCCGCATCTGGCTGCTCGGCGAGTAGGGCGGGGCCTACGCGGCCCCCGTCAGCAGCGACCAGACCATCCAGCCGATGCCGATGAACAGGATCCAGGAAGCGATGGCCAGCACGATGATGGTGGCCGACCTGTGCCGGCGAAGCCAATCCACGCCTTGCGTGGGATAGCCCGCTGTCAGAAGCAACTGGTAGATTCGTTCCAAGGCACGTTCCTCTGCCAGCCCTCGGCCGGGCCGCACTTGATACAAACCCGCAGGTTACCGAACGTTCAGCAAATTTGATAGATTTGCGGCATTCACAGGCCATGAGCCTGACGTCCTCAAAGACCCGGCCACGCGAGCGGGCGATGCGATCGGCGAAGTCACCCCGCATGGGCGCCGACGGGCATTTTTGCACCCCCACCTTACCAATGTGATGCCGTCTTTTTTGAGGCTCGCCACGGCTGGAATTGCACGTGAACCGTGCTAGACAGGCCGCTTGCTGGATTTGCATGGCGGTCGTCGCTGCGCAGTCGACAGCAACCTGAATCTGGAGACCTAAAATGACGATCAAGGTGACGTTCCCCGACGGTGCAGCTCGCGACTATGCGCGTGGCACTACCGGGACCACCGTGGTCGAGGGCATCTCCAAGAGCCTAGCCAAGAAGACGGTGGCGATGCGCTGGAACGGCGTGCTGTCCGATCTTTCAGACCCGCTCGACGAAGACGGCCGTATCGAATTCGTGACGCGCGATAGCGGATCCAAGGACGTGCTGGAGCTGATCCGGCACGATGCCGCGCATGTGCTCGCCGAAGCGGTGCAGGAGCTGTGGCCGACGACGCAGGTCACCATCGGTCCGGTGATCGAGAACGGCTTCTACTACGACTTCAAGCGGGACGAGCCGTTCTCGGAAGAGGATTTCCCTGCCATCGAGAAGAAGATGGCGGAAATCATCGAGCGTGGCGCCAGCTTTACCAAAGAAATCTGGACGCGTGATCAGGCCAAGGCCTTCTTCAATACGCGCGGCGAGAACTTCAAGGTCGAGCTGGTTGACGCGATTCCGGCTGACCAGTCGCTCAAGATGTACAAGCAGGGCCAGTGGATCGATCTCTGTCGCGGGCCGCATATGCGGACGGTCAAGGATGTCGGCATGGCGTTCAAGCTGACCAAGGTGGCGGGTGCCTATTGGCGTGGCGACAGCAACAATCCGGTGCTGAGCCGCATCTACGGAACGGCCTTTGCGACCAGGGAAGAGCTCGACGCCTACCTTCACATGGTGGAAGAGGCCGAAAAGCGCGACCATCGCAAGATCGGCCAGGAAATGGACCTCTACCACTTCCAGCCGGAAGCGCAGGGCTCGGTGTTCTGGCACCCCAAGGGCTATGTGCTCTATAATCAGATGGAGGCGTATATCCGCCGCCGTCTGAACTCGTCCGGCTATGTCGAGGTGAAAACCCCGCAGCTGATGAGCTCCAAGTTCTGGGAGGCCTCCGGGCACTGGGGCAAGTATCGCGAAAACATGTTCGTGGTGCCTGACGAAGTGCCGGGTACGGAAGATGAAGGTCCGGTTCTCAGCGGCAAGGGCGACCTGATGGCGCTCAAGCCGATGAACTGCCCTGCGCACATCCAGATCTTCAACCAGGGCATCAAGTCTTACCGCGATCTACCTCTGCGCATGGCCGAATTCGGCTGCTGCCATCGCAACGAAGCGCATGGGGCCCTGCATGGGCTGATGCGCGTTCGCCAGATGACGCAGGACGATGCGCATATCTTCTGCCGCGAAGACCAGATCCAGAGCGAGACGGAGCATTTCGTACATCTGCTCTACTCGGTCTATGGCCATATGGGCTTCGAGAACGTCGTGATCAAACTCGCCACGCGGCCGGAGAAGTTCGGCGGCACCGTCGAGCGCTGGGATGCCGCCGAGAAGGCGCTGGGCGATGCCCTGCGCGCCACCGGCTATGATTTCGAGATCGCCGAGGGCGAGGGTGCCTTCTATGCCCCCAAGCTCGAATTCCACCTCAAGGACGCTATCGGTCGCTCATGGCAGGTGGGCACGCTGCAGCTCGACTATGTGCTGCCGGAACGCCTCGACGCGACCTATGTCGCCGAGGACGGTTCGCGCCAGTACGTGGTGATGCTGCATCGCGCGATCCTGGGCTCGCTCGAGCGTTTCATCGGCATGATGATCGAGAACTATGCCGGCAAGATGCCGATGTGGCTGGCGCCGACGCAGGTGGTTGTAGCGACCATCGTGTCGGAGGCGGACGACTATGCCCGCAAGCTGGTGACCCAGCTCAAGGCGGCCGGCATCCGCGCCGATCTCGACGTGCGCAACGAGAAGATCAACTACAAGGTGCGCGAGCATTCGGTGGGCAAGACCCCGCTGATGTTCGTGGTGGGCAAGCGCGAGGCCGAGGAGGGCACCGTTTCGGTGCGCCGCCTGGGCAGCGAGGGCCAGAAGGTGGAACCGTTCATGGATGCCCTGGTGGCGCTCATGGCCGAAGCCACCGCACCCGATCTCAAGGCCGCAAAGGCAGCCTGATGCCGCAGCGTCCATCCAACCGCGAGATCAAGGCCCTGACGCATCTCGGTGAAGAGAATGCGTTGGGGCCCGACGACTTCAAGGATATCGGCGAAAAGGTCTTTGCCGGCATGCTGAAGAAGGGCTGGATCGTCGAGGCCGAGGGTCTGCCCGGGAAGTATCGGGCGACCATCAAGGGGCTGACCATCCATGAGGGTGAGATCATCTTCGCGGGGCGGTACAGGAACTAGCGGCGACGCGGAGTCTTTGTTGGTACCCCCTCCTAGCCTCCCCCTGACAGGGGGAGGGACCGGGCGGTGGGCTTGGCGCGATGTTGCCTGAAACTGGATGGGTTCCTCCCTCTTTTTCAGAGGGAGGCTAGGTGGGGGTACTCTTTGCTATGCCAGATATGATCCCCATAACCCGCTCCATCGCCATCGATCCGTCCGAGATCGAGGAAAGCTTCGTTCGGGCGTCGGGGCCGGGCGGACAGAACGTCAACAAGGTGTCGAGCGCGGTGCAACTGCGGTTCGACCTGGCCAGTTCGCCCAATATTCCCGAGGCCATGAAGCGGCGAGTGGCCGTGCTGGCTGGCAAGCGGCTGACCAAGGATGGCGTCATTGTCATCATCGCCAATTCGCATCGGGATCAACCGATGAACCGGGCGGACGCTCTGGAGCGGCTGGTGGGTTTGCTGGTGGCGGGTTCGCATGTGCCCAAGGCGCGGGTGGCGACGCGACCGACGCTGGCAAGCAAGCGCCGGCGCCTGGAGGGCAAGTCGATACGCTCCGAAGTCAAGAAACTGCGGGGCAGTCCACCCGACCAGCAATGATGTATTCGTGTCGCATTATGCAGGGCAGCCATGCAAACATGCTGGCCAATTAATCATGCGGACAGGAGATAACACCATCGAGCAAAGTCACTAGCGACAGAAACCGCTGTGATCGCTATTTGTCGGTTGTACTTGCAGGAGATCTCCGCATGAAGATTGCTATCGTTGGTGCCGGCTATGTTGGACTGGTGACGGGCGTCTGCCTGGCCGATTTCGGCCATGATGTGGTGTGCATCGACAAGGACCAGCGCAAGATCGACGCCCTGGCACGCGGTGAGATCCCGATCTACGAGCCGGGCTTGACCGAACTGGTCAAGAGCAATGTGAGCTCCGGGCGCCTGTCGTTCTCGACGGACCTCAAGGCCGTGGTGCCTGACGCCGAGGCGGTGTTCATCGCTGTCGGCACGCCGTCCCGCCGGGGCGATGGCCACGCCGATCTCAGCTATGTCTATGCTGTGGCGCGTGAAATCGCGACGAGCGTCAGCGGCTTCACGGTCGTCATCACCAAATCCACAGTGCCCGTGGGCACCGGTGACGAGGTGAGCCATATCATCGCGTCCACCAACCCCAATGCTGACGTCGCGGTGGTTTCCAACCCGGAATTCCTGCGCGAGGGCGCCGCGATCGACGACTTCAAGCGTCCGGACCGTATCGTCATCGGCCTTGAGGACGAACGCGCGCGCTCGGTCATGACCGAGGTTTATCGCCCGCTCTACCTCAACCAGGCGCCGCTGATGTTCACGGGCCGTCGCACGGCAGAGCTGATCAAGTATGCGTCCAACGCGTTCCTGGCGATGAAGATCACCTTCATCAACGAGATCGCCGATCTCTGCGAGGCGACCGGCGCCGATGTGCAGCAGGTGGCGCGCGGCATGGGCCTCGACAATCGCATCGGCACAAAGTTTCTCAATGCCGGTCCCGGCTATGGCGGGTCGTGCTTCCCCAAGGACACGCTGGCCATGGTCAAGATCGGCCAGGACCATGACAGCCCGTTGCGGCTGGTCGAGACCACAGTGGCGATCAACGACCAGCGCAAGCGTGCCATGTCGCGCAAGGTGATTGCGGCCTGCGGCGGCGACGTGCGCGGCAAGACCATCGGGGTGCTGGGACTGACCTTCAAGCCCAATACCGACGACATGCGCGAGGCCCCGTCCATCGATATCATCCAGGGACTGATCGACCGCGGAGCCCGCGTTGTTGCCTATGACCCGCAGGGCATGACTGCGGCGCGCGAACTGATCGACAAGGTGGAGTTCGGCACGAGCGCCTATGACGTGGCCGTCGACGCGGACGCGCTGGTGCTGATCACCGAATGGAACGAGTTCCGCTCGCTCGATCTGGATCGGCTCAAGAGCACGATGAAGTCCGCCGTTCTGGTTGACCTGCGCAACGTCTATCGCCATGACGAGGTCGCCAAGCACGGATTCGAGTATGCGAGCATTGGCCGCCCGGCCGGCGGCGTGCTCGATGCGGCGGCCGAGGCGGCGGAGTAGCGGTCGAGCGCTGCAAGGCGATCGGCCTGGCGCGAAGCGGCGTGGCGGAAGAGGATTTCATGAAGGTATTCGTTACCGGCACGGCCGGCTTTATCGGCTTTCACCTGGCGCGCCGCCTGCTGGCCGATGGGCATTCCGTCACCGGATATGACGGGGTCACCGACTATTACGACCCCGCGTTGAAGCGCGGCCGGCTGAGCCTGCTGGCGGAGCATGACGGGTTCGTGCAGATCGAGGGCATGCTGGAAGACGCGAAGGCGCTCGACGACGCCGTTACTGGTAGCGAGGCCGAAGTCGTCGTGCATCTGGCGGCACAAGCCGGTGTCCGTTACAGCCTCGAGGCGCCGCAAAGCTATATCCAGTCCAATGTGGTCGGCACCGCCAACCTGCTGGAGACCCTGCGTCGGCATAAGCCGAAACACCTGATCTTTGCATCGACAAGTTCGGTCTATGGCGGGAACACCAAGTTTCCGTTCGCCGAGACCGATCGGGCCGATGGGCCGGTGTCGCTCTATGCGGCAACCAAGAAATCGGGCGAGGCGATGGTGCATTCCTATGCCCATCTGTTCGGTATCCCGTCGACCTGCCTGCGCTTCTTCACGGTCTATGGACCGTGGGGACGTCCGGATATGGCTCTGTTCAAGTTTGCTTCTGCGATGATCGAGGGGCGGCCCATCGACGTCTATGGGCATGGCAAGATGCAGCGGGATTTCACCTATGTGGCCGATCTGGTGGACGTGATCGCCAAGATCATGGATACGCCGCCCGAAATGGGTAGGCCGGTGGAGCATGACAGCCTGTCGGCGGTGGCGCCGTTCCGGGTCGTCAATGTGGCGGGTGGCCGCCAGACCGAGCTCATGGATTTCATCCGGGCCATCGAAAAGGCCGTCGGGCGCACCGCCCAGCTGAACCTGCTGCCCATGCAGCCGGGGGACGTGGTGGCGACGCATTCGGATACGACGCTGCTGCGCGAACTGGTCGGTGCGGTGCCCGAGACATCGGTAGAGACCGGGGTCGGACACTTCGTTGAATGGTACAAGTCTCACTACGGCTGGAACTGATTGCCCGCGGAGGCAGAATTGCCCGGTAGCAGCCTAAAGTTCGGCACGAGCGGCTTGCGGGGCCTTGCAACGGATCTGCAGGGACAGGCCGCCCGCCGCTACACCATGGCATTTCTTCGTCATCTCGCAGCACGCGGCCAAGACGAGGGTGGACAGGTCTTCCTGGGGCGGGATTTCCGCCTGTCCAGTCCCGCTATCCTGGCCGACTGTGCCGCTGCCATCAGGGCGGCAGGGCTGGCGCCTGTCGATTGCGGGCCTATCCCCACGCCCGCACTGGCGCTTCACGCCATGACGGTCGGCTGCGCGGCGATCATGATCACGGGCAGCCACATCCCGGCCGATCGAAACGGCCTCAAATTCTATCTGCCAAGCGGAGAAATCAGCAAGACCGACGAGGCGGGCATCCTGGCGGCCCTGCGGGACGAGACCATCCCCGATCTGGCCGGGGCGATGGTTGACGAGGCGGGCGCCGCCTCCGAGCGCTACTTTGCGCGCTTTTCTGGCCTGTTGCCCGCTGACGCGTTGGCCGGGATGCGGATTGGAGTATTCGAGCACTCGACGGTGGCGCGGGATCTGCTGACGCGCATTGTGAGTCACTTTGGCGCCGAGGTGGTGAGCCTCGACCGGCGGGACGGCTTCGTTGCCGTTGACACCGAGGCGTTTGGTGATGGGGTGTTTGCGCCACTGGCGGGCTGGGTTGAGCAACATAAGCTGGACGCGATCGTGTCTGCCGACGGCGACGGCGACCGTCCGTTGCTGATGGACCGGCACGGCGAATTCGTGCGCGGCGACGTGCTGGGCCTGTTGGCGGCGCAGTGCCTGGGCGCCGACAGCGTGGTCACACCGGTCACCTCAAATTCTGCGATCGAGCGCACCGGATTTTTCCGCAATGTCGTGCGGACCCGGGTGGGGTCACCCTATGTGGTGGATGCCATGACGGGGGCGAGCGGCGCGGTGGTCGGTTTCGAGGCCAATGGTGGCACCTTTGTGGGCGAGGGTGTGCGGGTCGGCGGGCATGCGCTCGCGCCGCTGGCGACGCGGGATGCGGTCCTGCCGATCTTGTGCGTGTTGGGGCTCGCGGCGCAGCAGGGCAAGGCGGTCGATCAACTCGTGGCGGCGCTGCCGCTGCAGCACGCTGTTGCCGATCGCCTGCAGGATGTTCCGAGTGAGAAGAGCGGGGCCTTCCTCAGCCGGCTGGCAGCGGATGAGGACTATGCGCGGCGGCTGTTCGCGCCGCACGGCATTGCCAGCCTTTCCACAATTGACGGGCTGCAGTTCCGCACCCTGTCGGGTGACATGGTACATTTCCGCGCCTCGGGGAACGCGCCCGAGCTCCGCTGCTACGTCGAGGGCAGTACGCCCGAGGTTGCGCGTGAGCTGTTGGCCTGGGGCATGGGCATGGCCGCCAAGGAAGTCGGCTAGGGGCGGTGCCTCGGCGGGCATGTCGGGGCGCTCGCCCAACCATTGATCCCTCCCCGCAAGGGGAGGGAGTCGACTGACAAATCAGCGTTTACTTTGCAGTGGCGTCGATGGTGACCTTGCCGATGAGTACGGTCGGGTCGTCCTCGGCGGCCATGAAGTCCATCAGGCCAAGGCCCGGCGGTTCCTTGGCGGTCATCTCGATGGTGAGATACTTGGCCTTGCCGCTGACGAAGGCGTTGAGCGCCGCCCCGACCTTCTGGGCTTCGGCCGCACCGGCCAGCAGGCCGACCACGGTGCCCTCGGCGAGACCGGCAAAGACCGGACGCATGGTGGCAGGGTCGGAACCCTGTTCAGCAGCGACGCTGGCGAGGATAATCTCGGAGAGGCCCGCATCGGTGACGTCAAGCTTGAGCTGGCTGATGGCGACACCCATGGCGGCTGCAAGGGCTTCGTTCTCATCGATGGCGAACAGGGCTTCGGTGGCGTTGGCTATGGTGCCTGCCAGCTTGACTGTGGCGAGGTCGGCCCCGGTCACCGACACTTCGTCGATGGCGATGGTGTCATCGGCCTCGTTCCAGGACGCGTCTATGGTGAAGCCAGCGTCGATGCTGGTCACGCCCAAGGCGATGAGCTGTTGCAACTGCTCGTCGTCGCTGTTTTCCGGTAGATCGACCAGGATGTTGCTGGCGGTGGTGAGAATGTCGGTCGGGATGCCGTTGAGATAGTCAGAGAGCGTCAGGTCGAAGGCGCCGACGCTGGCCTGGATTCGGCCGCCTTCGGTCTCCGGATCGGGCACGTCGACCGCGACATCGCTGAAGGAGAAGCCGGCGAATGCCGGAATGAGCGAGCGGGCATTGGCGGTGAGCCAGGCTTCATCGATGGCTTCCGGTGCGCCTTCGATTGCGGCGATCGGCGCGGAGAGGTCCATTTCCTTGAAGGTCATGTTGCCGACCTGAACCGAACCATCACCCTCAACTTCGACGTCGAGGCCATCGAGGGAAATGGTGGGGTAGATGCCGGGCCGCATGCCGCCCATGGACATGCCGGCAACCGTGAACGTCATGTTCCTGCCTTCGTCATCGAGGCCGGAGCAGTCGAAGCCGCCAAACTCGGCAGGCGAGGATTCAAAGGCGGTGAACAGGTCCACATACATGCGCAGCGCGGAGCCCATCACCTCAGGCGACGGCTGCTCGCCATCGGTCGCCTCGAGCGCTTCGCCCAGCGCCATGATCTCGGCGAATGTATAGTTGAAGGGTCGCGCCTTGAACTCGGCTGCGGTCATGGAGCCCATGGTACAGCTGACCTCGGGGGCCTCAAAGGAGCCGCCTTCGAAGGTGAAATCGGTGTAGATGGTTTCGAGCTCGGTCTGATCGGTTTCGACCAGGCCATACATGGCGAGCATGCCCCCGATATTGAGGGTGGAGGCAGACATTGTGCCGATCTCGGCGCTGCCGTCTTCGCCCGCATCGGCTGTCATGCCTGCGAGACTGACCGAGGCGGCAACGCCGTCGGTGATGTCCGACAGGACCAGGTCCGAAAAGGTAATGGTCGCTTCGTTGACATCGCCTTCGATGGTCGTGGTTGCCGATAGAGTGATTTCGGGGATGGTAATGCTGGTCGCGCTCAGCCCGGCCAGCGCCTCGGCGTTGTCGACCACGTTGCCGCTGAAGATCGAGCGCAGGGTCGCTTCGTCGACGTTGGAATTGACGGCGTCGATAGTGGGAATGTCGATACTGAATTCCGAGCTGACGCCGGCGGATTCCGCTGCTGGCGCGCCCTTGTTCTTGACCTTCTGGGCCCAGGCTGGCCCAGCCGGCAGGGCAACGCTCATAAGGCAGGCAGTGGCAACAAGGCCCAGGCGCTGCCGGGTCGTGGTGTTGAACGGCGTCATCATATTCTCCCGCTTTGACGTGGCGGCAATCTGAGGCATCGGCTGCCATGCTTCAATAGGCAAATCCAGCGCGATCCGATGATGCTTGTCAGCGGTTGAGCGACGGGCAATATAGCGGCGTTGTTCCCAGCCAAGAGCCCTGACACCGTGTGGTTCACTTCCATAGCCAGGTTCCTGCCGACCGTGGCCATCATATTGATGATGGGGCAGGGTGCATTCGCCCAGGGGCCCGACCAGAGTTCGGCCAAACTCGGCGCGCCGGGTGGTGGGGCCACGTCCCGGCCACTGGCCGATCCGGGCACGCTTTTCAACTACGCGAACGCCGTGGGCGAGACCCTGCAATTTGCCGTCGTCGGCGGTACATCGGGAACGATCTGGGGTGACGGAATCTATACCAGCGACTCCGTGCTATCAGTCGCGGCGGTGCATGCTGGTTTGCTGGCACCGGGCGAAAGCGGGGTCGTCACCGTCGAGGTGATCGAAGGCCCGGCGGCCTATGAGGGCGTCGAGCGCAATGGGGTGGTCAGCCGAAGCTATGCCAACTGGGATGTCGCCTATCGTTTCACGGGAGTGGCGGAAGTGGACAGCGGGGTCGTGCTGCCCGATCCCGGCGACCTGTCTGGATATCGTGGCCAGAACGGCACCGTGCTGACATTCGAGGTTACCGGCGATGTGTCGGGGCCAATCTGGGGCAGCGATATCTACACCGATGATTCCAGGCTGGGCAGCGCCGCGGTTCATGCCGGCGTATTGCTGCCGGGTGAGACCGGGCTGGTGCGCGTGGAAATCCTCGAGGGGCAGGAGAGCTACGAAGGGGGCGAGCGCAATGGCGTCGTCTCCGGCGCATACGCTGCCTGGACAGGCAGCTTCCGCATCCTGCCACTGAGCCTCAAGGCCACGAGCAAACTCTCCAACCTCGGTCAGTAGACCGTCGTCAGCACTTCGATTTCGCGCGAAGAGCCGGGCTGTACCTGGAATTCGCGGCTGAAGACCTGTGCGCCCTGCTTGGCAAGCACCAGATACTCGCCCTCCGCCAGCACGGTGGACGGAAAAGCACCGAGTTCGGAAAACACGGTGGCGCCATCGGCCGTCTTGACCGTCCATTCGACGTCGGCAATGGCCTCGCCGCCGGTTTCGGAGACCAGCTTGAAGCCGACCTGGCTGGCGTGGTGATAGAGCGTGGCGTCGGTCAACTGGCCCGCTTCGACCCGTAGATCGGCGCGCACCACGGCATTCACGGAGCCAAAGTAAGAGACGATATGGTAGGTGCCGGCGTTGAGGGTCACGATATCGTTGGGCGCCAGGCCTTCGGCGACCATGGCCCGGGCGCTTTCCTCCCCCGCGGTGAAGATATCGAATTTCAACAGACCGACCGGAATGGCGATGTCCCCGGTAACCGCGGAGTTCAGCCGCAACGCGCCGGCCTCGAGGATGAAGGCCTTTTCGTTGGAGCCCGGCACCACCGATAGCGGTTCAGTGGTCTGTGCCCGGCCATACGCGACGTGGACGACATATTCGCCGGGGGGCAGCTCGACCGTGGGGGCGCCAAGGTCCGACTTGGCGACCAGCGCCAGTTCGCCGCTGGCATCGGGCACAGTGTCGAAGATGCGCCAAACCAGGCCGTCGGGGATGGGGGCGCCCTCCTGGGTGATGCGCGCGCTCAGGGTTACGGGCTGCGGCGTGGACGTCAGGGCGTCGATGGCGTCGGTTGCCGGCGTCGCGGCCGTTGGATCGGCGGGCGTGGCCGGCGTCGGTGGCAGGTTATCCGGATCTGGTCGCGGGCGCGGCATGGGCGGCATTTCGGCCGCGGCTTCCTGCGCCATCACGAGTGTGGCTATCGAGGGAGAGGCGGGAGCCGCGACAGCCAGCACAAGCAGAAAGGCAAGTAGTGGTCGCAAGCGCATCGGGTCTCCCGGGCCGCCATCGTCGGCGAGCTGAATCAGTTGCGTCGTCTTAGGGCGCGATTGGGGAAAAGCTGTGTCACAGACCTCGTACGATGAAAACACCGCAATGGCGATCGGCGGTGGATTTGTCCCAGCTTCTGGCGTCCTTGGGCGCTTCGCGCTAGAGGAACGCCCGAAGGAGTCCTGCCCATGCCCGCCAATGCCGCCCTGCGCGACTATCTGCTTTCCCGCCGTTCGGTCGGCATCGCGTTTCTCAGGGAACCGGGGCCGACAGCGGCGGAGCTCGAGCAGATCCTGACCATCGGGACGCGCGTGCCGGACCATGGCAAGATCGCGCCGTGGCGGCTGGTGCTCATCGAGGGCGAGGCCCGGCAACAGGCCGGCGAGAAGCTGGCCGAGATCGCCGGGCGAAACAATCCGAACCTTGACGCGGCCAGCCTTGACATCGAACGGCAGCGGTTTTTGCCGGCGCCGCTGACGATCGGGGTGATCTCGTCGCCACAGGAGCATCCCAAGGTGCCCGAATTGGAGCAACTGCTGTCGGCGGGCAATGTGGCATTCAACCTGCTGCACGCCGCACATGCCCTGGGCTTTGCGGCATCATGGGTGACACGGTGGTATGCATTCGATGCGGAGGCCGCGGCGATGCTGGGTGCGCGTGCGGGCGAGCGGTTCGTGGGGTTCGTGCATATCGGTACGCCCATGGCCGTGATCGAAGATAGGCCGCGACCCGACCTGTCTGACATTGTCAGCCGCTGGGTTGATCGATCTTAACCCCTTGGTCGTATTGGTTAACAGACTGTTAGCGTTTGGCGGGCACTAATTGGCCGATCTGCGAAGCTGCGAGTCGAGCCGTCCATGGGCGTTCAGCCAATTTCTGTTCCACAAAGCCTGGCCTATGTGCTCACGGCGGCCGGTGACCGGAACGGCGTGGATTTCGACTATCTGCTGCAGACCGCGATGCGCGAAAGCAGCCTCAATCCGCAGGCCAAGGCGCAGACATCATCAGCCGTGGGCCTGTTCCAGTTCCTCGAAAGCACCTGGCTGCAGGTGATGAAGGAAGAGGGCCCGCGCCTCGGATACAGCGACATCGCCAATAATATCGAGCGATCGTCGGACGGGGACTACTTCGTGAGCGACCCGGCGACCAAGGCCGAAATCCTGAAGCTGCGCGAGGACCCGCAGATCGCGGCCGACCTGGCGGCGGCTTTCACCAAGAGCAATGGCGATTACCTGAGTCAGCGATTTGGCCGGATGCCGAGCGCGGGAGAGCTCTATATCGCGCATTTCCTGGGGGCGCAGGGGGCGGAGCGGATGTTTACCGCGGGCCTGCAGGATCCCGACCAGATCGCGGCCGATCTCTTTCCCAAGCAGGCGTCGGCCAATCGCGCGATCTTCTATTCCGAAGGCCAGGCAAGGACGATCCGTGAGGTTTACCGGGTGCTGGTGTCCAAGCACGAGGCTGGCGACACCAATGCTCCATTTGCCGCCCAGCAGATGGCAAGCCAGCCTGCCGTGCCGGAATTGCCCGTCGTGCCATCGCGGTTTTCGCCGGAGAACATGTCCTTTACGGGCCTATTCAAGAACGAGATCGAAGACCTGCCGGCCACGGGCGCCGAGGAAGGCGGGGGAGCGTTCTTCACGCAGCTTTACGCTCCCTAGCAACCAGGGGCGCGGGGCGTCCGTTTAGCCGATGCTAACCCTGCCACCGGGCGGACTGGGAATAAGCGCAGTTCATTAAAATGCAACGGGTCGGCCCGTGCGAAGGCTTAACGAAGTGAGGGTTTAGTTGCTGGCGTAACGGGTGAAGAGGCTCCCGTGCTCGCGCCAAGGAGGCGGATATGCGTCGGACTGCTACGGCTGTGCGTGTTCAGCGTCTTTTGCCAATCCCGCGCGGCTGGATCATAGTTGGTGCTGCCGTCGCCAGTTGGGTGCTCTTTCTGGGCCTGTCCGCGACAGTGGGTCCGCTGTTCCTCTGGCTCCTGGCCTCTATCTGAGCCGCGAGGCCGCTCCTACAAAACATGGTGAACCGTTCCTTAAGCCTTGCGTCTTAGGGTGAATTCCGCGCTGTGCGGAGAGTGGAATGGTTGCGTATCAGGAGTTCGTGTCGCTGTCCCAGTCGCCTGACAGCGAGGAACGGGGCAGTGCGGCACATCTTTCGGCGCTGGTCTATCTCAACCATACCGGTCCTGCTGACGAACAGGCGGCGCTCTATGCGGCGCTGATTGGTTTCCTCGATGATCCCTCGGTCAAGGTGCGCGCGGCGCTGGCCTATGGCTTGCTGCATTCGAGCGAGGCACCCCGCCCGATCATGCTGGCGCTGCTGCATGACAGCGCCGTCATTGCCCGCGCTGTGCTGCAATATTCTCCGGTATTGATCGACGCTGACCTGCTGGGCCTGGTGAAGACGCTCGACACGGCGATGCTCATCGCGGTGAGCCAGCGCACCAATCTCAGTCCGCGCCTGGCGGCGGCGATCGTGGCGCGCGGCCATGACGCCGTGACGCTGCGCCTGCTGCGCCGCAATGATGTGACAATGGACGATGGGCTGCTGGCGGAACTGGCCACGTCGCATGGCGATGAAGCCGAAATGCGCGGCGCCCTGCTGGCACGAAAGGATCTCCCTCCGGCGGCCCGCCTGCTACTGGTGCAGAAGGCCACAGAAGCTTTGCGCGGAGCACGGATCGTCAGGGGCGCGGTGACGGAGGACCGGTTGAACCGTGTCCTTCGCGACAGCTGCGATACGGCGCTTTCGGCCATTGGCGAGCGCGAGGCAGCTCGATCGGACGCTGCAGGCTATGTATCGACGCTGATCGTAAGCGACCGGGTCAATACAAGGGTGTTGCTGCATGCCGTGGTGACCGGGCATGTGATGTTCTTTGCAGAATGCCTGGCCGAACTTGCCCAGACGCCGCGAGCCAAGGTGTTTACCCTGCTCGAGAATGGCAGCCGGGCGGCGCTCAATGCGCTGCTGGCCCGCTGCGGGCTGGGGGAGGGGGTCCGCAACCTGCTCGCCCGACTGGTGCTGCATGCGCGCGCCAGCGATCTCGCAGACGACGCGGCGGCGAGACACTACGTGGTGACTGCTCTGACCGAGGAACTGATCGCCGAGCATGGCGGGGTCATTCCGGAGGAACTGGAGGAGGCTTTTGCCTATCTCAGCGAGCAGAACGTGCTCCTGGCGCGTAAGGCGGCGCGCGGGGTGATGGCAGCGTTTGCCCAGGATACAACGACGCTCATGGCGCTGCCGATGGCAGAGCAGCGGCGGCTTGCGCTGCCCCCCGCCGAGCAGCGAATGGCGCTGCCGGCGGCCTGACGGCTAGAAGCGGAACTGTTCGCTGAGGACGCGTTCCTCAAGGCTGGTACCCGGATCGAACAGCAGGGTTACGGCGTGGGTCCGGTCTTCCCTGACGGTGACCTCGAGTACATTCTGGAATTCGACATTGTCGGCCACTGCGCTGACGGGACGCTTGGCAGCCTCGCGGGTAATGAAGCGGACTTCCGCGCGGTTGGACAGAATGGCCCCGCGCCAGCGGCGCGGGCGGAAGGGCGAGATCGGGGTCAGCGCCAGCAGCGGGGCCTCGATAGGCAGGATCGGCCCATG
Source organism: Devosia sp. (assembly GCA_036675975.1). Taxonomy (GTDB): domain Bacteria; phylum Pseudomonadota; class Alphaproteobacteria; order Rhizobiales; family Devosiaceae; genus Devosia. Next base: position 35,737 of record JAKFDU010000229.1, on the reverse strand, counting down.
AGCGGAGAGGTTGTAGGCGGTGGAGCCCGCGGGGGTCGATAGCAGGACGCCGTCGCAGATCAACTCATCGAGCCGTGTCTCGCCATCGACAACGATCTGGATCTTGGCCGCCTGGTAGGTGGAGCGGAATAACGACACCTCATTGAGCGCCAGGGCGACCTGTGATCTGCCCGCGGCGTCGAGTACCTGCATGGACAGGGGATAGATGCGGGTGCGTTGCACAGAGGCCAGGCGTGTATGGAGATCATCCTCCGAGAAGGTGTTCATCATGAAGCCGACCGAGCCGAAATTCATGCCATAGACCGGCACTCAGGTGCTCTACCAACTGAGCTATACCGGCGCGCGCGGGGCTTTAGCACCGAGATCGTTTTCGTGCAACTGCCGCGCCTGCCTGGTCCGGGTCCGCAACCGAAGGCGCCAGGCACGAGGGTGCCGTTGGCTCATCGCGGGTTCTGGGCGTATTTCCGTTCGGCGCGCCATGAGGTTGCGGCCGAAGCATCGGCCATCATGTCCTGCCGAACTCGTCCTCGATGCGGATGATGTCGTCTTCCCCGAGATACGAGCCGGTCTGCACCTCGATGAGCTCCAGCTCGATCTTGCCCGGATTGGCGAGGCGATGCACACAGCCGAGCGGCAAATAGATCGACTGGTTTTCGTTGAGCACAGTTATGGCGCCATCCAGGGTGACCTCCGCGGTGCCCCGCACGACCACCCAGTGTTCGGCGCGGTGGTAGTGCCGTTGCAGGCTCAGCTTCTTGCCGGGCTTGACGAACAGGCGCTTGACCTGGAAACGATCGCCGCTGAGCACGGAGGAATAGCCACCCCAGGGCCGGTAGGCGGTGCGGTGAATCTCGGTCAGTCCGGCGGTGTCCTTGCCGGCGCGCAGGGTCTTGACCATGCTGCCGACTTTTTGCGCCTCGGACAGACGACCGACATAGATGGCGTCGTTGGTGGCGATGACGGCGATATCGTCCAGGCCACTTACCGCCACATGGGCGTGATCGGTGATGACGAGGGAATTTCGCACGCTGTCGAGGGTTACCGGACCTTGCGTGAAGTTTTCCGCCGCGTCGCGGCCGGCGTTCTTCCAGATGGCATCCCAACTGCCCAGGTCAGACCAACCAAAGTCGACGGCAACAACGGCCGCCTTGTCGGTCTTTTCGAACATGGCGTAATCGACCGAAATATTGGGGGCGGCGGCGAATGCGGCCTCGTCGAGCCTGATGAAATCGAGATCGGCCACCGCTCGGGTCACCGAGAGGCGAGCTGCTTCCAGCGTCTGGGGGGCGAGGGATTCGCACTCCCGCAGGAAGGCGGCGGCGCCGATCATGAACATCCCCGAGTTCCAGAAATAGCCACCCTCGGCCAGCATCTGCGCCGCCCGCTCGGCATCCGGCTTTTCAACGAAGCGCTCCACCGGGCGAACGCCACCGCCAACCGCCGCATTGGCCTTGATATAACCAAAGGCGATTTCAGGGTGGGTCGGCATGATGCCGAAGGTCACGAGCTGGCCAGCGGCGGCGGCATTGGCGGCTTCCTGAACAGCGGCCCAATAACCCTCGTCTACGGTAACGTCATGGTCGGACGGCAGCACCTGCAGCAAAGTATCGGGGCCAAAGCGTTCGCTGACGAACGCGGCGACTGCGGCGATGGCGACTGCGGTATTACGTGCCACCGGCTCGAGCAGAATTCCGGTCAGCGGCACGCCGAGCTCGGCTGCCTGCTCCGCCACAATGAAGCGATAGTCGGAATTGGTGATGACGACTGGCGGCGCATAGTGGGCGGGGTCGGTCGCGCGCTGCAGGGCATTCTGAAACAGGCTCGTCGGACCGGTCAGTGGAAGAAACTGCTTAGGCCGGGCGGCGCGAGACATCGGCCACAGCCGGGTTCCTTGGCCGCCAGCGAGGATAACCGGTACGATGGTCTTGGTCATGTTGGGGCCCTGTTTGGTGGATGTATAGGTGAGGCGAGACTGGAGGGAAGCTATGCCTTATGGGTGCCTCATCGGTAAATTTGACGACCGTGCGGAACTTTTTTTCCGTACAATGGCCGAGCAGCGCACTATCAGCCGCTATGCAATCGGCTTGGCGGGGGTGCCTTGTCTGCAAGCGGGACAACCGCAGACAAATATGCCCAAAGCGTTGCTGCTCGGGTCTCCGGGGTTCTTTTGGGACTTGATGGGACGGGCATCACAGCCTTACTGACGAGTATGAAAGTGCGCTTATTTCACTGTGCCGGCGGAGTATCGATCGAGTGACCACGAGTTCGTTGACGCATCTGCAGAGTCTTGAAGCCGAGAGCATCGAGATTTTGCGCGAGGTCGCCGCCAGCTTCGAGCGTCCGGTGATGATGTATTCGATCGGCAAGGATTCGAGCGTCCTGCTGCACCTGGCGCGCAAGGCGTTCTTTCCGAGCAAGATTCCGTTCCCGCTGCTGCATGTGAACACGACCTGGAAGTTCGCCGAGATGATCGCGTTCCGCGATCGTATGGCCGAAAAGTACGGCTTCGATCTGATCAGCCACACCAATCCAGATGGTCTGCGCGACAATATCAATCCGTTCGATCACGGCTCGTCGCGCTTCACGGACATCATGAAGACGCAGGCCTTGCGGCAGGCATTGAACGCCGGGCGTTATGATGCGGCCATCGGTGGTGCCCGCCGCGACGAAGAAAAGTCGCGCGCCAAGGAGCGCATCTTTTCGCACCGCAATGCCAGCCACGCCTGGGACCCCAAGAATCAGCGGCCCGAACTCTGGCGGGTCTTCAACACCAGGCTCAATCCGGGCGAGAGCATGCGGGTGTTCCCGATCTCGAACTGGACCGAGCTCGACGTATGGACCTACATCTATTCTGAAGGCATCGAGCTGCCCTCGCTCTACTATGCCAAGCCGCGCGCGGTGGTCGATCGCTCCGGCACCCTCATCATGGTGGACGACGATCGCTTCCGGCTCGATCCCGGTGAAGCGCCGCGCCAGGAAATCGTGCGTTTCCGCACTCTGGGCGACTATCCGTTGACGGGCGCGATCCGCTCGACCGCCGCAACACTGCCGGAAATCATCATGGAAATGCAGGCCAGCCGCACCTCGGAGCGGGAAGGGCGGCTGATCGACAGCGACAGCGTCGGTTCCATGGAGAAAAAGAAGCAGGAAGGTTACTTCTGATCATGAGCCTGCCCATGACCACGCCGGATACCGATATCGCGCTCTGGCTCGCCCAACAGACCGAAAAGTCCCTGCTTCGCTTCCTGACCTGCGGCAGTGTCGACGACGGCAAGTCCACCCTGATCGGCCGCCTGCTCTACGACAGCCAGTTGATCCTCGACGACCAGTTGGCCAGTCTCAAGAAGGAAAGCCGCAACCGGACGACGGGCGACGAAGGCATCGACTTTTCGCTGCTGGTCGACGGCCTCACGGCGGAGCGCGAGCAGGGCATCACCATTGACGTGGCCTATCGGTTCTTCTCGACCGACAAGCGCAAGTTCATCGTCGCCGACACCCCGGGGCATGAGCAATATACCCGCAACATGGCGACCGGGGCTTCCAATGCTGATCTGGCGCTGGTGCTGATCGACGCCCGCAAGGGCGTCCTCACCCAGACACGGCGGCACAGCTTTATCCTGTCATTGATCGGGGTGAAGCACGTGGTGCTGGTGGTCAACAAGATCGACCTGGTCGACTATGACCAGGCCGTGTTCGACCGGATCGTGGCCGAGTATCGCGCGTTTGCCGAGCCGCTCGGGTTCAAGACGCTGGCGGCCATTCCTGTTTCTGCGTTGCGCGGCGACAATATCCTGGCGCCGAGTCAGAATTCGCCCTGGTATGCCGGCCCGGCCCTCGTGCCATATCTCGAGGGTATCGACGTAGCGGAGGATCGCACGGCGGAGAAGTTCCGCTTCGCGGTGCAGTGGGTCAACCGACCCGACCTCGATTTCCGCGGCTTTTCCGGCACCGTGGCTTCCGGCGCCATTGCCGTGGGCGATGACGTGCTGATCGCTTCGTCACGCAAGCCCGCCGTAATCAAGCGGATCGTCACGATGGATGGCGACCTGCAGCAGGCGGTGGCGGGGCAGGCGGTGACACTGCTGGTCGACCGTGAGGTCGATATTTCGCGCGGCGACGTGCTGTCACGGCCCGGCGAGACGCCCGACTATTCCAACCAGTTCCAGGCTCGACTGATCTGGATGAGCGAGGAGCCAGCCTTTCCCGGCCGCTCCTATCTGCTGAAGGTCGGCTCGCAGCTGGTCCCGGCGACGATTACCGATCTCAAGTTCCGCACCAACGTCAACACGTTGGAGCAGACTGCTGCGACCAAGGTTGATCTCAACGAGGTCGCCACCGTCACGATTGCGACCGACAAGCCAATCGCCTTCGATCCCTATTCGGTCAATGCGCTGACCGGCGGGTTCATCCTCGTCGATCGGCTGTCCAATGCGACGCTGGGCGCGGGGACGATAGAGTATGGCCTGCGCCGCGCGCAGAATCTGAGCTACCAGTCCTTCGACGTGAACCGCGATGTGCGCGCCCAGATGAAGGGCCAGACTCCCTCGATCATCTGGTTCACGGGCCTCTCCGGCTCGGGCAAGTCTGCCGTCGCCAACCTGCTCGAAAAGCGTCTGACGGCCGAGGGTCGCCACGCCTACATCCTCGACGGCGACAATGTTCGGCATGGGCTCAACAAGGATCTCGGCTTCACCGAAGCCGCACGCGTCGAGAATATCAGGCGGGTTGCCGAAGTCGCCCGGCTTATGGCCGATGCCGGCCTGATCGTGCTGGTATCGTTCATCTCGCCGTTCGAGAAGGAACGCCGCCTGGCGCGCGAGATCGCCGGCGATGTCGACTTTGCCGAGGTCTATGTCGATACGCCGCTCGAAGTGTGCGAGGCGCGCGATCCCAAGGGGCTCTATAGACGGGCGCGGGCCGGCGAGATCAAGAACTTTACCGGCATCGATTCTCCCTTCGAGCCGCCCGCGAATCCGGACCTGATCCTGCACGGGGCCGAGGAAGAGCCGACCGCGCTCGCCGACAAGCTGCATGGCTGGCTGAAGTTCTGAGGCCGAGGGTTGGGGCGCGATCTATCGCGCCCCGGGCAGTCCCGCGAAATCGTCCTGGTCGATCTCGTTCAGGGTCTTCATCAGGAGCCCCTTGAAGATGGGTTCCTTTTCGTCGCGATGCGCGACGACTTCGGGCATGCCGTTGATGCGGCAGACCAGGGCGCTGGCCAATGCGGCGTTGATTTCGGCCTGCATCAAGGCGAAGGCGCGCGCGCCGGGGCCGACAATGAGAATGTGGGACGGATCGAATACAGCCATCATCCGGCTGAGCCCGAAGCCGACGGCGCGGCCAGCAAGATTGAAAGCGTGGGTTGCCGTGCGCTCTCCCGACTCGGCGCGGGCGATCAGACCATCATATTCGTGCTGCGGCACGGCGGGGGCCGGGGTCGCCGTTTCGGGCACGGAATAGGCGGTGCGTAGCACGCCGTAATCGGACGCATAAGCTTCGATGCAACCGCGCATGCCACAGCGGCAGAGCGCGCCGTTGGGCTGGTGGTTCATGTGGCCGAATTCGGTGGCGCCTTCGTCACCGCGGCCCATGATCTGGCCGCGAAAGGTCATGCCCATGGCCACCGTTGAGCCGACGAACACCGTTGCAACGCTGGCGTCGTGCAGGGCCGGATCAAGCCAGCGCGCGCCCTCGGCCAACAACCGCCCGCGCTTGTGCAGGGCAACCGGCACCGCGAAGGCGGTGGCCAACTCCGTGGTGAAAGGGCGGTTGGCCAGATGGGCGATCGGTGACCATTTGAGGCTTTGACCATCCCGGTCGAGAATGCCCTGAACTGATATCGCCACCCGGCGCAGCACTGCTGCCTCTGACGGATTGCGCGCCTGCAGTTGCCGCAGTCGTTGCGCGAAGAAGACCGCAGGCGGCGTCTCGGCGAAGGTGGCGGGCGTCACCGGTGTCTCGATGCGATCGACCAGCACGCCGCCATAATCCACCAGTGACAGACGCGAGCGATTGACGTCGACCTCGAACAGAGCGGCTGCACCGATATGGCGGTTGAAACCGACCAGGGTTGCCGGTCGGCCGCGGCCGCGGCCATCGGATTTCTCACCCGGTTCGAGTTCGGCGATGACCTGTTGCTCGATGAGATCGTGCGTGATCGCGGTGATGCTGGCGTGACTGAGTCCAGTGCCGGTTGCCAGCGCAGTGCGCGACAACGAGCCCTGCACACGCAGGGCGCCAAGCACCAGGCCCCGGTTTTGTCGCCGGACGCTGTCGCTATCGCTGACGTTCCGCGCCAACAACTCACTCCTCACACCGGACGCAACACACCACTCCTCTGCGATAATCGCAATCGGTATTTATTTCGAGCTTCGAAATTGAAGTTGACTCCCTCGAGTGCCCTATGTCACATCTTTTTTCGAGCAGTGAAATTAATGCTCAGGGCGCTGGTGGAGGGTGCCCGCTGGGGCAAAGCCACCGGCACGAATGCGGGCAGGGAACTGCTCGCTAGGGAGGACAGACATGAACAAGTTTCTAGCGGTCTTGCTTTGCACGACCGTCATCACCGGCATGGCCGGCGTTTCGACTTACGCGCAGGACGGCGTGGTCGTGGGCGTCTCCTGGAACAACTTCCAGGAAGAGCGCTGGAAGACCGACGAAGCGGCCATCAAGGCTGTGCTCGAGGCCGCCGGCGCGACCTATATCTCGGCTGACGCCCAGTCGTCGGCTTCCAAGCAGCTGACGGACATCGAAAGCCTGATCTCTCAGGGTGCCGATGCCATCATCGTGCTGGCCCAGGATAGCGAAGCTGTCGGTCCGGCTGTTGCCGCTGCCGTCGCCGAAGGCATCCCGGTGGTCGGTTATGACCGCCTGATCGAGAATCCGGACGCGTTCTATCTCACCTTCGACAACAAGGAAGTGGGTCGCCTGCAGGCTGCCGGCGTCGCCGCCGTCCAGCCCGAAGGCAACTACGTCTTCATCAAGGGCAATTCGGCCGATCCCAATGCCGACTTCCTGTTCGAAGGGCAGATGGAAGTGCTTCAGGCCGGCATCGACGCCGGCAAGATCGTCAATGTTGGCGAAGCCTATACCGATAACTGGAACCCGGAAGTTGCCCAGGCGAACATGGAACAGTTCCTGACCGCCAATAACAACGAAGTCGACGCTGTCGTCGCTTCGAACGACGGCACTGCTGGTGGCGCTATCGCCGCCCTGGCTGCACAGGGCCTTGCTGGTTCCGTTCCGGTCTCCGGCCAGGACGGCGATCACGCCGCCCTCAACCGCATCGCGCTCGGTACGCAGACCGTTTCGGTCTGGAAGGACGCTCGGGAACTCGGCAAGAAGGCCGCTGAAGTGGCGCTCGAGCTGGCGGGCGGCACTGCGCTCGACGCCGTCACCGGCGTGGTGCCGTTTGCCGGTGGGCCGAAAGGCGTTCAGATGAACGCGTTCTTCATCGCCCCTGTCGCCGTCACCAAGGACAACCTCAACGTCGTCATCGACGCCGGCTGGGTTACCAAGGACGTGGTGTGCGCTGGCGTTGCCGCTGGTTCGGTTGCTGCGTGTAACTGAGCCGCAAACATAATATCCTGACGAAGTACGGTGCCGCGGCGTTCGCGCTGCGGCATCGTCGTGACAGGACCAAGGCGCCGGCTGGTGGCGCAGCCCAGCGGGGAGAGACACTTTGGCAGAACAGCACGCCATTCCGACCAACATCCATCCCAGCCGGTTCGCGCAGAATCCGCTGCAGCGTTTCCTGATGGCGACCGAGCTCGATACACGCCTCCTGGGCATGATCGGCGCTCTCGCAATCATCTGGATCGGCTTCAATATTTTCTCGGGCGGACTGTTCCTGACGCCGCGCAATCTTTGGAACCTGTCGGTGCAGACGGCCTCGGTGGCCGTGATGGTCACCGGCATGGTGCTGATTATCGTCACCCGCAATATCGACCTGTCGGTGGGCTCCATCCTGGGCCTGGTCGGCATGGTGATGGGCGTGATGCAGACCGATATTCTGCCCACGCAACTGGGCCTTGGCCTCGGCAATCCGATGATCTGGGTGCTTTCGCTGGTAGCTGGCCTGTTGGTCGGCGTCGGCATTGGCGCGTTGCAGGGTGTCATCATCGCCTACCTGCGCGTTCCCGCGTTCATTGTGACGCTGGGCGGGTACCTGGTGTGGCGCGGCGCGGCCTGGTGGGTCACCATGGGGCGCACCGTGGCGCCGATGGATCCGACATTCCAGCTCATGGGTGGTGGCCCTTCCGGTTCCGTCGGCCAGCTCTGGAGCTGGGTCGTCGCGGTGATCGCCTGCGCCGCCATCCTTATTGGGCTGTACTGGGGCCGCAGGCAGCGCCGCCGCTTCAATTTCCCGCTGCGCCCTGTCTGGGCCGAGGCGGCGCTCGGCGCCATCGGCTGCGGCCTCAGCATCGGCGCGGTCTGGGTTGCCAATGCCTATCCCTGGCCGCGGCGCATTGCCGAGAATTATGCCGAAGCCAACGGCATTCCGATGCCCGAAGGTGGCTTGTTCATCTCGCATGGCATTGCCGTGCCGGTGCTGATTGCTCTCGGTGTCGGCGTCGTCATGACGTTCATTGCCACCCGTACCCGTTTCGGCCGCTATGTCTTTGCCATGGGCGGCAACCCCGAGGCGGCCGAACTGGCCGGCATCAACACGCGCTGGGTTACGGTCAAGATCTTCATGCTGATGGGCGCGCTCTGCGCCATCGCCGCCGCCATTTCGACAGCTCGTCTCAATGCAGCGACCAATGCATTGGGCACGCTGGACGAGCTTTATGTCATCGCGGCGGCAGTGATCGGCGGCACCTCGCTGGCCGGTGGTGTCGGCACGATCGCCGGGGCGCTGCTGGGCGCGCTGGTCATGCAGTCGCTGCAATCGGGCATGGTGCTGATGGGGCTCGATAGCCCGCTGCAGTCCATCGTGGTCGGCGCTGTTCTCGTTTTCGCGGTGTGGCTCGACACGCTCTACCGCCGTAACAAACACTAGGGAGTCCTTGTCATGCTGGACACCAAAACGCCTCTCGTCGAGATGAACGACATCTCGATCTCCTTCGGCGGTATCCGTGCCGTGGATCGCGCCTCGATCGATCTCTATCCGGGAGAAGTCGTTGGCCTGCTCGGTCACAATGGCGCGGGCAAGTCGACGCTGATCAAGATTCTCTCGGGCGCCTATAGGCGTGACGCGGGCCAAATCCGCATCAATGGCGAAGACGCCGCGATCAACAATCCGCGCGACGCCAAGGCCTACGGCATCGAGACCATCTACCAGCAGCTTGCGGTCGCCGACAATGTCGATGCTGCCGCCAACCTGTTCCTGGGTCGCGAGATCACTACCTCCATCGGCACGCTTGATGATGCGGCGATGGAATCGAAGGCCCGCGAGGTGATGGGGCGACTCAACCCGAACTTCCGCCGCTTCAAGGAGCCGGTGAAAGCCCTCTCCGGCGGCCAGCGCCAGTCGGTGGCGATTGCCCGGGCTATCCTCTTCAATGCCCGCATCCTGATCATGGACGAGCCCACGGCGGCGCTAGGGCCCCAGGAGACGGCGCAGGTGGGTGATCTCATCAAGCAGCTCAAGTCCGATGGCATCGGCATTTTCCTGATCAGCCACGACATTCACGACGTGTTCGACCTCGCCGACCGCGTGGTGGTGATGAAGAACGGTCAGGTGGTGGGCAGTGCCCGAACCGAGGACGTGTCCAAGGACGAAGTGCTGGGCATGATCATCCTGGGCAAGGTGCCGCCGGGGGCGACACCGGGGCCGGGCGCCATCGCGGGCTAGGGCGTTGCGTACCGCCTGGCCGGTCGGTAGGCTGAGGCGGGGACGCAATGGCAACTCAGCGCAAGCGGACGGCAAGACGGGCGACGAGCAGGCGCCGGGCCATCGGCCTGCGCATCGCCACGATGCGGCTGCCCAGGCACGCTGCGTTCTATATCGGGCTGCTTGGCGGGCTGGTCGCTTTTCTCGGCACGCTGTGGCTGTGGCCAGCCTTTGCCGCCCCCATCGGCGCGATCACCACATTCGTGCTCTATCTCGGGTTGGTAGCCTTGATGCTACCAGTCTTGACGCCTGACTTCCTGCGCTCCCGTGCCGACGAGGCCGATACGCCGACTATGCTGATATTCGCCGTGGTAATCGGCATTGTCGGCGTCTGCTGCGTGACCCTGTTCATGGCCCTCAATGGACGCGAGGGTGGACCGGTGCCCGAAGAAATGCTGCTCAGCGTGGCTTCGGTGCTGCTGGGTTGGTTCACCATCCACACGATGGCGGCGTTGCATTATGCCTATGAGTATTACGAGTCCGGCTCGGCACAAGCAGGGGCAGTCGCCGGCGGGTTGGATTTCCCTGAGGGCGACAGCCCGGACGGGATGGCCTTCGTCTATTTCGCCTATGCCATCGGCACCGCTTTTGCAGTTTCCGACATCCGCGTCACCTCCAACAAGATGCGGAAGATCGTCTTGATGCACACCACCTTCGCCTACTTTTTCAACACGCTGATCGTGGCGGCCACGGTCAATGTCGCGGTGGCGGTCGGCGGCGCGTAGCGGTTGCCCCATGGGCGGTCGCATGCCACACCTTGGCCGAAGACCGTCCGAGGAGAATCCCATGAAGACCCGCGCCGCCGTTGCTTTCCAGTCCGGAAAACCGCTCGAGATCGTCGAGGTGGATCTCGACGGGCCCAAGGCCGGCGAGGTGATGATCGAGATCAAGGCGACTGGCATCTGCCACACCGACGATTTCACCCTGTCAGGCGCCGATCCTGAAGGGTTGTTCCCGGCCATTCTCGGGCATGAAGGTGCCGGCATTGTCGTCGATGTCGGCCCAGGGGTGACCAGCCTCAAAAAGGGTGACCACGTCATTCCGCTCTACACGCCCGAATGCCGCGAATGCTACTCCTGCCGGTCCGGCAAGACCAATTTGTGTACGGCCATCCGCTCCACGCAGGGGCAGGGGTTGATGCCCGACGGCACCTCGAGGTTCTCCTTCGAGGGCAGGCCGATCCATCACTATATGGGCTGTTCGACCTTCTCCAACTTCACCGTGCTGCCCGAGATTGCGGTGGCCAAGATTGACGCCTCCGCTGCTTTCGACAAGGTCTGCTATGTTGGCTGTGGCGTCACCACCGGCATTGGTGCGGTGATCAACACCGCCAAGGTGGAAATTGGCGCGACCGCGGTGGTGTTCGGTCTGGGCGGCATCGGGCTCAATGTGATCCAGGGCCTGCGCCTGGCCGGGGCCGACATGATCATCGGCGTTGATCTCAACAACGAGAAGAAAGCCTGGGGCGAGCGCTTCGGGATGACGCATTTCGTCAATCCGACCGAGATCGAGGGCGACCTTGTCCCTTACCTCGTCAACCTCACGAAGCGCCGCGGCGACCTGATCGGCGGGGCGGACTATACGTTCGACTGCACCGGTAACACCCAGGTTATGCGCCAGGCGCTCGAATGCAGCCACCGTGGTTGGGGCAAGTCGGTGGTCATCGGCGTGGCTGGCGCCGGAAAGGAAATCTCCACTCGCCCGTTCCAGTTGGTTACCGGGCGAACCTGGATGGGCACCGCTTTTGGCGGCGCCAAGGGCCGCACCGATGTGCCCAAGATCGTTGACTGGTATCTCGACGGCAAGATCGAGATCGACCCGATGATTACCCACACACTGCGGTTGGAGGACATCAACAAGGGCTTCGAGATGATGCATTCGGGCGAGAGCATCAGGAGCGTGGTGGTGTACTGAGCACTTGCATTCCGTTCCGTCACGTGTCACTTATTTTGCGACACGTGACGAAGAGGTGCCATGCAGGGATTTGCTGAAGTCGCCCGGATGCCCCTTGGGTCTGAACAAACTCGCGTTTCCGCCCTCCTGGGGGGCAAGCGCGTGTTGAAGCATGCCGTCAGCGACAGTCTGGATGCGCACCGGCTCATCGCCGCCGGTTTGCCGGGGGAGGCGCTGTCCCACCTTGAATCGCGGCTCACCGTGTTGGACACCATTGCCTTCGAGAAGGCCATCGGCATGAGCCTGCGCACCCTGCAGCGGCGCCGTGCCGATCCTGGACAGCCCCTCAGCGTCGACCAGGGTGGGCGGGTATGGAAATTCGCCGAGATCCTTGCCAGGGCCAGCGAAGTCATGGGCAGCCAGCGCGACGCCGAGGAGTGGCTGAACGAGCCGGCGATCGGTCTGAACGGCTATAGGCCGCTTGACCTGCTGGCCACCTCGGCCGGTGCCGATCTTGTTGAGGCCTTTCTCGGCCAGATCGAATATGGGGTCTATGTGTGACGGCGCCACTGCCCAGCTTTCTGGGCGGAACCGAACTGGTGGCCTGGCGCCTTGATGCCCGGCAGTTCTCTGCGACTTGGGATAGTGGCGAGGGGGCTTATCGCTTCGGTGGACGCTGGAGCAGCGTCGGGGTCCGGGCCGTCTATTGTGCACTTGATGCGTCAACGGCCATCCTCGAAGTCGCGGTGCATCGCGGTTTCAAGCGCATGGATACCGTTCCGCACAACCTGACCTCGCTCCACATTCTCGACCCAGGGGACGTGCATGTGGTCGAGGCCGCCGCCCTGCCCAACGCGAACTGGCTTCGGTCCGGCATGCCGAGCGCGGGTCAGCAGGAGTTCGGCGATGCGCTGCTCAAGGCGCACAAATTCGTTCTCGTACCCAGCGTGGTCTCGCCCAACAGCTGGAACCTGCTGTTCATCGCCGCTCATGCCGCCGAGCGCTATGTCGTGCGGTCCCAAGAGGCTTTTGCTTTGGATACCAGGCTCCACCCGCCGCCACGTTGAGACTATTCCAGCCAGATTGTCTCGAACGAACCGCCCTCATGGATGTCGATCTGTTCCAGCAGGCCCGGTCCCAGGTTCTCGAACTTGTGCGGTACATGGGCGGGGCAGACGACGATTTGTCCGGCTGTCGCGTCGATCGTCTCAGCGCCGACCGTGAAGCGCACGTTGCCGTTGCGGACAAGGAAGGTTTCGGGGTAGGGGTGCTTGTGCAGGCGCGGTCCGTCCCCGATGGTTTCGGTGTGGACGAAGATCACGCAGATGCCAGCGCCATAAGCGCCGCCCTCGAATTCCCCCCGCCAGTTGCCTGATCCAGCCGTGGCATCGGCCCAGCTGGCCTTGTCGATCACCTTTCCCGCCATTCCATCTCCTTTGGCCGCCGCGCGGCTGCTCATTCAGGAGGACGACGAGCAATGCCCCATCATTTCGACAACCTCTTCATCGTTACCGGCGGCCCTGGCGCCGGCAAGACAACGCTGCTGGACGCGGCCGCTGCCGCGGGGATCCGTGTCGGTCGCGAGGCGGCGCGCGCCATCATCCAGTCGCAGGCGGCCATTGATGGTCCGGCGCATCATTGGGGAGACCGGGCGCTTTATGCCGAACTGATGCTGGACCGGGATATCCAGACCTATCTGGCGCTGGGTGGCGGCGAGCCGGCGCTGTGTGATCGCGGCATTCCGGAGCTGGTGGCCTATGGCAGGGATTGGGGGGTGACCCAGACCGCACATTTCGTGCGGGCCGCCTTGCTGTATCGCTACAATCCAGTTGTGATCCTCGCGCCGCCATGGCGGGAGATTTACGTCACCGACGCCGAGCGTCGGGAGGGGTGGGAGCATGCCCAGCGCGTCTATGCGTCACTGCGTGACTGCTATGTCGAACTGGGCTATCGCATCGTGGAGCTGCCCAAGGTGCCGGTCGCGGAGCGGCTGGCCTTCGTGAAAGATGTCATCGCCCATGCCTGATCCGACCATTTTCGTCGACGCCGATGCTTGCCCTGTCAAGGACGAAGCCATGCGGGTGGCCGACCGGCTGGGACTGGTGATCACCCTGGTCAGCAATGGCGGCGTCCGGCCATCGCGTGATCCGATGATCCGGGTGATCGTGGTGGCGGCAGGCCCCGACGCGGCCGATGACTGGATCGTCGAGCAGGCGCGCGCCAATGATATCGTGCTGACCGCCGATATTCCGCTGGCGAGCAGGGCCATAGATAAGGGCTGCCACGTGCTGGGCTTCACCGGCAAGCCGTTTACCCCGGCCTCTATCGGGATGGCGCTGGCGATGCGCGACCTCAACCAGCATCTGCGAGAGACCGGCGAAAACAAGGGCTACAATGCCGGGTTCCGGCCGACCGACCGCTCAGCCTTTCTCAGTGCTTTGGACACGCTTGGACGGAAGGCAAAAGCACTGGCTGGTAAGTAGTTCTTAAGCATTCGCGAGGGGAATGTTAACCATAATCCACGAAAACTGAGCGCAGTTGTAATCGCGCTGAGTTCAAGCCCGTGTTGCTTTCGCGTTTTGTTATGTGTCTTGTGATTGCGGGCGCGTCGCTGGCGGGTTGCGCCAAGCCGCCGGCTCAGCAGGCAATAACTCGACCCTCCGCCGCCACGCATGCACTCATTACCAACAGCATTCTGCCGGCGTCACAACCGATCACCCAGCAGCCCATGCCGCAGCGCATTTTTTCTGGCGGTCACCTTGGCGGCCGAACACTCGCCGTCGCCTCGACTGCCGACATCATCCTGCGTCCGGGCGAGGTCGTGCTCACATTCGATGATGGTCCGCGTCCGGGCAAGACCGGTACGATCCTGGCGACGCTCAACGATTTCGGCGTCAAGGCGACCTTCCTGATGCTGGGGTCGGCCGCGCAGGCCAATCCGGCACTGGCGCAGCAGGTCGCGGCCAGCGGCCACACGGTGGGCAGTCATACGTTTAGTCATGTCGACCTAGGCAATCTCAGCCGGCAGGAGGCGCTGGACGAAATCGCCAAGGGCGAGCGGGCGGTGCGGCTGGCCCTGGCCGGTGGCGGGCAGGCGCTGTCGCCGTTCTTTCGCTTCCCTTACCTGTCGCAGACGGGGTTCCTGCGCACCAACCTGATGCAGGGCAGCATGGTGGTGCTCGATGTCGATATCGACAGCAAAGACTATTACAAGGACAGCCCGGAGACGATCGCAGCGCGCACGATAGACAAGCTCGAGGCGCGCGGCAGCGGCATCATCCTGTTCCATGACATCCACCAGCGCACGGTCGAGACGCTGCCGGTGTTCCTGGCGCAACTCCAGGAGCGCGGCTATTCGGTGGTGCGTCTTGTGCCCAAGGACAACAGCGTCTTCGGCCGCGACCTGATCACGGCTGATGTGCCGGAGCTGCGCGGCACGCTGTAGGTCCTCGGTTCGACCTCATCCCCGGTTATCGCTTGGGCACCACGTCGCCGGGCAGGGTTATCGGAGGCTGAAAGGCGGATAGTCGTCGGTGCTGAGAAGGAAGGCATAGGCCCAGACCCGCGTTGCCCATCTGCCAACCCCGACGACGAAGTCGAAAAGAGGCCGTGGGTAAGCGCCGGTGATCAGGATCGCGAGCCAGGCCACCAGGGTGACCACAATTACGGCGATGACCAGCAGGCCAACAATGATGAAGTGCGGCAGGGCCAGCAGCCATTTCACCAATGGCAGCCAACGGTTGAGGCCATGCTCTGCATCGGGATATGCCACCTCCAGGTGGACCGATTGCTGTTCCACGGTTGAGGGATAACGATCGGTGAGGAGCAGCAGGTAGGCGGTGACCCGGGCACTGAAGCGGGCCAATTCCAGCGCGAAGTCGAACCACCAGCGCGGATAGCGCTGCCGGAACACAATCATCAGCACGGTTGCCGTGAACAGACCGGCCGCGATGCCCCCGGCGGTGGACTCGACGCTCACGCCGGTCTCCGTCACGTGGCGTGCGCTTCCGGCGGCGTTCAGGAGCCCCAGGACAATCAGAATCGGGATGGCCCAGATCGGTCGGAAGAATGTTGTCAGGCGATCCATTTTCGACTGATACTCGATGTCGAATTGGACCGGGTAGGGCACAGATTCAGCCATTTTGACACCTCTCAGATCAAGGATGATCGGCGCCAAGTCTAGTGCGTTTGTTGATTGTCAATTTGATCTGACGCAACCGATCACCTGATTGCCCAGGTGGGCTGGGCCACAGGCGGAAGCAGGACCTCAGTCCTCTTCGTCTTCCTCGACATCCGTCAAATAGACTGAAACCTCGATATCCACGCCGTACCCAGCAATGGCCGCTGCGACATGGGCTGGCAGGCGGGCCGACATGGCTTCACCATGCTCGGGATAGTCGAATGCGAGATCGAGCACGGCCTTGCCGATGCGACGGTCGTCCAGCATGGCTGATATCGCAGGGCCGGAGCGCTCGGCCAGCTCCAGCAGTGCCCTAACGGGATTGTGCACCGGGATGTCGACCTGCGCATAGAAGCTGCCATCGGCGTCTTCTGGCTCGAAGCGGCTCGTCAACTGCTTGAGCGCGGCATCGAAGGCCAGCTGCTGCCGAGCGGCTTTCGGAACGCGACCGTTGGTTGGATCCTGGTCCGATACCTGGAGCGTGACTCCTGACAGGCGTAGCGCGATGGCGAAGGGAGCAAACTGGCTCATCAGACCCGTCCGGCGGTGGCCGCAAAGAGCGCGATGGCGGCGGCATTGGAGACGTTGAGCGACTTGATCGGGCCAGGCATGTCGAGCTTGACCATCTCGTCGCAGAGCTCGCGGGTGCGCTGGCGCAGCCCCTTGCCTTCGGCACCCATGACGATAGCCAGCGGCTGATCGCCGGAGCGGGGCTTGAGCTGATGTTCTGATTCAGAATCAAAGCCCAGCACCAACATGCCGCGACTCTTGAGCTTTTCGAGCGCGTCGCCGAGGTTGCGCACCTCGATCATCGGCACCAGGTCGAGCGCGCCCGAGGCCGACTTGGCCATGACGCCGGTTTCGCGCGGCGAGTGGCGGGCCGTGGTGATCACGGCATCGGCACCGAAAGCACAGGCGGTGCGCAGGATGGCGCCGACATTATGCGGATCGGTGATGTGGTCGAGGACGACGACCAGCTTGAGCGGATGGATATCGTCGAGCCCGAAGCGGCTGACCGGATCGACTTCCAGCGCCGCGCCCTGATGCACCGCATCGTCGCCCAGCAGCTTGTCGAGTTCCTTGGGCGTGGTCTCCTTGACGGTGACCTTGCCGATTTCGCCGGTCTCCTTGAGCCGCATCAGGGCGTTCGGCGTGGCCAGCAGCACCTTCTTGATGCGGTTCTTGTTATCCAGCGCAGCCCGTACCGTGTGCAGGCCATAGAGGTAGACCGGCCCGGTATCGGGATCGTATTTCGGTTTGGGCGGAAATTTGTTGAAGCTCATGACGGAGCCCTAGCGCCTTTGCGCGAGGGCGGCAAGCCGCTACGGAGCCGGCGCTGCCGCATGGGCGGTGAGCGTCGAAATGAACCGCTTGGTGCGCTCCTCTGCGGGCGAGCTGAACACCTGCCGGGCCGGGCCGGCTTCGACGATCTCGCCGGCATCGAGATAGACCACATTGCTGGCAATGGTCGCGGCCAGCCGCAGGTCATGCGTGGCCATGAGCATCGTGGTGCCGCTGCGGGCGAGCTGGGCGAGCACTTCCACCACCTCAGTAGCCAATTGCGGGTCGAGCGCCGACGTTGGTTCGTCGCAAAGCAGCACCTTGGGTGAGGGTGCCAGCGCCCTTGCGATCGCCACGCGCTGCTGCTGGCCGCCCGAGAGGTTGGCGGGCCAGGCCTCGGCCTTGGCGCTCATGCCGACTGTCGCCAGCAGCTCGAGCGCCCGCTGCCGGGCTTTTTCGCGTGGCCACTTGAGGACGGTCAGCAGGCCTTCCATGACGTTTTCCAGCGCCGTCAGGTGCGGAAAGAGCTGGAAGTTCTGGAAGATCATCCCCGTCTTGCGGCGGAGGGCCAGCACGGCGTCGCGGCCGACATGGCCACCCGGCGTGAATTCGACCGCCGCATCGTCGATGCGGATGCGCCCCGATTGGGGCAGTTCGAGCAGGTTCACGCAGCGCAGCAGTGTGCTCTTGCCGCTGCCGGACGCCCCGATCAGCGCGGTTACGCCGCCCTCGGGAACGATCAGGCTCACGCCCTTGAGAACGTGGTTTTCCTGAAAGCTCTTCTGGATGTTTTCGAGCGCGATCATGATCCGGCCTCGATGAAACCGCCATAGCGCGAGAAGCGCTTCTCAACCCGGGCCTGCAGGCTCGAAAGGACGGAGCTGACCACGAGGTAGATCAGCGCAACCTCCACATAGAGGATCAGCGGCTCGTAGCTGGTGGCGACGATGCGCTGACCGGCCCGGAACAGTTCCGGCACGGTGATGGCGGCGGCCAGGGACGTGTCCTTGACCAATGAGATGAAGGTGTTGGACAGCGGCGGCACCGCAACCCTTGTGGCTTGCGGCAGGATGGTGCGGCGCATGGCCTGCGCCCAGGTCATGCCGATGGAATATGCCGCCTCCCATTGCCCCTTGGGCACCGAGACGAGTACCGCGCGGATGATCTCAGAGGTATAGGCGCCCACATTGAGCGTGAAGCCGATCAAGGCGGCTGGAAACGCATCGAGCACAATGCCGACGCTGGGCAGGCCGTAGAAGATCAGGAAGAGCTGGACCAGTAGCGGCGTGCCCCGGATGATCCAGACGTAGAAGCGCACGAAGGCAGCGAACGGGGCGGGCGCGAACAGCCGGGTGATGGCCGCAACAAAGCCCAGAGCGAGGCCGAATACGAACGACAGCAGCGTCAGCGGCACGGTGAAGACCAGGCACGCCCAGAGCAGGGAGGGCAGCGAGTCGATCATCAGGGATAGCCAATGCGGCATAGGCGGTTCCGTCAAAACAAAGGATCGGCCGAACCCCGTCGGCCGATCCATCTAAGCCAGTCGCTGGCTGGAATACTACTGCGAGACGTCTTCGCCGAAGTATTTCTGCGAAATTTCGGCGTAGGTGCCGTCTGCCTTGATCGCGGCCAGTGCCTCGTTGATGGCGGCCAGCAGTTCCGGCTTGCCCTTGGCGAGAAGCACGCCGGAGAAGTCGGCATCGGCTTGGGTGGCAACGATCTTCACATCGGCATCGGGCTGCTGCTTTTTGAAGTCGAAGAAGGACAGGCTGTCATTGATGGTGGCGTCGGCGCGACCCTGCACCACCAGGGCGATCGACTGGTCGAAGCCCTCGGTGGGGACCAGTTCCGCGCCATACTGCTCGGCAAGCTTGCCGTAATTGCTGGTCAGCGTCTGGGCTGCCTTCTTGCCGGCCAGGCTCTCGAAGCTGGTAATGTCGGCATTGTCGCCACGCACCACCAGGGCGGCCTTGGAGGCGATGTAAGGCTCGGAGAAGTCGTACTTGGCCTGGCGCTCCTCGTTGATGCCGACCTGGTTGATCACCACGTCGTAGCGGTTCGCGTCGATACCGGCGATCAGACCGTCCCACGGACCTTCGACAAACTCAGCCTCGACCCCGAGGTGTTCGGCGATGGCGCGGCCGATCTCGACGTCGAAGCCGACCAGCGCGCCGGTGTCGTCGTGGTAGGTGAAGGGCGCGTAGGTGCCTTCAGTGCCAATGCGCAGAGCGCCGGCCTGCGTCACCTGCTCAAGGGCAGACTGCGCCAGAACCGGAGTAGCGGCGGCGGCTACGAAGCCCAGGGCCAACAGCAGCTTTGTGAGTTTCATCATCATCTCCTTATTGAACCGGGGTCTTCTCAGGCCACCGGGATTGGTCTGGAAGTTGCGCCCGCTGAGCGCGGGTTTCAACCACTTGGATGGATGTTTTTCTCTGACGCATCATGCCGATAGCGCCTTGCTCGATTTCGTCTGTTCCGAAGCGGGCGGTTGCCGGATTTGGTTCGCAGACGCACTGCCGGCGATGGCCCCGCGGAACCAAGTGGCTTGGCGAGCGATTGCATAGGCAGTGATTTCTCAGGACAGGAGACGGCCATGACCTTCCCGATCGATCCGAGCCAGCGCCAACCCAAGGGCGACCATAATCGCCGGCTGGCTCTGGGTCTTGACCCTGATGTGTTTGCCCTGGAGGCCGGCGTTACGGTTGAACAGCTCCGCGACTATGAATTGACCAGCCCCGACCAGGACTTCGACCTCGACGTCGCCCGGCGCGTGGGTTTCACGCTGGAGCGGCTGGAGGCCAATCCGCCCGCGTCGCAGAAAGTGGTGAATTAGCATGGGAACCGAGAAGTCCAAGCCGGCTCCGCTCGAAACCGGCCCCGGCAAACAGAAGGACGACAATATCGACGACCTCGGCCGCAAGCAGGATGGTTCCAGGCACGAACAGCCCGGCAAGAGGAAGCCATCGAAGGGTTGATGACTAAAGGGACGCCTGCGTCCACTCCGTCCTGTCGCAATTGGTGCACTGGTCGGAACCCGCGTGGTTGTTGCCGCATGTGGCGCAAACGAGCTTTGCATTGCCGATGGCCGGATCGCTCGGCGATACCAACTGGCGCGGTTCAATCTGAGACGGGGGAACAATCTGCAGGCCGGCGGGCAGGTCGCTCTTCTGGCGGAACACCGTGACTTTACCGTCCTTTTCGATGTAGGCGCGGCGCACTTCGCCAAGCTGCTCGATACCCGCCTCCCGCAGTTCCTGGAACAATTCGTAGCGGCTCATCCAGTTTTCATCGAGAAATTTCCGCGCGACAACGCCGTCCCGGACTACCTCGCGCGGCTTGCCGTCGAGCAGGCGCTCGGCTCGCCGACTCTTCGAAATGCTGAGGTCCAGCAGCTTGTTGGCCACGACCACCACCGTCACCACCAGCATGGCCTGGATCAGGGGCACATCGGGGTAGAACATGGCGTCGCCGACGGCTGAGCCAAGGGCGATGACGAGCAGAAACTCAACTGTCGAAAGCTGCCCGACTGTTCGGCTTCCCAACCACCGCAGGAGCAGCAGCGTGTAGGCGTAGATGATGACAGTTCGGACGACAATTTCGAGAAGGAACAGTGGGGGCTCGTCCCCGATGAGCATGCGCTTCAAATCAAATGCGGCGATGGCCTGGTCCATTGGGTGCCCCGGGTTATGCGGACGATAAGGCGACGATCTCGGGCCCGAAGCGCTCGATGAAAGCCGCCTGGTTCGGACCGACATTGTGGAGGTAGATGTGATCCGCGCCGAGATCGGAGAGTTCGGCAATCCAGGCGAGGTGCCGGGACACGTCCTGCGAAATCCGGACGCAAGCGGCGACGTCCTCGGGTGCGGCCATCTTGCCCACGCGGTCGAAATCCGAGGGCCGGCGCAGGTCCCAGTTGATCTCTCCCCCGGCGGCGACCGGGCCCCATTGGTCAAGCGCCTGGGCCATGGCCTCGTCCTCGGTTTCGGCCCAGCTCAGGGCGTGCTGGACATAGACCGGCTTGGCATCTCCAGCTCCGTCGCGGAAGGCGGAAATCGCCTTGCGTGTAGCCTCGATGTCGCCACCCGACGTGGTCAGCAGACCATCGGCCCAGCTTCCCACAAAGGCGGCCGTCTCCGGGCTCACCGCCGCCCCAAGCAGCAATGCCGGCCTGGCGGGTCGCGAGTATAACTTGGCCTCTACCACCGTGACGCGGCCGCGATGGGTGACCGTCTCGCCTGCAAAGAGTGCGCGGAATATCGCCACGCACTCGGCGAGGCGGGCGTTGCGCTCCGCTTTTTCTGGCCATGCCTCGCCGGTGATGGCCTCGTTAATGGCCTCGCCGCTTCCCAGAGCCAGCCACAGCCGGTCGGGGAACATCTCGGCGCAGGTCGCCGCCGCCTGTGCGAGCACCGCGGGATGATACCGGTAGCCCGGTGCGGATATGGCCCCGAAGGGCAGGGAGGTCGCCTGCATGGCCGCGCCGAGCCATGCCCAGGCAAAGCCGGATTGCCCCTGATTTTCGCTCCAGGGATGGAAGTGGTCGGAGGTCTTGGCGGCTTGGAAGCCCGCTTGCTCGGCAAGAATCACCAGGTCACGCAGGGCGCTGGGCGCAAACTGCTCGTGTGATGCGTGGTAGCCAATGACCGTCATGACGAATGCCTCAGGTCATCCAACAGTTGCTGGGTGGTGCATGTCGTCAGCTGCAGGGCGAAGCGGCTCTCGAAGATGCGCAGCATCGCATCGTGGGTCTCGTCAGCAGAGCCGAACACCGCGTCCGTCGGCAGCACGACGCGGAAACCGTGGTCGATCGCCCCCATGACCGTGGTGGCGACGCAGACGTCGGTTTCGCCACCCGTGACGATGACAGTGTCGACATTGGTGGCCCTGAGCGCCGCGATAAGGCCTGACCCAAACCAGGGCGAATAGACATTCTTGTCGAAATGACGCGCCGGCGGGATATGGCGCGCCAGGCTTGGAACCAGCTCCAGCAGTTCCGGCGCCAGCCGATCGCGCGTCATGCTGCTCCATTTGCGATAATAGGCCTGCCAGGCACCCACCGCCTCATCAGCGGAGGTCGGGGGAATGAAGCGGGTGAAGATCGTGTGCGCCGCGTGCGTGTCGACGATTGCCTCGATCGCCGGCAGCACCGCCAGCAGCCATGGCGCATGCCACTCCGTTGGCTCGGCGAACATGCGCTGCATGTCCACGCACAGATGTACGCTATTTGCTCCCGTCAGCTCACCCATGACACCTCGCCAAGGCCGCTCGGTCGTGGACCGGCGCCTGCGAAGAATGGTCGTGGCATAAATCCGTTCCCAGAACGGCTCATGGCGTGGCCAGTATCCATATCGGGCCAGCGGCGGAACCAATCACGGTGCGCAGCTCTGTGGGTTCGGCTGCAATCCCCGCCTCGTGCCGGGCCGACAGATCGGCGAGCACCAGAACTTCATCATTGCCGTGACGCCGGCGGAAGCCAAGGGTGCTGCTGCCGCAATCCAGCGGCTCATAGCTGCCCTCGGCGAAGAGGCACCGCAGGCGGTGTCTCAGCCTCAGCAGCTTCTGCGTGAGCACGAGCTTGTCGTCCCGATCAGGCATGGGGGAGGCAAGTCTGGCCTCCAGCGCGGCAAAGTCGAGCCAACGGCGGTTATCCGGGTCGACGAAGCTCTGCTCCCAGTCTTCGGCCCCACGGTAGATGTCGGGGACGCCCGGGATGGTCAGCTTCAAGCCCGCCTGGATCAGTCCCTTGCGGCGGCCGATGGCCTGCAACAGGACGCGAGTGGACTGAAAACGTGCGAGAAAAACCGAATGGGCCAAGGCATGATCGATGAATTGGATGAGGGTGTGCTCATAGCCGG
The DNA here is from genome assembly GCA_036675975.1 of Devosia sp. Taxonomy (GTDB): domain Bacteria; phylum Pseudomonadota; class Alphaproteobacteria; order Rhizobiales; family Devosiaceae; genus Devosia. The sequence goes on along the minus strand of JAKFDU010000229.1, from coordinate 12,693 downwards.
TGGCGTTGACGCCCCAGTCGCTGCGCTCGCGGGCCTCGCGGATGGACTTGATCATCGCTCCCTTGAGCCGGTCGGCGAGGTCGCCGCTATCACCATCATCGATCGGCCATCCGCCGAGCAGGAGCTGAAAGAACAGGTAGAGGTCGTTGGGGTGGATATGATCGCTGTCTGGCGCCAGGTCGGTCCGCCATTGCTGGGTGGCTGCGCTCCATTCGCCGGGCGCGTCCGCTATTGCGGCGATGATGGCCCGAGTGTCTTCCCCGCGCTTGGTGTCGTGCGTGGAGGTGGCGACCATGCTGTTGGGGTGGGCGGCGAGCCGGCGGCGGTTGCTGTCGTGGAAGGCCGCGATGGTGGTTGAGAAGCGATCGGGATGGGCGCCGACCTCGTTGAGGGCGACCAGGCGGTTGTAGCGATAGAGGGCGGTGTCTTCGAGACCCTTGGCCATGACCGGGCCGGTAAACTGCTGGAATCGGCCGGCCGCGGCGGCGATGGCCTTGGGGTCGTAATCGGGGCCCAGCGTTCCGCAGAGCAGCGCCAAGATGAAGTCGAAGACCATAGGTTGAAGCTGCGGCTGACTGCGCCGGCCGCGCGCGATAGCCCGGCCGATTTCGCGGCGGTCACGTGCTGCCATGCCGTTGTCGTCGATATAGGTCCGGTAGACCGCCAGTTGGGCGATGGTCTCGCGCAGCGCCCGGCGTAAGCCGAGTTCCGTCAGGTCACCGGTGGCACTTGCCGACCAGGCAATGGTGGCAAACAGGCGTGCTAGCGCGGCGAGCTCGGCTGCCAGTTCATTGTCCATGACGCGCAGCTTGCAACGATAGGCCTCTTCGGCCGTCTGGGTGGTTTCGCCGGCGAAGGCCCCATAGGCCGCGGTCACCTCGGCCTCGGCATGTGCCGGCACCAGCAACCGGGTCAGCTGCGCGCCGACCTCGTAGCCTGTCGTGCCCTCGACCGGCCAGTCGGCGCGGAGCAGCTCATGCGGCGCGAGGATTTTCTCGACCACGAGATAGATCGGCCGCGGCGCATGGCTGCGCAGTTTTTCAAGATAGCCGTTGGGGTCGAGCAGGCCGTCAACATGGTCGATGCGCAGGCCATCGACCAGCCCATCGGCGACAAGAGAAAAGATCAGCGCATGCGCGTGTTCGAAGACATCGGGCCGGTCGATCCTGATGCCAGCCAGGTCGCTGTTGATGAAGAACCGGCGATAGTTGATCTCGTCGGCGGCTGCCGCGAAATGGGCGAGCCGCCAATGCTGGGAGGCGATGAGGCTGTCCAGTGCGACCCAGCTGCCTGGATGCCCCGGCTCCCCCGTATAAGCCGCAATTGCCGCCTCGGCACCACCATGCCGCTCGAGCAGAGCCCGCTCGTCCTCCGGCCTGATCGGCAGCTTGTCGCCGCCGTGAGCCCATACGGCGAAGCCGTCGCCATCGGCCTTGAGGCGCAGATGTCCGTCCGCGAGCGATCGCGCATAGGTGGCGCCCAGGAAGGGCACCAGCAGCTTGCCGTCCATGCCTGGTCGCGTCGGATGCCAGTCGATGTCGAACCAGCAGGCGTAGCGGCTGGCGGCGCCATGCTTGAGTAGGTCGAGCCATAGCGCATTGTCCGCTCCGCCCACGCCCATGTGATTGGGCACGAAATCGAGGATGATGCCCATGTCGCGCTGGCGCAGCGCTGCGACCAGGGCGCGAAAGTCGGCCTCGGTGCCGAGTTCGGGGTTGATAGTGGTGTGGTCGACGGTGTCGTAGCCATGCGTGCTGCCAGGCCGGGCCCGCAGGATCGGGGACAGATAGACATGGCTGATGCCGAGGCTTTCGAGATAGGGGGTCAGCGCCGTCGCGTCGGCGAAGGTGAAGTCCTTGTTCAGCTGCAGGCGATAGGTGGCGCGGGGCGGGGTCATGGCAGTGGCTCGGTGCGGAACACCAGGGCACAGTCACTGGGCAGGATCCAGAATTGCGCGGGGTCGATCGGACGCCGGCCAGCGCCGTCATAGTCGGGGTGCTCGCTTGACCAGCCCACGACCCAGCGGTGGCCATCGGGAGGCGCCAGCAGTGGCTCGGCAACCACGCCGACCTGCAGGTCGCGCCCCAGGTTCAGCAGCAGTAGTCGATGCCCGGCCGGGTCCGGCGTGAGGTAGCGCACGAGCAGCGCCGCGTCACCGATCACCGCGCCATCGATGCTCCGCTCGCTCGCCTGCGAAAAGGCGGGATCGCTGTGCCGCATGGCCAGCAGGTCGCGGTGCAGCGCCAGCATGCCGGCATAGCGCTCGGCCTCGCTCCAGTCGAGCTTGCTGCCTACAAAGGTCATCGGATCGGCGGGGTCCGCCAGTCGCTCCTGCATCACCGGATCGGCGACGCTTGGGAAGTTCGTCACCGATTTCCGCCGTCCTTCAGCACCTGCCTCGGCCTCGTCGCCCTCCAACCCCAGGAAGTAGAGGAACGGATTGGTGGCGCCGAATTCCTGGCCCTGGAACAGGCAGGGCGTCTGTGGTCCGAGCAGCAGCAGGCTCGTCACGGCCCTTACCCGCGCCGGGGAGGCGAGCGAGGCCAGGCGGAATCCGCGCGCAGAGTTGGCCACCTGGTCGTGGTTTTCGAGAAAGTGCACGAAGTGCTCGGACGGCGTATCGAGATTGTACGTGCCATAGGCCTTATCGCGCATGTCGGAGCGCTGCCCCTGGTAGAGGAAGCCATATTTCAGCGCCGAGACGAGCTCCTGCGGCGAGCCGAGGTAGTCGCGATAGTAGAAGTCGTTGTGGCCGGTCACGGCGACGCGCACGGCATGCTGAAAATCGTCGCTAACCATGGCATCGACGCCGTAGCCGCCCTGCGCTGGCGGGTCGATCATCAGGTGTTGCTGGGGCTGGTTCTCCACCACCACATAGACATGGCGCTGCCCGGCAGCCTCGCGAATGGCGCGGGTCAGTTCGGCAATGATATGTTCGCCGCTGGCGTCGAACATGGCCTGGGCGGCGTCGATGCGCAGGCCGTCGAAATGGAAATCCCGGACCCAGTAGACGGCATTGCCGATGATGAAATCGCGCACCGGCCGGGCGTTCTCGCCGTCATAATTGAAGCTGGCGCCCCATTCATTCTCGTAGCGATCGGTGAAATAGTGCTCGCTATAGGCGCGATAATGATCGCCTAGGCCAACATGGTTGTAGACCACGTCGAGGATGACGCCGATGCCGAGCGCATGGGCCGCATCGATGAAGGCCCTGATATCGTCGGGCGTGCCGTAGGGGGCAAAGGGCGCATAGAGCAGGGTGGTGTCGTAGCCCCAGCCAAAGCGCCCCTTGAAGGTGGCGATGGGCATGACATGGATCACCGTGATGCCCAGTTCCCGCAGGAAAGCGAGTTTCGTCGCCGCCGCGCGCCAGGTTCCTTCCGGCGTGAAGGTGCCGACATGGAGCTCATACAGCACCTGGTTCCGCCGCTCCACGCCGGTCCAGGCCTGGTCCGTCCACGGGAAATCGCTGGCCGCCACCTGGGAGGGGCCGTCATTGCCCTCCGGCTGGCAGCGTGAAGCGAGATCGGGCACTGGCAGGCCGCCATCGATGTGGAACCTGTAGCGGTCTCCGGGTCCCGCATCGGCGACCTCTGCCCCGAAATAGCCCTCGCCCAGATCGGCCAGTTCAATAGTGCCCCGGCCCTCGATTTCGACGGCAACGGAATGGCGGCCGAGCGCCCAGAGGGTAAAGCGGGTACCACCGCCATAGGGGATAGCGCCAAGGGCGTCAGGTCGAAACATCAATGGGAGGCCGAGCGGTTGGTGCGACGGGCAGAACGGGTGGCGCTCAACTTCGTTCCGGTGACGCCCATACCACCGCCGACCACGCCGACAGCCGCAACACCTCGCCATGCTGGGAATAGTCGCCCGTGCTCACCGGTGCCGCGGTGATGATGCAGGCAATGTCGGCGGGATGGTCGCTGGGGTTGAGGGCCATGGACAGCGTCCCTGCCTCGAATATCCAGTTGACGACCACCGCATTGCCCTGCCTGGCACTTTTGGCGTCCAGGCAGACCGACTGCGCCAGCGGCCAGAGCAGGTCGCGGCGATAGCCCGCCAGCGTCTGAAACCGGCGCAGGGCGTCGCGCCGCTCCTGCTGCTCGAATTCGTGCCACGGGATCTTTGCGCGCTCGAAGGTGGCGACGCTATTGGGGTCCGGAAGGTCGCCCTCGCTGACATCCTGCTTGAAGATTTCGCGCATCTGCTGGTAGCGGTCGGCCTGCTTGGCCGCCGCGGCGGCCTCGTCGAGATCGACGAAGAAGGGGAATGGGGTATCGAGATGCCCTTCCTCGCCCATGAAGAACAGCGGCACCTGCGGCGCCAGCATCATGACGAAATGCAGGAAGTCGAGCTTGTTGGCGCCGATGCGGTCCGGCAGGCGCTTGCCGTCTACCCGGTTGCCGATCTGGTCGTGGTTTTGCACGAAGGACACGAAGGCGTCGGGTGGAAGCCGGCTGGCCGGTTCGTTACGCGAGTTGCCGTCGCTCTCCCCATCCGCCTCGCCATCATGCACGAAGCCATCGGCAAGGGCTTTTTCGAGGTCGGCGACGGGGTCCTTGCTGCCATCCTCGTAGCCATTCATGTTCTCGCCCGTGACGAGGAAGTTGAGGACGTGGTGGATGTCGTCATTCCACTGCGCCGAGTATTTCAGCGGCTCGTCCTCGTCGTCACGCTCCAGCAGCGAAGCAACATTGTCCATGTTCTCGACGATGAGCTTGGCGCCACGTTTGTCCTTGCGGGCGGCGGCCGCCAGCTCGTTGAGGAAGAGTTCGCGCGCCTCGGTCTTCATTTCGTGCACGGAGTCGAAGCGCAGGCCGTCGAAGTCGAACTCGGTCAGCCACATGCAGGCATTCTCGTAGTAGAACTGCCGCACGGCTGGCTGGGTGAAGTCGATGCCCGGGCCCCAGGGCGTCTCCACCTCGTCGTCGAACCATTCGGGCGCGTATTGCTGGATGAAATTGCCTACTTCCCCAAAGTGATTGTAGACCACATCGAGGATGAGGCAGAGGCCCAGTTCATGGGCGCGGTCCACCAGGGCACGCAGCTCCTGGCGGGTGCCATAGCTGGCATCTGGCGCGAAGATCAGCGTGCCGTCATAGCCCCAGTTGCGGTCGCCAGGAAACTCGTTGATCGGCATGATTTCCAGCGCCGTGTAACCGGCGTCGCGAAAATGCTCCAGGCGCTGCATCAGCCCGGCAAAGGTGCCTTCCGGCGAAGCGGTGCCGATATGGACTTCGCACAGGATCGTCTCATGCCATGGCCGCAGTGGCTCCCGGCGCGAACTGGCAGGGATAGGTGCCGCTACCAGGCTCCAGCCGTCGCTATCGCTTTCCTGCTGGCGGGAGGCGGGGTCGGGGACTTCAATGCCGTCGATGAGGAATTTGTAGGCCGTGCCGGCCGGGCAATCTGCCGCGGCGCCCTCAAGAAACCCGTCGCCAACGGGCTGAAGTGGGACGGGGCTTCCCTGCTTGAGAATGACGGCTGCGGAACGGGCGCTGGGTGCCCAGAGGCGGAAGGTGGTGGCGCTGTCTGCAATTCGCGCGCCAAACTGATAGTCCATTGCAATACTCACGGTGTTCCAAGACACCTTCAACGGCAATGTGGATCTGGCGTTCCCTGCGACTTCAGGCGTTGCCGTGGGTTGCAGCAAGCGGGGCTACCGCTCGACGCGGTCGATCAGCAGGCAGCGCCCGCTCGAAACTGTGTGACGTGGCTTTGGGGGAGGGCCCGAAACGTCGGCCTTGCGGCTCTGGCGAGAGGGACGATGGTGGAGGGGACTGGATTCGAACCAGTGTACGCTAAGCGGTCAGATTTACAGTCTGATGGATTTAACCACTCTCCCACCCCTCCACAACAACGTCGCTTGGGTAGGAAACGAAGCGCCGGGGCGCGTCGTCGGGGCGGTTTATGGTGGTCTCATGACAGAGTGTCAACACCCGTTTGGCGCCGCCCAGCAAGAAAAGAGCAATCGCAATCTAGCTTCCCCCCTCGTCGCCGCCCTTGTTCATCCCATTTGTGCGCCGGCCGGTTGGGGATTGATCCACGTGCAGACGAAAAAACGGGGAGAAATAGGCTGATGTGTCCTGACCGAACTCAACGCTTCGCCCTCAGGGCAGAGCTTCTTCGTTGTTTCCGCTGGAGGTAGCAAACCGGATCTGCGTTCCGGTTTGCGGTGGCGAAACCAATCGGCATCGGTCAAACTCCGGAACTGCAAGGCGCCGTTCTGTCGACCCGGTCCAGAGAGGGGTCACAGCCGGCACCCGGAGTTGCGAACCTCCGACCATAAGGAAAGTCACACCCAGGGCTGGCGACTGGGCGCTCAGACGAGAATGTGTTCGGCCATTGCCGAACTGAGGGAGGACCAGATGGACGAAATCAAACTTCTGATTGGCAATGAGGATCCGGCCGCAAAGTCCGGCGCCACCTATGACCGCATCGACCCCGTCACGGATGCCGTTGCGACGCGAGCACCTGCGTCTACCAGCGAGGATGCCCGCTTGGCGGTGGCCGCTGCCGCTGCTGCCTTTCCGCAATGGAGCGCCATGGGGCCGACCGAGCGTCGGAAGTTGCTGCTCAAGGCCGCCGACATCATGGATTCCAAGGCTGGTGAGTTCATCCGCCTGATGACGACCGAGACGGGCGCGACCGCGCCCTGGGGCGGCTTCAACACTGCTTTCGCGGCAAACATGCTACGCGAGGCGGCGGCGATGACCACACAGATCTCCGGCGAGCTGATACCCTCTGACAAGCCGGGAAACATCGCCATGGCTCTGCGTCAGCCCGCGGGTGTATGCCTGGGCATCGCGCCCTGGAACGCTCCGGTCATCCTGGGCACACGAGCCATTGCAATGCCGCTGGCCTGTGGAAACACGGTGGTGCTGAAGGCATCGGAAATGTGCCCGGCGACCCATCGCCTGATTGGTCAGGTCATGCTGGAGGCCGGCTTCCCGGCCGGCGTGGTCAATGTCATCACCAATGCGCCAGCCGACGCTGCCCAGGTGGTCGAGGCGCTCATTGCCAACCCATCGGTGAAGCGCGTCAATTTCACCGGCTCGACCAAGGTCGGCAAGATTATTGCCAGGCTGGCTGCCGAGCACCTCAAGCCCGTGCTGCTCGAGCTGGGTGGCAAGGCACCAATGCTGGTACTGGACGACGCGGACATCGATGCCGCGGTCAATGCTGCCGCCTTTGGCGCCTTCATGAATCAGGGTCAGATCTGCATGTCGACCGAGCGCATCATTGTCGACGAAAAGGTGGCCGACGTTTTCGTGGAGAAGCTCGCCGCCAAGGCAAAGGCGCTGCCCTCTGGCGATCCCCGGGGGCATGTTGTGCTGGGTGCCATGGTTACGCGGCAGGCCGCCGAACGGGTTGAAGATATGGTCAGGGACGCGGTTTCGAAGGGCGCCATCCTTGTCGCAGGCGGCAAGCGAACCGACGCAATCATGGAGGCCACCCTTGTGGATCGCGTGACGCCCGATATGCGCATCTACGCCGAGGAGTCCTTCGGTCCGGCCAAGTGCATCATCCGGGTCAGTGGTGACGAGCAGGCCATTCGTGTGGCGAACGACACCGACTATGGCCTGTCCGCCGCCGTCTTCAGCCGCGACATCCGACGGGCCATGGCCGTTGCCCGACGCATCGAAAGCGGCATCTGCCACATCAACGGACCAACCGTCCAAGATGAGGCGCAGATGCCTTTTGGTGGCGTCAAGTCATCTGGGTACGGGCGGTTCGGCGGTCGGGCGGCGGTTGCCGAATTTACCGATTTGCGCTGGGTCACAATCGAAGATCCCGACCAACATTATCCGTTCTAGGTGATCCTGCCGGTAGTCGAGTCACGAGCCCAGGTATCGGTTTCGGGAGGTGCGGGCGACCGTACCCATCCCTATGGTGGGCCGTCCGGACGTTACGCTGGAGGGCCGCGGCGGTTGAGGCGATCGTATCGTGGCTGCGGCGGCGTCACCGGGTCGGCTGTGGAGTCTGCTAAGCCAGTGAGCGGCGCCAGGAACTGGCCGACCACATGGCCTACTTTCGAGCGATCATATTGAAAGTTCAGCAATAAAATCAACGTCTTGTGGACGGATTGGAGCGGGTGGCGGGAATCGAACCCGCATATTCAGCTTGGAAGTCTTCTAGAAACCCAACGATATCAATGCGCCGTTTCGTAAAGGCTCTGTAACGCGTCAAGCGAGCCGCGTCAGGGCCGGCGTTTCAAGGCCGGAGTTTCGCGCGGGCATCGCCGACCCGGCGGTTATTGTCGAGGTCATCGTTGCGGACATAGATGAGTGTCGTCTTCTGCGTCGAGTGACCAGCAAGCTTCCGGGCCGCATCGAGGTCGCCCGTCGCCGCCTCTGCCTCGGAGATTGCCCCGGCCGAGCATCCATGGACCAGACGTCCTCCGGAACGCCGGCAGCTTGGCGATCTCGCGCCAGTCCGTGGCGTAGTAGTTTTCCCGGTAGGGCAGTCCGGTCTTCTCCGAGATGATCAGCGGGCCTACGCCGGGTAGTGGCGCGACCTTCAGGATCTCGGAGACAAGCGGGCAGCACGTCAGATCGTGACGGGTGGCCTTCTTGTTCTTGCTGGTCATCGGGACCGTCAGAACCTGTTCAGGCGAGATGTCGGCGGCCGATAGACCCTGCCACCTGGTCTTGCCGCGGACGATGCCACCCGTGTCGTCGTTGTTTACCGGCACCCATTCCGCAATGATGTGGATGCGGCGCAAGGCCGTGTCCCACTGGAGAGCCTGGCTGTGCCAGATCGCTTCTGAGCAGACCGTCTTCGCCGACGAGGTAGGCCAGCCCCGTTTCACCCAGACCAACTCGGTGCTGCAGATAGCCGCTGATGCGGTCGATTGGCATGCGGATGGCGAACACACCCAGCAACCGCCGGCATCATTGAGCACCGGCGTGCCCATGAAGCTGGCGGCTACGCCATCGCTCGGGGCATAGAGCAAGTAGTGATTTGTTCTGATTTGTACCACTGCTTGCAATTGGACGCGTAACGAATCCGGGGCGCAGGTCACACCGCGGGCACGCTTTCGGGCGTTACGATTTCAAAAGGTACGATGCGTTGAATGATCGAGGGGGATGATGCCTGTCCGATGCGATCGATCATGATGTCGATCAATTCATCCGACACCCGCTCCAGAGGATGGCGCAGTGCGGCGGTGATCAGGCCTTCGGTGAGGCCTTTGCGCGTCTCGTTGCCCATATCTCTGCAAACGATTTTGATATCGGCGCGTCGGTCTGCCGGCAGTTCCCGCATCGCGCGCAGCACGCCGGAAATGCCGCCACCGCTGACGAAAATTCCGATCAGATCGGGTCCGTCGTCCACCATTGTACGGACGAGGCGGTAGGCATTTTCGGGCTCCTCATGCGTGGGAAGCGCGTCGCTGACCACGATATCAGGAGCGTGTTCGCGCATATAGGAGCGGAAGCTGGCGTCTGAAATGTCCTGGCACTGATAGCGATGGTTTCCGATGAAACTGAGGACCCGGCCAGGGCGGCGGGCCGTTTGGCTGATGAACCACGCCGCGGTGCGCCCAAGCTTCCAATTGTCGGTGCCGACATATCCGGCGCGTGATGGCGCGGATTGATCGGTAATATAGGCAAAGGTCGGTATTCCCTTGGCGCTGAGCGCTTCGATGGCCTGGCCAATCATCGGGTGATCGGCCGCGATGACCGATACGGCGTCGTTGCGGCTTCCAAGCTTCAGTAGATTGGCGGCGATGGCTTCGGGAGAGAGGTCGTCCTCAAACTGGACGTTGGTTTCGATGACGACATCCTTGCGCCGGACAGCGGCGGCGCGGATGGCCTCGTCGATCATCTGATACCATTGGCGGTGCGATTGCTGGAGCAGAAAGCCGAGCTTTCGATGGGGCAGGGACGCCTTCTTCCGCTCGCGAATGGCGCCCAGGCCGTAAAATCCGATCTCATCTGCGATCTCCAAAATGCGATCGATCGTGTCCTGCCGCACGGTTCCCGTGCCGTGCAAAAGCCGGTTGACCGTCGAGACGCTGACGCCGGCAGCTTTTGCCAAATCCGCGATTGTCGGTCTGTTCATTGCGCGCCTCCCGTATCATTCATGAATGACATCTTTTGGCATAAAGTGCCAGCCCTGTGACAATAACAATTTCTTTGTGGCATTCCGGAAGATACAAATCAACGTGCATTCATGAAGCCCATCGAGAATGGGTTCTGGGAGGAAAAACATGAACAAAATTAAGCACTTCTGTGCAGTCTTGCTCGCGACCTCAGTTCTGGCGGTCGGCGCCACGGCGGCCCTGTCGGCCAATATCGCCGTGGTCGGTGGCAAGAATGATGATGCGTTCTGGAACATCATCAAGAAGGGCGTCGATGACGCGAACCTGATCGTTCAGGCTAATGGCGGTTCTGTGAATTATCTCCGCCTGCAGTCCTATGACAACTTCGCGCCGGACGTGGTCCAGCTCATCCGTGCCGCCATCAGCCAGGGCGTCGATGGCCTCGTCATCCCGAACTGGGTGCCGGAAGCCGAAGACCCGGCGATCAAGGACGCCATTGCTGCCGGCATCACCGTGGTTCTGATGAACGCTGGTGGGCAGGACAAGGCCATCGAGCTCGGCGCCATCAACTATATCGGCTCGGACGAGTATATCGCTGGTGTCGCCGGCGGCGAATATTTCGCCGCTCAGGGCAAGAAGAACATCATCTGCGTCAATACCATTCCGGGTGCGGCCAACCTCGAAGCCCGTTGCAAGGGCGTGATCGACGGCATCGCTGCCAAGGGCGGCGCCGGCAACCAATTGCCGCTGCCCTCGACCAGCTTCGGCGATCCGACGGCCGTTGCCGAAGCCATCAAGGCGACGCTGATCCAGGACGCAACCATCGATGGCGTGCTGACCATCTCGGCGGGTGATGCGGACTCTGCGGCCATTGGCATTACGCAGACGGGCACCGAAGTGATGCTTGGCACGTTCGACCTGAACCAGTCAGGTCTTGACCGCATCAAGGGCGGCACGCAGGCCTTTGCCATCGATCAGCAGCCCTACCTGCAGTCCGTGCTGGCAGTGACGCTCCTGGCTGCGGCGATCGACTTCGGCACTGACCTACCGACCGCTCCGATCCTGACCGGCCCCGGCATCGTCGATGCGAGCAACATTGATGCGACGCTGGCTGGTGTCGAAAAGGGCGCCCGCTAGGCGGTCGCAATTGGCTTCCGGCTCGTGGGTTATCCCGCGGGCCGGACCTGCGGACTTGCACGGTGGACTTCGGTCTCCGCGTGACGCGTTCGTGCAGGAACTGGAGTGGATCTCGTGAACAATTTCTCCTTAGGTGGCCTGCTACGCCGCCCCGAGGCGGGCGCCTTCCTTGGCCTCGTCTTCGTGCTCGTCTTCTTTGTCGCTTTCGGCAGCGTGTCTTTCCTGCAGCCTGCGGGCGCGGCAAGCTGGCTCAACGTTGCGGCCAATCTCGGCATCGTCGCGATCCCGGTCGGTTTGCTGATGATCGCCGGCGAGCTCGATATCTCCATTGGTGCGATGATCCCGGCCGGCGCTTTGACCGTGGCGATCATGACCGGACACTATGACCTGCCAATCTGGATGGGCATTGTCGGCGCGCTGGTCCTGGGTGCCGTCGTCGGCATCATCAACGGCATTCTGGTCATTCGCACGGCCGTGCCGTCGCTGATCGTGACGCTGGGCACCCTTTTCGCGGTCCAGGGGCTCGTGCTCGGGTTCTCGGTGTTGTTGACCGGCACGACCAGTGTCGCGCTGAGCCCCGAGGACTCCGGCGAATTGGCCAAGGCGCTGTTCGGTCAGTTCCTCGGCGGCAGCTTCCAGGTCATCATGATTTGGTGGTTCGTGCTGACGGCACTCTACATTTTCTACATTCACTACTCACCCTACGGAAACTGGATCTTCGCCATGGGCGGCGACAAGGTCAGCGCGCGTAATGCGGGTATCCCGACGAACAGGCTGACCATCGTGCTGTTCATGCTCTCCTCAACCAGCGCCGCTTTCGTGGGCATGTGCCAGGCGATCCTGTTCAACGTCGCGCAGGTCTCAGCGGGGATGACCTTCATCTTCAATTCGATCATCGCGGTCGTTGTCGGCGGCGTGCTGCTGACGGGCGGGTTCGGGTCGATCATCGGCATCTTCTTCGGCACCGTTACTTTCGCCATAGTCAACCAGGGCATCTACTTCACGTCCTTCGACCGCAATTGGTCGAGCCTGATCATTGGCATCATGCTGCTGCTGGCCGTGCTTATGAACAATACGTTCCGCCACATGGCGTTGTCCTATTCACCCAAGAAGAAGTGAGGGAAACGTCATGGTCGAGCCAATCCTCAAACTCAGCAACGTCAACAAGTCCTTCGGGCCGATCGATGTCCTGCACGACATCTCGCTCGAGGTGCGCCCCGGCGAAGTTCTCTGCCTCCTCGGCGACAATGGTGCGGGCAAGTCGACGCTGATCAAGACCCTTGCCGGGGTCTTCAAGCCGACCTCGGGAACTATCGAGATGGACGGCAAGCCGGTCGAGTTCACCGGTCCTCGCGATGCGGCGAACCAGGGTATCGCCACCGTGCACCAGTTCGGCGGCACCTTTCCGCTGATGTCGATCGGCCGCTCGTTCTTTGTCGGTGTCGAGCCGACCAAGGGCTGGGGACCGTTCAAGATCTATGACCGCAAGAAGGCCAACGAGATCGCGGTCA
>JAKFDU010000228.1:0-1751 GCA_036675975.1 Devosia sp. | reverse complement strand
CTGACCACCCAGATTGCCGGCGGCAACCCGCCTGACCTGGCGTGGATCTTCGACAGCTCGGCGCTCGATTTCATGGCCGCCGGCGCGCTCTTTCCGCTTACGGAGACCTTCGCCAGTACCGAAGGTTACGACATTGCAGACTATCCACCGGCGACGCTCACCTCGTGGTCGCGGGACGGGGTGCAATACCTGTACCCGTTCTCCACCTCGCCCTTTGGCATCTTCGTCAACAACGACATGATCCGCGGGGCCGGCGCCAAGACCCCAGCGGAGTTGATCGCCGCCGGCGAGTGGAACTGGGACAATGCCATCAGCACCGCGGCGGCGACCGCTGCTGCCACGGCCAAGCAGGGCCTGATCGTCCGCGACTTCGACTACAAGGTCTGGGCGAACCTGGCCGCCATCTATCTGGGTTGGGGCGCCCAGCCGTGGAGCGACGACACCAAGACCTGCGCGTTCAACGCGCCGGAAATGGTGGAGGCCATGACCTTCATCCACGATGCCGTTTTCGAGAAGAAGGCTCTCCCCGGCCCCGGCGTCTCTGCGGATTTCTTCGCGGGTGATGGCGCCATGACCATCACCCAGATCAGCCGCGCCTCACTCCTGCCCAAGGATGGCGCCTTCGAGTGGGATCTCGTGCCGCTGCCGGCAGGTCCGGTTGGCGAATATGGCTGGGTCGGTCGCGCCGGCATTGGCGTATTTGCCAGTGGCAAGAACCCGCAGTTGGCTGCCGACTTCCTGGCCTTCTTTTCCAACAAGGCCAATGTGGAAAAACTGGCGCAGTTCTTCCCGCCTGCCCGTCAGAGCCTGTTGACCACCGAGGTGCTGGCCAAGGCCAACCCGTTGCTGTCGCCCGAGCAGATCGAAGCCGTGGTCATCCGCGGCATCGCCACCGGCCAGTCGGCGCCCCAGGTCGCCAACTTTGCCCAGCTCGACCAGACTGTGCGTGCAGCGCTGGACGCCATGTGGCAGCCTGATGCGGACGTTGCGGCAGTGCTGCAGACTGTGTGCGACCGAGTCAATCCGCTGCTGGCGGCCAACTGACCTCCGTCCTCCCGACGGAGCAGTGGGGAGGATGTCCCAGGGCGTCCTCCCATCCCAGAACCGACGAGACCGCCATGACCACAACCGCCGACACATCCCCGTCCCGGCCCCGGCGGCCCTTCTGGACCATGGCACGCCGCGACGCGGTCACCGGTTACCTGTTCATCGCGCCACAGCTCATCGGCATCGTCATCTTCGTGCTGATCCCGCTGGGCCTGGTGTTCTGGTACTCGCTGCACGAATGGAACGTGCTCGCCGGCTCCTTCCGCTTCACCGGCGCCGCCAACTACCAGAAGCTGCTGAGCGATCCCGCACTGGGCGAAGTGATGGTGGTCACATCGGTCTTCTCCGCCGGCCTTGCCGTGCTCAACATGGCCATGGCGCTCGGCCTGGCGCTGCTGCTCAACCAGAAGCTGGCGGGCATGGTGATCTTCCGGACGCTGTTCTTCTCGCCTGTCGTCGTCTCGCTCGTCGCCTGGACCATCGTCTGGAGCTTCCTGCTGCAGGACAATGGCGGCATCAACGGCCTGCTCCAGGCCATCGGCGTCGATGGTCCCAATTGGCTGCGTCATCCGACAACCGCGATGATTTCGGTGATCGTGGTGCAGGCGCTCAAGAATGTGGGTCTCAACATGATCCTGTTCCTGGCCGCTCTCCAGGGGGTGCCACGCGAGCTATTCGAAGCCGCCCGCGTCGATGGGGTTCCG
>JAKFDU010000227.1:0-3300 GCA_036675975.1 Devosia sp. | reverse complement strand
TGGCTGTCGAACTCGATCAGGGTGACCTGGGCGACGATCCCGGCCAGGTCGATGGCCGCCTCCACCCCGGAGTTGCCGCCGCCGATCACCGCCACCCGCTTGCCCTTGAACAGCGGGCCGTCGCAGTGCGGGCAGTAGGCCACGCCGCGGCCACGGTACTCCTGCTCGCCGGGCACGTTCATCTCGCGCCAGCGGGCGCCGGTGGCGAGGATCAGGGTCTTGGCTTTCAGCGTCGCGCCGCTGTCGAACTGTACTTCGTGCAGGCCGCCGGCAGCCTTGGCCGGAATCAGCGCGCTGGCGCGCTGCAGATTCATGATGTCGACCTGGTACTGCTTGACGTGCTCCTCCAGGGCGCGCGCCAGTTTCGGCCCTTCGGTCTCCTGCACCGAGATGAAGTTCTCGATGGCCATGGTGTCCAGCACCTGGCCGCCGAAACGCTCGGCGGCGACGCCGGTGCGAATGCCCTTGCGCGCAGCGTAGATCGCCGCCGCAGCGCCGGCCGGACCGCCGCCGACCACCAGCACATCGAAGGCGGCCTTGGCCTTGAGCTTCTCGGCGTCGCGGGCGCTGGCGCCGCTGTCGAGCTTGGCGAGGATCTGCTCGGCGTCCATGCGCCCCTGGCCGAACAGCTCGCCGTTCAGGTAGAGGCTCGGCACCGACATGATCTGCCGCGCTTCGACCTCGTCCTGGAACAGCGCGCCGTCGATGGCCACGTGGCGGATGTTGGGGTTGAGTACCGCCATCAGGTTCAGCGCCTGGACCACGTCCGGGCAGTTCTGGCAGGACAGCGAGAAATAGGTTTCGAAGTTGAACTGGCCGTCGAGGCCCTGGATCTGCTCGATCACCTCGGCCGCCAGCTTGGACGGGTGGCCGCCGACCTGCAGCAGGGCCAGCACCAGCGAAGTGAATTCGTGGCCCATGGGGATGCCGGCAAAACGCAGGCTGATGTTCCCGCTCGGGCGATTCAGTGCGAAGGACGGCGTGCGGCTGTCGCGGCCGTCTTCGCGCAGGGTGATCTTGTCGCTCAGGCTGACGATGTCGTGCAGCAAACCGCTGAGCTCGCGGGATTTGTCGCTGTCATCGAGGGACGCGACGATCTCGAACGGCTGGGTGACCTTCTCGAGATAGGTCTTCAACTGGGCTTTCAGATTGGCGTCCAACATGACGGGAAGTCCTCAATGACAAGAATTCGGGGCAATAAAATGCCCGGACGGATCGCGCCCGGGCATCGGGCGCCTTTAGAAACCGGTGAGTTTCATGAGGCGTGAATAAAATGGGATGGAGAGCGTCGCGAGCGACGGCAGTGCAAGGCGAAGTCAAGCGAGGACGCGGAGTGTACTTTTGTACATGACAAGTCCGAGCTTGACTTCAACGCAGCAATGCCTAGCGCAGCAGCTCTACACCCATTTTTAGATCTTGCCGACCAGGTCCAGCGACGGCGCCAGCGTCGCTTCGCCTTCCTTCCACTTGGCCGGGCAGACTTCGCCCGGGTGGGCGGCGGTGTACTGGGCGGCCTTCAGCTTGCGCAGGGTTTCGGATACGTCGCGGGCGATTTCGTTGGAGTGGATCTCCACGGTCTTGATCACGCCTTCCGGGTTGATCAGGAAGGTGCCACGCAGAGCCAGGCCTTCTTCGGCGATATGCACGCCGAAGGCGTTGGTCAGCGCGTGGGTCGGGTCACCGATCAGCGGGAACTGGGCCTTGCCGACTGCCGGGGAGGTCTCGTGCCAGACCTTGTGCGAGAAGTGGGTATCGGTGGTGACGATATACACCTCGGTGTTGGCATCGCGGAAGGCCGCGTAGTTGTTGGCGGCGTCCTCGATCTCGGTCGGGCAGTTGAAGGTAAAGGCGGCCGGCATGAAGATCAGCACCGACCACTTGCCCTTCAGGGATTGCTCGGTCACTTCGATGAACTTGCCGTTGTGAAAAGCGTTGGCCTTGAACGGTTGGATTTGGGTATTGATGAGGGACATCTCTGAACTCCTTCGAGGGTTGGAAACTTGACCCGGCGAATCTTAGTTCGAGATGTTCTAAACACCTTATTGATTGAAACCATGGGTTTGATTGGGCGACTCAATCGTCCCCCATCGAGAAGCCCTGCCGCTTAACAGGCCGTTGAAAAACGTAGGAGAGGCAGGCAAGACAAGGCAAAAACGGCCGAAAAAGCGGAGTTTACGTGCTGTAAATGAGCATTTTGAGGCCGTTTTTAACGCAGTATTGCCAACGCAGGTAGTTTTTCCACGGCCTGTTAACAGTGGCAAGGCTCCTGCCGTGCTCAGTCGAGGCTCTCGTCGATCAGCAGCACCAGCTTGCCGCTGACCCTGTTGCTCGCCAGTTCGGCAAAGGCCAGTTCCGCGTCCTTGACCGGGAAACTGCCTTGCAACTGCGGCTTGAGCCGGCCCTCGGCGAACAGCGGCCATACCTGCTGGCGCAGATCGCGCAGCAGGTCGGCCTTGAACTGGTCGTCGCGGTTGCGCAGGGTCGAGCCGATCAGCTGGAGGCGTTTGCCCAGCAGCATGGCCAGATCCAGTTCCGCCTTGCGTCCGCCCAGCAGGCCGATGTTTACCCAGCGTCCGTCGCGCGCCAGCAGTTCCAGGTTGAGCGCGGCATAGTCGCCGCCGACCGGATCGAGGATCACGTCGAAGGGAGCGAAATCGCGCAGGGCCTGCAGGTTGCCGTCAGTGCGCAGCACGCCGCCCTGGGCGCCGAGGGCTTCGCAATAGGCCAGGCGCTCGGCCGAACCGACACTGACCCAGCACGGATTGCCGAAGGCCTTGCACAACTGGATGGCCGCCGACCCCACGCCACTGGCGCCGGCATGCAGCAGTACCTTCTCGCCCGGTTTCAAGGCCGCCAACTGGTACAGGTTGAGCCAGGCCGTGGCATAGACCTCCGGCAAGGCCGCCGCCTCGTACAGCGACAGCCCATCCGGCACCGGCAAGGCATGCCGCCCATCGATCACCACCTCTTCGGCCATGCCGCCGCCGGCCAGCAAGGCGCAGACCCGATCGCCGACTTGCCAGTCGCTGCCGGCCCCGACTTCACTGACGATACCCGCGCATTCCAGGCCCAGAGCCTCGCTGGCGCCGGGCGGCGGCGGGTAGAGGCCGGCGCGCTGCAACAGGTCGGCCCGGTTCAACCCGGCGGCCGCCACGCGAATGCGAATTTGTCCCACATCACAGGCCGGGGCGGGCTGTTCTGCCCATTCCGCGCGGCCGTCAACGCCTTGCAATGCCTTCACGCTGCCTCCATAGTGCATTTAAACCAAGCCCGACGCTGAACAGCGGGCTTTTGCATTGC
>JAKFDU010000226.1:0-23690 GCA_036675975.1 Devosia sp. | reverse complement strand
GGGAGACTGGAGACGGGGGCGCCCGTTTGGCCTGGGCAGAAAGTCGGCAACCACGCTTGCAATACAGCGTGCTTGATACCGGACCCGGTGAGGAAACTCCAGATCGTGATGGGCGGCCCTTGGCTCCCTGAGTTAGTAAAACGGTCGAGTCAAAGGCCGCCCATTACTCGTCTCGGGCGCACTTGCTCCGATAAGCGCGACGCCCTAGGGCCGGGCGGCGTTTCGGCACGTCCATAACCCGTGCAAAACAGCGCCTTTCCGCACAAGACCGGTCCCAGCGGCTATACTGCTTTCCTGATTCGTTCCCCCGGAATGCCTGCCTATGTCTGATAGCGATACCCTCCCGCCTGCCGACGACCAGCGCGTCGTCGATCTCAAGCAGGCGCTTGAGGAGCGGTACCTCTCCTACGCCCTGTCCACCATCACCCAGCGCGCGCTGCCTGACGCACGCGACGGGCTCAAGCCCGTGCATCGGCGCATCATCCATGCCATGCGCCTGCTCAAGCTGGCGCCGAACGAGGGCTACAAGAAGTCCGCCCGCATCGTCGGCGACGTGATCGGCAAATTCCACCCGCATGGCGACCAGTCGATCTACGACGCGCTCGTGCGCATGGCGCAGGATTTCGCGCTGCGCTACCCGCTGGTCGATGGCCAGGGCAATTTCGGCAATATCGATGGCGATAACGCTGCCGCCATGCGCTACACCGAAAGCCGCATGACCGATGTGGCCATGCGCCTGCTCGAAGGCATCACCGAGAATGCCATCGACTTCAAGCCGACCTATGACGGCGAAGACGAAGAGCCCGTCGTCCTCCCGTCCAATTTCCCCAACCTGCTGGCCAACGGCTCCACCGGCATCGCCGTGGGCATGGCGACGTCCATCCCGCCGCACAATGTTGCCGAACTGTGCGATGCCGCGCTCCACCTTATCAATGTCAATCCAGATGCTTCCGCCCACGACCTGACTCAGTTCGTTAAGGGGCCGGACTTTCCCACCGGCGGCATCCTCGTCGAATCCGCGTCCTCCATCGCCAATTCCTACGCCACCGGCCGCGGCTCCTTCCGCCTGCGCGCCAAGTGGGAAATCGAGGAAACCGGCCGCGGCGTCTATCTCATCGTCGTCACCGAAATTCCCTATGGTATCCAGAAGTCACGCCTCGTCGAGAAGATCGCCGAACTGCTGCTGGCCAAGAAGCTGCCTTTGCTCAAGGACGTGCGCGACGAGAGCTCCGACGATATCCGCCTTGTGCTCGAACCGCGTGCTCGCACAGTCGATGCCGTCATCCTGATGGAGCAGCTGTTCAAGACCACCGACCTCGAAACCCGCTTCCCGCTCAATCTGAACGTGCTCGACAAGGGCGCCGTGCCCAAGGTGATGAGCCTGCCGCAGGTGCTGAAGGCCTGGCTCGAACACCGCAAGGAAGTGCTGGTCCGCCGCTCGACCCACCGCCTGGAACAGATCGCCCACCGGCTGGAAGTCCTTGCCGGCTACATTATCGCCTATCTCAATCTGGACGAGGTGATCCGCATCATCCGCGAGGAGGATGATGCCAAGGCCAGCCTGATGAGCACGTTCGAGCTGTCAGACGTGCAGGCCGAAGCCATCCTCAACATGCGCCTGCGCTCCTTGCGCAAGCTCGAGGAGATCGAGCTGCGCAAGGAACACGCCGACCTGACCGAGGAAAAGGGGCACCTCGAGGCTCTGCTCGGCTCCGACAAGCGCCAATGGGGCAATATCAGCAAGGAAATCGAGGCGCTCAAGAAGGCGTATCCGCTGGCCAACCCCGACGGGACGCCGCATTTCCTTGGCACCCGCCGCACCGTCCTGGGCGACACGCCCACTGCCAATGCCGACGAGGTCACGGAAGCCTTCATCGAGCGCGAGCCGATCACCGTCATTCTCTCTGAAAAGGGCTGGATCCGCGCTCCCCGCGGCCACGCTGTCGAGGTCAATGACGAGCGCGGCTTCAAAGCCGGCGATCGGATCAAGCTCTCCATCAAGTGCGAAACGACCGACAAGCTGCTGATGCTCACCACCGGCGGCAAGGTATATACCCTGGCTGGCGACAAGCTGCCGGGCGGCCGCGGGCAGGGCGAGCCCGTCCGCATCATGGTCGATATCGAGGAGGGGCAGGGTATCGTCGATATCTTCGTCTACCGCCCCGGCCACAAGCGCATCATCGCCTCGGCCTCCGGCTACGGCTTTATCGTCGGCGAAGATGAGATGATCGCCAATACCCGCAAGGGCAAGCAGATTCTCAATGTGGGGGCGCCCGACGAAGCGGCGCTGCTGGTTCCGGTGCTCGGCGACCGCGTCGCCGTCATCGGGCAGAACCGCAAGCTGCTGGTCTTCCCACTGACCCAGTTGGCCGAAATGGGACGCGGCAAGGGCGTGCGCCTGCAGCGCTACAAGGACGGTGGCATTTCCGATCTCAAGACCTTCTGGGCCGCCGATGGCCTCACCTGGACGGACAGCTCGGGCCGCACCTACACCAAGCCTACCGAGGAACTGACCGACTGGCTCGGCGACCGCGCCACCGCAGGCCGCCAGCCGCCCAACGGCTTCCCCCGCAACAACAGGTTCGTGGGGTAGCTGAGCCTTCCCCTCTCCCCTTGAGGGAGAGGGTGGTTTTTCGCGTTCAGCGAAGAACCGGGTGAGGGGTGCTGCGCTCATCCATGCTTCCGTCCCGGGGTTGGCGCAGCACCCCTTATCCGCCCTTCGAGCACCTTCTCCCTCAAGGGGAGAGGGAAAGAGGAAAGCAAACGCATGATCCGCCACTGCGTCTTCTTCAAATTCCGCACCGGCGTCAGCGCCGACGAGCGCGCCGAAATCTATGCCGGCCTTGCCGCGCTGGTGGGCCAGATCGACGGCCTCCTCTCCGCCGATTTCGGGCCCAACGTTTCGCCGGAAGGCCTGGCGCAGGGCTTCGACAACGGCTTCATCATGGACTTCGTCGACACGGCCGCCCGCGATCGCTACCTGCCGCACCCCGCCCACCAGGCCGCAGGAGCCAGGCTCGTAGCGGCGCTCGAAGGCGGCACCGACGGGCTGATCGTGTTTGACATGAAGCTCGGGGAGGGCAGGTAGCCTCAACCCACTCGGCCGTCACCCTCGGGCTTGACCCGAGGGCCCTGTACTCAACGAGCGCTCAGCAAGTGCAGCACCCTCGGGTCCAGCCCGAGGGAGACGCGGTGAGTGTAAGAGAACGGGGATCACTGCACCGAAAACGTAAGCACCACCGGCAGATGGTCGCTCGCCGTGGCCCGTCCGGTGTGGATCTCGTGCACCACGATGCCGCCGCGCGTCATCACATGATCGAGCGGCAGGAAGGGCAGCGTGTCCCGCCAGGCCCCGAAATAGAACCAGCTCATCGGAAAGGTGAGCAGGTTCATGGTTTCGCGCACCAGCCCGTTCCGCGCCACGAAATCCCGCAGCGCATAGGACCATGGCGTCGAGTTGAAGTCCCCCGCCAGGATCATCGGTCCGTCGATCTTGTCCACCACCTCGGAAAGCGCGCTAAGCTGCTCGCGCTGACGGGCCACCGGGATGGGCCAGTCCATATGGGTGGTGGTGACAGAAAATGGTTTTCCCTCGTCGGTCTGGAACGTCGCCAGAATATGCGCCGTGCGCGTCGTTCCATAGGCATCGTTGGGGCAGGCGCCGTCCTCTTTCTGTGCGAACGGAATGCGCGCATAAAGCCCCAGATTGGCTCGCTTGCCACCCTTGCAGCGCACGAAGAACGGATACTTCGCCAGCAGCAGCGGATGCAGGTTCGTCGCCTGCTCGCCGAAATATTCCTGCAGCACGATGATGTCCGGGTCCTCGGCCAGGATGGCGGCCGTGACCTTCTCCATCTCGTAGTTCATGCCGAACAGGTTGTGGGTCATGAGGGTAATGGTGCCACTGGCCGGCGCCTCCGGCCGCTGGCGCAGCGACCCGATGAATTCGGGCAGCATCACATTCGCCGAAGCGGCAACGCCGACCACGGCCACGATTATCGCAATGCTCCGCAGCGTACCCCGCAGCAGCAGCGCGACCATCAGCAGACCGATGATCGTGCCGGGCAACAGCAATATCTGCGCATGGTTCAACAGGTCGAGTTCGGCCACGGCAAAGCCGAACAGCGCCAGGATGGCAAACCCCGCCACGCCAAGCGCGCCCAGCACCAGGCCCAGCCGGATCAGCTTCAGTATCAGAGACATGGCGGGGTCCGGCGGGTGAAGGATGAATGCGATGTCGCCGACACGTATGGCGCAACCAAGGCTGCGGCAAACGAAAAGAGGCGGCCCCTGGGGCCGCCCCTCGATTCAGGTTATCGACCGCTTACGCCCCGAACAGGTTCGACGACAACAGTCCGAACAGCGTCGCCAGCGAGCGAACCACTTCCACCGGCACATTGGTGCCCACGAACTGACCCGAAGCGTCGACCTGCGACGGCGTTTCGGTGAGCGTACCGTCGATGTCCACGGTCACGTGCTTGGATTCCTTCATGATGATCTGCGCAGTGATGCCATCGGCCGCTGCGAACAGGTCGCTATTGGCATCGTCGGTAACGAACAGCGCGTCGTCGCTGGTGGCATCGGCCGAAGGCAGCGTCAACGTCAGGTCATACTGCGTCTGGGCGTCGACTCCGGGCGAGTCGGTCCATGGCATATTGCCCTTGAGCACATATTCCTTGTCGGCGCAGGTGGCCTTGAGGTCAAGGAACCAGCTCTCGGTCTGGTAGGCGAACACCATATTGCCCGACCAGGTGCAGCCGGCGTCCGAGGGCAGGCCCGCCGATGGAATGTAAAGGCGCGTGAGGTCCACCGTATCGACCCGATCGTCGATCACCCCGCCGCCGGAATTCTGGCCGAGATTGGCCATGATGGAATCCTTGAGCGCCGAGGCGCCGCTGGAGGTGACTTCCGGCTTGAGATTCATCGAGCCAGAGAAGGCGCCGGCGGACGGCGCGACCTTGCCGAGCGCCAGGTAGTTCACCGCAAGACCCGAGCCATCGGTATAGCCGTCGGCATTGACGGTGTAGCCGCCCGAATACTGGGTGCGCGGCAACAGCGACTGATTGGCCGGATTGACGATCGAGCCATTGCCGGAAACCGCACAGGCCTTGTCCGAACGCACGACCAGGAACTGGGTGTACCCGGCCGAGCAGGTGAGCTCGAGCTGCGTCTTGACCTGGGCATCGCCGATGGTGACGGCGAAGACGTCCTTGCGGGACGGGTCCTTGAGCGATGGCATGGTTGCCGAAGCGGCGAAATCGACATTGGCCGGCACGGCGGCCTGCGCAAAAGCAGTTGCCGGCAGGGCCGCAAGGAGGAGGGACGCGAGGTAGATGCTTCTGATCTTCAACTGTGTTCTCCATGGACAAAGGATGGAAATGCGGGCGCCCCGGTTCCCATCGGTCCACAGCCGCCCACGTTGACCATTGGCGGCAAACGGCTGAACGGCTGCTGACGGCATGCCTCAGCAACAATTCAGCTTGGTTGGTGAAGTCGTCGTGCTAGCTCAGCGTGCACCAGCCCAGAGTACCCTTCTGGACTTCAAGCGGCCGAAACTGGGCCTTGTAGGCCATCTTCGGCGAGTCCTTGACCCAATAGCCGAGATAGACGTAGCGCAAGGCTGCCGAGCGGACCTGCGCAATATGATCGAGGATCAGGTAGGTCCCCAGGCTGCGCGAGGCCAAATCTGGGTCGTAGAACGAATAGACCATCGAGAGCCCGTCGGGCATCACGTCGGTCAATGCCACCGCCACCAGCGTCTGGTCGGGGTGATCGCGCAGGCGGTACTCGACCAGCACCGATTGCACCGGCGTATCCTCGACCATGTATTCATAGTCGACGAAACTCATCTGGTTCATGCCGCCGCCGGCATGCCGCGATTCAAGGTAGCGCTTGAACAGCTCATACTGCTCGCTGGTCGCCGCCGTGGGGCGGACCTCGACCGACAGGTCCTCATTGTTGCGCAGGACGCGGCGGAACCGGCCCGAAGCCACAAAGTCATTGGCCACGATGCGCACCGACTGGCAGGCATTGCAGCCCTCGCAGGCCGGCCGGTAGATCAGGTTCTGGCTGCGCCGAAAGCCGTTTTCGCTGAGCAGGTGATGCAGGCTCGCCGCCCGCCTTCCCGTCAGATGCGTAAACAGCTTTCGCTCCTGCTTGCCGGGCAGGTACGGACACGGCATGGCCGCGGTCAGGAACAGCTGGGTCGTTTCCGGCGTCTGGTCGGTCATCAAAGACCCTTAGGTGCACTCAGGAGAATGTACTCCTGCGCCTTGCACCCGGCAACGATTCAATATGCGCCGCTGGTTTGCGCTGATTGGGAACGCCAATGACGCTCCATGGGCGAGCGGCGAACCATCAGCGTACCCGTCACCAGGTCGTGAATCATCTGCCGGCGCGGCGTGAACAGTGCGAACAGCAGCGACAATGGCCAGGAAATCCAGGTCGTCAGCCAGAACACTGCAGCGTGGATGATCGCCATCCAGCCGTCGAGCGGCTGGCCGCGGGTCGGTGTCAGCACAATATCCATCATCTGCATGCCAATAGTCGCGCGCTTGGGCGAACCCAGCGTCGCGCCATAATAGAGCACAATGGTCGCGGGAACGACGAACACCAGTGCCAACCAGGCGAGCCCGAACGTCAGGAAGCCCGCAATCAGCCCGACAAAGGCAAAGGCGACGATCATCGCGCCCATCACCAGCAGGTCAATGAAGAAGGCGACAACGCGACGCGTCAGCACGCCCTCGAACAGCTCGGGAGCAGTGGAGGGATCGGGCAGAGCAGGGCGGGCATTCTGATATGTCTGGTCCATGGCCAATCAGATTGTCACGCGGGCGGCGGGGTACAAGAGGGTGAGGCACAAATTAGTGCCTGCCTGGCGGGCCTACTTCCCCAGCGCCCGTGCCACTTCGAGCGCGAAATAGCTCAGCACGCCACTCGCCCCAGCCCGCTTGAAGGCATAAAGGCTCTCCAGGATCGCGCCCTTGCGGTCGATTGCACCCGCTGCGGCCGCCATCTCGATCATAGCGAATTCGCCGCTCACCTGGTAGGCATAGATGGGGATATTGAAGCTGTCCTTCGCCCGTCGCACGATGTCGAGGTAGGGCAGGCCGGGCTTGACCATCACGCTGTCGGCACCCTCGGCAATGTCCTGCTCGATCTCGCGCATCGCCTCATCGGAGTTGGCATAGTCCATCTGGTAGGTGCGCTTGTCGCCCTTGAGGCGGCTGCCCGATCCCACCGCCTCGCGGAATGGTCCATAGTAGTAAGAGGCATACTTGGCGGCGTAAGCCATGATCTGGGTCTGCTCGTATCCCTCGGCGTCCAGCGCCTCCCGAATGGCGGCAACCCGTCCATCCATCATGTCCGAGGGCGCGATGATGTCTGCGCCGGCGAGCGTTTGCGCGAGGGCCGAGCGGATCATCACCGCTACGGTCTCGTCGTTGAGGATTTCCCCGTCCCGCACCAGCCCGTCCTGGCCATCGCTCGAATATTCGTCGAGCGCCACATCGGCAATCAAACCCACTTCCGGCACAGCGCTCTTGATGGCCGAGAGGGCCCGGCACATCAGATTGTCCGGATTGTACGCCTCGGCGCCATTCTCGCTACGCAGGTGGTCCGGCGTGTTGGGAAACAGCGCCAGCGCCGGAATGCCGGCGTCCCGCGCCGCCTTGGCTGCCTCGACGCAAAGATCGATGCTCAGCCGCTCTACACCGGGCATCGTCCGGATCTGCGTCTTCTCGTTATGCCCTTCGATGACAAAAAGCGGCCAGATCAGGTCAGATGGCGTCAGCACGTTTTCACGCACCATGGCGCGGCTCCAGGCAGTGCGGCGCGTGCGGCGCAGCCGCCGTCCACCGAGAAACTCCATGTCATGCTTCTGCCAGGGGTCGACCATGCCGGGCTCCTTGTCCTTGCGGCTCTCAATATCAGCGCTGCCGACGCCCTCCAAGCTCCGGCTTGTCGCAGCAGCCTTGGGCGAGTAGAAAACCACCATGGACTTCAACGCCCAGCCTATTGGCATCTACATCCGTATCGTCGCCATCATCAGCCTGCTGCTCGGTTTGAACGACGCGGCGCGCCTGCTTGGCGTCAATCTGGGCGATGTCAGTCCAATCGCCACAATGGGCATGACTGGCTTTGTCTATCTGGCAATCTTCGCGCTTGCCCGGCTCTTCGCCGCCGTGGGGCTCTGGATCAAGGCGAGCTGGGGCGCCGTGCTGCTGGTCGGCGCTACGGCGGTCGAACTCACGCTCCACCTTCTGGGTAGTCCCGACGTGCGCATGTCTGCCTTCGGCTTTGCCGTGCGCATCGTGCTCCTGGCGTCGATCCTGATCATCTTCGTGTTGTCGATCCGCCTCAGCCGCGCCCGCGCTGCCGACTAGTTCGGATTGGGATGAAACTGCTCGATGGTGATCTCCTCAACCATCGCATCCTGCGGTGCGCCGAAGCTGGTCACAGTGGTGAACCACCGCGTCGCCTCCCCATCCCGGCGGAATTCTAGCGGCAGCAAGACCGTCCCCTGGCGGTGGTTGCGGACCGCGGATAGCGCGCTGGCTCCTGGCTGTGTCATCGCCCTCCGTAACACCGCGCCCATGGCCGATTGCGGCCCGTGCCGCCTCACGCCCTCTCGCATCCGGTGCAGCAGGTATTCAGCAACATCGCTCCAGTTGACGATCGACTCACGCACCGGCCCGGGCGCGTAAACCAGGTCGACCAGATTGATGCCGGCAAGCGCGTCTCGGCTTGCGCCAATCATGCCCAGCGCCGGTGGATTGGCGTCCAGAATATTGAATGCCATGTCGAGAACGATGGCGGGGTAGGGCTCGTGTGCCCTCAGCAGCAACGTCACGGCCTGGCGCACATCCGCCATCGCCTCGCCGTGCCAGTCGCTGTCGCCGAACTGCGGTGCAAACCCTGCGGCGACCAGCATTGCATTGCGCTCCCGCAGCGGCAGGTCCAGCGCTTCGGCCAGACGAAGCACCATTTCCGTGCTGGGTTTGGAGCGTTCGGACTCGATGAAGGACAGGTGGCGCGTCGAGACTTCGGCGCTCAGCGCCAGATCGAGCTGGCTCATCCCCCTTAAGCCCCGCCATTCCCTGAGCATCGTGCTGAACAAGCCGGCCTCCCTTGACGCGCGGATCATGCGCCATCGCTGGCGCACATTCCATTACCTCCGACGTAATTGAGAACATGACCTGCCTTGGCCACTGTCTTTACATCGACAACCAAGGAGACACCCACAATGACCACCCAGGTTCATACTCTGCCGCGCCTCGACCCGCATTTCATCTACGGCTTCGATGCCCTCGGCTCGCTTGCTCTGGGCGCAGCCCTTCTCTATGCGGCGACTCCGCTGACCGCGCTGGCAGGCTGGGCGCTCCCGCCCGCTTTCCTCTGGATCATCGGCTTGCTGCTGCTGCCCTGGGCCGCTTTCAACGTCTGGATCGCCCGCAAGGCTCGGCCCGCACCGGCCTTCGTCGTGGCCAATATCGTCGGAGACATTGGCTGGGTCGTGGGCACGGCCGCCCTGGTTGCCATTCACGCCCCCACGCTCAGCGGCCCTGGTCTTGCACTGCTGGTCGGACAGGGCGTGGCAGTCGGCGGCGTGCTGTTTCTCAAGCTGCTGGGCCGCGCTGAACTCGCTGCCTGAGCCCCGTATAAAGGGCGGCGACGCCGCCCTTTACACCCTCGTAAGGTTACAAATTTATGCACCGGTGTAACGAAACATAAAGCCAAATTCTCATTGCATTCCAGTAAGATGCTCTTAATCACGCCGCTTAGGGCGATCTTAGTCCGCACGCCGTAGTTTGGCCTCATGAGATGCGAAAAATCGCACAGACTGCAAAACAGTGAGGCACAAATGGCAATCAAATCCAACGCAGCCGAGGCCCTTTCCCCGGAACGTCCCCAGAGCCTGAAGCCGCTTTATCTGGAAGCTGTTTCGCGCGTCGAACGCCTCCACCGGCGCCTGCTCGACCTCATCAAGGATGAGTTCGACCGCATGGGTTGGGATGACATCAACCCCGTCCAGGCGCTGCTGATGTTCAATATCGGCGACGCAGAGCTCACCGCCGGCGAGCTGCGCTCCCGCGGCTACTACCTGGGCTCCAACGTTTCCTACAATCTCAAAAAGCTGGTCGAGACCGGCTACATCTTCCAGGAGCGTTCCCGCTCCGACCGTCGTTCGGTCCGCATCAAGCTGACCCCGAAGGGCGAGGAAGTGGCCGAAGTGATTGACGAGCTCTATGACCGTCACCT
Source organism: Devosia sp. (assembly GCA_036675975.1). Lineage (GTDB taxonomy): Bacteria > Pseudomonadota > Alphaproteobacteria > Rhizobiales > Devosiaceae > Devosia. The sequence continues at coordinate 13,430 of JAKFDU010000226.1, read as the reverse complement.
CAAGTCCATCGACAAGGTTGGTGGCCTCGGCGACGATGAATTCGATGGCCTCAACAAGGCGCTGGCCCGTCTCGAGCGCTTCTGGGTCGATCAGATTCTCTACAAGCTCTAGGTCGTCCGCCCGCCATCTGTTGCGGCCGTGCCACACCCGAATGCAAACGCCGGTCCAAGAGGCCGGCGTTCACATTTGCGCCGCAAACACGCGCGAACTGGCTGGTTAGTGGTTTGATACCATTTCCCGCGTATTCATGGTTCACAAGGTCTGAAGAGGGTTCACATGCGGTTGACCGCGTTGTGACCCGCGGGACGCGATGGTAAAAACCGGCTGCTTCGGGGCTGGAAATTCGGGTGACTTTAATGCGGCTGACTAGACGTTCTTTGCTCGGGTACTCGGCGATGGCCGGCGTGTCCCTCGCCATGCCTGCGATCGCTCGCGGGCAGGAATCGGTGTTCGACATGGTCAATCGCGGCAATGTGCTGCGCAATGTCGACAAGGACAGCAATACTGCGGCCGCCGAGGCGCTGATTGCCACCAATGAGCCGATCCTGTCATTCGACACGGCCTACAATCTGCAACTGGCCATTTCGCAATACGAACCCTTTGTCGCCAATGGTGGCTGGGAGGAAGTCCCGCAGGAAGCTTTCAAGCTGCTGATCGGCAAGTCTGGTGAGTCAGTCATCGCGCTGAAGCGCCGCCTGATCTCGTCAGGCGATATGGTGCTGGTGCCCAACATCAATGATTTGTTCGACGAAGACACCGATCGCGGCGTCCGCACCTTCCAGGCGCGCCACGGCCTGATCGTCAACGGCCAGGTGGACGAGGCGACCTGGTATGCCCTCAACGTTCCCGCCGCGACCCGCCTGCAGCAGCTGTACCTGAACTTCACTCGAGTTCAGAACATGGCCTCCACGCTGACCCCGCGCTACGTTGTGGTGAACATCCCGGCTGCCACGATCGAGGCCGTCAATGACGGCATGGTCGAGCAGCGCCACACGGCGGTCGTCGGCCGCGTCGAGCGCGCCACCCCGATCATGGCCAGCAAGATCAGCCAGATCAACTTCAACCCCTACTGGCATGTGCCCAAGTCGCTCGTTGAGCGCGACCTGACCAAGTACATGCAGGAAAATCCGAACTACCTGACCGAGCAGAACATCCACATCTATGATGGCAGCGGCGCCGAAGTTTCGCCCGCCAGCATCGACTGGACCAATATCGGCAATGCGGTGAACTACATGTACCGCCAGGAGCCTGGCGCGGCCAATTCGATGGGCCACTGCAAGATCAACTTCTACAATCCCTACGATTGCTACCTGCACGATACCCCGTCCAAGGCGCTGTTCGGCGAAAACGCCCGCTTCCATTCGTCGGGCTGCGTACGTGTCGAGGGCGTCAATCAGTTGGTCAACTGGCTGCTGCGCGACAATGGCGACTGGGACCAGAACAAGGTCGACATGACCTTCGAGTCGCTTGAGCGCCTCGACGTTGAATGCAAGGCCCGCGTGCCGATCCACACCACCTACATCACCGCCTGGGCCAACCGCCAGGGCACCGTCAGCTTCCGCGACGACGTCTACAAGTTCGACGAGCAGGGCCGGGTGACTTTCGACGAAACCGCCAACGGCTGATTGCTGCGCAGCTTGCCCATCCAACGCCCTCCCTAGCGGAGGGCGTTTTCTTTTGCAGGCCGCAGAATCCTGCTAACGTCGGGGCAGGGGACATACCATGACCGACGGTGAGGTCTATTTCGAGTTCGTGCAGCTCGGCCAGCAGATGCGGGTCGCTGCCATCGATGTTGCGTCAGGTGCCGAAGTCATCGTCATCACCCCGGTCTCGGCCAGCAAGCTGCAAATGCAGCAGGTCGCGCTGGCGAAGCTGCGCAAGAAACTGGGCGAATCGGTACGGCCGGCCGCGGCGGGGCCAGGAAAATTCGCCTGAGCAGCATTTTGTGGCCTCTTCCCCTCACGCGCTTTCTGCGCCATATTGTGGGCGTTCGCGCGACTGGCGAGAAGAGATGGGTAACCATCGGGGAACGCGAACCTTGTAGTGCCGCTCGCCTGGGCATCCATCCGCAACCCCGGGGAGCCCCATGAATCCAGCTCTACTTTCCCGGCCTTGGAATCGCACGCTGCGACGTGATAAGGCCACCGCCATGCCAACTTGCTTGTTCTCCAGCGAGGTAACCGTCCTATGAGCGCTGCCACCTCACTCCCGCTCTTTCCGAAGTTCTTCTCCAATACGCTGGCCGAGACCGATCCCGAGATCGCGGGGGCCATCCGGGATGAACTGGGTCGCCAGCAGCATGAGATCGAGCTGATCGCTTCGGAAAACATCGTCTCCCGTGCCGTCCTTGAGGCGCAGGGCTCGATCATGACCAACAAATATGCCGAAGGTTACCCGGGCAAGCGCTACTACGGCGGCTGCCAGTTCGTTGATGTCGCCGAGACGCTCGCCATCGAACGCGCCAAGCAGCTGTTCGGCGCCAACTTCGCCAATGTGCAGCCCAATTCCGGCTCGCAGATGAACCAGGCCGTCTTCCTTGCGCTGCTGCAGCCGGGCGACACCTTCATGGGCCTCGACCTCAATTCGGGCGGCCACCTGACGCATGGTTCGCCCGTCAACATGAGCGGCAAGTGGTTCAACGTCGTGTCCTACGGCGTCCGTCCTGACGATCATCTGCTCGATATGGACGAGGTCGAGCGCCTTGCGCACGAGCACAAGCCCAAGCTGATCCTGGCTGGCGGCACCGCCTATTCCCGCTTCTGGGACTGGGCCCGGTTCCGCCAGATTGCCGATTCCGTCGGTGCCTACCTCATGGTCGACATGGCCCACATCGCGGGTCTCGTCGCAGGCGGCGTGCACCCCTCGCCGGTGCCGCACGCCCATGTCACCACCACCACCACGCACAAATCCCTGCGCGGTCCGCGCGGCGGCATGATCCTCAGCAATGACGAGGCAATCGCCAAGAAGATCAATTCGGCGGTATTCCCTGGCCTCCAGGGCGGCCCGCTGATGCATGTCATCGCGGCCAAGGCCGTGGCTTTCAGGGAGGCGCTGCAACCCGAGTTCAAGGCCTATGCGCAGCAGGTCGTGACCAATGCCCGGGCCCTGGCAGAGGCGCTCAAGGCACATGGCCTCGACGTGGTCTCCGGCGGTACCGACAATCACCTGATGCTGGTTGACCTGCGCCCCAAGAATGCCACCGGCAAACGCGCCGAGCAGGGTCTGGGACGGGCGTTCATCACCTGCAACAAGAACGGCATTCCCTTCGATCCGGAAAAGCCATTCGTCACCTCGGGCATCCGCCTGGGCACCCCGGCCGGCACCACCCGCGGCTTCGGCGTCGCCGAATTCCAGGAGATCGCCGGACTGATCGTGGAGGTGCTCGATGGCCTGCGCGAAGCCAATTCCGACGAAGGCAATGCCGTCGTCGAAGCGGCGGTCGGTGCCAAGGTCAAGGCGCTCACCGCGCGCTTCCCGATTTACGCCAGCTAAGGTCCTTCGATGCGCTGTCCCTATTGCGGTAACGACGACACCCAGGTCAAGGACAGCCGCCCGACCGAGGATTCCGGTGCAATCCGCCGCCGCCGCGTCTGTAATGGCTGCGGCGGCCGCTTCACGACATTCGAGCGCGTACAGCTACGCGACCTCACCGTGGTCAAGAAGAGCGGCCGCAAGGTGCCGTTCGATCGCGAGAAGCTGGCCAGGTCGGTCTATACGGCACTGCGCAAACGTGCGGTGGAAACCGAGCGCACGGAGCGCATGATATCGGGCATCGTCCGTCAGCTCGAAAGCCTGGGGGACGTTGAAGTGACGTCCGACCAGATTGGCGAATACGTCATGGACGGGCTCAAGGGCCTCGACGACGTGGCCTTTGTGCGCTTTGCCTCGGTCTACAAGAACTTCTCGGCGGCCGACGACTTCCGCAATTTCCTTGCCGAACTGGCCGACGGGCAGGGCACGATGCGGGACGACGAGTGACGCAGCTTTCCTCAGAAGACCGCCGCTGGCTTGACGCAGCAGCGCGCTATGCGCTGCCTTTCGTCGGCACCACGGCGGATGTTCCTGCGGCCGCGGCGCTGGTCGTCGACCCTCTCTCACAGACCTTGGTGGCGCGGGCGGTAACGGCCAAGGGTGGGCGCCCGCATGCCGAGGCCGAGGCCATCGTCCGGGCCGGTTTCGAGGCGGCCGGCTGCACGCTCTATGTCACGCTGGAGCCCTGTCACCACTGGGGCCGCACGCCGCCCTGCGTCGATGCCATCATCCGTGCCGGCATCATGCGGGTCGTTATCGGCACCGTCGATCCCGATCCACGAACGGCTGGTGGCAGCATTGCCCAGCTCGAATCTGCCGGTATCGAGGCGATATTGGCCCGCCACGCGCCTTCGCAGGCGCTGCACGCGGGCCACACGCTGAGGCACGCCGCCGGCCGCCCCTTCGTCACCGCTGTGCTGGCCGTATCAGCCGATGGCATGATCGGCCGACGCGGCGAGGGCAGGGCCTCCATCGTCGGCCCGGAGGCCAGCGCCTGGGTCGAGCTGCTGCGCACCCGTTCGGATGCAATTCTCGTCGGCGCTGCCACGGCCCGTAGCGACGATCCGGCGCTGAATGTGACCTTGCCGGGCTTGACCGGGCGGACCCCGCTGCGGCTGGTTCTGGCAGGAGCCTCAGGCATCGATCGGAAGGTGAATCTGGTTGGTGGCTTTTCCGGCTACCGCACTGCAATCATTGCCGAAACCGCCGTCAGCATTGACGCGCCGGTGTCGGTCGAAGCCATTCGCGTGGCCGGAAGCGACGGCCGGCCCGACCTTGCTGCAGCACTGCAGGCGCTCGCAACGCGCAACATTCAGAACCTGTTGGTCGAGCCCGGCCAGCGCTTGGCCGCTGCACTACTCGAGGCAGATCTGGTGGACCGCTTCGCCGTGATCACCGGGCGGCATGCTCTCGGTCCCGATGCCGTCCCGGCGAGCCTGGACGGCTCGATTGCCGGCGTGCTTGACGCAGCGGGACTGCTGGAAACCGACCGCCAAACGCTCGGTGACGACAATTTGACGCTTTATGAGCGTCCGCGCCGCACAGATTGAACATCGCCGCCTGTTGAAGTTCCCGCCGCGGGAGACTAAGGGGTTGCGTTGTCCTTCGGGGCACCGCGGCCCTTGGCCACGCAGCAAAGATGAAAGCACTCATGGCCGACGCCCCCAAACGCAATCCGCAAGCCGACCGACCCGCCAACCAGCGCGGCGCGGCTCGTCTGGCCGCCGTGCAGGCGCTCTATCAGATGGATGTGGGCCGTGCGACGCTCGAGGACACGCTGGCGCAGTTCGGCGCGTTCCATCTGGGCCGCGAAATCGAGGGCGAGCAATATCTGCCCGCCGACGCCGACTTCTTCCGCCAGATCGTTTCCGGCGTTGCCAAGCACCAGCTTGCCATCGACCCCGCTGTGGACCGCGCCCTCGCCGACGGTTGGCCGGTGGAGCGCGTCGACGCCACGCTACGCGCCATCCTGCGCGCCGCCGCCTTCGAACTGCTGCGCCGCAAGGATATTCCGCCCCGCGTCGTCATCACCGAATATGTCGACGTCGCCCGGGCCTTCTACGAAGATGATGCCACCGGCCTCGTCAACGCCGCGCTCGATGCCATGGCGCGGGAAGCCGGCCTGGACCTGGCAGAGGGCGACGGCAAGAGCGCCTAGTCGGCGCCAGCAATTGCCGCGCGGCCGATATGCAGCGCTTCTCTGGGGCCAAGAGAGGGGTCATACTTTTCCTTGGCGCGAACCGCCTGAAACACCGCATCGATGTCCGAGCCTTCGAACATTTCCAGCGCCAGCTGTGTTGGTGCGATGAAGTTTCCGTCGATTTCATTCTCGTAGAGGCCGAGCGCCTTCAGTGCCGTTTGCATTGCTTCGACCACAGCGGCCGACTGCAAATGCTGGCCGTGCCAGAAGTCGTCATGGACCTCGGGGCGCATTGAACTCCTTGTGGCCCAATACGCCAACAATAGCCAATATCCGGCCCGCTCGGCATCCCGCCGTGCCTCGTACTGCCCCTGCAATTGGGGGTCTATATCAGTAGACCCCGTGCCATGGGCGTAGAACAGCCCCGTCATTGCCATCGCGTTTGCATCGCCATGCACGGCCGCATAGCGCGCGTAGTCGGCGACCGATAGCGTCAGGTCGCTGGCGGCCGCGTAGCCGTTCCAGTACATGCCCGCGAGGAAACCCGCGCAGACATAATTGCCGTGGGCCAATCGCTCGGCCTCCGCCACGTCGTAGAAGGGGCCATTGCCGTCCAGGTCCACCTGCCCGAAGGTGCGGAGAGCCTCGCAGCGGATCGAGTGCCCGAATTCGCCTTCGCGAGCTCGCTGCATGGTCGCCAGAGCGTCGCTCGTGCTGACGCCTGAGCTTTCGTCGAACATGGTGGCAAGGGCATATTCAGCCATTTCCGGGCCGCTGTCCGCCAGCTCGCGGTAGACCTCGGTGGCAAAGAGATTATCGTCCTGCGTGCCGCCACGCTCGGCAAGCTGGTCCCTGGCCACGGCGTGATAGAGCTGGACTTCGGCATCGTCGGGAAACTGGACGATCGCGGCACTGCAGGTAGCTAGCGCATTGCCGAGCCCCATACGCGGCACCCAGTCGAAATGGTCGCGGTCGCCAAACGCACCGATACACGCCTGACGAAGCGCATCGCCCTGAAGTTTGCTCTTGCCGAGGGCTGGTCCGCTCCACAGTCCGGCGAGTGCCACCAACGCTGCAACGCGCAGCACCTTTCCGGCCGTCATCCCGTGCAACATGCCGCAGCCCGCCATGAGAAATTGCCGCCAGATCGACGACAATATAGTTCGCGGCTGGCAGACTGTCGACCTGATGCTCGGCTTAGAACGACTGCAGGATCTGGTCGATGAAGGTGCGGTCTTCGCCGAAGGACGGTGTGCGGCGTGTTTCGATCGCGATCGTCTTGCCGTCCTGCAAGCCATAGACGGCCTTGTCGATGACCTTCTTGTTCTTGTCGAAGTAAACGACCAGCACCGTGCGCGAGTCGATCATCGTCATGCCGAACGCGGTCTGCCGCACCTTGGTCTCGACATAATAAAATGCAGACTGATCACCGAAAGAGTTGGTCGACTGCGGCGAGCCGAGCACCAGCGTCACCAGCTCCTGGCTCTGCCCTGGTCGAATCTGGGCCATGGCGCTGTCGGAGATTTCGTATCCCTGGGTTCGCTTGGTGATCAGCGAATTGCTGCTCGTACATGCGGCCAGCGTCATTGCGAGCAGGGCGGCTGCGGCAAGCGGCGCAATTGAACCGGAGGCGGTACGCAGGGGCATGAATTTGACTTTCTCGATGGCTCTCGACTATAGGCACGACAACAAGGCGGCGGCCCTTGTAGCCGCCGGAATGTGTAACTGCCAAGCTGTCGGTCTGGCAAGCTGGCAATGGTCCGGCGCCCCTGTTAGGCCGATCAAGATGCAGAGCGCAATCCCATGATCCTGTCCCTGTTCCGCAAGAACACAGCTACCGCGCCGGTTTACGCCGTCTATAGCGCCATTGTGGCGCAATCCCGGCAGCCCCGGTTCTACGCCGACTGGCTTGTGCCCGACACGGTCACTGGCCGTTTCGACATGATCAGCCTGCATCTGGCGCTGCTGTTTCGCCGCTTGCGCGCCGAGACCGGCGAGCAGAAGGAGTTCAGCCAGGCCGTGTTTGACCTATTCTTCAAGGACATGGACCGCTCGTTGCGCGAAATGGGTGTCGGCGATCTCGGCGTCCCCAAGCGCATCCAGAAGATGGGCAATATCTTCTTCGGCCTGCTCGCGGCCATGAACGAAGCCATGGACAGTGGCGACCAGATGGCCTTGCAGACTGTGCTGTCGCGCAACCTGTTCGATGGCGCCAGCGGGCCGCATGTCGAGGCGCTGGCGGCATATCTGCTGGCCGAAGATCGTGCGCTGGCCGCCCAACCTGTCGACTCCATAACCGGCGGCTCCCTCAGCTTCGAGGCCGCAGCGTGAACGAACCAGCCCCCCTTTTCGACGCCATCGTCCGCATCGATCGCCTGCCGGCGACCGGGCGCGACCTGACCGTGTCGCTCGACGAGCCCACCCGGGCGGCCCTGGCAGAGTTGCTCAACGTCAGCGCGATCGACAGCTTCGAGGCCACCCTGACCGTGGCGCCGTTGCGCGGCGGTATCCGGGCGCTTGGCCGCCTGGTGGCTGATATCGTTCAGCCATCGGTGGTGACCTTTGAGCCGGTCGGTCAGCACATCGATGAACCGATCGATCGAGTTTTCCTGCCCGAAGCCCAGGCCCACAAGCCCACGCCGGGTTCGGAGATTTTCGTCGATCTCGAGGACGAGGACTTTCCCGACCACATCGACGGACCGGAGGTCGACCTCAGCGCCTTGCTGATCGAGACGCTGGCGCTGGCGATCGACCCCTATCCCCGCGCACCGGGCGAGAGCCTCGATTCGCTGGGCATCGATGTTGGCGGCGGGCCGACCAGCCCGTTCGCTGCCCTCGAAAAGCTCAAGAAGTCCACCGATATTGACCGGTAGCGTGAGGCGCCGGGCTTGCACCGACTCCCCGATGGGGTATGTTTGGCTGCCTCCCCGTGAGGCGCAGAACGGGCTGAAATGACCGATACAATAACAATATCAGTGGATGCCATGGGCGGCGATAACGCCCCCCGCGCGGTGATCCACGGAGCCTATCTGGCCCTGCGCGAGCGCAAGAACACCCGTTTCATCTTTCATGGACGGCAGGAGCAGATCGCCCCGCTGCTCGACGAATTTCCCGACCTCAAGCCCGCCTCGACTGTTCGCCACTGCGAACTGGTCATCGCGATGGACGAAAAGCCCAGCCAGGCCCTGCGCAAGGGCAAGGGCACGTCCTCGATGTGGATGGCGATCCAGGCGGTCAAGGATGGCGAGGCCGATGTTGCCATTTCCGGCGGCAATACCGGGGCATTGATGGCCATGGCCACCTTCTGCCTGCGGCCGATGAAGGGCATTTCCCGACCCGGCATCGCCGCGATCTGGCCGACCCTGCGCAGCGACATCATCGTGCTCGATATGGGCGCCACCATCGGCGCCGACGCCAAGCAACTGGTCGACTACGCAATTCTGGGCTCCGCCCTGGCACGGTGCCTCTTTGACGACGACTCGCCCACCGTAGGCCTGCTCAATGTGGGTGCCGAGGAGGGGAAGGGGCTCGACTACATCAATGAAGCAGGGCGCATCCTTGCCGAAGCGAGCGGCTCCGGCTTCACCTATCATGGCTTCGTCGAAGGCGACGATATCGGCAAGGGCACGGTTGACGTGGTGGTCACCGAGGGCTTTGTCGGCAATATTGCCCTGAAGACCGCCGAGGGTACCGCCCGGCAGGTGGGTTCGTACCTGCGCAGCGCCCTCAAATCCAATCTCATGAGTCGGATCGGCGCGCTGTTCGCGACCTCCGCGCTCAACGCGCTGCGCCGCAAGATGGACCCGCGCACCGTCAATGGTGGCGTCTTCATGGGGCTCAACGGCATCGTCATCAAGTCGCATGGCGGCACCGACGAGATCGGTTACAAGAGTGCACTGAACCTCTCCTATGAAATGGCTCGCAGCCGCCTGATCGACAAGATCGGCGACACCATGCAGCGCTTCCCAATCAAGGTGGCCTCCGAGGCCCCGGAAGCAGAACCCGAGGCGAAACCGGCGTGACCAAGACGCGTACCATCATCCGCGGTGTCGGCGGCTACCTTCCCGATCGAGTGCTGACCAATGCCGAACTGGCAACCATGGTCGACACGACCGACGAGTGGATCCAGCAGCGCGTCGGCATCAAGGAGCGCCATATCGCTGCCGAGGGGCAGTTCACCTCCGACCTGGCCGTGGAAGCGGCCAGGAGGGCAATGGCCGCCGCTGGCGTTACGCCTGATGAGATCGATCTCATCGTCGTTGCCACCACCACGCCCGACTACACGTTCCCGGCTGCCGCCACGCTGGTGCAGATGAAGCTGGGCATGCATCACGGCATGGCCTTCGATATCCAGGCGGTGTGCTCCGGCTTCGTCTATGGGATCGCCACCGCCGACAGCTACATCAAGAACGGCCTGGCGACCCGCGCGCTGGTCATCGGCGCCGAGACCTTCTCGCGCCTGCTCGATTGGACCGACCGGACCACCTGCGTCCTGTTTGGCGACGGCGCCGGTGCCGTTGTGCTCGAGAAGATCGAGCTCGATGACGACGCGCCCGAGCGCGGCGTGCTGGCCTCTGCGCTGCGTTCGGACGGTCACCACTGGGACAAGCTCTATGTCGATGGTGGCCCGTCCACGACCGGCACGACCGGCCATGTTCACATGCAGGGTCCCGAAGTGTTCCGCCATGCGGTCGGCAAGATTACCGACGTGGTCTATGCCACGCTCGAAAAGACCGGCTACACGGTGGCCGATCTCGACTGGTTCGTACCGCACCAGGCCAACAGGCGCATTATCGAGGGTGCCGGCCACAAGCTCGGCCTGCCGCCCGAAAAGGTCATCATCACCGTGGACCTCCACGCCAACACCTCTGCCGCCTCGGTGCCGCTGGCACTGAGCGCTGCCGTGGCCGATGGCCGCATCAAACAGGGCGACCTCGTAATGCTCGAGGCGATGGGTGGCGGCTTTACCTGGGGCGCCTCCCTCATTCGCTGGTAGCAGCCTCCGCTGACCGATTGACCTTATGCGTTTCAAGGCGTTAGTGTCTTTTTGGGTGGAGGAACTCAGCGTAGAAACCGGTCGCATGAGGGGTTTGTGACGGTCCGGTATCGCTGAACGAATGGAAGGATTCCCGCGGTATGGCTCGGCTCCATCAGGGGTTGTGCCGACAGCTAGTTTGATCAGGGATGCCAAGCAACGCGTCCCGGCGTGGGGATTTGCACCTTTCGGCAACACGGGGGTACGAATGACGCAAAAGACGATTACGCGGGCCGATCTGGCAGAGGCAGTCTATGGCACAGTCGGACTGTCGCGAACCGAGTCGGCCGAACTGGTGGAACGGGTGCTGGAGCTTATCGGCGACGCCCTGATTACCGGGGCAAACGTCAAGCTTTCGTCCTTCGGCTCCTTCCAGGTCCGCTCCAAGAACGAGCGTATCGGGCGCAATCCCAAGACCGGCGAAGAGGTCCCGATCCTTCCCCGGCAGGTTCTTGTGTTCAAGCCATCCAACGTGTTGAAGTCCAAGATCAACAAATCTATGGTTCGTACTGGAAAATAAGCAATCCAGCGAGTCTCAGCCTCCGTGGACAAGTCGCCAGACGCCTTCCGGACCATCTCCGAAGCTGCCGATGAACTGGACCTGCCTCAGCATGTCCTGCGCTTCTGGGAGACCCGTTTCTCGACCATCAAGCCGCTGAAGCGCGGCGGTGGGCGGCGCTACTATCGCCCCGAGGACGTGCTCCTGCTGCGCGGTATCAGGCATTTGCTCTACGACCAGGGCTTCACCATCAAGGGCGTGCAACGCATCCTCAAGGATCAGGGCAGCCGCTATGTGATTGCCGTCGGGGAGGGCAAGCCCCTCGAAGACATCCTGCCGATGATCGAACAGGCCGAAGCCGCCAGCGACGAGGCGGAAATCGAAGAAGCGGTGATGCTTGCCAGCCCGGGGCTGGACCGCGAGTCGCGTGACAAGCTCTCCGACGTGCTGCGCGAACTGCTGGAATGCAAGCGCATTCTCGAGCGCGCCAGGGAAGCATAGCGCCCCTTTGATACCGCCGCGGAACGGTGCCGAAACGGCGGCTACGTGCCTGGTCGTCCGTCAAACCCCTCACTCGCCCCCCTTCGCCGCCAACCATATCCGGCAGTCTAGCAAGTGCCCCGGGTAGGGGGATAAGCTGCCCCCGATATCATCGGGAGCAGCTTTTGCATCAGGCCACGCTGAAGGCGCGGCGGCGGTCGGACTCCACCCAGAAGATGAACGTCGACGCCGCCAGGATCAGTGCGGCGCCTGGCCAAAACCAGCCGGACGGCACCTGCGACAGGAAGATCCAGCCGAGCAGGCCGCTGAGCGGCACCTTGAGGTCCCCGAAGGGCTGCAGATAGGTCGCGTCGGCGACCTTGTAGGCGATAGCAAGCAGGTATTGCGCGGCGGCCGTCAGGGCACCAAGCAGGACCAGCAGCCCCAGAGCGGTGCCGCCGGGAAGGGCGAAGACATTGTCGGCCAGACCGGCCGGCAGCAGGCCGGGCGTCAGTCCGCCGAGCGCCCAGACGGCGAGCAGGATCAGCAGGTGGTTCGGAGTCACAAGGACAAGCAGGGAGACGGTCAGCGTTTCGGGGCTCTCGCCCTGCTTGCTGAGATACTTGGTCAGCACGTCGGTCGTGGCCCAGAGCGCTGCGGCCAGGATGGGGATGAGCGTTGACCAGGTCAGGCCGTCTGTGCCCACGCCGGAGACAATGATGGCGCCGACAAATCCAACCAACGAGGCACCGATGCGAACGGTGGAGGCCCGTTCTCCCAGGAACAGCGTCGAACCCAGGACGATAAACAGCGGGCCGGTCGCCAGCAGGGTCACCATCTGCCAGATCGGCACGCCGGTGGCAAAGCCATAGACAAAGACGTGGACGCCTAGCGCCGAGACGAAGGCACGGATTTCGTGGGCGAGGGGGTGGCTGGTGCGCAGCTTGCCCAGGCCGATGCGCAGCACGAGCGGCAGAGCCAGCACCGAGGCGATGACATATTGCCAGAAAGCCATGCCAGTCGAACTCATGCCATAGCCGCCATACTCCACCGGCGTTGGCAGCGCCGACTGCAGCAGATTGCTCCCGGCAAAGGCGAGGCTTGCCGCGATCATGAAGAAGGCGCCTGTGGCGGCGCCATTGCGTGGAGCAGAGGAAACTTGGTTCATATGAAGTCCTTTCCGTAACCAGTTTCCTCAGGGTTACGGGAAGTCTCGCCGATGCCGCGCCCGGCCCGAAAATGGGTGCGGACGCCGGCAAGCCAGCGTTGGTCCCGTTCTCTTTCATCCGGACTATACCGTCGGCTCCGGAATTACACCGGATCTGCTGACCCCAAGGACCGTCGGTCCGAAGGCGCTCGCGGGCTTGGCGTCGCCGCCTTTACCGCCGGTGGGGAATTGCACCCCGCCCTGAGAACATGCGGAACTATCGTCCGCGACGATGAACATAGGGCAGGGCCTATCGCCCGGCAAGTGGACACAAAGGTGTAACTGTGCGTCCTCCGCGAACGATGGAGAAATTCTGTTCAAGCCAAAGCGCCGCCTGAAACGCGGTTCTCGTGAAACACGGTGACAGGCGACCTTTGGGCCAAGAACTGTCGACATAGAACGGACCAAGGGCCGCCTGTCACGCGTTGGAGCTTCCTCACCGGGTCCGGTATCAAGCACGCTGTATCGCAAGCGTGGTTGCCGACTTTCTGCCCAGGCCAAACGGGCGCCCCCGTCTCCAACCTCCCCACCCGACCC
>JAKFDU010000225.1:0-3812 GCA_036675975.1 Devosia sp. | reverse complement strand
GCACAAGCTGCAGGACTTCCTGAAGACCCACAAGGGCCGCACCCTGATCCTCGCCGAGAGTCTGGGGCGCCGCGAAACCATCAGCCAGTTGCTGGCGGATCATGGCCTAAACCCTGCCCTGACCGAATCCTGGGACGCCTTCAATGCCGGCGACGACAGCTTCATGCTGGGCATCGCCCCGCTGCATCGCGGCTTCCTCGCGTCTGCCGAGGGCCGTTCCAAACTGGCGGTCATCACCGAAGCCGAACTCTACGCCGCGACCGTGCGCCAGCAGCGCCGCCGCGACAAGGACCGCATGCGCTCGACCGAGGGCATGCTCAAGGATCTGTCCGAGCTGCGCGAGAACGACCCCGTGGTGCATGAACAGCATGGGGTCGGCCGTTATCGTGGACTGATCAACCTGGATTTCGGTGAGGGCGAGACCGAGTTCCTGCTGCTGGAATACGCAGGCGACGACAAGCTATACGTGCCCGTGTCTCAGCTGTTCCTGATTTCGCGTTACTCGGGCGGTCCGCCGGAGTCGGCGCCCTTGCATCGCCTAGGTAGCGGTCATTGGGAAAAGGCCAAGAAAAAGGCGCTGAAGCAGATCCGCGACACCGCGGCCGAACTGCTCAACCTCTACGCGCAACGTGCCGCGCGCCGTGGACATTCGTTCAAGCTCTCGTTGCAGGATTACGAGACCTTCGCCGAAGGCTTCCCCTTCGAGGAGACGCCGGATCAACTCTCCGCCATCGAAGCCGTCATCGAGGATATGCAGTCAGGCCGGCCGATGGATCGTCTGGTCTGCGGCGATGTCGGTTTCGGCAAGACCGAAGTCGCGCTGCGGGCCGCCTTCGTCGCCGTCATGGGCGGGCGTCAGGTGGCCGTGCTGGTGCCCACCACCCTGCTCGCCGAACAGCATTACAACAATTTCACCGACCGTTTCGCCGAATGGCCGATCAAGATCGCCGAGATCTCGCGCTTCCGCACCGCCAAGGAACAGGCCGAGGCCATCAAGGGGCTGCAGGAAGGGAATATCGACATCATCATCGGCACCCATCGCCTGATCCAGAAAGATGTCAAATTCAAGAACCTGGGCCTGGTGATCCTCGACGAGGAACACCGGTTCGGCGTCCGCCAGAAAGAACAACTGAAGGCCATGCGCGCCGAAGTAGACGTACTGACTCTGACTGCGACGCCGATCCCGCGCACCTTGTCGATGGCGATGGAAGGCCTGCGCGAGTTCTCGGTCATCGCCACGCCGCCGCAGAAGCGCCTGGCGATCAAGACCTTCCATGCCGATTACTCCGAAGGCATCATCCGCGAAGCGGCGATGCGGGAATTCAAGCGTGGCGGCCAGGTGTACTTCCTGCACAACGAAGTCGACACCATCCATTCCATGCGCGAGAAACTGGAACGTATCCTGCCGGAAGCGCGGATCGGTATCGCGCACGGCCAGTTGCGCGAGCGCGAGCTGGAACATGTGATGCGCGATTTCTACCATCAGCGTTTCAACCTGCTGCTGTGCACGACCATCATCGAGACCGGCATCGACGTGCCGACTGCCAACACCATCATCATGAACAAGGCCGATATGTTCGGTCTGGCGCAGCTGCATCAGTTGCGTGGTCGCGTCGGTCGCTCGCACCACCAGGCTTATGCCTACCTGCTGACCGACCCCGACCGTAACATAACGCCGCAGGCACAGAAGCGCCTCGATGCCATCCAGCTGCTGGAAGACCTGGGCGCAGGCTTCCATCTGGCGATGCACGACCTGGAGATCCGCGGCGCGGGCGAATTGCTGGGGGATTCGCAATCCGGCGAGATGCAGGAGATCGGGTTCTCGCTCTATGCCGATATGCTCAACCATGCCGTCAAGCAGCTCAAGGCGGGCAAGGAACCGGACATCAACGCACCGCTGGGCGTCACCACCGAGATCAACCTGCACACCCCGGCGCTGCTACCCAACGATTACTGCCCGGATGTGCACGAACGACTGGTGCTCTACAAGCGCCTCGCCAACTGCACCGACGACGACCAGCTCGACACCCTGCAGGAAGAACTCATCGACCGTTTCGGCCTCTTGCCGGAACAAGGCGAAGCTCTCATGGCATGCCACCGCCTGCGTGTCGCCGCCAAGCCGCTGGACATCCTGAAGATCGACGCCAGCGACAATGCCATCCAGCTGCAATTCAATCCCAAGGCCGATCTCGACCCCGCTAAGCTCATCGGACTATTGCAGCGCGACCGCCGCTGCCGTATGAATGGGCCTGATAAATTGCGTGTCACCGTGCAACTGCACGATATCAACCATCGGGCGGAATTCACCAAGGCACTTCTCAAAGAGTTCATTTGAAGCAAAGGATTTAGCTAATGCTGGAAAAGATCATCACCATCGTCGCCCTCTGGATCATGGGCGTCATCTCCACCATGGGTTACGGCGGCATCGTATTGCTCATGGCCATCGAGTCGGCCTGCATCCCCTTGCCGTCCGAGATCATCATGCCGTTCGCCGGTTTCCTGGTGTTCAAGGGCGAGATGACGCTATGGGGCGTGGCCTTGGCGGGCGCCATCGGCTGCGTGGTGGGTTCCATCCCGGCTTACTATCTGGGGATGTATGGCGGACGGCCGCTGGTCGAGAAATACGGCAAATGGGTGCTGATCTCGCACCATGACATCCGGCTGGCGGACAGGTGGTTCGAGAAACATGGCGAGATCATCATCTTCATCGGCCGTCTGCTGCCGGCGGTGCGCACGTTCATCGCTTTTCCCGCCGGGATCGCGCGCATGAACATGAGCAAGTTCATCATCTACACCTTCGTCGGTTCGCTGATCTGGTGCTGGTTGCTGGCCTATGCCGGCATGAAGACTGGCGAACACTGGGAAAGCCTCAAGGTGTATTTCCACCAGTTCCACATCGTGCTGGTGGTCCTCGGTATCGCCTTCGTCATCTGGTATGTACACCGCCACATCCGCGCGATCCGCCGTTTGCACCTGCATGACGATGATCCGGCTTGAAGCTTAAGGGTCAGTCCAGCTCCACCAGTTGGCCGATGCTGAGGAAGAACACGGCGATCCTCACCGGCCGCGACTCATGTGCGAATAGCGCGGCATACTGGGCCAACTGCGGACGATAGAGCTCGGCGGCCTGCGCGAGGGCCGTCTCCGCCATCGTTTCTCCCAATCTGGCCGACTTGTAGTCGATGATCCAGCGTGTGCCTTGCTCAACGAAGGTACGATCCACCACATAGCGGCGGATCACGGCGCCCTCCTGCCGCAGGACCTCCATCTCGCAGGCTGCCGCCTCATGTTGCTGCAACACCCACTGTCCCTGCGCACTGCTTAGCGTAGTGGTCAGCACCGACAGCACCCGTTCGGCGCCTTCTCTCGCCAACGCTTCGCCATGACCGCGTTGTTCCAGCCAGCGTTGCATCGAAGGCCGTAACGATGCCAGCCGAGTCACCGGCCATTGCGCCATGCCCTGGCGGGCGATCATCTCCACGTAGCGATGGGCGAGACTGCCCATATCGGCAGAGAACGCATCGACCTGCAGGCTCTCGCCAGACACCGTATCGAATGAGGTCGCCGGTTGTTCTGCGACCATCTGCTGGAGCAAGGCAGGGATCGCTGGCATCGGCAATCGCATGAGCCTGGGGATGAAGCCAGCCGTATCCGCCGTCTTGGTATCTGCATGCATGACACTGGCCGACTGAAACGCCGCACCGACCTGATGCCACAGTAATTCAAGGAAGGTACCGGAGGGGGCCTTGACCACACCATCGGTGTCAGGCTTGGCGACTGCGACCAGGTGCAACCTGCGCTCCGCGCGCGTC
>JAKFDU010000224.1:0-2578 GCA_036675975.1 Devosia sp. | reverse complement strand
GATCTGCGCCAGCACCTGGTTGGCGAAGGAACCGTCCATGATCCGGCTCGGGTGGCCGGTGGCGTTGCCCAGGTTGACCAGGCGGCCTTCGGCCAGGAGGATCAGGTAGTCGTCGTTGTGCGGATCGAAGCTGCCGGCGCCGCTGCGGTGGATCTTGTGCACCTGCGGCTTGACCTCTTCCCAGGCCCAGGTCTTGCGCATGAAGGCCGTATCAATTTCATTGTCGAAGTGACCGATGTTGCACACCACCGCGCGCTTCTTCAGCGCCTTGAGCATGTTGGCGTCGCAGACGTTGACGTTGCCGGTGGTGGTGACGATCAGGTCGATCCTGCCCAGCAGGGCGCAATCGACGCTGGCGGCGGTGCCGTCGTTGATCCCGTCCTTGAACGGCGAAACCACTTCGAAACCGTCCATGCAGGCCTGCATGGCGCAGATCGGGTCGACTTCGCTGACCTTGACGATCATGCCTTCCTGGCGCAGCGACTGCGCCGAGCCCTTGCCCACGTCTCCGTAGCCGATCACCAGCGCCTGCTTGCCGGACAGCAGGTGGTCGGTGCCGCGCTTGATCGCGTCGTTGAGGCTGTGACGGCAACCGTACTTGTTGTCGTTCTTGCTCTTGGTCACCGAGTCGTTGACGTTGATCGCCGGGACTTTCAGGGTGCCGGCCTTGAGCATGTCGAGCAGGCGGTGCACGCCGGTGGTGGTTTCTTCGGTGACGCCGTGGACCTTGTCGAGCATCGCCGGGTACTTCTTGTGCAGGATCTCGGTCAGGTCGCCGCCGTCGTCGAGCACCATGTTGGCATCCCACGGCTGGCCGTCCTTGAGGATGGTCTGCTCGATGCACCACTCATACTCGGCTTCGGTCTCGCCCTTCCAGGCGAACACCGGGATGCCGGCGGCGGCGATGGCGGCGGCGGCCTGGTCCTGGGTCGAGAAGATGTTGCAGCTCGACCAGCGCACTTCGGCGCCCAGGGCGACCAGGGTCTCGATCAGCACCGCGGTCTGGATGGTCATGTGGATGCAGCCGAGGATCTTCGCACCCTTGAGCGGCTGCTCGCCGGCGTACTTGCGGCGCAGGCCCATCAGCGCGGGCATTTCCGATTCGGCGATGATGATTTCGCGACGGCCCCAGGCGGCCAGGGAAATGTCGGCGACCTTGAAGTCGGTGAAACCGGCAGGCGTCATGACAGCGCTCATGCGTAACTCTCCATTCGTAGTGTGCGAATGGGCGCCGTTGATGCGTATGGTTAACGCCCCATCCGAGCCTGACAAATCCCTGGGTGGCAGGGTCTGCTGCAGCGCCCCTCGGACGGGTGGCGGGAGCGACCGGAGCGGAGCCGGCCGTTTGAAGCCTGCGGATTATAGCCATGCCGGCGCCCAAGCCCAAGGCTTTCCGTCGCCCCGCAGTGGTCGCCAGTGGTAGCCTTGGCCCATCCCGCAGTCATGGACCCGCCATGGGCAAGCACAAGATCGAGATCCGCCGGCGCAACGTCGAGAAAATCCTCCTGGCCGCCGAAAAGGTCTTCGCCGAGAAGGGCTACGGCGGCACCGCCATGGCCGACATCGCCGAAACGGCCGGGCTGCCGCGTTCCAACCTGCACTACTACTTCAGCACCAAGGACGAGCTGTACCGCGCGGTGCTGCTCGACCTGCTCGAGGTATGGAAGCAGGACGCGCTGTGCTTCGAGATGTTCGACGACCCGCGGGTGGTGCTGAGCAGCTACATCCGCGCCAAGATGAACCACTCGCGCACCCGCCCGCATGGCTCCAAGGTCTGGGCCAACGAGATCATCCATGGCGCGCCGATGCTCGGCGCGACCCTCGACGACAGCCTGTACGGCTGGGCCAAGATGAAGGAGGCGAAGATCCGCCAGTGGGTGGAAGACAAGCGCATCCTGGCGGTGGAGCCCTCGGCGCTGCTCTACATGATCTGGGCCTCGACCCAGCACTACGCCGACTTCAGCCACCAGGTGGCGATCCTCAACGAGCACCAGCCGCTGTCCGATGTGCAGTTCGAGCGGGCGGTGCAGACGGTGACCAGCGTGATACTGCGCGGGATCGGCTTGGAGCCCTGAGCCGGTTGGCTTTCGCGGGCATGGCCCGCTCCTACGCGTCTGCGCACAAACGCTTTGTAGGAGCGGGCGGGACGCGCAGTCCCATGCCCGCGATCAGCGGTTCAACCCGCCTCGCGGTACGGGTTGCGCGGATCGTGCTGCCAGTCGAGGAACGGCTTGCCATTGTCCTGCGCCACCATCTCGATGCAGCCGTCCACCGGGCAGGTGATCTGGCATAGGTTGCAGCCCACGCACTCTTCGTCGATCACCTCGTACCTGTGGGTGCCGTCGGCCTGGGCCAGGCTGGCGATGGCCTGGTGCGAGGTGTCTTCGCAGGCGATGTGGCAGCGGCCGCAGCCGATGCAGGCGTCCTGGTCGATCCGGGCGATCACCTGGTAGTTGATGTCCAGGTACTTCCAGTCGGTGGTATTGCCCACCGCCTTGCCGGAGAAATCCTTGAGGCTCTGGTAGCCCTGGCTGTCCATCCAGCGCGACAGGCCGTCCTGCATCTGCTCGACGATGCG
>JAKFDU010000223.1:0-23718 GCA_036675975.1 Devosia sp. | reverse complement strand
GGGACGCTCGCCCTATTGCGGCCGAAACGCGAACCTGTGGGAGAGGCAAAACCCCCACCCGGCTCACCCCACCACTGTTCGCCTGCAGGCCGCCCATGCGGGGTGATGGGGAGAGTGTGCCACCGGTTTTGGGGAGGGGGATAAGTTTGGCAGTTCCTCGTTTCCAGCGTGTGGCCCCACCCCCCTACCTCCCCATCAGAGGGAGAGGTTACGCTCCACTCATGGAGCGAGATCGCGTCCAACCCACCGGGCGGCACCTCCCCCCTTGATGGGCTTGGGGGCGACCCGAACGGGCAAATTGCTCCAGTGGAGCGATTTGCGCGACCAAGGCTGCGAGGGGGTTACTGGAGGGCACGATGCTGCCCACCTCTTCACTCTCGGGCTTGACCCGAGGTGCGGCCATTGACGGCAACGGACTACCCCGCCTTCCAGCCCGCGCCCCTCTTGAGGCGCATGACGAAGCCGATGACTTCAGCGACGGCCTTGAAATGTTCGTTGGGAATGGCCTCGTCGACGTCGACGCTGGCAAACAGAGCGCGGGCAAGTGGCGGGTTCTCGACGATCGGCACGTCATGATCCTTGGCCAGTTCGCGAATGCGGAAGGCCACCGCGTCGGCGCCCTTGGCGACGCATTTGGGGGCCTTCATGCCCTTGTCGTATTTGAGCGCCACGGCAAAGTGGGTCGGGTTGGTGATGACCACAGTCGCATCAGGCACCGCGGCCATCATGCGCTTGCGCGAGCGTTCCTGACGCAGCTGGCGAAGCTTGCCCTTGATGTGAGGGTCGCCTTCCATCTGCTTGTACTCGTCGCGAGTCTCCTGCACCGTCATCATCAGTTTCTTCCACCATTTCTGGCGAACATAGAGGTAGTCGGCGAGCGCGATGACCGTGACGATGGCCAGCACCGAGGTGAAGATCTTGATCCCGATCTCCTGGAACTGCGCCAGGATGTTCAGTGGATCTACCGTCATCATGGTGTCGAGCCGGTCCCGCTCGGGCCACACCACCATCACCACGACGGTGCCGACGATGCCGATCTTGAGCAGACCCTTGCCGAAATTGACCAGCGACTCGGTCGAGAACAGCCGTTTGGCCCCGGCCAGCGGCGAAATCTTGGAGAATTTGGGGATAAGCGGCTCGGCCGACAGCAGCGGCCGATGCTGGATAAGGTTGGCAAGGATAGCGCAGCTCGAGAGCACGACCAGCGGAATGAGCACCGTGCCAAGCAGCGCCAAAGCCAGGCCGTTAAAGAACGCCGAGAACCCTGCGCCGCCTAGCTCGAACTGATCGGCATTCATCAGGATGAGCTTGAGGGATTCCGTGAGGTTCGCGGCCGTGCCGGGCGCCATCATGGCAAAGATGGCGGCGGAGCCCAGCAACATGAACCAGGTGACCACTTCCTGGCTCTTGGCGACATCGCCCTTCTTGTGGGCGTCCTCGAGCTTCTTTTGAGAAGGGTCTTCTGTTTTGGCGTCGTTTTCGGGGGCCTCGTCGGACATGGCGGCTTAGCCCCTCCACATCGCAAGGTGGGCCTCGAAGTGGCTGAGGTACCAGCCCATCATCATCACCAGCAACATGGCGAACAGCACAAGCCCGATGATGATGTTGGCGGGCATGAGCAGGAAATAGACCTGCAAGGCCGGCATGAGCCGCGCCAGGATGCCGGCTCCGAGATTGAACACCAGGCCGAAGACGATGAACGGCGCCGACATCTGGATGCCGACGCTGAAGGCGCCCGCCACGGTGCGGATGGCGAGTTGCGCGGCATCGTCGAACATCAGCGGCGCATCGAGCGGAAACACCATGTAGCTGTCATAGGTGGCGGCAAGCGCCATGTGATGGAGATCGGTGGCGAAGATCAGCACCATGCCCAGGAAGCTCAGGAAGCTGCCGAAGACCGCGCCCTGCATGCCGACCTGGGTCGGATCGGCCGCCATGGCGCTGGAAAGGCCGGTCTGGAACGCGATGATTGCCCCGGCCACCTGGGTCGCCATGACCGATATGCGGACGATGGCCCCCAGGATGATGCCGATAGCCAGCTCATGGAAGATGAGGCCGATAATGGCCATGACATCCTCGGGCATGGACGGCAGGCTGGGCGACAGCAGCGGATAGAGCACCAGGGTGAAGGCCAGCGCGAAGCTTAGCCGCATCCGCAAAGGGATCATGTCCTCGCCCAGCGCCGGCATAAGCATGAGGATGGCGCCGATCCGCGAAAACATCAGCAGGTAGAGAAAGGCCGTATTGGGCAGCCAATCGAGGCCAACAGTCACCGTCAGCCGCCCACGATGATCATGTCGACCACCCGGTTCATGTAGCCGCCCATGGTGGCGCCCAGGAACGGCAGGGTCAGCAGCATGGTGACGAAGATGGCGATGATCTTGGGGACAAAGACCAGCGTCTGTTCCTGAATCTGCGTCAGTGCCTGGAACAGAGCGATGACGACGCCGACGACAAGGCCAACCAGCATCATCGGCGCCGATACGATGATCAGCACCCAGATCCCGTCGCTGGCAATGTCGAGTACTTCGGCGCCGGTCATCGTCGTTCCCAAGGGCGAATCGCCGCCCCGATGGTCATTCTACGCCCGCTCGGCCTAGATCGGCATCCGCATGATTTCTTCATAGGCGGAGATCACGCGGTCACGAACCGTCACCATGGTTTCAATGGCGATTTCGGTCTCGCTGAGGGCGGTGACCATGTCCACGATATTGGCCTTGCCGTTGACCATATCGATGGCCATGCGGTCGCTGGTCGCCCCGGCATCGACCACGCCCTGCACCTGCTGGGCCAGCATGTCGGCAAAGTTGTTGCCCGACCCTCCTGAGGTCATGGCGGTGAGGTCGGTACTGGGCCGGGCTGCCTGGTTGATCAGGCGGCTGGCATTGCCATAGGCGGCGGTGGCGGCGTTGAAGGGAGTATTGATGGCCATCTGGCTGGTTCCTAGCCGCGCAGAATGTCGAGCGTGCGCCCGAGCATCTGCCGCGTAACGGTGACGACGTTGAGATTGGCCTCGTAGGTGCGCTGGGCCTCGCGCATGTCCATCGTCTCGATCAGCGGATTGACGTTGGGATATTGCACATAGCCGCGGACGTCGGCCGCCGGGTGACCGGGCTCGTAGCGGGTGGTGAAGTCGCTCATGTCATAGGCGAGATTGCCGACCTCGACGATCTTGCCGCCGACGTCAGGATCGAAGGCCGCTTCGAAGGTGGGGATGCGCCGGCGATAGGGTTCCTCCCCCGGGGCCTTGCCGGCGGAATCGACGTTGGCGAGGTTTTCGGCGATGACGCGCATGCGGGCCGTCTGGGCGTGGAGGCCCGTAGCGGCGATGCGAAGCGACGAATTGAAGTCCATGCGGCGTTACTCCTAGGCCTGGCGGCCCATCGCGGTGCGGAGGATCTTGATCGACTTCTGGTAGAGGCTGGTGGCCGCCTGATAGTCCATCAGGTTGGTGGTGACCTTCATCATCTCGTCTTCGAGCGTGACGCCATTGCCTTCCGGCGTGATCTCGAAATTGGCCATGCGCTGCGCCCCAAAGGCGCTGCCCTCGGCGCTGGACACCGAGAAGTGCATGGGTTGCGTCGCCGAAGTGGTGACCATGGCCGACGAGAAGCCGGCATCCCGGTCGGCATAGTCGTATTGCGCCAGATCGCGGCCGCGATAGCCGGGCGTCTCGGCGTTGGCGACGTTTTCGGCCAACAGCCCTTGACGCGTCTGGTGCCAGCGCATCTTGTCGGTGAGTGCCGTGAAGACCGGCATGTTCATGAGGCCCATTGGCCGATGTCCCCCGCGAGTCCCCAAATGGGGGACGCGATGGGCAAATCTTGCCGACCTATGGTTAACCAAGCGTTAACCGCGGCCCGATACGGCGAATACGGCCTCGCATTCTGCACATTTGCCTTATGTGATAGGCAATATGTGCCGCCCGGATTCGGGCGAGACGTCCTGGAGTCGAAATGGAAATCATCACCGCGCCTCTCGGCGGCATGCTGAACACACTTTTTGCGCTCGGCGCTGTCATCGTCGGCATAGTGTTGGTGCTGTGGCTGCTCAAGCTGCTGACCGGTGCAGCAGGCAACGTCACGCGCGGCCGCAACCGGCGGCTGGCGGTGGTGGATTCGCTGGCGCTCGACCCCAAGCGGCAGCTGCTCATCGTCCGACGCGACAATGTGGAGCACCTGATCCTGGTCGGCGGCCCGCAGGACATGGTGGTGGAAACCGGCATCGCCGTGGAAGAAGTCGCCGCGGCGCAGCCGGCACGGCGTCCCGTTCCCATGGCCGCTGCGCGCAAGCCTGCGCCAGCGAAGGCAGCGCCTGCCGCGGCGCCGGCAGTCGTGGTTGCTCCGGCCGCCGCCCAGCCGCCCGCAGAACCTGTCTCGGCGGCACCGCCGACGGCCATCGAACGGCTACGCGATCTGGGTCTGCCGACAAACAAGCGCGCGCATCTCTCGCTGCGCCACACCGGCCTGCTTCGTCCGGTCAGCGAGATGGAAATGCCGCTTTCCCCCGAAAACTCGCCGGCTCCGGTCGTCGCGGCCTCCGACTCAGCTAAAGAGGAAACGGCGCGGCGTGACGTAGAAGGCACCGACCTTGTCGAAGACAATAACGAGGCCAATCGGAACTGAGGCGCCGCCGTCGCCCCTGCGGCGGCTCTTGCCTTATGCCGGCCTTGTTGTCTTTACGCTCGCAGCGCTGCTTCCCAGCATTGCCGTCGGGCAGGACGTGTCGATCGACTTCGGTGACGATACGACGCTGACCGAGCGTGCCGTCCAGATCATCGGCCTCATCACGCTGATGTCGCTGGCGCCGTCCATCCTGGTGATGGTGACCAGCTTTACCCGCATCGTCGTCGTGCTGTCGCTGCTGCGCACCGCCATTGGCCTGCAGACCGCGCCGCCCAATTCGGTGATGGTTTCGCTGGCGCTGTTCCTGACTATCTTCGTCATGCAGCCGACGCTGCAGCAATCCTATGACCAGGGTATCGCACCGCTGCTGGCGGGCGAGATCGAGATCGCCGAGGCGTTCGAACTGGGCAGCGCGCCGCTGCATGAATTCATGCGCGCCAATGTCCGCGAGCAGGATCTGAGCCTGTTCTACGACCTGACCGATGCCGCCATTCCCGAGGAGCCCGAGGCCATTCCGCTGCAGCTGCTGATCCCGGCCTTCATGATTTCCGAGCTGCGGCGCGCCTTCGAAATCGGCTTCCTGCTGTTCCTGCCGTTCGTGGTCATCGACATGGTGGTCGCATCGGTGCTGATGAGCATGGGCATGATGATGCTGCCGCCGGTGGTGATTTCTCTGCCGTTCAAGCTGATCTTCTTCGTGCTGGTCGACGGCTGGTATCTCGTCGCCGGCTCGCTGGTCCGCAGTTTCGTGAGCGGCGGCGGGTAGCTACAGCGCGGCGGCCAGACCCGCTTCCGGTTCGGCTGCCGACAGAGGCGCCAGAGCACCCTCGCCGGCATAGGTGTCGCGGTATGACGCGAGGAAGGCATTGATGCCGCCGACATCGGCCACCTGGCTGGCCACCGCCTTGAACTCAAGGCTGGTGATGGCAACCTGGCCGGTGACCAGATCGAAGATCGGCCATTCCGGCGTCACCACCATGGCATCGCCGAACTTGGACCGCAGGCGCGACAATCCGAACGTATCCCCCGCCAGCGCGAAGCCGACCGCGGCCTTGATCAACCCCATGCGCACCGGCTGATCCAGCGGCGTACCGGCGGGCTGGCCGGCATAGAACGCTTCGAGCATCTCTCCAGCGCGGTCATAGCGTTTGGCCTTCCAATGCGCGTCGATCCGCAGCAGGGTGACGTCCTGTCCGTCCATGTCGCGCAGCAGGTCGAGCGCCAGCTGGTCACGACCGCCATCGATCATGGCCCGGGCTTCCAGCACACGGCGCTGGCGCAGCAATGACTCGGGCAGACCTGGCAGGCGTGTGGTGTTGAGGACGCGCAACGCATCCTGCGGCCTGCGATCGGCCAGGTAGATAATGGCCAGATCCGCTGCAATCTGCGTGCGGGCAACGCCGGTCAGCCGGTTCTCCAGCTGATACTCGAGCAGTTCGGCCGCCTGCGGCAGCAGGTCCACCCGCACCAGGCGGCGCGCCAGGTTGCGGATCATCTCGTCGCCACGCGAGCCCGGCGGGGTCAGCTGGCGGAAATCGTAGAACAGGCTGAGAGCATCCACCGGTCCGAGCGCATCGGCAGCCCCATTGAGGAACAGCTCGCTGAACATGCGCTGCGCATCATCGCGCATGGCGTTGACGGGCGGGCTTTCTGGATAGTTGGCAACGGCCTGCCGAACGGTCTCGAAGCCGCTGCGATAGTCGCCGCCCCGGAAATAGAAATCGGCCAGCATAGTCTGCATGTCCGCTTCGAGCGCGTTGCCCCGCCACAGCAACGCCTCGGCAGACAGCGTGTGGGCCGCTTTGGCGAGGTCGAGCGTACCCTGCTCGTCCAGCAGGCGCAGGGTGCGGTAGATGGCTTCGGCCCGCGTGGGACGAATGTCGGCCGCGATGACCTGACCATAGGTATCGAGTGCCTCCGAATTGCGGTCGCGACCCTCATCAATCCGGCCTGACAGCAGGTGGTAGAGGCTCGAATCCTCGGGGTTAAGGCTGGCGAAGTCGATATCGTTGAGGAAACGTTCGGCCCGCGACAGATCGTTGGTTTCAACCGCCGACCGCAGGGCCGCGAAGTAGAACTTGTTGCGCACCCATAGCGGGTAGTTTTCGACGATGCCAGTGGCCTCCGTGGCATCAAAGCTGGCGCCCTTGAAGTCGTAGTTGTCCGCGCGGGCGATGGTGCGCCACAGCAGGGCATCGAGTTCCTGGCCGACGGAAGAGGAATTGAGGATACGCAGTGCATCAACCGGCCGCGACGCCAGCGTCTCGGCAATGGCTCGCGTAATCCGCACCTTGCGCGTCAGGTCCTCGGCCTTGAGGTCGGT
The DNA here is from genome assembly GCA_036675975.1 of Devosia sp. GTDB lineage: Bacteria > Pseudomonadota > Alphaproteobacteria > Rhizobiales > Devosiaceae > Devosia. The sequence goes on along the minus strand of JAKFDU010000223.1, from coordinate 16,770 downwards.
TTCGAGCACTTTCAGCACGCCGAGTGCCTCATGGGCGAAGCGATTGGCGACATAGTATTGCGCCAGGTCGAGACGCGCGACGTCGCGCTCGCGGCCCTCACCACCGGCAGCCTGGGCCAGGAGATCCTGGATATGCGCGGCCAGGGCGCCGTAGTCCTTCTCTTCGAGCGCGGCCAGGTCGACATAGCTGCCGCGAAGGCTCTCGGTGATGCCATTGCCCAGGGTCCGCGGCGCATCGATGGCCGAAACGGTCAGGCCGCCGGACGTGGACATGACGGCCAGTTCGTTCTCGATGGCAAGATCGAGTTCGGGGGTTTCCGGCTTGATGACGAGGCCGTGTACGCTCCGCAGCGCTGAGAATTCGACATAGTCGAGCGTACGGGTCACCCCGCGCGCCGGTGGGTAGGCCGTAACGACCTTGAGCAGATCGCCGACCACTGGATCGCGGAAATCATGGATGCGGGCCGGACGAACGACATCGGCCACCATTTCGAAATTGCCCTCGATGTCGCGGCGACGGCTCAGCTCGATCGGCTCGGTCGGGGTGAGCATGATGTCGCCGAGAGACAGCACCCAGGCCATGCCTTCCGAGCCCAGCGTCGCCAGCCGGTCCTGCGACAGCTCTACTCGCACCACTTGGGTATCGCCGGACGCCATAATGGCGAACTCGCTGGCAAGCGCGTCGAGTTCTTCCGAATGGTCAGGGGGCAGGATGCCCGAAACGCTGTCGAACATCATCCACACCGTGTCGCCACGGCGGAATACGGCGGCCGGCGTATCCTGCTCGAACGGGAAGACAACCCGGACGGTCGAGCCGAGCACGCTCACGAAGGGCGTGATGGCTGCGGCCCCCGTTTCGGGGAAGAGCTTGTCGACCTGGGCATTCGCGGGCCCGTCCGCGGCGTCCGCTTCGACCCCCTCGGGCGCGATGTCCTCCACCAGGCTGGCGGCGGTGAAGCTGGGTAGGCCCACGCCGGCAATGTCGATGTCCAGAATGAACTGGCGCGGCGAGTTTTCGTAGAAGCGCGGGGTAATGCCCTCGGCCAGGGTCAGCTTGACCATCGACCCATCTGGGGTAACCGAGCTTTCGACGCTCGCGATTTCGGGCGGGAGATCGGCGGCCAGGTCGCGCAGGTCGACACCAACGGGCCATTCGAAAGCGATATGGCTTGTCGTGCCCTCCTGGACGTATTCCGCCGTGGTCGGAACGGTCCAGTCGAACTGGACACGCATGAATGTGGGGTTGCGGCCGACCCGGATGCTTGCCTTCGGATCGAGCTCCACCACCTCTGCCGCCTTGCGCTCGCGTTCGGCGAGAATGGCGGCCTGCCGGGCCCGCTCGGCAAGTTCGTCGATAATGTCCTGGGGCAGCGCCGGTGGCATGCCCTGCCAGGTCTCGGGCAGCAGGTCGATGAACAGCTTCTCGCCGGCCTCGATTCGGTTGAAATTGAACGCCGAACGCAGGCCCAGGCGCAGGCCCGTCCCATCAGGGTCGACGCGGGCCACCGAAAGATAATCGGCCATCGTGGTGCCGACATCGGGAAGGATGACCGATACTTTCTCCTCGAATTCGAGGGAAAGCACGCCGTTTTCGATGCGCATCGAGTATTCGGGAAGGTTGTCTCGGCCTGGAAAGCTGAGGATCAGACGGGCGTAGCCGTCTTCCTGGGTGGCAAAAAGCTGCCCCTGCTCCTGCGCAAAGGCAGGCGCGGCAAAACCCAGCGCCGCCATGGCGACACCAATCAGCACGACGCGCCTTGCGCGTCGCAAACCAGTCTCAATCGCGGTCTTCACTGGCTTCTGCCCGCCCGACACACTTGGAGCGTCTCATGGCGAAGCCTTCGGCTCCGGGGACACAAAACGCATGGGTTACACGATACTCTCGTGCCGACCCTAGCGACCCGTGCTTAACGTCGCCTTACGCCAACCGGTAAAGCCTTACTGACCAACGATTTGAGGTAAAGCAGCCAGATCTTCAGGGGTCATTTCGGCCGCCGGACGGTCCGCCAGGGCCGCCATCTGCACGGTCAGTTCCTGCGCACGCGTGGCATCCATTTCGGCCAGGATAGGTGCCATCTTGCGCGGGCTCATCGTCTTGGCCACGCGCAGCAGCACTTCCATTTCCAGGTTATTGAAGATGTTTGCCGCATCCTTGGGCTTCATGGTCTCATACATCGCCACGATGCCCGCGAACTGGCCGGTTTCCATCTGCTCACGCTGATCAACCAACGAGGATATCTGGGCCTCGAGGGCCTCGAGCGTCGCGGTCCGTTCCTCGATGCGTTTTTCGGCGGCATCGACGATGGAGGCCCGCAAGGCGAGATCCTCCTCGTATTCCTGCAACTCGGTACGGCGGGCTGTCAGACGCTCCAGCAATTGCTGCTCGGTGGCAGTGGTCCCATCGGCACCGACGAGCGGAATGACGGTACCCTCACCGCTGATTTCCATCGGCACGACATCACCCGAGGGCAGGCAGTCGGCGGCCATCTGCGCAGCAAAGCTGCCTTCGGGTACGACGACTGTGCCCTCTTCCGCCGATGCGGCACCCTCGGTCGGAGCGCTATGTCCGTCGCCGGCCCCCGCAGCCGCGACGCGGTTCAACACAACCTCGCCACCCTCGGTAATGGTGGCATCGGACTCCACACAATGGGTCCCCAGCGTGACATTGCGCTGCGCCACGGGCTCCTCCCCGGCGGGAGCGGAATGGTCTGCAGCGTCTTCTGCAGGAGACGCCGCATCCGCAGCGGGCGCGCCATGCCCGCCAGCAGCATCGGCAGGCTGCTCACCCAGAGTCGGTGCGGAATCGGAGAGCGTCGGGCTGGTATCCTCGATGGTCGGTTCGCCCGCCGGAGTAACCGTGGAATCCGTTTCGGTCGTCCCCGCATCGGAGCCTTCGGTGGCGCCGGAGGCCTGCGCCGCGCCCATGCCGGTCAGCACATAGCCGCCATTGGTGACAAGACCGAGGGTCTTGAGCACCAGCAGTGCGGCAACGGCCAGAACAACGACCGGCAGGAGGCGGATTTTGGTCACGCGGCGGCTCCACGGGTACGGACACGCGCCGAAAGCTGTTCAAGCGCAGACTGCACCTTGTTGGGCTGCTCGACCGGCTCGATGGCCTGGCTGTGGCGCGCAACGCTGGTGATCTTGGCAATCCGCTCCATCAGAGTGGTGCCGGCATGGACGTGGTTGGCCAGCTCGATGCCGAAGCGCTCGGCCTCCTCGAGACGCGAATTGAGCGACAGATCGGCCTCGACCGCCGTCTGCTTGAGCTCCTTGATCGCCTGGTTGGCGAGATTGGTGGCGCCAACAAGATCGGCGACCATCTGGCGCATCACGTCCTTATCGGCATGCAGCCGCTTCAGTCGCTGGTTGAGCACGACGCAGTATCCGATTGTCAGCGCGAGCAGAACAGCGACAGCGCTTTCCACGAGCAGCCCCAGAGGCAAGCCGAACATCATCGTCCTTCCATTTTCTCGTCGATCGCCTCAAAGGCCGCCATGGTGACCTTGGGCGGGTTAAGCGGGCGGGAAACCCGCACCGATACGTGATTGCCGATATGGCCCATTACGGCCTCGGTGAGTTCGACATCGCCACAGCGCAGCCGCACGGGGTCCGAGGGGCTACGCTCGAACATGACGGTGTCGCCGGGCTTGATCGCCAGCATGCGGGAGAGAGGCAGGTCCTGCTCGTGCAGCACGGCCTCGACCTCGACGTCGGCAGAGTAGATTTCGGTTGCCAGATGGCCTTCCCAGATCGGGTCGCGGCCGAACTTTTCACCCATGAACATCTGCAGCAGCTGTTCACGGATCGGCTCGATGGTGGCGTAAGGCAGCAGAATTTCGATCTTGCCGCCGCGGTCATCCATCTCGATGCGGAGCTCGATCAGGATGGCGGCATTGCCCGGCCGCGAAATAGCGGCGAAGCGCGGATTGGTCTCCATCCGCTCGAGCTTGAAATTGACATTGGTCACCGGCTCGAAGGCGCGGTGCGTGTCATCGAGAATGACCTCGATCATGCGGCGGGCCAGGGCCATCTCGATGGTGGTATAGGGCCGACCCTCGACACGGATGTTGCCGCCGACGCGACGCCCGCCGAGCAGCACGTCGATCATCGAATAGATGAGGCTGGAATCGACGGTCAGCAGGCCGTAATTCTCCCATTCCTCGGCCTTGATGACCGAGAGGATGGCGGGCAGCGGGATGGAATTGAGGTAATCGCCGAAACGCACCGACGAGATCGAGTCCATGGTGACTTCGACATTGTCCGAGGTGAAGTTGCGCAGGGACGTCGTCGCCAGCCGCACCAGCCGGTCGAAGACGATTTCGAGCATCGGCAGGCGTTCGTAGCTGACAAGCGCCGAATTGATCAGCGCCTGGACGCCAGTCAGCTCGACATTGCTGCCGACGCTGGAATCGAAGCCGAGCAGGCTGTCGATTTCGTCCTGGTTGAGAACGCGGTCGGCCCCGCCGTCACCATCGGCGTCGGTGCCCTCGATCATGGCGGCCCACTCGGCGGCAGCCGCGGCGGCCTTCTCCTCGTCGGTCATGTCTTCTTCATTGACGCCATCGGGCGCGCCTACGACCCCGTCGAGGCCCCATTCGTCAGCGAGTTTGTCCTGTTCGGTGGGGCCAGCCATTACTGCACCAGGATTTCCTTGAACAGGATCGACTCGACCCGGGACGGATAGATCGCAACGTTGACGCGGCGCAGCAGCTCTTCCTTGAGGCGATAGACGCCTGCCGAACCCTCAAGATCGGAGCGGCGCAGCTCGCGCAGATAGACCTGGAAGGCATCGACCACCTTGGCCATGCTCGGCTGAATCGCGACCATGGTTTCCTGGTTGGCGACTTCGAGGGCCACGGTAAGCTTCATGAAAGCTTCCTTCTGCCCCTCTTCCGCATTCAGGTTCACGATCATCGGCGGAAGGTTGAAGATGAAGGTGTGCCCGGCCGCGGCAACGCCGGCATGTTCGCCTCCCGTCGCCGTGGCGCCATGCTCGGCATCTTCCGCCGGCGCGGAGGACGAAGAAAGGAAGAAGTAAAGACCCGCCCCGCCCAGCAGCACAACGATCGCCGCCGCACCGATGATGATGAAGAGCTTTGGTATCCCCTTCTTGGCCGGGGCGCCTTCTTCGACGTCTGCTTCTGCGGCCATGCCAACCTGCCAAATAAGAGGCTTCCCGGACGATTCCGGCTGTCCGTCCAGCTAAGCGTCCGATGGTTAATGATTGGTTACAAATCGACCAAAGCGGCAAAAATTGCCGGGCAGCTTTTGCCGCGCCCGGAAAGGATAGCGCAGCAAGGTTAGCCGACGCCTTGAGCCATCTATTTGATTTTATTAAATTTTGTGGGTTGGCATGGTTTCTGCAATGTAAACGCCGAGGCGTGGGCTTGGGGAAGCCGACTGTCTCGGGGACGTTAACATTCCGGGGATCAGCAATGATCGAAAATGCGCAACTGATCAGCCTCTCCAGGCAGATCGCGCTGCAGCGGCAGATGGATGTGGTGGCCAACAACATGGCCAACATCAACACCACCGGCTTCAAATCCGAGAACATCCTGTTCGAGGAATATGTGATGCCGGTTGCCCGCGACCAGGACTTTCCGCGCCTCGACCAGCCCCTGTCCTACGTCCAGGACTGGGCCACCATGCATGACCTCAGCGGCGGCGCGATGGTGCAGAGCGGCAACGAGCTCGATGTCGCGCTCAACGGCGACGGCTTCTTCGCCGTCCAGACCCCAGGCGGCGAGCGCTGGACCAAGTCCGGCGCGTTCCAGCTCAGCGCCAATGGCACTCTGGTCGATCTCAACGGCAACCCCGTGCTTGGCGAAGGTGGCCCCATCCAGTTCGGCCCCGAAGAAAACGGCATCCTGATTGCGGCCGATGGTTCGGTCAGCTCCAGCGCCGGCCAAAAAGGCCGGCTGCGCCTGGTCGAATTCGCAAATCCACAGGAGCTGACCCGCGAGGGCGCCAACCTGTTTGCCGGCGGCACGCCGGTCGCTGCTACCAATACCCGCGCCATGCAGGGCTTCACCGAAAAATCCAACGTCTCGGGCGTCTCCGAGATGGCCGAGATGATCCGCGTGACCCGCGCTTACGAGTCGGCCGCCAACCTGGCCCAGAAGCAGGACGAGCTGCGCCGCAGCGCCATCCAGCGTCTCGGCGACGCGAATAGCTAACCCTGAGGATATGCCATGAAAGCCCTGTATATCGCATCGACCGGCATGAGCGCCCAGGAACGCAACGTCGAAGTTATTTCGAACAACATCGCCAATATGCGGACCACCGGTTACAAGCGCCAGCGCGCTGAGTTCGAGGACCTGCTGTACCAGCAGATCACCCGCGCCGGCTCGCAGACCTCCGATCAGGGCACTCTGATCCCGGCGGGCCTCGAAATCGGTTCGGGCGTCCGCACCGTCTCGACCCCGCGCGTCATGAGCCAGGGCACGGTCAACATCACCGAGCGCGAACTCGACGTGGCGATCCGCGGCGAGGGCTTCTTCATGGTGCAGCTGCCCGACGGCCGCACTGGCTACACCCGTGACGGCTCGTTCGAACGCTCGCCCGAAGGCACGATCGTGACGTCCTCAGGCTATGCGATCGACCCGGGCATCACCATCCCCGGCACAGCCGACGGCGTCGCTATTTCACCCGATGGCACCGTCAGCGCCTATCTCGACAATGACACCGCTCCGACCCAGCTCGGCCAGCTGCAGCTCGCGCGCTTCGTCAACAAGTCGGGCCTCGAATCGATGGGCGACAACCTGTTCCTCGAAACCGCCGCCAGCGGCCCGGCCCAGGTGGCCGTGCCCAATTCCGATGGCGCAGGCGACCTGCTGCAGGGCTATCTCGAAATGGCCAACGTCAATTCCGTCACCGAAATCGCCGACCTCATCGCTGCCCAGCGCGCCTACGAGATGAACGCTCGCGTCATCTCCGGCGCCGACCAGATGATGCAGGCCACCAGCCAGCTGCGTTGATAGGAGCCGTAAAAATGATCCTGCGTTCCGCCATCGCCACCTTCGCCGGACTGCTGCTTACCAGCGCCGCCTGGTCCGCGCCGGTACTCAAGGCCGATATCGTAGTCAGCGCCCCCATCGTAACCGTCGGCGACATGTTCGACGCCGCGGGAGCGGGCGCCGAGCAGCCGCTGTTCCGCGCGCCCAACCCGGGCACCAGCGGCATGGTCAGCATCACCGACATCAGCGCCGCGCTGGCCCGCATCGGCATTGAAGAATACGAAACCGGCGGCGTCGATGGCGTGCGGGTGAGCCGTGCCGCCGCCGTCGTCGACGAAGACGTTCTCTCTGACCTGATCGCCGCCGACCTGGCGGGGCGCGGCATTATCAGCACCGGCATGACCGTGGACACGCTGTTCGCGGTGCCGGTCAAGCCGCTCAACGCCGAGGCCGTGGCCGAGCCCGCCCGCGTCATCAGCCTGCGCTATCTGCCCGGCAGCGGTGCCTTCACCGCCCGCTTCGCCATTGCAGGCATCGAGCAGCCGCTGGATGTGGCTGGCACGATCGAGCTGCTGATCGCCGCACCGCATATCAAGGCGAGCCTGCCTGCCGGCACGCTGCTCTCTGCCGACAATATCGAGATGCGCCCCGTACCGCTGAAATTCGTCGAAAGCACCGGCGTCGCGCGGCTCGAAGATGTGGTCGGCAAGACCCTGGTGCGCCAGAGCCGCGAAGGCATGATGCTCAAGCCCTCCGATGTGAGCGTGCCGCTGCTGGTCAGCAAGAACGATGCCGTGACCATCTATTTCCGCAAGGGCCCGATGACGCTGACCGTCAAGGGCCAGGCCGTGACCGGCGCCGCCGCCGGCGGGCTGGTCCAGGTCATCAACCTCATGTCCAAGCGCGTTATCAGTGCCACCGCAATTTCTGCCGGCGCCGTCGAAGTCAGTGCCGACCCGCTGGCGCTCGCGGGCCTTTGATAGCCTTCAGGAGAATAGTCCAATGAACCTCTTCAAACTCGCCACCCTCCTGACGCTCACGGCCAGCCTTGCCGCTTGCAACACCATGGACCAGCTCGCCAGCGTCGGTCAGGCGCCGCCGCTGACGGCCATCGCCGACCCCACGACAACAGCCGGCTACCAGCCGGTCCACATGCCGATGCCCGAAGCCATTGCGGATACCTACCAGGCCAATTCGCTCTACCGCACGTCGGCGCGGGGCTTCTTCAAGGACGAGCGAGCCCACCGCATCGGCGACATTCTGACCGTGATGGTAACCATCGACGACAGCGCCAAGATCGCCAACACCACCCAGTCGAACCGTACCTCGACCAACACGGCTGGCATGGGCGGCATCTTCGGTGCCGCCGTCGACAACCTCAGTGGAGGCGCTATCGACCCGTCTGCCGCCATCGAGTTCGACTCCGGTCTCACCAATCGCGGCAACGGCTCGGTCAACCGCTCGGAAAGCCTCGAAACCTCGGTTGCCGCCGTCGTCATGCAGGTGCTGCCAAACGGCAACCTGGTGATCGAAGGACGCCAGGAGGTACGGGTGAATTTCGAAGTGCGCGACCTGATCGTCGCCGGCATCGTGCGGCCCTCGGACATCCAGGCCAACAACACCATCCTGTCGTCCAAGATCGCCGAAGCCCGCATTTCCTACGGCGGGCGTGGCCAGATCACCAACATGCAGCAGCCGCGCTACGGCCAGCAGGCCATGGACGCCATCCTGCCGTTCTAGCCACATCCCCTTCCCCGCCGCGCAGTCCCCAAAAGGCGCGTCGGGGCTCCCCGGCAGGTGCCAGGAGGCCCTGCCCGGTCGGTTCCAGAACAGATCCGGCCGCCTCCCAGAGGCGCAGTCCCCCCGGCTGCGCCTCTTCCCCATTTTATGGCTAGGCCTTCTCGTCCTTGCGGCGCGCCAGGATAAAGTCGCGCCCACCGGGCAGCTTTTGGCCATTCGGCTTATCCGGATCGACCACCCGCCAGAATGGCACAGCCGGGCGGCCGGCCTGATGGTCGGCGACCGACCTGGCAGCCACCACCTTGATCATGCGCTGCGTCGTTACCGGGCATGTCGCCTCGGCCCCATACTGCTGCGCCAAAGCCTCGCGCAGCTCGGCCAGCGAGCGCGTCTCGCCCACCGGCACGGTCAGAATCTGGCGGACGATGGCCTCGGCGCTCGGCAGCAGCATGGTTTGATCGACCATGACGCCGTTGACGCTATGCGGGCGGATCTTGATGGTGCTGTCGTCAGTCATGGGTCCAGCATAACGCATCGGCGCCCGGCGACTTGATCGAAATTGCGCTCTGTGAAAGACCTTGGTCAAACTCCGGAGTAGCCCGCATGTCCTTCCAGAAACTCGATGATCTCGGCCGCAAGCTCGAAGCGCTGGAGCACGCGCTATCGATCCTTGGCGCGGACGAAGCCACACACATGGCGGTGGGCGGGGGCGAGAAACGGGCCGAAGCCATGTCCAACCTTGCCGGCATGTACCACGCGCAGGCGACCGCCCCTGAAATCGCCGACTGGATCGACGCCGCGACACCCGAGACCGAGGATCAGCGGTTGGCGCTGGCCGAGTTCAAGCGGCAATACACCAACGCCACCTGCCTGCCGACCGAGTTCGTCGAGCGCCGCACCACTGCCACCATGCGCTCCGAACAGCTGTGGCGCGACCTGCGCGCCAAGGGCGATTGGGACAGCTTCCTGCCGGCCCTCGAGGGCGTTGTGGCGCTGGTGCGCGAAGAGGCGCAGCTGCGTGCCGAGGCGCTGAAGCTCGCGCCTTACGATGCTCTCATGGAGCAATACGATCCGGGCAACCGAACCGCCGACCTCAACGCGGTGTTCGACGATCTCAAGACCTTTCTGAAGGGTTTCGTCCCCGAGGCCCTTGCCGCCCAGGAGGAACGTCTCGCCAAGCGTCCGCGCAAGACACTCAATGGCCCCTACCCGATCGAGAAGCAGCGCGAACTTGGCCTGGCCGCCATGCGGGCTGTCGGCTTCGATTTCACTCATGGTTCGCTGGCCGTGTCGCACCACCCTTTCTGCGGTGGCGTGCCGACCGATGTGCGCATGACCACACGCTACCGCACCGACGAGTTCCTCAGCTCCCTCATGGGCGTGCTGCACGAAACCGGTCACGCGCTCTATGAGCAGGGCCTGCCCAAGGACTGGTCGCATTGGCCGCTGGGCAAGGCGCGCGGCATGGGCATCCACGAAAGCCAGAGCCTGTTCGTCGAGATGCAGCTCGCCCGCAGCCCCGAATTCTGGGAATTCACCCTGCCACTCGTGCACCTACATCTGGGCGAGGACGCCATTCCAGGCTGGGAGATCGCCGATATCCTCAACGAGGTCAACTTCGTCGAGCGCGGCTATATCCGCGTCGACGCCGACGAGGTCACCTACCCGCTCCATGTCATCCTGCGCTACGAACTGGAGCAGGACCTGGTCAACGGCAAGCTGGAAGCCAGCCAGATACCCGAAGCCTGGGACGCCAAGATGACCGAGTATCTCGGCATCTCGACGATTCTCGACCCCAAGGACGGCCCGATGCAGGACGTGCACTGGCCCGGCGGCGCCTTCGGCTATTTCCCCAGTTATACACTGGGCGCGATGATCGCGGCGCAGCAATGGGCGGCGCTGGAGAAGGCGCAGCCAGGCGTGCGCGACGACATCCGCAGGGGCGAGTTTGGCGGCGTCAACCAGTGGCGCAGCGAGCATATCTGGACGCAGGGCTCGCGCTGGTCGACCCCGGACCTGATCACCCGCGCGACGGGGGAGCCGCTGAATGCGGATTTCTTCAAGGCGCATTTGAAGCGGCGCTATCTGGCTTAATTTCCTTCGTCTTTGCCTAAACCCACCACCACCCTTGATCCCTCCCACAAGGGGAGGGAGACGATGAACACCAGCATCGCAACCTGCGCCTCCCTCCCCCCGATGGGGAGGGACCGAGGGTGGGGTGACAGCTGGGCACCGAGTGCCCAAACTTGACATCCCCGCCACCTCCCCTATCTTCACGCCATCCGCAGCACTGACCGGACGGTACCAATGGAATTCTCGCTGAACGACTGCCTCGCCCGCATCGCTCACCTGGATTCCGCTCATGCCCGCTTCCGTTTCACTGCATCAGCTTTGCTATTCGACATCAGATAACCAGCCGCTTTTCACCGGTCTCGATCTCTCGTTCGGCACTGGACGAACGGGCCTGATCGGCCGCAACGGCACGGGTAAATCCACCCTGCTCCGCATCATTGCGGGCCGCCTGCAGCCTGCCGGTGGATCGGTGACGATCCAGGGCAGCATCGGCATGCTCGACCAGTCGGTGCAGGTGGCGCCGGGAGATGCCGTCGCCGATCATCTGGGCGTGGCCGAGGAACTGGCGCTGCTTGATCGCTTTGAACGCGGCGAAGGCAGTGTCGAGGATGCCGGGGAGGCGGACTGGACCTTGCCCGGCCGCATCGATACCGCATTGGCGGAGGTTGGCCTCTCGGCCTATGCACCCGAGCGGCCATTGTCGACGCTCAGTGGCGGGCAGCGCACACGGCTGGCGCTCGCCCGGCTGATCCTCGCCGCGCCCGATATCATCCTGCTTGATGAGCCGACCAACAATCTCGACGCCGAAGGGCGGCGAGCGGTGGTCGATCTGCTGCATCACTGGCGTGGCGCAGCGATCGTCGTCAGCCACGATCGCGCCCTGCTGCGCGAAATGGATGCCATCGTCGAACTGACCACGCTCGGCGCGACCAGCTATGGCGGCAACTGGGATCACTATGCCGAGCGCAAGGCCCTCGAACTGGCGGCCGCCCAGCACGAACTCAGCACGGCGGAGCGCAAGGTCGTCGAGATCGACCGCAAGATCCAGGCAGTGGCCGAAAGGAAAGCCCGCAAGGACAGTGCCGGCAAGCGCAAGGCGGCCAAGGGTGACATTCCCAAGATCCTGCTTGGCGGCATGAAGGAGAACTCCGAGAATACCAGCGGCGAAGGCGCTCGTCTGGCCAATCGCCTGCGTGGCGATGCCGCGGAAGCGGCAAGCGATGCCCGGGCCAAGGTCGAAATTCTCACGCCGCTATCGGTGACGCTGACGCCGACCGGCCTGCCCGCGGGTCGAACAGTGTTGCAGGCCGATGCCCTGAGCGGCGGGCCCGAGGGCATACCGCCGATCATCCGCGATCTGTCGCTGAACATCACCGGCCCCGAGCGGGTGGCCATCACGGGCCCAAACGGATCTGGCAAGACCACGCTGCTGCGCCTGTTGACCGGCGGCTTGGTCGCCAGCGCGGGTGTGGCCCGGATACTGGTGCTCTATGCCATGCTGGATCAGACCGTGAGCCTGCTCGACCCGGCGCTCTCCATCCGCGACAATTTTCGAGCACTCAACCCGGATGCTGACGAGAATACCTGCCGTTCGGCCTTGGCCCGCTTCATGTTCCGTGCCGATGCGGCGCTGCAATTGGTCGGTACGCTGAGCGGCGGCGAAATGCTGCGGGCGGGGCTCGCCTGCACTATTGGCGGCAATCATCCGCCGCAGTTGCTCATCCTCGACGAGCCGACCAACCACCTCGATATTCACGCCATCGAGCAGGTCGAGGCTGGATTGCGCGGCTATGACGGGGCGCTGCTGGTGGTGAGCCATGACGCCGATTTTCTTGATGCAATCGGCATCGACCGCACGATTACCTTGTCGATGAACGGAGTCTGAACTCGCCACTCAGAAGCCGTTCCAAATCACTGCGCTAATCCTCGTGTCATCGGCAAGAAGCGCTCAGCACCGAGTGCAGCCAAGACAGGAGAGACCAAAATGATCCGCAAGCTCATCATTACCGCAGTCGCCGCCGTCGCCATCGCTGCCTCGGCCGCCCCCGCCATGTCCAACGACATCTTCGTCGACCAGTTCGGCTTCGGCAACGCCGCCGGCGGCAGCCAGCTCGGCTGGAACAACAAGTTCGGCGTCAAGCAGACCGGCAACTGGAACACCGGCGTTTCCAACCAGACCGGCGGCAACAATGTCAGCGCCATCGGCCAGCAGGGCAACAACAACTATGGCGACGTGCTGCAGAACGGCTGGAACAACGCTGCCGGCGTCGGCCAGTTCGGCGACAACCACACCGCGGTCCTGACCCAGGACGGCAATGGCAACGTCGCTGCCGGTGTCCAGGTCGGCAATGGCTGCAACGCCAATGTCACCCAGGCCGGCGCCGGCAACGTAACGGCCTTCGTCCAGGCCTGCCCCTGATCGGCTCCTGACGTGAGCTGCCCATAGCCGGAAGGGCCAACCCCTTCCGGCTCGCCTGCCCCACCCCGACTTCAGGAGGAAGCCATGACCATCCCATCCCGGCGCAGCAGCGCCATCATCCTCGGCCTCGTCGTCGCCACCCTGGCGGCCAGTGCCGGTCTCGCCAACTCTGCCGGCGACACCCAATGCGGCATCGCCACCAGCACCCAAGGCGGCATGCTGGCGCTCGAAGGCACCATTCTGAGCCCGGTAGCGCTGAGTGGCGAATACCGCTTCGCTATCCAGAGCTCCGGCAATGGCGGCTCGTCCAATATCAGCCAGGGCGGCTACTTCACCGCCAATGCCAACGAAGCCACCCCGCTCGGCAAGGTGCTGATCAATGCCGGCTCGAACTACAATGTCGTCTTCGACGTCACCGCCGGCGGCAAGAAGATCGATTGCGACCAGGACATTGCGAGCCTGCGTTGAAACCACACCATCTAGGCTGCTGAAAGGGCTCCGGGAAATCGGGGCCCTTTTGCTTTGTGTGTCTTTGGGCCTTCCGCAACCCCGAACGGCCCCCCTTTGTGGGGAGGGAATGAGGTGGGGGTGCCTCGGTGCGCGTGGCCCACCCCCACCCTTGAACCCTCCCCACAAGGGGGAGGGAGACGACTGCAAGCTCCCAGCAAAAATCGCTGAACGCATTCTGAACATCCCGCTCCGGCTCGGTTCAGTCGGCTCCCCCTAATCTCAGGTCATCGGCTGGAACACCCAGCAAACGCCAACCAGACCCTCAGGGAGAGACGCCATGACCACCAAGTTCACCAAGACCTTCGTTGCCGCTGTCGCAGCCGCTGTCATCGGCGTCGCCAGCCTTGCCGCCCCCACCATGGCCGCCGGCCAGGTGTCAATCAGCTTCACCCCGACCGACCCGGATCAGCAGCAGGCGCTCGGCACCGGCCTGCAGCTCTTCTCGCTGATGAAGGGCCTGTCCTCATCAGGTGCCAATGCCAGCCAGAACGGCAATTTCAACGCCGCCGGCTTCAACCAGAACGGCTCGGGCAACCATGGCCTGATCGTGCAGGAGGGCAACGGCCACGAAGGCACGATCCACCAGAACGGCAACAACAACAATTGCGGCCTGTTCCAGTTCGGCGAAAACACCAATGGCGAATGCGTGCAGAACGGCGACGGCCAGTCGAGCGTCACCACGGTCTTCGGGTTCTAGGCATCAAGACAATTGAAACGCAACGGGCCCCGCGGGGCCCGTTTGCACGTCTAGTTCAAAAACACCGTCACCGTATCCGCCCTGCCCTCAGCGTCCACGACAGAGAGCGTCACATAGCCGGGGCCATCGGGTTGCCACAGGCTCTGGCGGGCGAATTCGGGTCGGCCGAAGGGCGCGCCGTTGGCGAAGAAGATGAAGGGCGGGACGCCGTTGCGCACCTTGACCATGAGCGGGGATGGATCGGCCCCGGCCAGCCCCAGGTCGACATCCACGCCATCTCCGGGAAAGGCGATCTCAGGCGCGGCGACGCGGGCGACCATGTCTTCATCGGGATGGCGGAAACGGCGCAGCGGCGTGGGCAATTCGCTGTTGGACGCCAGCACCGCCCCCTGAGGCGCTCGCGGCAATGGCGCCTTGCGATCGCCGAGCCGGTCGAAGGCCTCGAACAGGATCGGCGCGGCGCCGACAATGCCGGAAAGGCCCGGTACCGGCGCGCCATCGGGCCGGCCGACCCACACACCGATGACGGTCTTGCCGTCAAAACCGATGGCCCAGCCATCGCGATAGCCATAGGAGGTGCCGGTCTTGTAGGCGATGCGGCCGGGCGAGCCGTTGAGCGGCGGCGGGACATCAGCCAGGATATCGGACACATACCAGGCCGCGATCGGATCAAGCACGGGTGCAGCAAGCCCGGAGATTTCTTGCGGTTTGATGCCGTCATGCAGGGTGACCGGCTCCCCACCATTGCCAATGGCGGCATAGACCGAGACCAGATCGCGCAATGTGATGCCGACACCGCCCAGACCCACCGCGAGGCTTGGGGCGGTATCAACTGGCAGGCGGGGATCGGCATGGGCGCGACGCAGGCGCGAGACGAGACGCGCGGGGCCGACGGCATCGAGCACCACCACCGCCGGAATGTTGAGCGACTCGGTCAGCGCATCGTGGATAGTGACCGTGCCGCGATTGAAGCCGTCGAAATTGACCGGGACATAGGCGCCGAATGCCGTGGGCCGGTCCTCGATCAGGCTTTCGGGGTGGGCGAGGCCGAGCTCGAAGGCCAGCCCATAGATCAGCGGCTTCAGCGTCGATCCTGGAGAGCGGATGGCACTGGTCATGTCCACAAAGCCGGCGCTTTGGGTATCGAAGAGACCGGCCGAGCCGACAGAGGCAAGGACCTCGCCGCTCTCGATGTCGGCGGCAACGATGGCGACCGACACTCTCGGGTCGATCAGCCGGGCACGGCCCGCCGCCAGATGCTCCAGCGCATCCTGCAGGCGCTTGTCGATGGTGAGTGTCACCGAGCGCGCGGTTGGCTGCGCCTTGACCGCCTGCTCGGCCATGTGGGCGGCCAGCATGGGGAAGTCGCGGCGCGCTGTCGGCACGGGCTCGCGCTTGGCGGCCACCGCATCCTCGAGCAACAGCGCGCCCATGGCCACCAGCCGGTCGAGCACCATGTCGCGGCTGCGTTGCGCCGCCTGCGGATCGCGGTCAGGCCGGCGCGCTTCAGGCGATTGTGGCAGTGCCACCAGCAGCGCCGCCTCGGCGGTGGTCAGCCGCGTCGGCTCCTTGCCGAAATAGGCCAGGCTCGCGGCACGGATGCCCTCGATATTGCCGCCATAGGGCGCCAGCGTCAGGTAGAGATGGAGGATCTCGTCCTTGCTGAGCTCGCGCTCCAACTGATCGGCATGCACCATCTGGCGCAGTTTGCCCCAGACATTGCGCGTCGGCTCACCTTCGATCAGCCGCGCCACCTGCATGGTGAGCGTCGAACCGCCCGAAACGACGCGGCCTCCAGCGCCGACGAATTGTCCGGCAGCGCGCAGCATGGAGGTCCAGGCGATGCCGTTATGCCCGGCGAAGCCGCGATCCTCGTAGGCGATGAGCATCTTGATAAAGCGCGGGTCGATGGCGTTCTGCTCCACCGGCAGGCGCCAGCGCCCATCGGCGGTGGTGAAGGGGCGGAGCAACAGGCCGTCGCGGTCGGTCACGGCCACCGAGACGGGGAGCGTGGCAACATCGGGCGTCGGCGGGAGCGCGGTGGCGATGCCCGTTATGGCCGAGCTGAGCTGGATGGCACCGGCGCAGGCGAGGACGAAGAGGCTGAAACCGGTGATGGTTAGCCAGCGTGTCCAGGGATGGGACGGAGGCTTCACGTCAGCCATGATGCGCGGCCCAGCTGACCCAGTCGACACCCTCCCCCTTGTGGGGAGGGATCAGGGATGGGGGTAGTTGGGCCACAATATCGTGGCTCCCGCACCCCCTCCCAGCCTCCCCCAGCAAGGGGGAGGTGCAGGTCGGCGGGGAGGAAAGCATGTGCCCTCCACCCTCCGCGAACGTCACCACGCCCCTCATGGCCCGGTCGGGGTGAC
>JAKFDU010000222.1:0-2777 GCA_036675975.1 Devosia sp. | reverse complement strand
CTACGACATCCTCGACCCGACCGGCATCGACCGCCTGTTCCAGCTGATCGAGCAGCGCGCCGGGCACTGGCTGGCGATGCAGGTGGAAGACAGCAAGATCGCCCTGACCGAACAGGACGCGCGGCCGATCGAGCTGGCACGCATCGAGCCGGGGCTGGTCGCCGAGCTGAGCCGCGGGCTGTTCGAAGACGCCATCGAGCCGCTACTGGCGCGCATCCGCGCCAGCGTGACGCAACTGCTCGGCGATGCCGGGGTGGGCGTCGAGCAGGTCGATACGCTGTTCTTCACCGGCGGCTCCAGCGGCATCCCGGCGCTGCGCCAGAGCGTGGCGGCGATGCTGCCGAACGCCCGCCACGTGGAAGGCAACACCTTCGGCAGCATCGGCAGCGGTTTGGCCATCGAAGCCTACAAACGCTATGGCAGCTAAGCGGCACTCATAGAATCTGACAGCAGATAAGCTCGCGGCTAAAGCGGAACGCCGCCCGGCCCCTCCCACAGATTCGCTATTGACCTGTGGGAGGGGCTTTAGCCGCGACAGGCTGTACTAGCGCGGCGCCACCGGCTTCTTCGCCGGTTTCTTGCCCTTGCCGGCACCTGCGCGCTCTTTCGCCGCCTGCTGGTTCTTGGCAAAGGCCGCGGCCTTGGCCTGTTCGCGCTTGTCCCAGGGATTGCCACCGTCGCTGGCGCGTGGCGGCAGGCCGCTGTGCTGGGTCAACATCGCCTTGCCTGAGGCGGCCCCACCGAGCTTCTTGCTGCCCGCTGGCGTCGAGTTCTTGCGCCGCGCGCTCTGGTAGCCGTCGGTGGCCGGCTGGTGCAACGGAATCAACTGATGCTTGCCCGGCCCGATCAGGTCGCTGCGGCCCATGCGTTCCAGCGCCTCGCGCAGCAGCGGCCAGCCCTTGGGGTCGTGGTAGCGCAGGAAGGCCTTGTGCAGGCGGCGCTGCGCCTCGCTCTTGACGATCTGCACGCCATCGCTCTTGTAGGTGATCTTGCGCAGCGGGTTCTTGCCCGAGTGGTACATGGCGGTGGCGGTGGCCATCGGCGAGGGGTAGAAGGCCTGCACCTGGTCGGCGCGAAAATCGTTGCGCTTGAGCCACAGGGCGAGGTTGAGCATGTCCTCGTCGCTGGTACCCGGGTGGGCGGCGATGAAGTAGGGAATCAGGTACTGTTCCTTGCCCGCCTCTTTCGAGTACTTCTCGAACATGCGCTTGAAGGTGTCGTAGGTGCCGATGCCCGGCTTCATCATCTTGTCCAGCGGACCGCGCTCGGTGTGTTCCGGGGCGATCTTCAGGTAACCGCCGACATGGTGGGTGACCAGCTCCTTGACGTACTCCGGCGACTTCACGGCCAGGTCGTAGCGCAGGCCGGAGGCGATCAGGATCTTCTTCACCCCGGGCAGAGCACGGGCCTTGCGGTACAGCTCGATCAGCGAACTGTGGTCGGTATTGAGGTTGTCGCAGATGCCGGGGAACACGCAGGACGGCTTGCGGCAGTGCTGCTCGATCTCCGGGCTCTTGCAGGCGATGCGGTACATGTTGGCGGTCGGCCCGCCGAGGTCGGAGACCACCCCGGTGAAGCCCGGCACCTTGTCGCGCATCTCCTCGATCTCGTGCAGGATCGATTCGTGCGAGCGGTTCTGGATGATCCTGCCTTCGTGCTCGGTGATCGAGCAGAAGGTGCAGCCGCCGAAGCAGCCGCGCATGATGTTGACCGAGAAACGGATCATCTCGTAGGCCGGGATCTTCGCCTTGCCGTAGGCCGGGTGCGGCACCCGCGCGTAGGGCATGCCGAACACGTAGTCCATTTCCTCGGTGGTCATGGGGATGGGTGGCGGGTTGAACCAGACGTCCACCTCGCCATGCTTCTGCACCAGCGCGCGGGCATTGCCCGGGTTGGTCTCCAGGTGCAGCACACGGTTGGCGTGGGCGTAGAGCACCGCATCGCCGCGCACCTTCTCGAACGACGGCAGGCGGATCACCGTCTTGTCGCGCTCCAGGCGCGGGTGCGGCAGCAGCTGCACCACCTTGGCTTCGTTGGGGTCTTCCAGCGGACCTTTCTCCTGCTCGATGGCGCAGGCGGCGGTGTCCTGGGTATTGACGTAGGGGTTGATGATCTTGTCGATCTTGCCCGGGCGGTCGATACGGGTGGAGTCGATCTCCAGCCAGCCCTCGGGCGTATCGCGGCGGATGAAGGCGGTACCGCGAATGTCGCTGATGTCTTCGATCTTCTGCCCGTAGGCCAGGCGCTGGGCGATCTCCACCACGGCGCGCTCGGCGTTGCCGTAGAGCAGGATGTCGGCGCAGGCGTCGATCAGGATCGAGTGGCGCACCTTGTCCTGCCAGTAGTCGTAATGGGCGATGCGGCGCAGCGAGGCCTCGATGCCGCCGAGCACGATCGGCACATGCTTGTAGGCCTCCTTGCAGCGCTGGCTGTAGACCAGGCTGGCGCGATCGGGGCGCTTGCCGGCCAAACCGCCGGGGGTGTAGGCGTCGTCCGAACGGATTTTCTTGTCGGCGGTGTAGCGGTTGATCATCGAGTCCATGTTGCCGGCGGCCACGCCGAAGAACAGGTTGGGCTCGCCGAGCTTCATGAAGTCGTCTTTCGACTGCCAGTTCGGCTGGGCGATGATGCCGACGCGAAAGCCCTGGGCTTCCAGCAGGCGGCCGATGATCGCCATGCCGAAGGACGGGTGGTCGACGTAGGCATCGCCGGTGACGATGATGATGTCGCAGCTATCCCAGCCCAGCTGGTCCATCTCTTCCCGGCTCATCGGCAGG
>JAKFDU010000221.1:0-10710 GCA_036675975.1 Devosia sp. | reverse complement strand
TGGAACAGCATGGTGCCCCCATGTTTGACTGGATCCGCCGTCCCGCCCGCCGCGGCCATTTCGCCGCGCTCGACCGGGCCGATTTTCCCTTGCTCGAGCCGGGCACCGTCTGGCTGGTCGGCGCCGGTCCGGGCGGCCCCGGCCTGGTCTCCCTGCTGGCCTATCATGCGCTCGGCCAGGCCGACGTCATCGTGCATGACGCGCTGGTTTCGCCCGACCTGCTGGCCATGGCGCCGCGCCGCGCCCAGAAGCTCTTTGCCGGCAAGCGCGGTGGCAAGCCATCGCCGAAGCAGGCCGACATCTCGCTGCAACTGATCGATCTCGCCCGATCAGGCAAACGGGTGCTGCGCCTCAAGGGCGGCGACCCCTTCATGTTCGGCCGCGGCGGCGAGGAAGCCGGGGCCCTGGCACGCGCAGGCATCCGTTTCCGCATCGTGCCGGGCATTTCGTCCGGCCTGGGTGGCCTCGCCTATGCTGGCATTCCGGTCACCCATCGCGACACCAACCAAGCGGTGATCTTCCTCACCGGCCATGACGAAAGCGGCGCCGTACCCGGCGGCGTCGACTGGAATGCGGTCGCCACTGCCGCGCCCGTTATCGTCATGTTCATGGCGGTCAAACACCTGGGCTCCATCGCGCAGAAACTGCTCGCCGCCGGCCGCGATGGTGCAGATCGGTTGGCCATCGTGTCTTTCGCCGCGACCCCTGATCAATCGATCATCGAGACCACGCTGGCCCAGGCCCACACACTGACTGATGTGCCCACGCCCGCCATCGTCGTACTCGGCCCGGTCAGCGCCTATCGGCAGTCGCTCGACTGGTATGTGGGCGAGGCGCGGAGGCATGTGTTTGGCTAAAGGCCTCGTCATCGCCGCGCCGCGTTCGGGCTCCGGCAAAACCGTGATCACGCTCGGCCTGCTGGCCGCGTTGCGTCGTGGTGGCCGCGTCGTTGCGCCAGCCAAGACCGGCCCGGACTATATCGATCCGGCGTTCCTCACCCGCGCTGCCTTACGCGATGCGGTCAACCTCGATCCATGGTCGATGAGCCCAGGCCGCCTCAAATCCCTCGCCGCCACGCAATCCACCGGCGCTGACCTGCTGCTGGTCGAGGGCGTCATGGGCCTGTTCGATGGCGCCGCCGACAATACCGGCTCCACCGCCGATCTAGCTGAATTGCTCGAACTGCCGGTCGTGCTGGTGGTCGACAGCGAGCGGCAGAGCCAGTCAGTGGCCCCGCTCGTCGCCGGCTTCGCCAACTGGCGTCCCGGTGTGCGCATCGCCGGCGTCATTCTCAATCGCGTCGCCTCGATGAAGCATGAGCGCATGCTGGTCGAGGCGCTGGCTGCCACCGGAATTCCCTGCCTCGGCGCGATCCCCCGCGATGCCGACTTGGCTATCCCCGAGCGCCATCTTGGCCTTGTCCTTCCCGGCGAAGTCGCAGCATTCGACAGCTTCCTCGATACGGCCGCAGAAGCCATTGGCAGCTATGTCGACCTGCTCCGACTGGAGGCACTGGCGACACCTATCGTCGCGGCCGAAACCAACGCGGCGCCGCTGCCACCTCTGGGCCAGCGCATCGCCATTGCCCGCGACGACGCCTTCGCCTTTCTCTACCCCCATCTGCTCGACGGATGGCGCGCCATGGGCGCCGAACTGAGTTTCTTCTCGCCCCTGGACGACGAAGCACCCCCTAGTGACGCCGACGCCGTCTTTTTGCCGGGCGGTTATCCCGAACTGCATGGCGAAAAGCTGGCCGCTGCCGAGGATTTCAGGGCCGGCCTCCTCGCCGCTCGCGACCGCGGCGCGCTGCTCTATGGCGAGTGCGGCGGCTTCATGGTTCTGGGAGAAACCCTGGTCGACAAGGCAGGGCAGGGGCACCAGATGACCGGCTTGCTCCCCGTCACCACGCGCATCGATCGCCCCAAGCGCATCCTTGGCTATCGCCGCCTCATCCAGTCCGGCGACCTGCCCTGGCCCGGCCACCTCAACGGCCACGAATTTCACTATTCTTCGGCCAAGCAATCCCGCCTCACGCCGCTCTTTGCGGCAACCGATGCCCGTGGTGAGGCGCTGCCGCCGCTGGGTGCCGTCATTGGCCGCGTCATGGGCTCTTACGCCCATGTCGTTGATGCGGCATAAGGCTTGGCATGGCTAAGTCACTGATGTTCATGGGCACCGGCTCCGATGTCGGCAAGTCGCTGCTGGTCGCCGGCCTCTGCCGCGCCCTGGCCAATCGAGGCCTGTCTGTCGCGCCGTTCAAGCCGCAGAACATGAGCAACAATGCTGCCGTCACTTCAGATGGCGGCGAGATCGGTCGCGCGCAGGCGCTCCAGGCCCGGGCGGCACGGCGCGAGCCCCTCACCGCGATGAACCCGGTCTTGCTCAAGCCCGAGCAGGAGACCGGTTCGCAGGTCGTGGTGCGCGGGCAACGCCGCTCCTCCATGTCGGCGCGAGCATACTGGCAGGAACGCGCCAAGCTGTTGCCCGAAGTTCTCGCAGCTTTCTCCGAGCTTGCTGGCGACGTGGATGTGGTTCTCGTCGAAGGCGCCGGCAGCGCCTCCGAGGTCAATCTGCGCGCCAACGATATCGCCAATTTCGGCTTTGCCCGGGCCGCCAAGGTGCCGGTGGCCCTGGTCGGAGACATCCATCGCGGCGGCGTCATCGCCTCGATCGTCGGCACCTTCGCCGTCATCGATCCTGATGATGCCAGGCTGATCCGCGCCACTGTCATCAACAAGTTCCAGGGCGATCCGGAGCTGTTTGCCGATGGCATCCGCTTCATCGCCGAGCGGACCGGCGTGCCATGCTTCGGCCCGGTGCCATGGTTTGCCGCTGCCGCCAAACTGCCGGCCGAGGACGTCCTCGCCCTCGAAAGCTACGCCGCCAACCGTGTGGGAGGCTTCACCATCGCCGTACCCCGGCTGCCGCGCATCGCCAATTTCGACGACCTCGATCCGCTGCGCGCCGAGCCTGGCGTCAATGTCATCCTCGTCGAGCCCGGCCAACCGCTGCCGCGCAATACCGACCTGATCATCCTGCCGGGCTCCAAGGCCACGCGCGGCGATCTTGCCGCCCTGCGCGCCAATGGCTGGGATATCGATATTCTGGCTCACCATCGGGCCGGGGGCAGGGTGCTCGGCATCTGCGGCGGCTACCAGATGCTGGGTCGCACCATCGCCGACCTCGACGGCATTGAAGGCGCACCGGGCACCAGTGATGGACTGGCGCTGCTCGATGTCGAGACCGTGCTGACGCCGGTCAAGCAATTGCGTGTGCAGCAGGCGACCCATCTCGCTTCGGGCACGCCAATCAGCGGCTATCACATGCATATGGGCGTGACCGAGGGTGCCGATCGCAACCAGCCCTTTGCGCAGGTCGCCGGTGCAGCCGAAGGCGCCATCAGCGCCGATGGCCGGGTTGCCGGCACCTATCTGCACGGTCTCTTCGCTGCCGATGCCTTCCGCGGCGCCTTCCTGGGCAATGTCGGCAGCCCTGACCTCGCTTACGAGGCGAGCATCGAGCAGACCCTTGACGACCTCGCCGCCCACCTTGAAAAGCACCTGGATATCGACGCGCTGCTGGCGCTGGCCGAACAGGTGACTTGATGCACGCCTTCATCGCTCCCCTCGCGCTTCTCGTAGAACGCTGGCTCGGCTACCCGCAGCGCCTCACGGACCTCGTTGGTCACCCTGTCATCTGGATGGGCCGCTTCATCGCCTTCATGGAGCGCGGCGTCGACAAGCGCGAGCGCACGCCCCGCCAGCGCCGCGAGGCCGGCATTTTCACCCTCGCCGTGCTGCTGCTGGTGACGCTTGCCATCGCGCTGGTCATCCAGCAATTGCTGCGCGGGCTGCCTTTCGGCTGGGTGCTCGAAATCCTGGTCGCCACGCCGTTCCTGGCGCAAAAGGAATTAGGCCGCGCCGTCGAGGCCGTTGCCGACGCTCTTGGCACCTCCCTCGATGCCGGCCGCGAGGCCGTAAGCCATATTGTCGGCCGCGACCCGCAGGCACTCGATGAGGCCGGCGTCTCCCGCGCTGCCATCGAAACCCTGGCCGAAAGCACCTCGGATGGCGTCGTCGCACCGTGGTTCTGGCTGGTGCTGCTTGGGCTGCCGGGCATTGCCCTCTACAAGGCCATCAACACCGCCGATTCGATGATCGGGCATATGAACGAGCGCTACCGCGACTATGGCTGGGCCGCCGCCAAGCTCGACGATATCGTCAACTGGCTCCCGGCCCGCCTCACCGCCGTGCTGATCACCGCCGCCTGCTTCATCACCCCCCATGCGAGCCCCGGCAGCGCCTGGGCCATCGCTCGGCGCGACGCCCGCAAGCACGCCTCGCCCAATTCCGGCTGGCCGGAGGCCGGCTTTGCCGGCGCGCTGGGCTTCAGGCTCGGTGGCCCACGCAGCTACGATGGCGAGGTGGTCGACCTCCCCAGCTTTGGCGATGGCAAGTCCGAATTGGTGGGCAGCGACATTCTTCGCGCGCTGGTGCTGTATCGGTCGACGCTCAATGTGCTGCTGGGGGTGAGTGTGGTGGTGGCGTTGCTGATTTGGGCTGCTTGAGCGGCGGCGAAGGTGAGTCCGTGAGGGGGTATCCGCTAAAACCCCTCCTCCTAAGCCTCATGGATCCGCGTTTCCGGCTGCCCCGGCGCCTCACCCTTGAGCGTCATCGGTAATCCGGCCACGACGAAATGCACATCGTCGCAGATCTCCGCCAGCCGCTGATGCGCCGCACCCGCCAGGTCGCGGAAGGTGCGGGCCATGGCATTGTCGGGCACGATGCCGAGGCCGACCTCGTTACTGACCAGGATCACCTTGCTGGTCTTGAGCTGCACCAGCGTTGCCCCGAGTTCGCTCACCGCCTTGGCCACGTCGTCATTGGCCACCAGCAGGTTGGTGATCCACAGCGTCAGGCAGTCGACAAGGATTACGTCATGGTCGGCCGACGCCCGCAGCAGCGCCTCGGGCAGCGCCAGGGGCTCCTCGATCGTGGTGAAGCGCGCCGCGCGGCCGGCCCGATGGCTTTCCACCCGATCACGCATTTCGGCATCGAGCGCTTCTGCGGTGGCCAGGTATGCCGGTCGGCTGCCGCTGCGGATCGCCAGCTGTTCGGCAAAGGCCGTCTTGCCCGATCGGGCCCCGCCCAGAACCAGCACGTGTCGTGTCATCGCGATGCTCTCCCTAACCGTCCGCCGCCGCGGTCATCCCATGCAAAAGGCGCGAGACCCGAACCGGTTGCGCCACCCGCGCACGCGAGCCATGCATAGGTGCCATTGGTGGGCGTTTTTGTGGCTTATTCTACTTTCGTCTTAGCAGCTTTCGCATTATGGTCCGCGCCGAAACGACACCCTAGAATCCCTCCAGACTAATGGAGAATCCCCGCGTGCCCAGGTACTATCTTGGCGTTGATGGCGGCGGCACCAATTGCCGCGTGCGCCTGGCCGACGAGAATCTCGTGACGCTCGCCGAAGTCAAGAACGGCCGCTCCAATCTGCAGATCGATGCCGGCGAGCCGGCCTACAAGGCGATCAGCGACGGCACGCGCGATGTGTTCAAGGCCGCGGGCCTCGACTATTCCGAAACCGCCAATACCTATGCCTGCTTCGGCATGGCTGGCGGCCGCATGGACACTGCCCGCGCCGAGTTCGCCGCGCGCCCATGGCCCTTTGCCGGGGTAAAGGTCTATGACGACATCGATATCGCCCATGCGGGCGCCCTTGGCGGCGGCGAAGGCGGCGTGATCATCGTTGGCACTGGCTCGGCTGCCATGTCCATCGTCGATGGTAAGCGCCACCAGGCGGGCGGCTGGGGCTTCCAGATCGGCGACCAGATGAGCGGCGCCATTCTTGGCCGCGAACTGGCCCGCTATTCCGTCGAAGCTGAGGACGGCCTGGTCGAGGCCTCGCCTCTGACCCAAGCGGTGATCGCAGCGCTTGGTGGCGACAACCAGGCAGCCATGACCTGGTCCTTCGCCACCGCCATGGATCTCAAGATCTTCAGCCGCGACGGGACCGAAGGCTGTGACGATGCCCTTATCGGCCGCGCCCCGGCCGAATACGGCAAGCTGATGCCGCTGTTTTTCGACCATTACGACAAGGGCGACCCCGTTGCCTACAAGATGATGGAAATCGAGCTGGGCTATATCGACACCTATGTGCGCTGGTTCCAGGCCCACAATGCCCACGTCATGGCCATTGTCGGCGGTTTTGGCGCGCGCCTGTTCCCCATCCTGCAGAAGCGCTACGGCAATTTCGTCGCCCTGCCGCAATTCGAACCGCTGCATGGCGCCGTCATCCTCGCCAAGCAGAACTTTTCCGCCTGAACCTCGCCTCAACCAGGGACTAGCCCAGTGTCCAGCCGTATCATTCCCGTCCAGCCTTTCGACTATGTGGTGTTCGGCGCCACGGGCGATCTGACCAAGCGCAAGCTCATTCCTGCGCTCTATCACCGCTTCAAGGACGGCCAGTTCGACGAAACCAGCCGCATCATCGGCGCTTCGCGGTCCAAGCTCAGCGACGCCGATTTCCAGAAGTCGGCGCATGATGCCATCATCCAGTTCGTCGAAAAGGAATATCAGGACGAAAAGGTCATCGACCGCTTCATCAAGATCTTCTCCTATGTGCCTGTCGATGCCAGCAACCCCGAAGCCTCGGGCGATCTGGGCAAGGCTCTGCGCGACGACCCCAAGGTTGTCAGAGCCTTTTACCTTGCCGTGGCGCCCGACCTGTTCGAGCCCATCGCCGAATACCTGCAGAAGAAGAAGCTCTATCGCCGCGATGCGCGCGTGATCATCGAAAAGCCGCTGGGCCACGACCTCGCCTCCTCGATGGAAATCAACGATGGCGTGGCCAAGATCTTCAAGGAAGATCAGGTCTATCGCATCGACCACTACCTCGGCAAAGAGACCGTCCAGAACCTGCTGGCCCTGCGCTTTGCCAATACGCTGTTCGAGCCGATCTGGAATTCGGCTCATATCGACCACGTCCAGCTCACTGTCGCTGAATCGGTCGGCGCCGGCACGCGCGGCTATTACGACGAGTCCGGCGCCCTGCGCGACATGATCCAGAACCACATGCTGCAGCTGCTGTGCCTGGTGGCGATGGAGCCGCCGGCCTCTGATGACGCCGACGCGCTGCGCGACGAAAAGCTCAAGGTGCTGCGCGCGCTCAAGCCCATCACCAATGGTGACGTGGCGAGGAACACCGTGCGGGGCCAGTATAAGGGCGTGAAGTCCGAGACCACCTCGGTCGCCGGCTACCAGGACGAGCTGCCCGACGACAAGAAGGGCAGCCGCACTGAGACCTTCGTTGCCCTCAAGGCCGAAGTCGAAAACTGGCGCTGGGCGGGGGTGCCGTTCTATTTCCGCACCGGCAAGCGCATGGCCAACCGCGTCTCGGAAATCTGCATCCAGTTCAAGCCGATCCCGCACTCCATTTTCGACCATGCCGAAGGCGCCCCCAGGGCCAACAAACTCATCATTCGCCTGCAGCCTGACGAGGGGGTCAAGCTGATGATGATGATCAAGGATCCCGGCCCCGGCGGCATGCGCCTGCGCGAAGTGCCCTTGAACCTCAGCTTCGCCCAGACGTTCAGCGAGCGGACGCCGGAAGCCTATGAGCGGCTGCTGCTCGACGTAGTGCGCGGCAACCAGACCCTGTTCATGCGCCGCGACGAACTCGAGGCCGCCTGGAAATGGGTCGATCCGATCCGCGAAGCCTGGGACCGCTCCAGCGAGCCGCCGCAGGCCTATGTCGCCGGCACCTGGGGCCCGTCAGGCGCCATCGCGCTCATCGAACGCGACGGCCGCACCTGGTACGAGGACGATAACTAGTGGCCCAGGAAACCGTGCTCGACCGCCGCACATTCGCCGACAAGCCGACCCTCGCCAAGGAACTGGCCGAGGCGGTCGCTGACCGCATTCGTTCGGCAATCGAAACCCGCGGCACGGCAGCCATCGCGGTCAGTGGCGGCTCGACCCCCGGCCGCTTCTTCCAGGCGCTGGGCAAGACCAAGGATATCGATTGGTCCAAGGTCATCGTCACCCTGGTGGACGAGCGCTGGGTCGACGAAACCAGTGACCGCTCCAACGCATTGCTGGTCAACGAACGCATGCTGCAGGGCCCGGCGGCTACCGCGCGTTTCTTCCCGCTCTATTCGGGCGGCGACGAGCCTGACGCTACCGGCGTCGCCAAGACCAATGCACTGCTGGCCGGCCTGCCCGAACAATTCGCCGCCGTGGTCCTCGGCATGGGCAGCGATGGCCACACGGCCAGCTTCTTCCCCGGCGGCGATACCCTGGCCGAGGCGCTGAGCGCCGAAGGCCCGGCCATCGCCATCCGCGCGCCCGGCGCCGGCGAGCCCCGCATCACCTTTACCCTTCCGCGACTCCTCCGCACGGACGGGCTGTACCTTCACATCGAAGGGGAGGAAAAGGCCGACGTTCTCGACACGGCTCTGGGTGATGGTCCGATCGAGGACATGCCCATTCGTGCCGTCTTGCGGTCCGGCCACGCCGTCACTGTCTACTGGTGCCCTTGAGTCCCCTTCGCGGTCCCCAATTGACCGCTTAGGCCACGAAAGGCTCCAGACGGCGCGTTCTCAGGAAAAGTGGCCCCACTTTTCCGGTTCGAGAACGTGCCCAGCAAAGAGTAGGAGCTAAGACCATGTCTGTCCGCCAGGCCATCCAGGATGTCACCGATCGCATCGCCGCGCGCAGTCGCGACAGCCGCCGGGAATATCTCGGCCGACTCGACGCCGCGCGCGAAGCCGGCGTCAACCGCGCCGTACTGTCCTGCGGTAACCTCGCCCATGCCTTTGCCGCCTGCTCGCCGGCAGAAAAGGCGGCGCTTGCGGGCAACAAGACGCTGAACCTGGGCATCGTCACCAGCTATAACGACATGCTGAGTGCCCATCAGCCCTACCAATTCTACCCTGACATCATCAAGGAAGCCGCCCGCGCCATCGGCGCCACGGCGCAGGTCGCCGGCGGCGTGCCGGCCATGTGCGACGGCGTCACCCAGGGCCAGCCGGGCATGGACCTGAGCCTGTTCAGCCGCGATGTCATCGCCATGGCGACGGCCATTTCGCTCAGCCACAACATGTTCGATGCGGCGGTTTATCTCGGCATTTGCGACAAGATCGTGCCCGGCCTCCTGATCGGCGCGCTTACCTTCGGTCACCTTCCCGCTGTTTTCGTGCCGGCCGGCCCCATGCCGTCAGGCATTCCGAACGACGAAAAGAGCAAGGTCCGCCAGCTCTATATGGAGGGCAAGGTCGGTCGCGCCGAACTGCTCGAAGCCGAAAGCAAGTCCTACCATTCGGCCGGCACCTGCACCTTCTACGGCACCGCCAATTCCAACCAGATGCTGATGGAGATCATGGGCCTGCACCTGCCGGGCGCCAGCTTCGTCAATCCCGGTACGCCGCTGCGCGATGCGCTGACGCGCGAAGCCACAGTGCGCGCCCTGTCGCTGAGCGCTCTGGGCAACAACTACACCCCGGTCGGCCACGTCATCGACGAAAAGGCTATCGTCAACGGCTTGGTGGGTCTGCATGCCACCGGCGGCTCGACCAACCATACCATGCACCTGATCGCCATCGCGGCCGCTGCGGGGCTCCATGTCACCTGGGATGACATGAGCGATCTCAGCGACGCGACGCCTCTGCTGGCCCGCGTCTATCCCAATGGCGTCGCCGACGTGAACCATTTCCATGCCGCTGGTGGCATGGGCTTCTTGATCCAGGAACTGCTCGAAAGCGGCCACCTGCACGAAGACGTCAAGACCGTGTGGGGCGATGGGCTGTCCAACTACACGGTGGAAGCCAAGCTGATCGAGGACAAGCTGACCTTCGAGGCCGCGCCCAAGGAATCGGCTCTGCCCAAGGTGCTGACCAAGGTCGCTACGGCCTTCTCGCCCACCGGTGGCCTCAAGCTGTTGACCGGCAATCTCGGCCGTTCGGTCATCAAGGTGTCGGCAGTCAAGCCCGAGCACCGCGTCATTGAGGCCCCGGCCAAGGTGTTCCACGGCCAGGAGGGACTGCAGGCCGCATTCAAGGCCGGCGAACTCAATGGCGATATGATCGCCGTCGTCCGCTTCTCCGGTCCGCGCGCCCTCGGCATGCCCGAACTGCACAAGCTGACGCCGTCGCTCGGCATCCTGCAGGATCGCGGCTTCAAGGTGGCTTTGCTGACCGATGGCCGCATGTCCGGCGCCTCGGGCAAGGTGCCCGCCGCCATCCACATGACGCCCGAGGCCGTCGATGGCGGCCCGATCAGCAAGATCCGCGACGGCGACATGATCCGCCTTGACGCCAACGAGGGCACGCTGACCTTCCTCGGCGACGAAAAGGAGTTCCGCTCCCGCACCCCGGCCACCGAAGATCTGCGCAGCCAGCATTACGGTATGGGCCGCGAGCTGTTTGCTGGATTCCGCAGCCTCGTCGGCGTGGCCGATCGCGGGGCCAGCGTGTTCCAGTAGATCGACAGGCATCAGATCAGAGGTCCCTACCATCGCAGGCAGGGGCCTTTGAGGCGCGGATCGGGTCCCGCCGCCGTCGTCGGGGCCCAATGCGGCAGGTCGCGCTCGTAATTTGCCCGCTGTTCAGGTGAAAGCCGCTCGACGGCACGCGCGGCGAGAATATCGACGTCACTGCAGCCCGCAGCAATCGCCACCTGAAAGTGCAGTGCCGACCTGACGAGACTGTCC
>JAKFDU010000220.1:0-1840 GCA_036675975.1 Devosia sp. | reverse complement strand
TTGTCGGCGGCGGCGAGGCCTTCAGCGATCTTCTGCTGGCGCTCCTCGATCGCGGCCATCAACGGCGGCCAGATGAACTTGACGGTGAACCAGATGAGGATCGCGAACGACAGCATCTGGCCCAGCAAGGTGATATTCGGATTCATGTCGTGGCCTGCACAACTAACTTCTGCGGATCGAATGGCACCGCGGCATCAAGCCGCGGCACTTGCTGCAACAGCGCGGGCGCAATGCCCGCGCTTCGGCTTAGCCCTGGAGCGCGGCCAGCAGCGGGTTGGCGAACGCGAACATCATCGCCACGCCGACGCCGATCAGGAACGCGGCGTCGATCAGGCCGGCGAGCAGGAACATGCGGCCCTGCAGCATCGGCACGAGTTCCGGCTGGCGCGCGGCCGACTCGAGGAACTTCGAGCCCATGATGCCGATGCCGAGTGCGGCGCCGAGGGCACCGAAGCCGACGATGATGCCGATGGCGATGGCGGTGAAGCCCTGGACGTTGGCGATGAATTCCATGGTGGATCTCCGATTCAGAACAGTTCGTGGAAAGTGAAGTGAAAAACGGTGAAGCGATGACTTAAAAAAAAACGATCAGTGGTGCTCGTGCGCCATCGCCAGGTAGACGACGGTCAGCACCATGAAGATGAAGGCCTGCAGCAGGATGATCAGGATGTGGAAGATCGCCCAGCCGGCGTTGAGGAACACGCCCGGCACGAAGGTGACCCACGAGGCGAACAGGCCGGCGATCAGCATGAACAGCAGCTCGCCCGCATACATGTTGCCGAACAGTCGCATGCCGAGGCTGACCGGCTTGGACAGGTACTCGACCACGTTGAGGAACAGGTTCGGGATCGCCAGCAGGACCTTGCCGACGATGCCATGGGCATGGAACGGCGCCGTGAACAGTTCCTTGGTGAAGCCCCAGCCGCCCTTGGCCTTGATCGAATAGAAGATGATCAGGAAGAACACCACGAACGACATGCCGAAGGTGGTGTTGATGTCGGCGGTCGGCACCATGCGCAGGTAGGTGTGGTGCGCGGCTTCCTCGCCGGCGACGGCCTTGATCACGGCGCTCGGCAGGTCCAGCGGCAACAGGTCGATGGTGTTCATGAACACCACCCAGACGAAGATCGTCAGCGCCAGCGGCGCGATGAAGCGGCGGTCGCCATGGAAGGTGTCCTTGACCTGGCTGTCGACGAACTCGACCACCATTTCCACGAACGCCTGCGGCTTGGACGGGACGCCGGCGGTCGCCTTGCGCGCCTGGGTCCACAGCAGGAAGCAGCCGAGCAGGCCGACGGTGAGCGCGATCACCCACGAGTCGACGTGGAAGGTCGAACCCGACACCTGCGTGGTGTTATGGGTGAGGTGATGGACGATGTATTCGGTCAGACCGCCGCTGCTCTTTTCCGGACTCACGCATCCATCCTCAGGTCCACAACATTCACGTCCAAAGCTTCGCCGCCATCAGGAATGCCAGTGCAGCCAGCGCCGCTCCGGCAAGTACCGGCAGGGCCGGCAAGTGCATTACCGCGATCGCCAGGTACAGCCCGACGACCACCACGATCCATTTCGCCGCCATCCCGAGCAGCAACCGCCCCAGCGCCATCCCGGCGCCTTCCACCCCGCCTGCGAAGGCCCCCCATGCGGCCAGCAGGCTGCCGAGGGTCATCGCACCGCCCCCCAGCAACGCCCCGAGGGCGGCCTCCTGCCCGGACAGCAGGCAGGCCAGCGCTGTCGCCAGCGTCACGGCGGCCTGGAGGCCGACCGCGCGCCGCGCCAGCCGCCGACCCGCGGCGGCAGAATTGAGCACGCGCATGATCCGGGGGAGTGGCAGGGGCTT
>JAKFDU010000219.1:0-6230 GCA_036675975.1 Devosia sp. | reverse complement strand
ATGGATCAGCACGGCGGCAACCGAAGAGTCGACGCCCCCCGACAGCCCGCAGATCACCCTGCCGCTGCCGACCTGGGCCCGGATCTTCTCGATCATCTTGGCGCGGTAGGCCGACATGTTCCAGTCGGACTTGAGGCCGACGATGTTGTGCACGAAATTCGCCAGCAGCTTGCCGCCATCGGGCGTGTGCACCACTTCTGGATGGAACATGGTGGTGTAGCGCTTGCGCGCTTCGTCGACCGCGATGGCAAAGGGCGCGTTGGGCGAGGTTGCGACGACCTTGAAGCCCTCGGGGAGCTCGGTGACGCGATCGCCATGGCTCATCCAGACGGGGTATTTGCCACCGACGTCCCATATGCCCTCGTAGAGCGCGCTGGGCTCGAGGACTTCCACATCGGCGCGGCCAAATTCGCGGTGGTGACCACCCTCGACCTTGCCGCCCAGTTGTAGGCAGAATGTCTGCTGGCCGTAGCAGATGGCCAGGATCGGCAGGCCGGAATCGATGATCGCCCGCGGCGCTCGTGGGCTGCCTTCGTCGGTGACCGAAGCCGGGCCGCCCGAGAAGATCACGCCCCTCGGCTGCATCGCCTCGAAGGCGGCCTCGGCCTTGTTGAAGGGATGAACTTCGCAATAGACGCCCGTCTCGCGAATACGACGCGCGATAAGCTGGGTGACTTGCGATCCGAAGTCGACGATGAGGATCGATTGCGGGCGGTCGGACATGTCTGTGCTTTGCATGGCGAGCCATTATCGCCGCGCGGCAGATTCCGCAAGGGTAACCCTTG
Source organism: Devosia sp. (assembly GCA_036675975.1). GTDB lineage: Bacteria > Pseudomonadota > Alphaproteobacteria > Rhizobiales > Devosiaceae > Devosia. Next base: position 5,445 of record JAKFDU010000219.1, on the reverse strand, counting down.
CAGACGAGGATTGCAGCGCTGCGCCAACAGTGGCACCTGTATCGTTTGCGGGAGACGCCGAATGGCGCGCCGGGAGGACCTGATGAACACGAGCACGACCCGCCTTTATGGCGCCGACTTCATCCGCGCCAGCGCCTGCTTGATCGTGCTCTTCCACCATCTGGCCCAACGCGTCGATTCTCGCAGCGAACTGGGCTCCAACCCCTTCATTCACGTGTTCAACAGTGCTGGCGGCTTTGGTGTGGGTGTGTTCTTCGTGCTGAGCGGTTTCCTGCTGGCCCGACCATTCTGGCTGGCGCTCGACGCCGGTGAAGCCATGCCGTCGCTGCGCATCTATGCACTGCGCCGGGCCGCCCGCATTGTGCCAGGCTTCTGGCTGGCGCTCACGGTCACTTTCATCCTCAGCGTGACAGTCTTTGAGGCTACCGTCGATGGCTGGCTGTGGCTGCGCTATGCCGCCGGGCTGCTGCTGGTCAGCGACTGGCACTGGACCACGCTGTTCCCGGTCGAGGTCAACGGTCCGCTCTGGTCCATCGGCTTCGAGGTCAGCTCCTACGTCATGCTGCCATTGGGTTTCCTTGCCCTCTTTGCGCTGACGCGGGGCCACCTGCGCGGCTGGCCGGCGCGTTTCGCCTGGCTGGCAGTCATTGCCGCCGCCCTTGGTGCTCACTGGCTGTTCTATAACAATGTGCATGTCGATCCTCTCCGGAGGGGGTGGGACTTCGGGCTACAGGGCGGCGCCAAGGTCTGGATGCCGTGGTTCAATCCCTTCGGTTTCTTCGCCATGTTTGCCACCGGCGCGCTCGCCGCAGGCGTTCAGGTCACTATTGCGCGTCTCCGCTCGATCATCTTTGACGTCGTGGCCGCGGCCGCGCTTGTGGTCGCCGGTGGCTCCGTGTGGGTCATGGGCCTGCGGGGCGGTGGCGAGTTCTATGGCTGGCTGCAGGTGCCCTACCAGTTCCCGACCTTCCACCTGATGGTTGGACTGGCGCTCGCCACGGCGCCGTCCAGCCTGCTTATCGGGCGCATCCTCGATAACCCCCTGGTGTCCTGGCTCGCCCGCATTTCGTTCGGCATCTATGTCTGGCATTACCTTGTGCTGGAACTGGTTCGCCTTTATTGGGTGCCCGAAATCTTCCATGGCACCATGACCGATCCCACCAAGTTCGTCGTGGCCAGCGCGGTTATCACGGCCATCACCCTGGTCATTGCCTCGCTGTCCTGGCGTTGGCTGGAACTGCCGGTGATCAACTGGGCGCGAGGCCTGGAAAATCGCAAGCCACTCGGTGAGAGCATGCCTGCCTGACCGCAACGAACGACGCGCCCGGCACGTTTGCGCCGCAAATCGCACAGGATTTTCGATTGACCCAACAGCGACTGCTTGGCGCAGATTTCCTGCGTGCCGCCGCTTGCGTGATGGTGCTGTTGCATCATCTGGCATTCCGCATGGACCTGAATAACGTGCCTGACCTGGCCGAGCCGGTCATGCGCTTCCTGGTAATGGGCAGCTTCGGGGTTTCCATTTTCTTCGTGCTCAGCGGCTTCCTGCTGGCGCGGCCGTTCTGGCTGGCGCTCGATCGCGGCGAGCCCATGCCCTCGTTGCGCATCTATGCCTTGCGTCGGGCTGCCCGCATTCTGCCCGGCTTCTGGCTCGCCCTCATCGTGAGCCTGGTGTTCAGCATCACCGTCAGCGGTTCTCCGCTCGATGTCGAACACGTCATCCGCTTTCTCGCCGGATTCCTCCTGGTCAGCGACTGGCATTGGCTGACGCTGTTTCCGGTCGATAACAATGGCCCGCTCTGGTCCATCGGCTTCGAGGTGACGTCCTACCTGCTGCTGCCCTTCTGCCTGGCCATTCTGTTCGCCGCTGGTCTCCGCCTCTGGCCGGCGCGGCTGGCCTGGCTGGGCGTCATTGCTGCCGTGCTGGCCGTTCACTGGCTGGTGGTGCAGTGGGCGCCGATCGACGAGGTCGAGCGCGGCTGGGATCATGGCCTTGTGGGCGGAGCCAAGGCCTGGATGCCGCGGTTCAATCCAATTGGGTTTTTCGCCATTTTCGCGCTGGGGGCACTTGCCGCCGGCGTCCAAGTGAGGCTGGCCGCCCTGCGGCATTGGGTATTCGACCTGCTCGGCCTTCTGGCGGTCGGGGGAGCCGGTTGGCTCATGGCCGCTCATATGGGCGGTCTTACCGAAGGCTTCGGCTTTCTTGGTGTTCCCTATGGCTATCCCTGGATGCCGCTTGCCGTGGGCATGGCGCTGGTGGCGCTGCCATCCTCGGCGATGGCTGGACGGCTGCTTGATAATGGTGTCTCGCGCTTCATCGCCCAGATATCCTTCGGCATCTATATCTGGCATTTCCTCATCATCGGCCTGATGGCGCGGCTGCTGCCGCCCAGTTTCCAGACCGGCGGTGACGAGGGCTGGAGCATCTGGCTCTGGTCGAGCGCCACTGCAATCGTCGTGAGCGTGGTCGTCGCGACGCTGAGCTTCTACCTGCTGGAGCAACCGATGGTGCGGTGGGCGCGCGGCCTCGAAAGGCGCGAACGTCTCGAGCCTGTGCTGGCCTAGTTGAGGACGGCGATGGAAAAGTTGAGCAGCGTCGCAAAACTCACCCAGGCCAAGTAGGGAACGAACAGCCATGCGGCTATCGTATCGTACTTCCTTGCCACGAGGATAAACGCCACGATCAGTGCCAGCAGGGCGACGATGATGGCAAAGGCGGGCCACAGCAGCTGCCCGATGAACCAGACCGGCGACCAGGCCCAGTTCAGCGCCATCTGCGCAAACCAGAGTTTCATGGCGCCGCTGCGTGGGTCCACCATCCAGATGCGCCAGCCGGCGACGGCAATCATCACGTAAAGCGTGAACCAGACCGGCGCGAAGATCCAGTTTGGTGGATTGAACGGCGGCTTGGCGAGGCTTTGGTACCACGTGCCGGGCACAGACTGGGTACCGATCAGGGCCCCAACCCCGATCACCACGACGAGAAAGATGCCCAGCGTGAGCCAGGGGCGAGGGGTCTTGTAGTCGGCGAGAGACGGCAGGGTCATGAAGGTCACGCGAGGCTGGATGCACTGTTAGCTGAACGCGGCTGCCCACCGTTGAGTTTCAGCTACTGGCCAATGATGCAGTCTGACCGCTTGATCTCCAACGACCCGGTGCCACCATCGATGGCCACATAATTCAGATCGACGCTTGATTCGTCGGCCGACCATGCCGCTGTCACGTCGGCAAAGAGCGGCCGATTGCCTTCGAGGGCCAGCGGGCATCCCGTCCGGACGCCCCCGACGTCGAGGATGGCGACACGGTCGCACCCGGCATCGCCGCAGAGTTCTCCCAGTTCGATCCGGACAGCGCCTGAGGGCGATACCAGGTCGTGCCTGGTGTCGGGCGCCGGGAACATGAACCACACCGCAGCGAATGCCGCTGCGATCAGCACGGCGGCGCCCGCGGCAAAGCCCCAGAGCGGTACGCCACTCTCCTGATTGTCTGGCGACAAGGTCATGCGGTCCGCCGCAGCGCGTTGAAATAGAACCCGTCCGTGCCGGTCAGCCGCGGGGTCAGCGCTATCCCGCCACGGCTGGTTTCGAGGCCGGCGGGCAGGGCGGTTCCGAATGCCGCCTGCCACAGCTCCTCGGCCGCCACTGACGCAAAGCCGGGATGGGCAGCGATGAAAGCCGCGACCTGGTCGTCGTTCTCCTCGGGCAGGATCGAGCAGGTAATGTAGACCAGCGTGCCGCCGGGCTTGAGGTAGCGCTGACCCTCGGCAAGGATTGCCGCCTGCTCGCCCATGCGCTGGCTGAGCAATTCCGGGGTCAGCTTCCATTTGGTGTCGGGCCGCCGCCGCCACGTGCCCGTGCCGGTGCAGGGCGCGTCGATCACCACCCGGTCCATCTTGCCCACCAGGTCATCCAATGCGCCGGGTTGCGGCGCCCGCACCTGCACGTTGCGCGCGCCGTTGCGCTTCAGGCGGTCGTAGATCGGCGCCAGCCGGTTGCGATCGCTGTCATAGGCAAAGATCTGGCCCTTGTTCATCATCGCCGCCGCCAGCGCCAGGGTCTTGCCGCCGGCCCCGGCGCAAAGGTCGAGCACCTGCTCGCCCGGCCGAGCGCCCGCCAGGGCCGCCACGATCTGGCTGCCTTGGTCCTGCACTTCGAACCAGCCCTTGAGATAGCCCTCGTCGGTGGTGACATTGGGCGTCCGCGCATCGCGCGGCCCGGCAGGAATGGTCACGCCGACAGGCGAGATGGCGGTCTCTGACGGCTCGAACCGATCAAGCGATTTCATCACCCGCTCGCGTGTGGATTTGAGCGTGTTGGTGCGGAGATCCAGCGATGGCCGCCCGGCCATGTCCTGGCCTTCGGCGATCCAGTTGTCACCAAAGCTGCGTTGTAGCGATGGAGCCAGCCATTCTGGCACATCCGCCAGCACCCAACCCGGGGTATCGTCGTTGAGTTCGCCCACGGCGCGGGCCAATTCCTCTTCACTCAGCGCTTCGGGTGCATGGCTGTCGCTGGCAAAACTCTCGCTCAGCGCCGCCGGGTCCTCGTTCCAGTCGCGCACTGCCACTGCCAGCACCAGCGCGCGCGGGCTGTCGCTACCCATCAGCGCGGCATGCGAGGCGCGACGGCGCAGGGCGTCATAGACCAGGTTGCCGATGGCGGCGCGGTCGCCGGCGCCGGCAAAGCGGTTGTTCAGCCCCCAGGCCTTGAGCGCCTCGGACACCGGGCGCTTGCGCGTTTCGACATCTGACAACACGGCGATGGCGGCGGACAGGCGACCGGGAAGGCGCATTCAGACACTCGGGGCTAGGATGATAAGTCGCAGCACGAGCCATAGCCACAGAAGCGCCAGCACCACAAGGCCTGCACTATAGGCCGTGAACCGCCGATGCACCCGGTTGGTGCTCACATGTATCGCGGCATGGACGTAGCGCAGGGCGACGAACAGCCAGGCGAGGATCGCTTCGACCCATCCCGCGCCGCCGCTCCACAAGGCCAGCAGCACCGCCACGTAGAACAACACCGGCAACTGGAACTGATTGTCGAAATTGTTCGACAGCAACCGCGCCTGCAATGGATAGGCGTTGCGATCGACGGCAATGTCCTTGACGGCGATCTCGCCCCGCGCCACTCGCGGCACGCGCTCAAGGCTCATCCACACCAGGATGCCCAGTGTCAGCAGCACCTGCAGCGCGATGGCCAGGATCAGCAGTTTATCGATCAGCGGCATCTCAATCTCCAAGCTGGCGGGGCAGTCCTAGCGCATTCGGCTCGTATCGGCGCGCAAAATTACCGCTCCGGTGGGGTCACCGGTCGGTGCGCAAAGGCGGACCCCGAGACGGCTTTCGCCTCGTAGTAAGTAAATATGAGACGGAAGCCGTCTCGGAGTGCCGGTTTTTGGAACTGTTCCGGCGGCCCCGGGGACGCTCGCCCTATTGCGGCCGAA
>JAKFDU010000218.1:0-9713 GCA_036675975.1 Devosia sp. | reverse complement strand
TTCCAAAAACCGGCACTCCGAGACGGCTTCCGTCTCATATTTTATTACTACGAGGCGAAAGCCGTCTCGGGGTCCACCCGTTGCCATCTTGGCATACGGCCCGTTGCCATCTTGGCATACGGCTCGCTGCCATCTTGGCATACGGCCCGCCGCCTTCCTGGCATGCGTCTATTCGACAACCGCGCTGCAGGCGGCGCTTTGGCACGTCCGATGGAACCTACTGAATCCCCACCGCGTATTAACCCAATCGCGACATTATGACTGGACGGGGCACCCAAACGGCCGCAGGTCTTGCCCTTGTAACGCCCTAATGCCGGACATACATTCGGCACACGCGCCGCGCCCCCTCCGCGCAGGCATCTCCGGGACAGGATTGATGAACGGAAACTTCCGCAACTTCGCCATCTGGCTGGTCATTCTCTTTATGCTGATGGGGCTGTTCCAGGTCTTTCAGTCTTCGACCCGCACGACATCGGTTTCCGACAAGAGCTACAGCCAGTTCGTCACCGATGTCGAAGCTGGCAGCGTCACCAGCGTCACCATTACCGAAAATGTAGTTTCCGGTTCGCTGCGCGACGGCACCCGGTTTGAAACCGTGCTGCCCGAGGGCGCTGAAATCATCAACCGTCTCGAGGACAAGGGCGTCTCGATCACCGCGCGTCCGCTGGAATCGAGCCCGTTCTGGTCGATCCTGCTGTCGTCGTGGTTGCCCTTCATCGTCATCATCGGCGTGTGGTTCTTCTTCATACGCCAGATGCAGGGCGGTGGCCGCGGCGGCGCGATGGGCTTTGGCAAATCGCGCGCCAAGCTGCTGACTGAAACCCATGGCAAGGTGACGTTCGAGGATGTTGCCGGTGTGGATGAAGCCAAGCAGGACCTCGAGGAAATCGTTGAATTCCTGCGCGATCCCGGCAAGTTCCAGCGCCTGGGTGGCCGTATTCCGCGCGGCGTGCTGCTGGTCGGCCCTCCCGGCACCGGCAAGACGCTGCTTGCCCGTTCGGTGGCTGGCGAAGCCAATGTGCCATTCTTCACTATTTCGGGTTCGGACTTCGTTGAAATGTTCGTCGGTGTCGGCGCCTCCCGCGTTCGCGACATGTTCGAACAGGCCAAGAAGAACGCTCCCTGCATCATCTTCATCGACGAAATCGACGCCGTCGGCCGCCAGCGTGGCGCCGGGCTCGGCGGCGGCAATGACGAGCGCGAACAGACCCTCAACCAGCTCCTGGTCGAGATGGATGGCTTTGAAGCCAATGAAGGCATCATCCTGATCGCCGCCACCAACCGCCCTGACGTGCTGGACCCGGCCCTGCTGCGTCCCGGCCGTTTCGACCGTCAGGTCGTGGTTCCCAACCCCGACGTTTCCGGCCGCGAGAAGGTGCTCAAGGTGCACGTCCGCAAGGTGCCGCTGGCGCCCGACGTGGATCTGAAGGTCCTGGCCCGCGGTACGCCCGGTTTCTCCGGTGCGGACCTCATGAACCTCGTCAACGAGGCGGCCCTGATGGCGGCGCGGCGCAACAAGCGCTTTGTCACCCATGCCGAGTTCGAAGACGCCAAGGACAAGATCATGATGGGCGCCGAGCGCCGCACCATGGCCATGTCCGAGGACGAGAAGAAGCTGACCGCCTATCACGAAGCCGGCCACGCCATCATCGCTCTCAAGGTTGCGGGCATCGACCCGATCCACAAGGCGACGATCATCCCGCGCGGCCGTGCCCTGGGCATGGTCATGACCCTGCCCGAGAGCGACAGCTACTCGTTCAGCCGTGAGAAGGCCCTGGCCCGCCTCACCATGCTGTTCGGTGGCCGCGAGGCCGAGATCATCAAGTTCGGGCCGGAAAAGGTCACGTCAGGCGCGTCCGGCGACATCCAGATGGCGACCAATCTCGCCCGCTCGATGGTGATGGAATGGGGCATGAGCGAGAAGCTCGGCCGCGTGCGCTACAAGAGCAATGACCAGGAGGTGTTCCTGGGCCATTCGGTGACGCAGTCGCAGCACATGTCCGATGACACTGCCCGTATCATCGACCAGGAAGTGCGCAAGCTGATTGAGGATGGCGAGGCTTCGGCCAAGGAAATCCTCACCACCTACCACGACCAGTGGGAGGCGATCGCCCAGGCGCTGCTCGAATTCGAGACGCTGACCGGCGACGAGCTGCGCGCGCTGATGGACGGCGTCCAGCCTACCCGTCCGGACGATAGCGGCCCGTCCAACAAGGCCAGCGGCGTTCCCTCGGCCGGCAAGGCCGGCAAGAAGCGTCCCGACGCGCCGCCCGAGCCGGGCCTTGAGCCGCAGCCCAACAGCTGAGGCATCAACAGATAAGCGAGGGTCGCCGTGAGGCGGCCCTTTTGCATGCGGGCGATATCCGCTATTTCGCCCAAAAGTGGTATTATCCGACGCGACCGGAATCGCCGGGATCAGGGGACAGGACGCTATGGTACGCAAGTATTTTGGTACGGACGGAATTCGCGGCCTGGCCAATGGCAACAAGCTGACGCCGGAACTGGCGCTGCGCGTCGGCATGGCGGCCGGGGCGAAGTTCGTGCGCGGTGACCATCGCAATCGCGTCGTGATCGGCAAGGACACGCGCCGCTCCGGCTACATGATCGAAAGTGCGCTTGGCGCCGGCTTCACCGCCGTGGGCATGGATGTCTACTTCCTCGGACCGATGCCGACACCGGCTGTCGCCATGCTGACCCGCTCGCTGCGCGCCGATCTGGGCGTGATGATTTCGGCCTCGCATAACCCTTTTGAGGACAACGGCATCAAGCTGTTCCGTCCCGACGGCTACAAGCTCAGCGACGAAGTCGAAAAAGAGATCGAACGGTTGATCGATAGCGACATGACCGGGCTTCTGGCGCATGGTCGCGAGATCGGCCGCGCCTATCGCGACGAGGAAGCCCGCACCCGCTATATCGAATATGCCAAGCGGACGCTGCCGCGCGGCACCGATCTCGCCGGCCTGCGCGTGGTGCTCGATTGTGCCAATGGCGCGGCCTACAAGGTCGCTCCGGTCGCCCTGTGGGAGCTTGGCGCCGAGGTCTTCACCATCGGCGACAAGCCCGACGGCTTCAACATCAACGACAAGGTCGGCTCCACCGCCCCCGAGGCGGTGTCGGCCAAGGTCAAGGAAGTGCGTGCCGATATAGGCATTGCGCTCGATGGCGACGCCGACCGCGTCATCATCATCGACGAGAAGGGCGAGGTGGTGGATGGCGACCAGTTCATGGCCGTGATCGCCCAGAGCTGGCTACAGCGCGAAATGCTGGTTGGCGGCGGTATCGTCGCCACGGTCATGTCCAATCTGGGTCTCGAGCGCTACCTGACCTCGCTGGGCCTTACGCTGGAACGCACCCAGGTCGGCGATCGCTATGTGCTCGAAGCCATGCGGTCCAAGGGCTTCAATGTGGGCGGCGAGCAGTCCGGCCATATCATTCTCTCAGATTTCACCACCACGGGGGATGGCCTGGTGGCGGCCCTGCAATTGCTGGCCGTGCTCAAGCAGGCGGATCGCAGTGTTTCCGAGATCTGCGCGCGCTTCACCAAGGTTCCGCAACTGCTGCGCAGCGTGAAGTTCAAGTCCGGAAAGCCGCTCGAACACAAGCAGGTCATTGCCGCCATCGCCGACGGACAGGCCATGCTCGGCAGTGGGGGACGGCTGGTGGTGCGGGCTTCGGGCACCGAACCGGTCATCCGCGTCATGGGCGAGGCCGATGATGCCTCGCTGGTCAGCGCAGTGGTCTCCCAGATCGAGGCTGCAATACTTCAAGTAGCCTAGCCAGATATCGTCGAGCTTTACTGTTGGTTAACTATAGCGCGGGCCGTTCTACTCTCGTTAGGGTTAAATTTTTAGGTTAAGCGCCCTTTAAGGAAATTGTCCGATATTGGTTTGCAATCGACCCGTGTCGTGGCAACCCAGAGGACGTTTTCACATGCGTAAGTTCATCGCGACGATGACGGTGGCAGGAGCCGCTGTCATTGGTGGACAGGCAATCGCCGCCGATATGCCCTACTATCCGCCTATCATCGAAATTCCCGATGTCGACTACGGCGTGTCGGGCTCGTTCTACCTGCGCGGCAGCGCCGGGCTGAACGCGCTGTGGGCGCCCCATGTCAATCATCCGACCGTGCCGGCGACCTTCGAAATCGATGGCTATGGCTATGGCTACTCGGTCGGCGCAGGTATCGGCTATGAAACAGGTACCGGGCTGCGTTTTGACGTGACCGGTGATTATCTCGCCAATGACGGCATGCGGGCCACCGTTCCGGCGATAGCCAACCCGCCGCTGCAAGACGGTGTTCACACCCTGTCGTTGCGCTCCACGGTCGTACTGGCCAACGCCTACTATGATTTTGGCTTCGGCAATGGCGACTACGGTGCGGCAGGTGGCACGTTCGGATATGTCGGCGCCGGCGCCGGCGTGGCCTTCAACAGGTCGACCGTCACCGATCCGCTCGGTGCTACCACCAGCGACAGCAATACCAGCCTTGCCGCCGCCGGCATGGTCGGCGTCGGGTATGACTTCGGTCAGGTCGTTGCTGATGTCGGCTACCGCGCGCTCTATATCTCCAGCATCTCCAATGCGACGGCCGCGTTCCCGTACACGATCGCTAACAACTGGGCGCATGAAGTGCGCGGCACCGTCCGCTACCGCTTCAACTAAAGCGCAACGTGGCGGGATAGCCACGGCCCGTCATGCTCTGCAAAATCGGCGTCCAGAAGGGCGCCGATTTATTTTGTGCCGCATTGTCGCCGACACGCTAAGCTCGTCGGAGCAGGGCGATTTGGGGGAGCGACATGAAGGTACTGGTGATCGGCGCTGCCGGCATGGTGGGGCGCAAGCTGGTGGCAGCGCTGCTGGCGACCGGGCAGGTCGGCGGCCGGTCCATTACCAGCCTGGCTTTGGCCGATGTCGTGGCGCCGGAGGTTCCGTCGACCACCATTCCCGTCATGGCGGCAGCGGTGGATCTCTCGATGCCGGACGTGTCGGCGCAATTGATCGCTGACCGGCCAGACCTGATCTTCCACCTGGCTGCCATCGTTTCCGGCGAGGCCGAAGCTGATTTCGAGAAGGGCTACCGTATCAACCTGGACGGTACCCGGTATCTGCTGGAGGCCATTCGCCTGGCCGGGAAGGCCGTGCCCTATAGACCCAGGCTGGTTTTCACCTCCTCGATCGCGGTGTTCGGCGAGCCCTTGCCGGACGTTATCAGCGATACGCATGAGCATACCCCGCTCACCAGTTACGGCACGCAGAAGGCCATCGGCGAGCTGCTGCTGGCAGATTATTCACGGCGTGGTTTTGTCGATGGCATCGGCATCCGCCTGCCAACGATCGTGGTGCGGCCAGGCAAGCCGAACAAGGCGGCATCGGGCTTTTTCTCGGGCATCATCCGCGAACCGCTGGCGGGGCAGGTGGCTCTGTTGCCTGTCGCCGAAACGGTGCGTCACTGGTTTGCCAGCCCGCGGGCCGCAGTCGGCTTCCTGCTGCATGCGGCGGCAATGGACACGGCCGCGTTGGGCAACCAGCGCAACCTGACCATGCCGGGGCTCGCCGCTACTGTCGGCGAGCAGATCGCGGCGCTTGAGCGTGTTGCCGGATCACAGGCGACCGCCCTGATCCGCCGTCAGCCGGATGAAACCATTGCCCGCATCGTCGCGGGTTGGCCGCAGGCTTTCGAAGCCCGCCGCGCCAAGAGCCTCGGCTTTGTCGGCGAAACCAGTTTCGACGAGATCATTGCCATCCATATCGCGGACGAACTGGGCGGCAAGATCGGCTGAGGCAACATTGGCGGTGGCGACAAACCATTGCGCCACCGCACTGACCCGCGGTCGCTTCTGCGAGATCGAAGGGCTTGCGCCGCCGTGGGCCATGTGATTGATATGCGCCATCCACAGGGGTGCTCCGTATAGCCGGGGCTGAGACGCGGGCGACAAGCCTTCAAACCCTATTAGCTGATCTGGGTAATACCAGCGGAGCGAGGCGGGCGATGTATTCTGGCGCACAGATTTCCCTTTATCCCATGGCCGGCAATTTTGTCGGCATCATCCTCAACGCACTGACAGCGCTCGATCCCTATCGGGACCGATTGCAGATCCAGACGGACGACCTCTCGACATTGCTGGTGGGGGCGCCGGAGGTCTTGTTCCCAGCCATGCGCGACCTCTTCGTCGCCGCGGCGCGCAGCGGCGAGCACTGTGTACTCCATGCCACCCTGTCGCGCGGCTGCCCCGGCGAGCCGGACGACGCCATCTGCTACACGACCGAGTATGGCGGCCCACGCGAGCCGCTGGAGCAAAGGAAGGCCTCGGCCCTCGACGCCGTCAGCGCGGCGCCGGTCACCGCCATGCCTGCCGCCGCCCAGTTCTCGCTCTATGTGATGGGCACCGACGATCACATGGACGAAATCTATGGTTGCATCGACTTTCTCAAGCAGTCGGGCGTGTTCGGCCGCGCCAAAAACTTCTGCACGAGGCTGGATGGCGACGCCGGCGCGGTCTTTGCGACCATCGAGGCCGCGCTCTGTCGCTTCGGGCCGCCCGAAGGCCATGTGACCATCGACCTGACGGTATCCGCGAATAGCCCGTCGCGCCGCTAGCGCGGCACCCCTTTCGCGCTCCCAGGTCCGCCATGTCCAATCCGCCGCGCCCCGCGCGCCCATTCTCGATGTTGCTCGCCAATGTTCTCCCATCCTTGACTTCGGTGGGTGTGCTGGTTCTGGCTTGGGAGAGCTACGCTACCTTCTCGGGTATTTCCCCGACCACCCTGCCAGCGCCGTCGCGCGTACTTGCCCAGGCCATCGAGCATCGCGGCGCTCTGCTGGAAAACACGATCCCCACGCTCAGCGCCACGCTGCTGGGTTTTGCCTGCTCGCTGGCCGCGGCCTTCGTGTTCTCAATCCTCATCGACTTCTTCCGGCCGCTGCGGCGGGCGCTGATGCCGGTGTTCGTGATCAGCCAGACCGTGCCGCTGGTGGCCATTGCACCGCTGATCGTGCTGTGGTTCGGCTTCGGGTTGGCGCCCAAGATCATGCTGGTGGCGCTGGTCACCTTCTTCCCTATGCTGGTCGCGCTGGTGCAGGGATATGATGCTGTTGATCCTGACATCGAAGCGCTGCTTGCTTCGATGGGGGCATCTCGGACCACGATCTTTCGGCTGGCCCGGCTGCCATCCGCCTTGCCCTATTTCTTTGCCGGGCTGCGCATCTCGATCACCTACGCAGTGGTTGGCGCCATCTTCGCCGAATATGCCGGCGCCGCCAAAGGGCTGGGCATCTACATTCTCAACGCCAAGAACAATTTCCGGCCCGACCTGGTGTTGGCGGCCGTGCTGGTCAGTGCGACGCTGACCCTGGTGCTGTTCGGCGCGACCATCCTCATCCAGCGCCTTGCCCTGCCGTGGTCGCAACTCGATAACGGCCGCCGCCCATGAGCGATATCCGGCTCCAACTGAGCAACATCCGCAAGAGCTTTGACGGGATGGACGTCCTCGGCGGTATCTCGCTGCAGGTGAAGCGCGGCGAGTTCGTTTCCATCCTCGGCCCGTCCGGCGCGGGCAAGTCCACGCTGTTCCGTTTGCTGACCGGAGGGGTGACCGCCGATGGCGGCGAGATCCGTTTCGATGGCGCGGCGCTGGGCAACATAAGCCCCTTCGCCTTCATGCCACAGCGCGACGCATTGATGCCGTGGCGGCGGATCATCGACAACACCACGCTCGGGCTCGAAGTGCAGGGCGTCAGTCGCAGCGCCGCGCGGGCAAAGGTGGCGCCGCTCTTTGCCGAATTCGGGCTCGATGGCTTCGAGCGGCATTATCCCGCCCAGCTCTCTGGCGGCATGCGCCAGCGCGCCGCGCTGCTGCGCACCGTGGTGCAGGATCGCGCCATGCTGCTGCTCGACGAGCCGTTCGGAGCGCTCGACGCGCTCACACGGACCGGCATGCAGCGCTGGCTCATGACCATGTGGGCGCACCACAACTGGACGGCTTTGCTGATCACGCATGACGTCCGCGAGGCGGTGTTCCTGTCGGACCGCATCTACGCCCTGACCGCTCGGCCGGCCCGCGTCATGCGAGAATTCGTCGTGCCGATCGCCCGTTCACGCCGCCACCGCGTCTCGGCCGAAGCCAGCCATATCGAGGCCGAAATACTCGACACCCTCCTCACCCAGCAACCGGAGCAATAGACATGTTCAACCGCCGCCAGATCATTGCCATCGCGATGGCCGCCAGCTTCGCCGCGACGCCCGCCTTCGCCCAGAACATGCCCGTCAGCATCGCGCTCGACTGGACGCCCAACACCAACCATATCGGGCTCTTTGTCGCCGAGGCGGAGGGCTTTTATGCCGAAGCGGGCCTCGACGTGACGATCCTGCCCTATAGCGATACGGCGGCCGGGACGCTGGTGGCCAACCGGGTGGCCGATTTCGGCATCATGGGGTCGGTCAGTCTCTATACGCAGCGCACGGCTGGAGCAGACCTCGTCGCAGCCTTTGCTGTGACGCAGACGGAGACCGGCCGGGTGGTGTTCAACGCCGACCGCACCGATATCCAGCGCCCGGCAGACCTTGACGGGCTGACCTATGGTGGCTTCGGCAGCGACTGGGAAACGGCGCTGATCAGTACGATCATCCGCCATGACGGTGGTGAGGGCGCTTTCGAGACGGTCACGCTGGGCACGTCGGCCTATGAGGCGCTGGCCAACGGCGCGGTGGATTTCACCCTCGAGGTCTACACCTGGGAGGGGGTCAAGGCCGAACTCGAAGGCGCTGCGCAGCGCGCCTTCCGCTACGCCGATTTCGGCGTTCCGGATGAGCACACCACGCTGATCGGCTCCAGCCAGGCCTATCTCGATGCCAACCAGGAAACGGCTGCCGCCTTCATCGCGGCGACGCAGCGGGGCTACGCCTTTGCCGTGGACCATCCCGAAGCCGCCGCCGACATCATCATCGCTGCCAATGCCGACGTGCTGACCGACCGAGCGCTGATAGTCGCCTCGCTCGAGGCGCTGGTGGAGGGCAACTATCTACGGACCAGCGAGGGCGTGCTGGGCACGTTCGATCCGGCCAAGATGGCGGCGATCGGGGCGTTCATGTTCGAAGCGGGCATGCTGAAGGACGCCAACGGCAACGGCCTGACCACCGCTCCGGACTTCTCAACCTATTACACCAATGCCTATGCCGCCGATGTTGAAGAGCGGAACAGCCTCCGCCCCTAGCCTTGGATCCGCAATCGCCTCATGGCTCAGCGGCCCCTGCCGCGGCGAGCGCCTCATCGGCGACCTTGCCGCGGTTGCGGGGCACGTCACCGGCGCTGCCGAGCTGCTGGTGACGACGCGGTCAGCCATCAGCCTGCGGTGCCGGTCGGGTGGTACCCTGACCCAGGGAAGCGGGGGCTCGGTTACGCCTTCCCCAACGATCCTTGAGTTCCCCAGCACCGAGCGACCTGAAAGCGGCCGCAAGAAGTCACTTTCGCCATCCTCTAAACATCTGGAATTAAACGAGACTATTTAACCTGGGGGCGCATGACTTCATTTTCCATGGGCGCATAAGATTGTTCTCTCAGAATGGAGCGCCGCACCAGCCTGCCGGGCGTCCGCCTAATGTGCGGAAGTTGCCCGACAGCAATGCGCCCCATTTGAGACATTCAGCGAGCCTTAGCGAACTCCCGAAAGCTGCCGGCCCGCTTTGCGAAGGTTGGCGTCTCCAACGGGGTGGCTT
>JAKFDU010000217.1:0-5649 GCA_036675975.1 Devosia sp. | reverse complement strand
TGGAACCGTTCCGGCGGCCCCGGGGACGCTCGCCCTATTGCGGCCGAAACGCGAACCTGTGGGAGAGGCAAAACCCCCACCCGGCTCACCCCACCACTGTTCGCCTGCAGGCCGCCCATGCGGAGTGATGGGCAGGAGTGTGCCACGGGTTTTGGGAGTGGGGATAAGTTGGATAAGTGGTGGCTTCGGCGCGTGTGGCCCCACCCCCTCCTACCTCCCCCATCAAGGGGGAGGTTCGGCTCCACTCTGGTGGCCAGATCGAGCCCCGGACCACCGGGCGGCACCTCCCCCTTGATGGGGAAGGTTGGGAGGGTGGGTCCGCTTGCGCCGACCTTCGCGGGATGACCCGGTGAGCAGGCGTGGCCAATGCGCTCAGGCGGCCGCGCTGATTGGCCTTTTGCCGGCGATGAAGGCGCCGAAACGCTTGGTAATAAAGGGAACGATCAGCATGACGATGGTGGTGGCCATCAGAGGGACCAGGACGAGGCTGCGCTGCCACATTTCCCAGCCTGTGGTCAGCGGCATCAGGATGTAGAGGTAGAGCGTGACCACCGGATAGACGAAGACGGTCATGACCAGCGCCATGCGAAGGCGGGCGGCTAGAGAGGGTTGCATTTGCAATCTCCTATGAAACGATACGTTTCGTTATATACGCAACGGCACGTTTCGTTCAAGTCCTTTTCTTCGGAATCTTTTTGCACCATATTGGCCGCATGACCGAGCTTGCAGCAGACGACATCGACGATCGGCGCCGCTCCATCGGTGCGCGCCGAAATCCGGAAACCGAACGGGCAATCCTGGAGGCCGCCGAAGCCATCATGGCCGAGGAAGGGATCGCGGGATTCTCCATCGAGGCGGTGGCCAAGCGTGCCCGGGCGGGTAAGCCGACCATCTACAAGTGGTGGCCCGGCAAGACGGCCTTGCTGCTCGATGTCTATCACCGGCAGAAGCCGGCCTCGGTCCACCTGGATACGGGCAGCGTCGAAGGGGACGTGTTCGCGTTCCTGACCGGTGTTTTCGCGCATTGGGGCGATACGGGCGCGGGCCAGGTGTTTCGCTTCATCGTGGCCGAGGCTCAGCGTGACGCAGCGGCGGAGGCGTCACTGGCGGACTACGCGGCCGAGCGACGCATCCAGAGCGGGGAGATTTTCCAGCGCGGCATAGATCGAGGCGAACTCGCGCCCGACATCGATGTCGGGATCTGTGCCGATTTGCTGGCCGGCTTCATCTGGAAACGGCTGCTTACGGGACGGATCGAGCGGGACCCGGAGGAACTGCGCAAGGTAGCAAGGCAGATGGTGCGGGGGCTGTTGGCGTAATAGCCGGGAGTGTATCGACGCCCGCCGATCGTCACCCTCGGGCTTGACCCGAGGGCTCTATACTTACGGACACGCCTTCAAGCGAAGACCCCTCGGGTCAAGCCCGAGGGTGACGATCCGGGGTGGGGACGACCTGTGCGACCCCGGGGCCTCGTGCCTACTGCGCTGGTGCTTCCGCGCCAGCTTCAGTTTCAGACTGCGCATCGACGGCAGCCTTGAGGGCGGCATCCGGGATGTCGATGGCAACGCCATCCATCAGCCGGGCGACGGTGTCGTCGAAAGTGGTCATCAGCAGTTGCTGCTGCAGCTGGCCGGCGACCTGCTCGAAGGCGGGCGGGGCCGACTGGCGCTTTTCTTCGAGGCGAATGATGTGCCAGCCGAACTGGGACTGCACCGGCGCCGAGACCTGGCCGACATCGGTGAGCGCGAAAGCCGCGGCTTCGAACGGCGCCACCATCATGCCCTTGCCGAAAAAGCCGAGATCGCCGCCATTGGCCGCGCCGGGGTCGATCGACTTTTCCTTGGCGATAGCAGCGAAATCGGCGCCGCCATCGAGTTCGGCCTTGATGGCGTTGGCCTCGGCCTCGTCGGCCACGAGAATGTGGCTGGCGCGGATTTCGTCCGCAGGCGTGAATTCGGCGACGAATTTGTCGTATTCGGCGCGCACGGATTCTTCAGTCACCGAATTGGCGATGGTTTCGGCGAAGAAGGCGCGGCGCAGAGCGCGCTCCTCGAGATAGTTGAGGCGCTGCTGGAACAGGGGGGTATCGGCCATGCCGGCATCCTGGCCGGCCTTGGCCATGACCTTCATGTCGATGAGCACACGCAGCAGGAAGGGCTTCCGCTGTTCGGGAGGCATCTGGCTGAGTTCCTGGGTCAGGTCCTCGGCGGCAAAACTGAGATCGGCCTCGGTGATCGGCTCACCGCCGACAGTGGCCACCACGGTATCGGGCGACACCGGTGCAGCTTCGGCCGCAGGTGCTGCTGCGGCGGGTGCTTCGGCCGCGGGGGCGGCGTCCTGCGCGAAAGCAGGGGCCAGCGCGCCGGCGGCCAGCATGAGCGCCAGGACGCTCGCAGTGCGGGCGAGGCGGGAGGGGAAAAATGTCATCAGGTCGGTCTCCTTGCCGGCGCTTGTGGTCGCGGCTGGCTCGTTCGTATCGGCGATATGCACGCCCTTGGTGGGTCGGCGGGTGTTGGGCCTGCCCCTCACACGTCAACGGGGCCAAAATGTGCCGCGCCGCGCTTTGTGAGCAACCAAGCACCGAAAATCCCGTTTCTGCCGGGCCTTTCCAGCAGGGGCAGGCAGGTGTCGCCCATTTCGGCGGCGTTGACAAGACAGGGGGCCGCTCTTACATCTCACCCGCTTTTCCGCCGCATGGCGGGATACCAGAAATTCAAAGCCGGAAAGGCTTTCTCATCGCGTCGACGCGGCCGAATGGTCCTTTATTCCGCACCTCCCCAGCCCGCCCCGATGAGTCATAAAAGGACCTGACATATGGCACTTGCTGCGCTCGCCCGGCGGATCTTCGGGTCTCCGTCCGACAGGCACGTCAAGCGGTTCCAGGGCAAGGTGGCGCAGATCAATGCGCTCGAGGCCCAGTTCGAAAAGCTCAGCGACGACGAGCTTCGCGCCAAGACCGCCGAATTCAGGGCTCAGCTCGAACAGGGCGCCGATCTCGACGACCTGATCGTGCCGGCCTTTGCCACGGTGCGCGAGGCGTCCAAGCGCGTGTTGGGCATGCGGCATTTCGACGTGCAGCTCATTGGCGGCATGGCGATGAATGAGCACAGCATCGCCGAGATGCGCACCGGTGAAGGCAAGACGCTGGTGGCGACGCTGCCGATGTATCTCAATGCGCTGACCGGCAAGGGCGCGCACCTGGTCACCGTCAACGACTATCTGGTCAGGCGTGACGCGGCCTGGATGGGCCAGATCTACAATTTCCTGGGTCTCACCACCGGCATCATCGTGCATGGCATGAGCGACACGGAGCGCAAGGCGGCCTATGCCGCCGACATTACCTACGGCACCAACAACGAGCTGGGCTTCGACTACCTGCGCGACAACATGAAATATACCCGCGCCCAGATGGTGCAGCGCGGCCATGAATTCGCGATCGTGGACGAAGTGGACTCGATCCTGATCGACGAGGCGCGCACGCCGCTGATCATTTCGGGCCCGTCCGATGACCGCAGCGACCTCTATATGAAGATCGATGCGCTGATGCCGATCATCGAGGAGGCCGATTTCGAGCTCGACGAAAAGCACCGCGCCGCCACCTTCACCGATGCCGGCATCGAGAAGCTCGAAGCCAAGCTTGCCGAAGACGGGCTGCTCAAGACCGGGTCGCTCTATGACGTGGAAAACGTCGCACTGGTGCACCACGCCAATTCGGCTTTGCGGGCCCACAAGCTGTTCCGCAAGGACAAGGACTACATCGTCCGCAATGACGAAGTCGTGATCATCGACGAGTTCAGTGGTCGCATGATGCCGGGTCGCCGCTATTCGGAAGGCCTGCACCAGGCGCTGGAGGCCAAGGAACACGTCAAGATCCAGCCGGAAAACCAGACGCTGGCCTCGATCACCTTCCAGAACTATTTCCGCCTCTACAAGAAGCTGGCCGGCATGACCGGTACGGCGGCGACCGAGGCCGAGGAATTCGCCGACATCTACAAGCTCGAAGTGGTCACCGTGCCGACCAACGTGCCGGTGGCGCGTCGCGACGACGAAGACGCCATCTTCCGCACGGCGGCCGAGAAGTTCGAGGCCATCGCGCAGCTGATCAAGGAATGCCAGGATCGCGGCCAGCCCGTGCTGGTTGGCACCACCTCGATCGAGAAATCGGAAATGCTGGCCGAGCTGCTGCGGCAGAAGAATGTGGGCAGCATGAACGTGCTCAATGCCCGTCACCACGAGCAGGAAGCCTTCATCGTCGCCGATGCCGGCCTGCCGGGCGCCATCACCATTGCGACCAACATGGCCGGTCGTGGCACCGATATCCAGCTGGGCGGCAACCTCGAAATGCGCATCCAGCGCGAGACCGAGGGCCTCGAAGGCGAGGCCCGCGAGGCCAAGATCGCCGATATCAAATCGACCATCGCCGCCGACAAGGCCAAGGCGCTGGCCGCGGGTGGCCTGATGGTCATCGGCACCGAGCGCCATGAAAGCCGCCGCATCGACAACCAGCTGCGCGGCCGTTCCGGTCGCCAGGGCGATCCGGGCCATTCGGCCTTCTTCCTCAGCCTTCAGGACGACCTGATGCGCATCTTCCCGGTCGACAGCATGGATTCCATGCTCGGCAAGCTGGGGCTGGAGCAGGGCGAGAGCATTACCCATCCATGGGTGAGCAAGGCCATCGAGCGGGCCCAGGGCAAGGTCGAGGCGCGCAACTTCGACATCCGCAAGAACATCCTCAAATACGACGACGTGATGAACGATCAGCGCAAGGTGATCTTCGAGCAGCGTATTGAGCTGATGGATGCCGAGGATGTCAGCGACACCGTGGTCGAGATGCGCCATGACGTGGTCGACAACATCGTGGGCAAGGCCATCCCGCCGCGCTCCTATCCCGAGCAGTGG
This sequence comes from Devosia sp., assembly GCA_036675975.1. Lineage (GTDB taxonomy): Bacteria > Pseudomonadota > Alphaproteobacteria > Rhizobiales > Devosiaceae > Devosia. Next base: position 750 of record JAKFDU010000217.1, on the reverse strand, counting down.
AATGTCGAGCAGCTTGAGGCGGCAGCCAAGACCTATCTCAATATCGACGTGCCGGTGAAGGAATGGGCGGCCGAGGAAGGCATCGACGCCGAGATCATCACCGAGCGTTTGATTGCCGCGGCCGATGCCGCCGCCGCCGCCAAGGAAGAGCGCACCATCGCCAATATGGCCGCTGCCGGCTCGCCCAACCCCACCATCATGCGGCAGGTGGAAAAGTCCATCCTGCTGCAGTCGATCGACGGGCTGTGGCGCGAGCACCTGGTGACGCTCGATCACCTCAGCAAGGTCGTGGGCTGGCGCGGCATTGCCCAGCGCGATCCGCTCAACGAATACAAGCAGGAAGCGTATGAGCTGTTCCAGTCGCTGCTGGCCAACCTGCGCGAGCTGGTGACCACCCAGCTCAGCCATGTCGAGCTGCAGCCGCGGCCGGTGGCTCCGCCAGTGCCCGATCTCAGCCGCCTGCGTGAAACCCATATCGACCCGCTGACCGGCGAGAACGATGCTGACGAGGGCGGCGAGAGCATTGCCGGCGCATTGGGCGCCACGGGCGGCGATCCGTCGCTCAAGCCAATCGATCCCAAGCTGCTCGAAGGCGTGTCGCGCAACGCGCCTTGCCCGTGCGGCTCGGGCAAGAAGTTCAAGCATTGCCACGGCGCGTTCTAGGACGCGGCCCGGACGAAATAAACAAGGCCCGGAGCGATCCGGGCCTTTGTCTTGAGTGAAACTGGCTGACCTTCAGCAGGTGACGCG
>JAKFDU010000216.1:0-4333 GCA_036675975.1 Devosia sp. | reverse complement strand
CCGCGCCGACAATGTCGATGCTGCGCAGCTGGCGAGCCTCGAGGTCGCCGTTTCCGGCGGCGCCGCCCTGGCTGATGAAGTGCGGCACAACTTTGCCAAAAAATCCAAGGCCATCCTGGCCGAAGGCTACGGCCTCACCGAGGCCTCGCCCGTTGTCTGCTGCGCCGCCCTGCGCGTACCGAGCAAGCCCCTCTCCATCGGCCTGCCCCTCCCCGGCACCGATATTCGCTTCGTCAACATCGATACCGGCCAGCCCGTCGGCATCGGCGAAAATGGCGAACTCCAGGTCAAAGGCGCCCAGGTCATGGTGGGCTATTTCGACAATCCCGAAGCCACCAGGGACGCCTTCATGGACGGCTGGCTGCGCACCGGCGATGTCGGCCACATGGACGAGGACGGCTATGTCTTCCTCGTCGACCGCATCAAGGACCTGATCATCTGCTCGGGCTTCAATGTCTATCCGCGCACCATCGAGGAAGCGCTGATGGCCCATGAAGCGGTCGAGGAGACCAATGTCATCGGCGTCCCCGACGATTATCGCGGCGAGGCCCCGGTGGCCTTCGTCAAGCTCCATGCCGGAGCGAGCGTGACCGAAGCCGAACTCAAGCACTTCATCGCCGAGCGCCTCAACAAGATCGAGATGCCCAAGGAAATCATCTTCAAGGACGCCCTGCCCAAAACCCTGATCGGCAAGCTGTCCAAGAAGGAATTGCGCACCGAATATGCCGAAACGCGAGGCAAGAAGTGAACCGCGCCGAACCCGAAAACCGCGACCTCTTCGCCATCGCCGATCTCGCCCGCGAGTTCGGCATATCGACCCGCGCCATCCGTTTCTACGAGGCCAAGGGCCTGCTGTCTCCCGAACGCGTCGGCGCCACCCGCATCTTCCGCCGCCGCGACCGAGCCCGCCTGATCCTGATCCTCCGCGGCAAGCGCCTCGGCTTCTCGCTGCGCGATATCTCCGACTATCTCAGCCTCTACGACGCCAACCGCTCCCAGCAAGTGCATCTCCTGACCGCCAAAGTCGACGAACGCCTCGCCTCGCTGGAACGTCAGCGCGACGACTTGGAAACGACGATTGCCGAACTGCGCGAAATCAAGAAACTGGCGGACGAGCGGCTGGTAAAGGCGGGCTAGCGCCCACCCCGCGGCTTCACATTCCTCGTCAACAGATCCGGCTTCTTCGGCTTCACCCAGCCCTTGGGCGGTTGCCGCACCGGCACCTGCGTCCCCAGCCCCATCGCCCCCGGCGGCGGCTGGCCCACCGTCACGGTATCCGCATCACCTGGCCCAACCGGCGCCTCGCCCTTGATCCGCGCGATCTCATTGCGCAGCCGCGTTGCCTCCTCGAAATCCATGGCATCGGCGGCTGCGGCCATCTCCTTGCCAAGCGCGACAAGCTTCTCGTTTATGGATCGCGATGACATCCCGAACTCTCCAAGCCCACCGGGTTCACCCTCCGCCTTGTGGGGAGGGAAGCGAGATAGGACTTAGCGTGAGCTAAGTCCGTGATCGAGCAGGGTGGGGGTATGGTTCCGCAACTTCGAGCGCGTAACCTCCACCCTTAATCCCTCCCTACAAGGGGAGGGATCGACTGCACACTCAAGTACTGCCCACAAACACCATCATATCCTCCAGCGTCCCAGCCTCGCTGGCCGGCTTGTCCCACCGTATCCGGCTGATCCGCGGAAACCGCAACGCCACACCCGACTTATGCCGCGTACTCTGCTGCGCCGAGTCGAACGCCACCTCGAACACCAGCTCCTTGCGCACCTCGCGCACCGGCCCGAACGCCTGCAGCGTATTGGCCCTGATCCACTTGTCGAGCAGCTTCAATTCGTCGTCGGTAAACCCGAAATACGCCTTGCCGATCGGCACGATCTCGTTCCCCTTCCACACGCCGAACGTGTAATCGGAATAAAACGAACTGCGCTTGCCATGCCCGCGTTGCGCATACATCAGCACCGCATCCACCACATTGGGATCGCGCTTCCACTTGAACCAATAGCCCTTGGGCCGTCCCGGCACATAAGGCGATGATCGCAGCTTGATCATCACTCCCTCGTGGCCATGCTCGTCGGCGCCTTGCCGCCGCTGCCGCGCCAGGTCGTCCCAGTCGGCAAACGGCAGCACCTCCGACAGATCCAGCCGCGTCTGCGGATTATCCGCAAACCACGCCTCCAGCCGAGCCCGCCGCTCCGTCCACGGCAAGGTCCTGATATCCTCGCGCCCATCGAACAGCATGTCATAAACCCGGATAAACGCCGGCGACTCCTTGAGATGCCTGACGCTCGCCACCTTCTTGTTCAGCCGCTGCTGCAGGTCATTGAAGCTCCCCGGCTCGAAGTCCTTGCCAACAAGCAATTCACCATCCAGCACCGCCCGCCCATGCACATTCTCGACAATGTCAGGAAACGCCGCGGCGATGTCGTCGCCCGTCCGCGAGAACAGCGACACCGTCCCCCCACCCAGCACCAGTTGCACCCGTATGCCGTCCCATTTCCACTCGGCCGAAAAGTCCCTGGGCTCGAGCTTGGCCAGGTCCCTTTCCTCGTCGATCGGGTTCGACAGCATCAGCGGATGAAACCGCGCCGACTGGTCGATATCCGGCCGAGCCGCCTTGCCGTCGAGCCACGCAAACAAATCGAGATAGGGCACCTTCAACCCGTGCCACACCTCCTCGATCTCCTGCACCGGCACGCCGCTCATCTCCGCCAGCGCTGTCTTGGCCAGCCGCGCCGAAACCCCGATGCGCAGCGCGCCTGTCGCCAGCTTCACCAGCGCCCAGCGCTCATTGATCCCCGCTTGTGTCAGCAAGGCTGCGATCAGCTTGGGCAGGTCCGACTTGCTGGTCGTATTGAACAGTTCAATCAGGTCCGTCAGCGACGGCAAATCGCCCTGCTGCCCATGATGCGGCCAGATCAGCGCAATCGTCTCGCCCAGGTCGCCGACATAGTCGTAGCTCATGGCAAACAGCGTCTCGTCCACCTCGCGCAGCACCGTCTCCTTGAGCAAAGCCGGCTTCACGTTGCGAAACGTCAGCGCCCCGGTGAGAACCGCCAGCGCAAAGCCGCGATCGGGGTCCGGCACCTCGCGAAAATACTGCGTCAGCGCCGTGAGCTTGCGCGTCCGCGACGGCGTCAGCGCCAAGAGCTCCAGCAATTGGGCAAAGCGCTTCATTCCTCCGCGCCCTCCCCGCCATCATCCTCAAAGCCCTGGATATTGAGCGGCTCGGCAGCAAGGCCCTGCGTCCGGCACCAATAGACCAGCGCATCCTCGCGCCCATGTGTCACCCACACGGCCTCGGCCTTGGTCTCATGGATCGTCTGCTGCAGCTCGCCCCAGTCGCAATGATCCGAAATCACCAGCGGCAATTCCACCAGCGCCTGCCTTGCGCGTTGTTTCACGCTCATCCAGCCCGAGGCCTGGCACACCACCGGGTCGGGAAACCGCCGGCTCCACCGGTCGCGGATGGCCGAGGGCGGCGCGATGACAATTTGCCCGGCAAGCTGCGCCTTGGGCACATCCAGCGCCGGCCGCAGATCTCCCAGCGACACACCAAGCTCCTCATACAGCGCACAAAGCCGCAGCATCGCGCCGTGGAGAAAAATCGGCCGATCCCATCCCGCATCCCGCAACAGGGCAATCACCCGCTGCGCCTTGCCCAACGCGTAGCAGCCGATGAGATGGCTCCGCTCGGGCTGATCGGCCACCGATTTCAGCAACCGCGCTATTTCGACACTGGGATGGGGATGCTGAAACACCGGCAGCCCAAACGTCGCCTCCGTCACCAGCAGGTCGCATGCCACGACTTCATAGGGCTGCGCCGTGCGGTCGGCGAGCCGCTTGTAGTCCCCGGTCACCACCACGCGCTGCCCGGCCTGCTCCACCAGCACCTGCGCCGATCCCAGGATGTGTCCCGCCGGGAAAAACGTGACGGTGATATCATCCACCTGTAGCGGCACGCCAAACTCCAGCGGCTCGAACCGCCCGGCGCAATCCTCGCCATAGCGCACCTTCATGATGGCAATGGTGTCCGGCGTCGCCAGCACCGCCCCATGCCCGCTCCGCGCATGGTCGGCGTGGCCATGCGTAATGATCGCCCGCTCGCGTGGCACCGACGGATCGATGAAGGCGTCGATGGCCCTGATATGGAGGTTACGGTCGAGGATCTGTGTTGCCATGAGACTCGCTCCAACGCCCGATCGCCATGGGTGGTTCAGGTTGCCAGGCAATTTGCGCACGGCATAATTTGCCGGTGGGCAGTGTCATCTACTGTCAGCATGCGGCATTTGCTGACGTTAGCGCTGGCACGAAACTTGAATACCTCTCC
>JAKFDU010000215.1:0-31661 GCA_036675975.1 Devosia sp. | reverse complement strand
GCGCTTCGATATCGTCGAGGGTGGGCGCGAAACGCGCCCCCCAATCGGCGTGACTTACTGCCACTCGCGGATATCGACGAAATGGCCGGCGATCGCTGCCGCCGTCGCCATGGCAGGGGACACAAGATGCGTGCGGCCCTTGAAGCCCTGGCGGCCCTCGAAATTGCGGTTGCTGGTCGAGGCGCAGCGTTCCTGCGGCTTGAGCTTGTCCGGGTTCATGGCAAGGCACATCGAGCAACCGGGCTCGCGCCATTCAAAGCCGGCATCCTTGAAGATCTTGTCGAGACCCTCGGCCTCGGCCTGATCCTTGACCAGGCCGGAGCCGGGCACGACCATGGCACTGACGCCCGCGGCGACCTTGCGGCCACCGACGACGGCAGCGGCGGCGCGCAGGTCTTCGATGCGGCCATTGGTGCAGGAGCCGATGAAGACGCGCTCCACCGTGATATCGGTGATCGGTGTGCCGGGCTTGAGGCCCATATAGTCAAGCGCCCGCCACTTGGAAGCGCGCTTGTTCTCGTCTTCGATATCGTCAGGGTTGGGCACGACGCCGGTCACTGAGATGACGTCCTCGGGCGAGGAGCCCCAGCTCACGATCGGGGGGAGCTTGGCGGCATCGAGGATCACCACCTTGTCGTAGACCGCGCCCTCGTCGGTATAGAGGGTTTTCCAATAGTCGAGCGCCATGTCCCAGGCCTTGCCTGTCGGCGCGCGGTTGCGGCCCTTCACATAGTCGAAGGTGGTCTGGTCGGGGGCGATCAGGCCGGCGCGGGCGCCGCCCTCGATGGTCATGTTGCAGACCGTCATGCGGCCTTCCATGGAGAGGGCCTGGATCGCTTCGCCGGCAAACTCGATGACGTGGCCATTGCCGCCGGCCGTGCCGATTTCGCCGATGATGGCCAGGATGATGTCCTTGGCGGTGACATGGGGCGGCAGCTTGCCATCCACGCGCACCAGCATGTTCTTGGCCTTTTGCTGGATCAGCGTCTGTGTCGCGAGAACGTGTTCGACTTCCGAGGTGCCGATGCCATGCGCGAGGGCGCCGAAGGCGCCGTGGGTCGAGGTGTGGCTGTCGCCGCAGACGATGGTCATGCCGGGCAGGGTAAAACCCTGTTCGGGGCCGACGATGTGCACGATGCCCTGGCGCTTGTCGAAGGGGTCGAAATATTCGATGCCGAAATCGCGGGTATTCTCGGCCAGCGTCTCGATCTGGATGGCGCTTTCCGGATCCGGATTGGGCAGGCTGCGATCGGTGGTGGGCACGTTGTGATCGACCACGGCCAGGGTGCGCTCGGGATGGCGCACCTTGCGGTTGTTCATGCGCAGGCCTTCGAACGCCTGGGGGCTCGTCACTTCATGGACGAGATGCCGGTCGATATAGAGCAGCGAGGTGCCGTCCTCGTTGTTCTGGACCAGATGGTCATCCCAGATCTTGTCGTAAAGCGTGCGGGCCTTGGTCATAGCGGTATTCCGGCAGGGGAAGTTTGGAGTGGTTCTAAGCCGGGAGCGCTTGGCGGTCAAGCATAACCGTACTCATGGGTACGGTTGATTCAGCCGGTGCGGCGCACGGAAAACACGCCCAGCAGGCTGGTATCGAGCCCGATGCGGAAGCGGCACCAGAGCGCGATGGCGATCTGGGCGAGGATGCGCGCGCCCATATTGGCGGCGGCGGCGCCGACAATGCCGAAGGCGGGGATCACGGCGATCTGCACGAGGAAGCCGAGGCCCATAATGATACCGAAAATGGCGACATAGGCGCGTTCGTGGCCAGTCATCATCATCACGATCTTGGAGGGCCCGGTGGCTGCGTCGAACAGCAGGCCCAGCGAGAGCAATACCAGCACCAGCGTGCCTTCGGCATAGGCGGGGCCGAAGAAGCTCAGGATCCATTCGCCCCACAGGACGAAAGCGGCGAATATCCCGAGCGAAAAGACGAAACCGGCGCCGGCGCCCAGGGCGGTGATGGCCTGGGCCTGCCGCATTTCGCCGGCATGGAAATGCCGCGCCACCATGGGGGCGATGACCAGCTCGATGGCGAAAGTGAAGAGCGTCATCAGCCCGGCGGTGCGGAAGGCGTTGAAATAGATGCCGGAGCTTTCAAGATCGAGCATCAGCCCGACCAGGATCACGTCGGCATTGAGGGCGGCGGTCTCGATCAGTGCGCCCAGCATCAGCCAGCGGCTGATGCCACCCCAGCGGCGCCAATACGCCTTGATACCCTGCAGGACGGGGAACAACACATAGCCGCTGCGCATGGCCTGCCAGAACTGCAAGGCCAGCATGCCGGCCAGCAAGGCCGCCGACAGCACCAGGGCATCGGGTCCGCTGAGCACGACGCCCATGGCAAAGAGTCCGACCACGGCGGCCGGCAGCGCCAGGCGCCAGAGGATGTCGCGCGGCACCAGGGCGGTCCACAGCGAGCCCTGCGCCCGCAGCGCCGATGAATTGTACTCCGCCAGCGCCATGGGGAGCACGAGGAAAGCGGCGCCATAGACGTGGTTGGCTGTCTCCTCGAAGGTCACCACCTGCACGGTGACAAAGGTGAGGATGCAGAGCGCCAGGGCGATGACGAGGCTGGCCACTATCGTCAGCGTCGAACCGACCCGTACGGCCCTGTTGGCACCGACGTGATCGCCGGCGACGGTTTCCTGCGACCACAGGCGGAGCACAGCCATGGGCTGGCCGATGCCGGCGGCGATGGCCAGAACGGTCGCCAGGGCGAGGCCAAAGGCGAAGCGGCCATATTCACTGGGGCTCATGGTGCGTGAGAGCACGACATAGGTAACGTAGGTGAGGCCGGCGGTCGCTACCTTGATGCCGAGCGAACCTACCGAGCGCCAAAGCCCGGTTCGGAGCAGAGCACTGAGGTCGGAGGGAATGGTCAACCGCATGGATAGGCCTCAGGAGCGCGGTTGCACCGCCGCGACGCCGGCAATCTGCCATGCCAGTCTTAGGAAGCTCTTACCCTTGGCGCCGGCCTCGGGCCGGCGCTCATAACGTTGGCGTGAGTCCTCTTAGTGCCGGAAGTGGCGCATGCCGGTCATCACCATGGCGATGCCCGCAGCGTCTGCAGCGGCGATGACTTCGTCGTCGCGCATCGAGCCGCCTGGCTGGATCACCGCCGTCGCGCCGGCCGCGACGAGGGCTTCGAGGCCGTCGGCGAAGGGGAAGAAGGCGTCGGATGCGGCCACGGAGCCTTGGGTCAGGGCGCCTTCCAGGCCTGCGGCCTTGGCAGCGTCGATCGATTTTCGGTGCGCCGTGAGCGCCGAATCGACCCGGGACATCTGGCCGGCGCCGATGCCGACAGTGGCCCCAGCCTTCACATAAACGATGGCGTTGGACTTGACGTGCTTGGCCACCTTGGCCGCGAGGCGCAGGTCGGCCATTTCGGTCGGCGTCGGCGGGCGCCTGGTCACGACCCTGAGCTCGCAGTCGTCGACATTGCGGTTGTCGCGCGACTGAACCAAGAGGCCGCCGGCAACGGACTTGACGACAAGGCCATCGGCCTTTGGATCGGCAATGCCGCCGGTCAGCAGCAGGCGCAGGTTCTTCTTGGCGGCGATGATGTCCTGGGCTTCCTGCGTCGCTGAGGGCGCGACGATGACTTCGGTGAACACCTTGACGATCTCGGTGGCGGTCGCCGCGTCGATCTCACGGTTGGTGGCAACGATGCCGCCAAAGGCCGAGACCGGGTCGGTGCGCAGGGCATCGCGGTAGGCCGTCAGCAGGTCACCGGCCACGGCGACGCCGCAGGGATTGGCATGCTTGATAATGGCGACGGCGGCGACCTGGGCCGGGTCGAACTCGCTGACCAGTTCGAAGGCTGCGTCGGTGTCGTTGATATTGTTGTAGCTCAGCGTCTTGCCCTGCACCTGCGTCGCGGTGGCGACGCCGGCCCGGTTCTCGCCATTGGCGTAGAAACCAGCCCATTGATGCGGGTTCTCGCCATAGCGCATGACTTCGCGCAGCGTGCCGGCAAAGCTGCGATAGGGAATCTCGGGATAGTCGATCGCCTTGGCAAACCAGGTCGAGATGGCGCTGTCATAGGCGGCGGTGCGGGCATAGGCCTTGGCGGCGAGCTTCTGGCGCATGGCGAAGGGGACGCCGCCGGTCTCGGCGATGGCGGCCAGGATGGCCGGATAGTCAGCGGGATCGACGACTACGGTCACATAGGCATGGTTCTTGGCGGCGGAGCGCACCATGGCGGGGCCGCCGATGTCGATATTCTCGATGATGTCGTCATAGCCGGCGCCCGAGGCGACGGTCTTTTCGAACGGGTAGAGGTTGACCGCGACCAGGTCGATGGCGCCGATGTCGTGCTCCGCCATCGAGGCAGCATGGTCGGCTTTGTCGCGCACGGCGAGCAGGCCGCCATGCACCTTGGGATGCAGCGTCTTGACCCGGCCGTCCATCATTTCGGGGAAGCCGGTGAGATCGGCGATCTCGCGCACATCAAGGCCGGCATCGCTGATCAGCTTGTGGGTGCCGCCGGTCGACACCAGTTCGACGCCCGCCACGCTGAGCCCGCGGGCAAAGTCGGCCATGCCCGATTTGTCGAATACCGAAAGCAGTGCCCGCCCGACCTTGACCGTCTTGCTCATGAGGATTTTTCGCCCGCGTTGTGATTTGCGCGCTCGCTAGCACGAAGCGGGTGTGGTGCCAATCGGCTATCTCGGTCCGCGATGTTGCCGTAGACACACTCCCCCTTGTGGGGAGGGATCAAGGGGGGGCGTTTGGCCCGGATATCGGGGCTCCGGACACCTCCTCCCAGCCTCCCCCGTCAAGGGGGAGGTACCGCGCTGGGGTTGCGGCACCACTATGCCACCCTCAAGGCGGTCAGCCCTGCTCCAGCGTAAAGATCCAGGCCACTTCGGCGTCGGCGGCCACATCGGTCTCGAGCACCAGTTGGCGAGTCTTGTGGAAGCCCACATAGGCGGATTGGCGGACGCTTTCCTCTTCGCGGAACTGGGCACCTTCCCAGAGAAAACTCCAGACCGCCCCATTGGGCAGCACCAGCCGGACGATGCCCTCGCCCCGGTTGCGGCGCACCATGATGCCGGGGGCGAGGTGAAAGCGGATGGCGAGGAGGCCCGAGGGCGTGCCCTTGGCCAGCATGCGATCCTGGCCCACCAGCGTCGTGCCTTCCGATAGCAGGGTCAGGTTTCGCTCGAGGGTGACGCCGAAGCGCTTGGCATAGCCCGATGTTGCCAGGGTCAGCAGGTGGTCGGCGGTGTCGAGCTTGAGGACCGGGGCGCTGCTGCCGATAGCGTCCTCGGCGTCAATGGTGGGGCCGGAATGGGCCACGCCCTGGCGGAACAGGGCTTTGCTGTCAGGCAAATCCGCCGGGGCCGGGCCGCATGAGCCCAGGATCAGCTCGCTGCCATGGGAAAATTCGAATGCGAGGGCGCTGGCATGGAGGTCTCCTGCCAGCCCTGGGCCGGGCACGAGGCCGGAATCGGCGATCACCACGGCGTCGCCGTCGCGCAGGATGCCATAGCCGCCCAGCAGCATGGAGCGTCGCTTGCGGCCTGGGCCATTGGCCTGGATGGCGATCAGCACGTCATGCGGCAGGTGTCCGCAGCCGTTGAAATAGGCCGGTTCGCCGCTCGACAGGGTCAGCGCGTCGAGCGCTTCATGCATGCGATCGATCTGGGCGCCGAGCTCGTTGCCGGCTTCGGATTTGACCGCGGCGGCAATGCGGCGAATGCTGACAAGATCCACGAGCAATTGCAGCTGCAGGCGCGGATTGCGCGATTTGTGCAGGCCGTCGGCGTCGAGCTGGGCCGCCAGCAGCGCATTAAGCTGCTCGACCCGGCGGGGCACGTCGGTCTTGTCGCCCTGTTCGCAATGTTCGGCACCGAGCAGGGCGATGGCGGCAAACAGCGCGTCGGCGGGGTCACTCGACAGCGGGCCGCGGACCTTGAGGCTCTGGATCTGGGCGCCCAGCACGCGCTGCACCGTCTTGGCCTCGGGCGGCGTTGCACCATCGAGCAGCAGCGGCAGGTGGCGCAGCCAGTTGAGGACGCGCTGCGCCGTCAAAGCCGGGGCCCAGGTATCGTGCTGGAAGGCGCCTTCGCGGCCGATCCAGTCGAGGATCAGCATGCGGGCAAAGCGGCGCTCGCCGGGGTCGCGCAGGTCGTGGAAATGCCGCAGCCAGGAAAAGCCGTGCAGGTTGAGCCACCAGTCGAGATGTTCGACATCGAGGCTGAAGGGCGAGGCGCCCCCGGTTTCGATGAGCTTGGATGCCAGGAGGTAACGGCCCGCCATCATGTCGCGCACGGCTTCACGGTCGGCGGGGCGGAACTCGGGCAGCTCGCCGGCAAAGGCGTCGTCGGCCAGCCCGCGCCAGGTCCAGCGCAGGATGGGCAGGGTCACCACCGTGTCGGCAAAGCCGAGGGCGAAACGGCGCAGCGACTGGGGCAGCGAAAGCGCCATCAATGCGCCCGCTCCCGCCATGCGTCATCCGCCAGCGTTGCCCCGTTTGTGCCCGTCAACGACCCATTCCTCGTTCGGTGCCCTTCCCCAACGGCACCATCACTTTGTTTTTTCAACGGCGGCGGAAGCGTGCCACGAAAAACCCGTCCATGCCGCCCTCGCGGCCACCCGGCGCCATGCCCGGATGGGTGCGCACCAGGCCGCGTTCGGACACGGCGCTTTCGAGCCCTGGCAGTTCAGCTCGTGTCACCGGCCAGAGTTCGAGGCCCGGCAGCGCGTCCAGCGCCCATTCTACCTGGCCTTCGCCCTCGGCCGGCTCCAGTGAGCAGACGCAATAGACGAGCACGCCCGAAGCATCAAGGCAGCGGAAGGCATTGGCGAGCAGCGCCCGCTGCAGCCGTACCCGACCGGCGACGTCGCCCACCGAGCGATGCCAGATCACCTCGGGATGGCGGCGGAAGGTGCCGGTGGCCGAGCAGGGTGCATCGAGCAGCACGCCGTCATAGAGCGAGGCCGGGGCGTAGGTGCCGGCATCGGCGACCACGGTTTCGGCCGCATAGTCGAGCCGGGCGAGATTTTGCTTGAGGCGCTCCATGCGGGTTGCGTCGCTGTCGAGCGCGGTGACCTTGTAGCCGGCCTTGACCAGCTGGGCGGTCTTGCCGCCGGGCGCGGCGCAGAGATCGAGCACCCGGCCGCCGGCCCTGGCGCCGAGCAGGCGCGCTGGAATGGCGGAAGCTGCGTCCTGCACCCACCACAGGCCCTCGGCAAAGCCGGGCAGGGCTTCGACCGGACGGTCGCGCTGGTCGATGCGCACGGTGTCGGCCATGACGGGTTCGGCGCCGAGTTGCTCGATCAGCTCGGCATCGTCGGTTTTCAGCGTCAGATCGAGCGGCGCACCGGCCAGCAGGGCAGACGAGAAGCCATCGATGGCCGCTTCGCCATAGGCCTCGAGCCAGGTGTCGCCAAACGTGTCGGGGATCAGCAGATCGTCTTCGAGCATGCCGAACTTGGCCGAATTGGCCTGCGCATTGCGCAAAACGGCGTTCATCAGACCGGAAAGATGGCGCGCCTTGGGGTCGCGCTTGGTGGCTTCGACGGCGAGGAACAGGGCGCTGTGGGCGCCGAGATCGGGCAGGAAGACCAGCTGCGCCAGCGAGAGGCGCAATACCGCTTCGAAGGTGCCCGACTTGCCGGGCATGCCCTTATCGAGCAGCGCATGGATGATGAAATTGAGCTGGCCCTGGCGGCGCAGGGCGGTAGTGATCAGACGGTTGGCCAGCGCGCGGTCGCGCCCATCGGCAAGCTCGGCCGCGGTCAGCGGCGTGAAGTTGTCGCCCGCCAGCACGGATTTGAGCCGCTGAGCAGCAACGAGGCGGAGCTTGAGCCCCGCCGGATCAGGTTTGTTATGCGCCACGCTTGTTCTTTATCCCCAGGGACCGCGTTGTCCGCCGTCCTCGTCGGTCCGTCCGACGGTCGGCACGCGCCAGCCGCCGCCGATGTCGCGACCGGTCGAAACCGGCGCAGGGCGAGGCTGAGGCCTGCGGCCCTTATCGTCCACCTGCATCGATGCTGCAAGCTTGCGCAGGGCTTCGATGCGATTGCCGGTGTCGGGGTGGGTGGCAAAGAGGTTGTCCATGCGCTGCCCGGACAGCGGATTGATGATGTACATATGGGCCATGGCCGGGTTGCGCTCGGCGGCGATATTGACCTGACGGCCGGCGAGCGTGGCGATCTTGTGCAGCGCCGAAGCCAGAGCCAGCGGGTCGCCGGAAATCTCGGCGCCGGACTTGTCGGCCTCGTATTCGCGGGTGCGGCTCACGGCCATCTGCACCAGCATTGCGGCGACCGGGGCGAGGAACACCATCAGCAGCGCGCCGACGCCGCCCAGGGGATTGTCCCGGTTATTGCCGCCGCCGAAGAACAGACCGAACTGCGCCAGGGCCGAAATGGCACCGGCAAAGGTGGCGGTGATGGTCATGGTGAGGGTGTCGCGGCTGCGGATGTGGGCCAGCTCGTGGGCGATGACGGCCGCAACCTCGCGGGTCTCGAGATGTTTGAGCAGGCCCGCCGACACGGCCACCGCAGCATTTTGCGGATTGCGGCCGGTGGCAAAGGCGTTGGGCTGGTCGGACTGAATGACATAGACCGCCGGTGTGGGAATCCCGGCCTTGCGCGACAGGATATCGACCATGTCATAGAGTTCGGGCACGCGGGAGCGCTCCACCGGCACGGCATTCTGCATGCGCAGCACCAGTTTGTCGGAGTTCCAGTAGCCGAACAGGTTCGTCACCAGCGCAAAGGCGAAGGCGATCATCATGCCCGACGTGCCGCCGATGAAATAGCCCACGGTCATGAACAGCGCGGTGAGCGCGGCGATCAGGACGCCGGTACGAAACATATTGAACATCAGGAGCCCTTGGGTTCACGTTCTCGACCAATTATGTTGGGTAGTCAGAGGTTCCATGCAAGCGGCATGACCAAATCGTAATGCGGACCGCAAGATGAGCGACGAAGAGACTGTGGAAGAGACCCCGCGACCGCCCCTGAGCGAGGCGGCGAAGCGGGCGCTGGCTGAAGCCAAGGCGCGTCGCGCCGAGATTGACGCCAAGGGGGCGTTTGCGCCCAAGGAGCAAGGTGGTCGTGGCGGGTTGGAGCCGGGGCGCTATGGGGACTGGGAGATCAAAGGGCTGGCCAGCGACTTCTAGCGGCGCGCCGCTTCGATCGCCGGCAGGAGTTCGGTTTCCACCGTTTCTGGCGTCAATGGCCCGACATGCTTGAATGTGATGATGCCTTGGGGATCCACCACGAAGGTTTCCGGCACGCCATAGACGCCCCAGTCGATGGAGACGCGGCGGTCGCGGTCGGCGCCGACGGCGTCATAGGGGTTGCCGAGTTCGGCGAGGAAGGCCCGGGCGTTTTCCGGGGCGTCGGCCTGGTTGATGCCGAAGAGGCGGACGCCCGCAGTGTCCCTGAGTGCCATCAGCAGCGGGTGCTCGTCGCGGCAGGGAATGCACCAGCTGGCAAAGACGTTGACCACGGTCACCTCGCCCTTGAGAGCGGCGGTGTCGAAGCCGGGTACGCCCAGATCGGGCACGGCGTCCAAGGCGAAGCTGGGCGCCGGTTTGTCGATCAGCACCGAGCGCACCAGGTTCGGGTCGCGGTCGATGGACATGGCGAACACCGCGACGAGGGCGATCAGCGCAAGCAGCGGCAGGCCGAACAGGACGTAGCGCATCAGCGGCGGCTTTCCAGCGCCGCCAGCTTGCGGGCGGTGGCGCGGGCATCCAGAAGCGTCCAGGCAACCAGCGCGGCGATAGCGGCGGCAACCCCGATATAGGCCCAGACGATGAAGATGGCATGGGGGCCCAGGTCGATCATGCGCCCACTCCCTGCGCAGCCTTGCGCTGCAGCGTCATCACGCGGCGGCGCTTGACCTCGGTGTGCATGGCCTTGAGGTGCAGCACGAGGAACAGGAATGTAAACGCGAAGAACATCACGAACAGGGGCGTCAGGATGGAGCCTGGCATGCGCGGACCATCGGCGCGGAACACGGATGCCGGCTGGTGCAGGGTGCTCCACCAATCCACCGAGAACTTGATGATGGGGATGTTGATGGCGCCGACCAGGGTGAAGACCGCGATGACGCGGGCGGCGCGCAGCTGATCATCGAAGGCGCGCCACAGGACGATGATGCCCAGATAGATGAACAGCAGGACCAGCGTCGAGGTCATGCGGCCGTCCCATTCCCAGAACGTGCCCCAGGTCGGGCGGCCCCAAAGCGCGCCGGTGAACAGCGCCAGGGCGGTAAACATTGCGCCGAGCGGCGCGGCGGCTTTCATCGAGACGTCAGCCATGGGGTGGCGCCAGACCAGCGTGCCGAGCGCCGAAACCGTCATCACGCCGTAGACGAACTGGCTCAGCCAGGCATTGGGCACGTGGACATACATGATGCGCACGGTGTCGCCCATCTGGTAGTCCTCGGGCGAATTGAAGAAGGCGAAATAGAGCCCGGCTAAAAACAGCAGAGCCGTCAGCACAGTCAGCGGCCACAGCAGCGGCCGGGTCCAGGTGACGAACTGCCCCGGATGGGCGATCCGGTTCCACCAGCTTTGCTTGGGTGTGGTTTCCATGGTCATGGGCTCTAGTCCTCGCCCGAACTTATCGCAAGGGCGGCGGCAAAGGGAGCCAAAGCCACCGCCATGAGGCTCAATGCCGCAAGAAACAGCAGGGCGGCGCTGGATTGGCTGGCGGTGATGCTGCCTGTGCCGAAGATCAGCACGGGAATGGAGAGCGGTGCGATGAGGATGGGGGCGATCAGCCCGCCGCGCCTTATGGAAACGGTCACCGCCGCGCCGACGGCGCCAAAAGCCGCCAGGGCGGGCGTGCCCAGCGCCAACGAAACCAGCGTCCGCCAGAAGGTGTCCAGGTCCATGGCCAGCAGCATGGCGAGGAAAGGGCTGGCGACGATAAGCGGCAAAGCCGAGACCGCCCAATGCACGATCAATTTTGCGGCAACCACGGCGCTGAGCGACAGGTCGGCCTGGCGCAGCAGGATCAGCGAGCCATCCTCATGATCGGGGCGGAACAGTCGATCGAGGCCGAGCAACATGGCGAGGAACGCCGCGATCCACACCATGCCTGGCGCGATGCGGGCCAGCAGTTCGCGGTCCGGACCCACGGCAAAGGGCACGATGGCCCCCACGATGACGAAGAACAGCACCAGCGTCAGCATGTCGCCGCCACCGCGCAAGGCCAGTCGCAGTTCGCGAACCAGCATGGCACGGAACGCCGTCATGCCCGGGCTCCCAGAACCAGGGTTTCCATGCGACCCGGATCGGGCAGGGTGATGGGATCGTGGGTCGCCGCGATTGCCGCCCCGCCCATGTCGAGATGGCGGTCGATCAGCCGCGTCACCAGCTCGTGGCCCTCAACGTCGAGTGCCGCGGTAGGTTCATCCAGCAGCCAGAGCGGGCGGTAGCTCACCAGCAGTCGTGCCAGGGCCAGCCGGCGCGTCTGCCCGGCCGAGAGATAGCCGGCGTCCAGACTGCCGAGGGCGGCCAGCCCCACTTCCGCGAGGGCCGCTGCGGTCGGCTCGCCCGTGCCGCCGTTGACGGCGCGCCAGAAATCGAGATTCTCGATAACGCTGAGCCGTGGCTTGATGGCGTTGCGATGGCCGCAATAGTGTAGCCAGCGCTCCTCGCGGTCGGCCCCTTCGAGGGCGAAGCTGCCGGCAAGCGGCGCAATGACGCCCGCCAGCGTTAGCAGCAATGTCGTCTTGCCAGAGCCGTTGGGTCCGCGCAGCAGCAGGCACTGCCCCGATGTGACCGAAACCGTCAATTCCTGCGTCAATGCCATGCCGCCACGACCGCAGACGAGGCCGTCGGTACGCACGGTCAGCGGGGGAAAGACTTGCCTTGGCGTCATGACCCCTTCTCGTATTGAACCCAAGGTCACACTGGCAAGCCCATTCGTCTTTCTCTATAAGCCCTTATAGTTTGGAGTCATTCCAGCAAAGGCAGCGCTGTTGAGCGGTTTCCGGGTGATTTGGCCCGGGCCGGCGCGCCTGCCGCAAGCGACACTAAAGGGCGGAAACCATGACCTCGGTAAACAGCTTCAAGTCGAAATCGACCCTCACGGTCGGCGGCAAGACCTACACCTATTATTCGATCCTCGAAGCCGAGAAGAACGGGCTCAAGGGCGTGTCGGCTTTGCCGCATTCGATGAAGGTCGTGCTGGAAAACCTCTTGCGCTTTGAGGACAACCGCACGGTCACCAAGGCCGATATCGAGGCCGTCGCCACGTGGCTGGTGACCCGCCAATCCGACCACGAAATTTCCTACCGCCCAGCCCGCGTGCTGATGCAGGATTTCACCGGCGTGCCCGCCGTGGTGGATCTCGCCGCCATGCGCGACGCCACCGCCAAGCTCGGCGCCGATCCGCAGAAGATCAACCCGCTGGTGCCGGTCGATCTGGTCATCGACCATTCGGTGATGGTCGACAGCTTCGGCACGCCCACCTCGTTCGGCGAGAATGTCGAGCTTGAGTATGAGCGCAATGGCGAGCGCTACGAGTTCCTGCGCTGGGGCCAGTCGGCCTTTGACAATTTCCGCGTCGTGCCCCCCGGCACCGGCATCTGCCACCAGGTCAACCTCGAATATCTGGCCCAGACCGTCTGGACCAAGGACGAGGATGGCGAGACCGTCGCCTATCCCGATACGCTTGTCGGCACCGACTCGCACACCACCATGGTCAACGGCCTCGCCGTTCTCGGCTGGGGCGTGGGTGGCATCGAGGCGGAAGCCGCCATGCTCGGCCAGCCGATCACCATGCTGATCCCCGAAGTCGTGGGCTTCAAGATGACCGGCCGGATCAACGAGGGCATCACCGCCACCGATCTGGTGCTGACCGTCACCGAAATGCTGCGCAAGAAGGGCGTGGTTGGCAAGTTCGTCGAATTCTATGGCCCCGGCCTCGATTATCTCAGCCTCGAAGACCAGGCGACCATTGCCAACATGGCCCCCGAATATGGCGCCACCTGCGGCTATTTCCCTGTCGATAGCGATACGCTGAAATACCTGACCACATCCGGCCGTCAGGCCGAGCGCGTGGCACTGGTCGAAGCCTATAGCCGTGCCCAGGGCATGTTCCGCGAGACCAATTCGCCCGATCCGGTGTTCACTTCGACCCTCGAACTCGATCTCACCACCGTCGTGCCGTCGATCTCGGGCCCGAAGCGCCCACAGGACCGTATCGCGCTCGATAATGCCAAGTCGGCTTTCGCCGCCGCCCTGCCCAAGGAATTCGGCAAGACCGACGATCCGAAGGTCCAGGTCGAGGGCACTGACTATTCGATTGGCCATGGCGACGTGGTGATCGCGGCGATCACCTCGTGCACCAACACGTCCAACCCATCCGTGCTGGTCGCCGCCGGCCTCGTGGCTCGCAAGGCCCGGGCGCTGGGCCTCGACAGCAAGCCGTGGGTCAAGACCTCGCTGGCCCCCGGCTCGCAGGTGGTCACCGACTATCTCGACAGCGCCGGTCTTTCGGAAGATCTGGACGCCATCGGCTTCAACCTCGTCGGTTACGGCTGCACCACCTGCATCGGCAATTCCGGCCCGCTGCCGGTGGAAATCTCCAAGGCCGTGCAGTCGGGCGACCTGGTCGCCGCCTCGGTCCTGTCAGGCAACCGCAATTTTGAAGGCCGGGTGAACCCGGATGTGAAGGCAAACTTCCTCGCCTCGCCGCCGCTGGTCGTGGCCTACGCTATTGCCGGCTCGATGAAGATCGATATCACCAAGGATCCCATCGGCACCTCCAAGGACGGCAAGCCGGTTTACCTGAAAGATATCTGGCCCTCCAACCACGAGGTCGCCGAGATCGTGCGCCAGCACGTGACCAAGGAAATGTTCCAGGGCCGCTATTCGGACGTCTTCAAGGGCGACGAGAACTGGCAGGGCATCCAGATCGAGGGCGGCGAGACCTATGGCTGGAACTCCAGTTCCACCTATGTGCAGAACCCGCCCTATTTCGAGGGTATGACCATGACGCCCAAGCCGGTGACCAATGTCAGCGGCGCCAAGGTGCTGGCCCTGTTCCTCGATTCCATCACCACCGACCACATTTCCCCGGCCGGTTCATTCAAGGCCACGACGCCTGCTGGCAAGTATCTCGAGGAGCGCCAGGTTGCACCCCGGGACTTCAATTCCTACGGCGCCCGCCGCGGCAATCATGAAGTGATGATGCGCGGCACCTTCGCCAATATCCGCATCAAGAACCAGATGCTCAATGGCGTCGAAGGCGGCTATACCAAGGGCCCGGACGGGTCGCAGATGGCGATCTACGATGCCGCCATGGCCTATCAGGCTCAGGGCACGCCGCTGGTGATCTTTGCCGGCAAGGAGTATGGCACCGGTTCGTCGCGTGACTGGGCCGCCAAGGGCACGAACCTGCTCGGCGTGCGGGCCGTGATCGCCCAGTCCTTCGAGCGTATCCACCGCTCCAACCTGGTGGGCATGGGCGTCATCCCGCTGCAGTTTGCCGATGGCGAGAGCTGGCAGACGCTGGGCCTCGATGGCAGCGAAACCATCGATATCGAAGGCGTGACCTCCATCGCGCCGCGCGCCATGGTCACGGTCAAGATCACCCGCGCCGATGGCTCGGTGCTCAATGTCGAAACCCGCTGCCGCATCGATACGGCCAACGAGCTCGATTACTACAAGAACGGCGGCATCCTGCATTACGTGCTGCGCAGCCTCGTCGCCGCGTAAGCCGGCCGACGAATTCCAGTTGCAATGGCGGCCTGCGGGCCGCCATTTTGCTTTGATGGGCCGTGGCCGAGTGATCACAAGGGCCTGGGACGGCCTTGCCTGGAGCTCTGAATGTGCGACGAAATCTGGGGCGGCGCGCCGATCTTCACCACCGAGCGGCTGATCCTGCGGCCTTTCCGGGCCGACGACTTGTCGCTCTACCAGGCCCTCGGCGACGATCCCCTGGTGATGCAATATCTGGGTGGCGTCTGGAGTCATGCGCGCACCGAGGCGGCGGCCCGCGGCGCCAACGCGAGCCTCGTCGAGCACGGTTATGGCATGCTGGCGGTTGAACGCGGGGATGACAGCCAGTTTCTGGGCATTGCCGGCCTTTCGGTCGAGCATTGGTATCCCGATGACCTGCAGGTGGGCTGGCGCTTCTTTCCGCAATTCTGGGGGCAGGGCTATGCCAGCGAGGCCGCCACGGCGTGGCTCGAGCATGGCTTCGGGCCGTTGGGGCGTCAGCGCATCATTTCGATGGCCGACACGCCCAACCTGCGCAGCATCGCCGTCATGCGGCGGCTCGGCATGCGCTTGGATCACGAGGCCCGGCTGCGGGACGGCGACGAGGAGTTCGACGCCAGCATCTACGTCATGTCAGCCGCGGACTGGCGCGCCCGGCAGGGTCGGTCCTAGGAGCCCAATCTGACTGCTCGCACCCCGTGGCAGAATCTATCCCTCTCACCCTCTTTTGACTGGCGGGTGTCCGGCGGGCCAGCTTACAACCTTGCCCATGATATCAAGACCCCTCCTTGGCACCGCCCTCGGCCTTGTTGCGCTCGTGGCCCTGGTCCAGTCGACCAGTGCCGAAAGCATGCGTGCGCGCCCCAGGGCGGTGGTGGAATTGTTTACCAGCCAGGGCTGCGCCCAATGCCCGCCTGCCGATGCGTTGCTCACCGGCCTCGCCGAGGAGGGTGACGTCGTGGCGCTCGCCTACCATGTCGACTATTGGGACTATGTCGGCTGGGAGGACACCTTCGGCGACGGGGACTTTTCGGACCGTCAGCGCGCCTATGCCAAGAGCTGGGGTTCGTCCCGGATCTACACGCCGCAGATGGTGGTCAATGGCGCCAAGGGCGTCGTCGGCTCGCGGCGCAATGAGGTGCACGGGGCGCTCGACGGGGCCGCATTGCCACTGGCGGTGGATATCGACCGCGATGGCGACATGCTCAAGGTGACCATTCCGCCCAATACCAGCCTCGAGGACGCGGTGGTCTGGATGGTGACCTATCTCGACCGGGCCGATGTCGCCATCGACAAGGGCGAGAATGCCGGCAAGACCATGGTCTATACCCAGGTGGTGACCAGCAGGCAGCCGCTGGGTCTGTGGGAAGGCGCCACCGGCGCCAATCTGAAACTGCCGCTTCCCGAGATTCTCGACGACGGCAGCACCGGCATTGCCGTGATCGTACAGCAGGAGAGTAACGGCCTGCCGGGCCCGATCCTGGGCGCCGCTACCTACGAGCGCTGAGCAAAAGAAACCCGTCCCTGGGGGCAGGGACGGGCAAGTTCTGACTGGTCAACTCAATATAGGGCGGCTGACACCCAGGCTTCTGGGTTTGGGGGCTCGGTCGGCCCGGATGCCAGCCACTGGAGGCAATGACTGCAGGCTGACCGCGCATTCTGGCGGGGGCAGGGACAAAGTGTGACCAAAATGGGGAATTTGCACCCGCGCATCTGGCGCTTGCATCATCCGGCAAATCCCGCAATCATGACAGCGCGTTGACACCGTTGGTTGGGAGTCGATCTGATCTTGCAGGGCCGCACGCCAAACGACAGGACCGTCAATCTCGCGCTGGTGCATGCCGGCGACGGCCCGGTGAGCCCGGCACAGGCCAAGAACCCTGCAATTGTTGCCTTTGACCGCAAGGAGCTGCAGCTCATCCTGTCCGTCTATGGGCGCAAGGTGGGGCAGGGCGAGTGGCGCGACTATGCCATGGATTTTCTGCGCGAGCGCGCGGTGTTTTCCGTCTATGCCCGCGTCTCGGAGCGGCCGCTGTTCATCATCGAAAAAACCCCTCGCCTGCGCAACCGGCAGGGGCAGTATGCGGTGACCAACCAGCAGGGCCGCATCCTCAAGCGTGGGCATGACCTGGGCCTGGTGCTGCGGGTGCTCGATCCGCAGCTGGCCGTGGTGGGATGATCACGGTGCGCCCGGCCCGCGAGGCCGACGTGCCGGAAATGAGCCGGGTGCTGATCGCCTCGATTACTCATCTCTGCGCCGCCGACCATGGCGGTTCCCCGGAGCGCATCGCCGGCTGGACAGCAAACAAGAGCCGCGAGGGTGTGGCGCGAATGCTCGCCGATCCTGATCATGCCATGTTCGTTGCCGAGCATGATGGGGTCGTGGCGGCCGTCGGGCTGGTCGCCGGCGACAGGATCGGGCTCAACTATGTCGATCCCGATCATCGCCTGGCGGGGATCAGCAAGGCGCTGCTGGCCCATATGGAGCAGCAGATGCGCCTGGCTGGAATTACCACGGCGGTGCTCGAAAGCACCCAAACGGCGCTGGGCTTCTATCGAGGAGCGGGATGGCTGCCGACAGGAGAATGCGTCGTCAGCGGCTGCCATCCGATGCGGAAACGGCTCTAGAGCGCCTTCTGCATGTGAACGATGTCCAGCCATCGGTCGAACTTGAAGCCAAGGGCCTCGTGGCGGCCGATATGGCGGAAGCCGAGCTTTTCATGCAGGCGGATCGAGCCGGCGCCCTCGGCGGTGATGACAGCGATCATCTGCTTGAAGCCGAAGGCCTGTGACTGGGCGATCACCTCGGCCATCATCGCAGAACCCAGGCCCCGTCCCTGGGCGCCCGGGGCGCAGTAGACCGAGTTCTCGCACGTAAAGCGATAGGCGGGTCGAGGCCGGTAGACGGAAGCGTAGCTATAGCCGAGCAGGGCGCCATCGCCCCCCTGAGCCATGACGATGGGGTGACCCAGCGCCTGCATGTGCCCGAACTTTTCGGCCATGAAGTTTTCGCCGGGCGCCTCGATGTCGAAGGTGGCTACCGAGTTATGGACATAGTGGCTGTAGATGGCCGTGATGGCGGGCACATCGGACCAGGAAAACGGGCGCAGGATAACGTCGGACATGGGCGTTTCGGCAAAATAAAGGGACCGCAACCCTTGTAGGCTGCGGTCCCCGATAGCGTCCAACCAAATTCCTTGATTGCCTGATCAAGGGACCCGTTGCTTACTCGCGATTGCCGAACAGGCGGAGCAGCATCAGGAACAGGTTGATGAAGTCGAGGTAGAGGCTCAGCGCGCCCATGATGGCGCCCTTGGCCAGCACTTCAGCGCCATGGGCTTCGTCGTAACCTTCCTTGATCTTCTGCGTGTCATAGGCGGTGAGGCCCACGAAGATCAGCACGCCGACCGCCGAGATGGCGAATTCGAGCATGGAGGACTGCATGAAGATGTTGACCACCGAGGCGATGATCAGGCCGATCAGGCCCATCATCAGGAAGCTGCCCATCTGCGTCAGGTCACGCTTGGTGGTGTAGCCGTAGAGGCTCATGGCACCAAAGGTCGCGGCGGTGATGAAGAACACCTTGGCGATCGAAGCGTCGGTATAGACCAGGAAGATCGAGCTCAGCGACACGCCCATGATGGCCGCGAAGGCCCAGAACGTGGCCTGCGCCGCGCCCACGGAGAGCTTGTTGATGCCAAAGCTCAGCACCAGCACGAAGGCCAGCGGAGCGAGCATGACGACCCACTGCAGCGGGCTTGCATAGAGCAGGGCGCCCCACTGGGTCACCAGCTGGCCATTGGCAAGCTGGCCAACGGCAGCGTTCGGATCGGTGGTGATGGCGGCCGCGGCGGCAAACCAGGCCGCGAGGCCGGTCACTACCAGGCCAATACCCATGTAATTGTAGACGCGCAGCATGTAGCTGCGCAGGCCCTCGTCGATGGCCAAGGCCGAGCCGGCCCGCGCACCGAGGGTCTGACGGTCAAATTCAGCCATAGTCGGTTTCCTTTCCCAGATAATGCGGTCTCTTGCACCGCCGGTGGGCATTGGTATTGCCACTTGATGAGACAATATGGATGCGGGGCCAGTTGTTTACAAGTGATCTTGCAGTGATGCGAGGAATGGGCTGGCCAGGCGGTTGGTCTGTGTTACGGTCGAGCTCGAATCGCGTGTTTCCTTATGAAGAGGAGGGCCCCATGCCCCGGCTCTTTACCGGCCTCGAAATACCGGCCGACGTTGGATTTGCGCTTTCGCTCAAGCGCGGCGGGCTGACTGGCGCCCGTTGGATCGATGCCGAAAACTATCACATTACCTTGAGATTTATCGGCGACGTCGATCACCAGACCGCCGACGAGGTGGCCGACAGCCTGGACCGGCTGTCCAACTCCATGCGTTTTTCGGTGCGATTGACCCATCTGGGCACGTTCGGCGGCGACAAGCCGCGGGCGCTCTATGCCGGGGTCGAGCCCAGCGACATGCTGACGCGTCTGCAGGCGGCGCAGGAGCGGGTGCTGCAGCGGGCGGGGCTTCCTCCCGATGGTCGCAAATTCGTGCCGCATGTGTCGCTGGCGCGGCTGCGCGGCGCCGGCGCCGAAGAGGTGGCCCGGTTCATGGCCGAGGCTGGCCGGTTCGAGCCGCTGAGCTTTCCGGTGGGCCGCTTCGTGCTGTTTTCGAGCAAGGATTCGGTCGGTGGCGGACCTTATGTGGTCGAGCAGAGCTATCCCCTAGCCGCGTAGGCGTGTGCTTCTGGCGGCCTGCTCGGTCACGCAAGCGTTAGCGCAATGTTAACCCCGACGGCGCAAACCGGACGAAACGCGAACCCGGCCGTCAAAATGCCGCCGCGATTAACTTGCTATTGAAGCAAATCCGGTCGGATGCGGCGGCGTTTGACACCTTGGTAACCATGTTCGGGGCAGACTTCGCGGGCAGCTCTCCCCAATAGCGGACCTTCAAGAATGAGGAAGAAATTGGCGATGACGACGAAAACCGGTGGCCTTGCATTCGGGCTCGCGGTCGGCGCGATCATGGCTCTGGCTCCTGCCGCCCAGGCGCAGCAGGCGACAGAGCTCGGCACCTTCAATGCCTGGACCGCCTGGCAGGCGACCGATGCTTCGGGCGTGATCTGCTATGTGTCGGCGACACCCACCAGCAGCGAGCCGGCCGGTGCCAACCGTGACCCGATCCACTTCATGATCATTCACCGCAAGGGCATGGGCACCAAGAACGAGGTGCAGACCATTATCGGCTACCCGTTCAACGCCACCGATGCCAAGGCCAGCGCCAGCGTCGACGGCAAGTCCTATCCCATGGTCACCGAAGGCTCGGCTGCGTGGCTCGCCTCGACCGGCGACGAGGGCGGGTTCGTCCAGGCCTTCAAGGCGGGCAGCAACCTGGTGGTGCGCGGCACCAGCCAGCGCGGCACCAATACGGTCGATACCTATTCGCTGTCCGGCGCGACCGCGGCGATGAACGCCATCGACACCGCCTGCGCATGATTTTTGGGTTGCCCCGTCAGGGTAATCAGCCATATCTGGGCGTAGGGCCGCATAGGCCCTTCGCCTTTTTTGCTTCTGCGAGGTTCTGATGTTGAAGTCTGCCGCGGCGCTTGCTTTGGTCGCCAGCCTGTTGCTCACCGCCACAGCCAGTGCCCAGCAGGTGCGGCTGCTGGGCGAGCATCGCGCCTGGTCGAGCTATGCGGCCAACGACACGGCCGGCCCGGTCTGCTTTGCCATGACCAAGCCAGAAAGCGTGGCACCGACGCCAGACGGCTATAGCCAGGCCTATCTGTACCTGACCAATCGCCCTGCCGAGAATGTCACGACCGAGTTCAGCCTCGTCGCCGGCTTTGCCTTCCAGCCTGACAGCCGAGCCACCGTCAATGTCGGCGGGCAGGTGTTCAACCTGTTCACCCAGAATGACGGGGCCTGGCTCGACGATGCGGGCCAGACCGCGGCCCTCGCCAGCGCCATTCGCGCCGGCTCCAGCATGGTGGTGGAAGGCACGACCGCCGCGGGCATCAAGGTGACGCAGAACTATTCGCTGTCAGGCGCCACGGCGGCACAGCAGTCGATCGGGAGTGGGTGCTGATACGTTCCACCACCACCGGACGTCACCCTCGGGCTTGACCCGAGGGCTCTGCACTTCCCCCCACCTTCCGCAAGTGAAACGCCCTCGGGTCAAGCCCGAGGGTGACGATCGAGTTGGTGGGTGCACCGTTCGCAATGCTTCATCCCACTGGCGTGACTTTGCCTAAAGGCTCCCCATATGCTATTGGCCGCGCCAATCCTGCATCTTCCGGACCCTTTTGCCACGCCATGAGCATTGCGCTGAACCTTGACCACTCGACCGCTATCCGCCCTTCGGTGGCGAGCCGGCCGTCGCTGATCGGTCTCTCCAAGCCGCAGCTGGCCGAGGCGCTGACCACGGCCGGTATCGCGTCGGACAAGGAAGCGCGCATGCGCGCCAGCCAGTTGTGGAACTGGCTCTATGTCAACGGCACCACCGATTTCGACAAGATGACGAACGTGGCCAAGCCGGTGCGGCAGAAGCTGGCTGATGCCTTCATGCTCGACCGGCCCGAGATCGTCACCGAACAGGTTTCGACCGATGGCACCCGCAAATGGCTGTTCCGCTTCCGCGATCCGGCCAATCCGCACTTTCCGCCGGTCGAGGTGGAAACCGTTTATATCCCCGAGCAGGATCGCGGGACGCTCTGTGTCTCCTCGCAGGTCGGCTGCACGCTCACCTGCTCGTTCTGCCATACCGGCACGCAGAAGCTGGTGCGCAACCTGACCGCTGGCGAAATCCTGGGCCAGATCCTGATGGCGCGCGAGCGTCTCGGCGATTTCCCCGGCGGCAGCCGCCCCGATGACGGGGGCCTCGTTCCCAATGGCGATACCCGCGCCATCACCAATATCGTGATGATGGGCATGGGCGAGCCGCTCTACAATTACGAGGCCGTCAAGCAGGCGCTGCTGATCGCCTCGGCCGGCGACGGCATGAGCCTTTCCAAGCGCCGCATCACGCTGTCGACGTCGGGCGTCGTGCCCTTCATCGAGCCGACCGGGCGCGAGATCGACGTCATGCTGGCGATTTCGCTGCATGCCACCAACAATGACCTGCGCGACGTGCTGGTGCCGATCAACAAGAAGTGGCCGCTCGAGGAACTGCTCGAAGCCTGCCGCAACTATCCCGGCCTCTCCAATGCCCGCCGCATCACCTTCGAATATGTGATGCTCGACGGCATCAATGACAGCGACGCGGAAGCCCGCGAGCTGGTGCGGCTCCTGGCCGGCATTCCGGCCAAGATCAACCTCATCCCGTTCAATCCCTGGCCGGGCGCGAACTATGGTACGTCGCCCTCGAGCCGGATCGAGCGCTTCGCCGATATCGTCAACAAGGCCGGTTATGCGTCGCCCGTGCGGACGCCGCGTGGGCGAGACATTTTTGCGGCCTGTGGCCAGCTCAAGAGCGAGAGCGAGCGGCTGAGCAAGAAGGACCGGGACGCGCTGGCAGGGGTTTGAATGCCGGCGTTGGTCCCCGAGCTTTCGGTCACCGATATCACGGTAAGCCGGCGCTTTTATTGCGACATTCTTGGGTTTTCGGTGCGCTACGAGCGTGCCGACGAAGGCTTTGCCTATCTGGAATTGGGCGAAGCCGAGCTGATGCTCGATCAGTTGGGCGCCGGCCGGGACTGGGTCACGGCTTCGCTGGAGCACCCGCTGGGTCGAGGTGTCAATTTCCAGATCGAAGTATTGGCGCTGGCACCGATCCTGGCCCGATTGGAACAAGCCGGCCTGCTGCTCTTCCTGCCGGTTGAGACCAAAACCTATTCCGTCGGTTTGGCCCAGGTCACCCAGCGCCAGTTCTGCGTGCAGGACCCGGATGGTTACCTGCTGCGGTTTTTCGAGACCACCTGATCACTCTCCCGCCACCCATTCCATGCGCACACGGCCCTTGCCGTCTTCGGCCAGCAGCTTGGCCAGCTCGGGCAGCAGCACCTTGAGTTCTTCTTCCAGCGTGAAGGGCGGATTGACGATGATCATGCCGGTGCCGTGCAGGCGCGGCGGGGTGGTGAAGGGGCGGACATTGAGTTCGACGCGCAGGATTTTGGGTATGCCTGACCGTTCGAGGCTGTCGATGAATTCTGATATTTCGTGCGGGTCCTTCACTGGATACCAGAGCGCATAGATGCCGCCGGGCCAGCGCTGGCGGGCTTTCACGAGGCCGGCCACCATGCGCTTGAATTCGCCCTTCTCCTCGAAGGGTGGGTCGATCAGCACGAGGCCGCGCTTTTCCTTGGGTGGCAGGTGGGTGCCGAGGGCGGCCCAGCCATCGAGATGGGTGGCGCGGACCTGGATGTCGCCGGCGAGGTTTTCGCGCAGCTGTTCGGCATCATCAGGATGCAGTTCGAGGGCGAATAGCCGGTCCTGCTCGCGCAGCAGGTGCCTGACGACAAGCGGCGAGCCGGGATAGAAGCGCAACCCGCCCGCTGGGTTTTGCGCTGTAACGGCCTCGAGATAGGGCGCGGCCAGCTCCGCTGCCGGGCCCGTCAGTCCGCTTTCGATCAGCCGACCGATGCCGTCCACCCATTCGCTGGTCCGTCCGGCTTCGTCACCCTGGAGGTCATAGAGCCCGACGCCGGCATGGGTATCGAGCACACGGAAGGCGGCGTCCTTGCGCTTGAGGTATTCGACGATGCGCACCAGGATCAGATGCTTGACCACATCGGCGAAATTGCCGGCATGGAAGGCGTGACGGTAGTTCACTTGCGACCCTCTGCAAGAAGGATGGTCGCGGCAAAGGCCATGAACACGGCAGCAAAGCTCCAGTTCAGCGCCTTGCCCACCCAGGCTTTTTCGCGCAGCGTGGTGGTGAGAAACTCGGCAAACAGCACGATGGCGATGACCACGGGCAGCGAGACGACGACGAATTCGACGCCGAGGAACAGGAGCTTGCCTACCGCCGCCGGGTCATCGGCCGAAACGAATTGCGGCAGGAAGGTCACGAAGAACAGGGCCACCTTGGGATTGGTGAGGTTGATGCCGAGCCCCGTCATGTAGCTCTGCCACCAGCTCGGCTGCTTGCCTGCCGAGCGGACCACCAGGATGCCGCCGCCACTGCGCACCGCCTGGATGGCCAGCCAGATGAGATAGAGTGCGCCGACGATCTTGAGTGCCCAGAAGGCAGCGGGGGCGGTGACGATCAGCACCGAAATGCCGAAGGCGACGAGCGTGGTATGCACCGCAATGCCGGTGATCGCGCCCAGCACGGTGGCAAAGCCATGGCTGCGGCCCCAGTTCATGGTGCGCGATACGAAGAGCGCCATGTCGGGCCCGGGCGTCACCGCCAGCACGAAGCCGGCCAGGGCGAAGGCAAGGATGACGGAAAGATCGGGAATGAAGCTGGGCATGGCGTGTTTCCAGATATGCTTGCGAGTCACCCATAACGCGCCCGGGTGTTGCAGGCGAGGGGTGGCCTCAGCCCAGCGGCAGTTCGTAGCTGCGCTTGATGGTTTCCATCGGCACGTCGGTCTTGACGCTCTGGACGCTGGGGATGCGCATCAGGTAGTCCGACTGGAAGCGCCAATAGGCGTGGAGGTCCGCCGTCACGATGCGCATGATGGCGTCGCATTCCCCTGTGGTCAGGTAGCACTCGGCCACTTCGGGGAATTTGCGCACCGTCTCGGCAAACTGGTTGGTGGTTTCGGCATCCTGGGTCTTGAACCAGATGCGGGCGAAGACCGTCAGGCCCAGACCGATCGCCGGACCGTTGAGCACGACCGTGTACTGGTCGATGATGCCCTTGTCCTCCAGCAGCTTCACCCGGCGCAGGCAGGGCGATGGCGACAGGCCCACTTCATTGGCCAGTTCGACGTTGGACATACGGGCATTGCGCTGCAATGCTCTGAGGATGCGGCGATCGATGGCGTCAAGCATTTCTGGCACGATAGGCTGCACTTGCAATTATTGTTGGCATAATCTGCCTCATCATGGGTCGTAGCTGCGATAATCGCAAGTTCATTGCGCAAACCTTGGCCTATCCTGTCGCCAACTGAACAAGCGGGAGCGGATTGCAATGGCTAAAGACATCAAGAAGGTCGTGCTGGCCTATTCGGGCGGGCTCGACACCTCCATCATCCTCAAATGGCTGCAGGAGACCTATGATTGCGAGGTGGTGACCTTCACCGCCGATCTGGGCCAGGGCGAGGAGCTCGAGCCGGCGCGCAAGAAGGCCGAGATGTTCGGCATCAAGGATATCCGCATCGAGGACCTGCGCGAGGAATTTGTGCGCGATTTCGTGTTCCCGATGTTCCGCGCCAATGCGGTTTATGAGGGCGTCTATCTGCTGGGCACCTCGATCGCCCGCCCGCTGATCGCCAAGCGGCTGGTGGAAATCGCCCAGGAGACCGGGGCCGATGCCATCTCGCATGGCGCCACCGGCAAGGGCAATGATCAGGTGCGGTTCGAACTGACCGCCAACGCGCTCGATCCCTCGATCAAGGTGATCGCGCCCTGGCGCGAATGGGACCTGCGCAGCCGCACCCAGCTGCTCGAATATGCCGAGCGCAACCAGATCCCGATCGCCAAGGACAAGCGCGGCGAAGCCCCGTTCTCGGTCGATGCCAACCTGCTGCACACGTCGTCCGAAGGCATGGTGCTGGAAGATCCGGCCGTGCCGGCCCCAGACTACGTGGCGCAGCGCACCATCGATCCGGAAAAGGCCCCCGATCAGGCCGAGATCATCACTATCGGCTACGAAAAGGGTGACCCGGTCTCGGTCAATGGCGTCAAGCTGTCGCCCGCGGCTCTCCTCACCAAGCTCAACGAGCTGGGTGGCAAGCATGGCGTGGGCCGGCTCGATCTGGTCGAAAACCGCTTTGTCGGCATGAAGTCGCGCGGGCTCTACGAGACGCCCGGTGGTACCATCATGCTGGTGGCGCATCGCGGCATCGAATCGATCACGCTCGATCGTGGCGAGGCGCATCTCAAGGATGAGCTGATGCCCAAATATGCCGAGCTGATCTATAACGGCTTCTGGTTTGCCCCCGAGCGCGAGATGCTGCAGGCGCTGATCGACAAGAGCCAGAAGTTCGTCACCGGCGAAGTGTCGGTCAAGCTCTACAAGGGCAGCGCCAGCGTCATCGCCCGCACCTCGCCCTATTCGCTTTATTCGATGGATCTGGTGACCTTCGAGGAAGGCGCCGTGGCCTATGACCACAAGGATGCCGAGGGCTTCATCCGTCTCAACGGCCTGCGCCTCAAGACCTATGCGGCACGCAACAAGAAGGCGCGCGGCTAACGTTCCTGCATTTACGGGCGGCCCGGATCATCCCTGAATGGTTTCGGGCCGTCGGCCGCCTTGCCGCGGCCGAACTTAAGCACCCGTTAACGTGAACGATCTAGCTTTCCCGCAGCGTCGTGCAGAAGCATTGTGACGGGAGAGTCGGCGGGTGCGAGCAGAAGACGCTGGCAGCTTGAGCGAAATGGCTGAGGCTTTGCTGCTCGACGCTGCGCTCGAGAACATCCCCTATGGCTTTTGCGTCTGGTCCCCCCAGTTCCGGCTGGTGATGTGGAACAAGAACTACCGCGACATCTATGGCTTCTCCGCCGACGCGATCTATCGCGGGATGAGCCTCGAAGAGGTGGTGCAGCTTAGCGACCAGCTTGGCAACCATGCCGGCCAGGACGCGGGGGATTTTTACGAGTCCTATACCAGCGACTTGCTGGCCAACAGGAGCGGCGCCCGCACCAAGAGCCAGGAAGTGGTGCATGGCGGTCGCACGATCGAAACCGCCCATGTCTATTCGCCGGCGCTGGGCTGGGTGGTGACGCATGAAGATGTCACCGACGAGATCGCCCGCACCGAGGTGGTGCAGAAGCGCAAGCTGGAACTCGAACGGCAAAACATCCGGCTCGACGCGGCAGTCAACAATATCAGCCAGGGCCTGTGCATGATGGACGCCAAGGGGCGCCTGGTCATCTGCAACGAGCCCTATGCGCGGATCTACAACCTGCCGCCCAACCTGATCAAGCCGGGCACGCTGCTCGAGGATATTCTGAGCCACCTGTTCGACATGGGCATGGAGGCGGGCAGCACGCGCGAGGAATATATCGCCTGGCGCCGCGAGGTGATCGCCCGCCGCGAATATGGCAAGAACATCCACGAGCTCAACAATCGTACCATCATGATGCAGCACCATCCCATGAAGGATGGCGGCTGGGTTTCGACGCATGAGGATATCACCGAGCAGCGGCAGAACGAGGCCCGCATCCGCCACCTGGCACGCCACGACGCGCTGACCGACCTGCCAAACCGCATCGAATTCCTCGAACAGATGGCCAAGACCGAGGCCGGCCTCTCCAGGGGCGAAATGGCGGCCGTGCTCTATATCGACCTCGACCACTTCAAGGCGGTCAACGATACGCTTGGCCATGCCGTGGGCGACGAAGTCATCAAGCAGGCCTCGGCGCGCCTGTGGGGCACGACGCGCGAAACCGACGTGCTGGCGCGGCTGGGTGGCGACGAATTCGCGCTGCTCATGCGGCCCATCGACAGCGCCGCCGATGCCGCCAAGGTGGCCGACCGCATTATCAAGGCCATTGGCCAGCCCATGCTGATCGGCGGTCAGCAGGTCGAGATCGGCACCAGCGTGGGCATCGCGGTGGGACCCGGCGACGGGGTCAAGACCGATACGCTGGTCAAGAATGCGGATCTGGCGCTCTACAAGGCCAAGAGCGAAGGCCGCTCGACCTTCCATTTCTTCGAAGCAGGCATGGATGCGGACCTGCAGTCGCGCCGCCTGATCGAGGCGGGGCTCCGCCTGGCCCTGCAGCGCGCCGAATTGCGCCTGGTGTTCCAGCCGCTGCTCGGCCTCAAGGAAAACCGCGTCACCTGTGTCGAGGCGCTGCTGCGCTGGGACCACGAGGGTCGCACCATCTCTCCGGTCGAGTTCATTCCCATTGCCGAGGAAACCGGGCTCATCGTTCCCATCGGGGAATGGGTGCTGCGCGAGGCCTGCAAGATCGCGGCAACCTGGCCGGGCGATGTGCGCATCGCGGTCAACCTGTCGCCGGTACAGTTCAAGAGCCGGGATCTGTTGGGCATCGTCAAATCGGCGCTGGCAGAAGCCCGGATCCCGGCAACGCGGCTGGAGCTTGAGATCACCGAGTCGCTGCTGCTGGCCGAGAATGACACCAATCTCAAGGTGCTGCACGACCTGCGCGCCATGGGTGTGCGCATCTCGATGGACGATTTCGGCACCGGCTATTCCTCGCTGAGCTACCTGCGCAGCTTCCCCTTCGACAAGATCAAGATCGACCGCTCCTTCATGCGCGATCTCACCAGCCGCAGTGACAGCCAGGCCATCATCAAGGCGGTGATCGGCCTGGGCCAATCGCTGGGCATGTCGACGGCGGCCGAGGGTGTCGAGACCGAGGAACAGCTCGAAATGGTGCGGGCGCATGGCGCCTCGGAGGTGCAGGGCTTCCTGTTCTCGCCGCCACTGCCGCCGGCAGCCCTGGCCAGTCTGCTGCATTCGGAAGCCGCCAAGAACCAGCTCGATCGCAAGAAAGCGTCGTAGGCCCTGTTACCTGCCCAAAGGGAGACGTGAAGGGCGTCACTGCCAATTGCGCTTGCCGCCGGGTTTTGCCAGACTTGGCCCATGCGTCCAGGTCTCTACGCCCAGCTTCGTGCCATAGCCCGCCGCGAGGGCCGCGATGCCGGGGCGGCCGAGGATATGGTGCAGGAGGCTCTCCTGGCCGCGGTCCTTGCCGGCCGCACCGATTTTGACGCGGCCGACACCGCCCGCTGGCTCACTGGTACGGTGCGCAACCAGGCCCGCATGGCCGCCCGAGGTGCCGTGCGCCGCCGCCACCGTGAAACCAGCTGGCAAGCGCAGTCCGCTCCGGTGACCGGCAAGGCGGAATCTTCGGAGACGGCAACGCTGCTTACCGACCTGCCGGCATCGCTCAAAGCCGTCGCCGCGCTTACCCTTTCGGGCCACAACCGCCGGGAGATCGCCTGGCTGCTCGGTCTCTCCGATGTAACGCTGCGCCAGCGCATCACCGCTCTCAAGCGCCGGGTGGTGCAGGCCGGCCTGGCCTTGCCCGACGACTTGCCGGGCCTCAGCCTCGACCTGGCCTATGGCCGCATCCGCGACGCCCTGCTGCCAAGCCTGCTGCGTCATGGCGGCATGTTGGCCAGCCATGACCCGGACGGACATCTTTTTATCGTCGCCCGCTCACAAAAGCCGGTGTCGCGGCAACAGGTAGCGCAAACCAAGATGGAGGGCTCAGCATGAGCTTCAAACCCAAAAGCGCCAGCGTCGTCTATTATGTCAGCGACATCACCCGCACCGAGAAATTCTACAACGAAACCCTGGGCCTCGAGCTGACGCGCATGGAGGGCGCCGAACCGTTCTGGCTGCAGGGCCGGCTGGAGGGTGGTCTCGAGGTCATCTTCTTTGAAATGGACGGCGTACGCGGCAACACGCCAGCGTTGATCTTCACCGTCGAAGACGGCGGCATCGACGATATCGTCGCCGCCCTCGCCAATCAGGGCGTGGTCATCGTCACCCCGGTCTCGGAGGCGCCGGGCGGCTGGAGCGCCGACTTTCTGGACCCGGATGGTTTTGGCCTGGGGCTCTGGCAATCGGGGGAATTTCCCAGGTCGTTGAAGTAGAACGCCCACCGGCCCTCACCCTCGGGCTTGACCCGAGGGCTCTTCACGTCCCGTGCGCGGAGCATACCCCCTCATCCGCCCTTCGGGCACCTTCTCCCAGCGCGCAGCGGCGGATGAGGCGATGTGCTGAGTTGTCACGTCATTGCGACGCATGCTGGAATCCCAAACAGCGGGCTTTTGAAGCCCCGCAACCCACCTCTGCGCGCCCCGCGCTTGTGGAAAACCCCATCTTCCTGTAAGGCAGCGCCAAATGCGGCGATCCGGCCCTGCCGGGGTCGTCGCCATGTCTATTCCTGCATGGTTCAGCCGTTTGCCGCCGCCCTTCGCGGCCCAAGGTTCTGGGATCATGCCAAAGAGGCCTGCCCCTATGTCTTTGCGCAATATTGCTATCATCGCCCACGTTGACCACGGCAAGACCACGCTGATCGACGTCCTGCTCAAGCAGTCCGGCTCCTTCCGCGAAAACGAGCGCGTCGAAGAGCGCGCCATGGACAGCAACGATATCGAGCGCGAGCGCGGCATCACCATTCTGGCCAAGGTGACTTCCCTGCAGTGGAAAGACACCCGCATCAATATCGTCGACACGCCCGGACACGCCGACTTCGGCGGTGAAGTCGAGCGCATCCTCAGCATGGTCGATGGCGTGGTGATCCTGGTCGATGCAGCCGAAGGCCCGATGCCACAGACCAAGTTCGTGCTCGGCAAGGCGCTGGCCCAGGGCCTGCGCCCGATCGTTGCCATCAACAAGATCGACAAGGCCGACGAGCGTCACCTCGAAGTGCTTGAAGAAATCTTCGACCTGTTCATTGCGCTCGAAGCTTCGCCCGAACAGCTCGATTTCCCGGTGCTCTACGGTTCGGCCAAGCAGGGCTGGATGGCTATGGACCCGGCTGGTCCCAAGGACGATCTCGGCCCGCTGCTCGACAAGGTCGTGGAACACGTGCCGGAGCCGACCGTCGAGGAAGGCCCGTTCCGCATGCTGGTCACCACCATCGAGCGCAACCCGTTCCTCGGTCGCATCCTGACCGGCCGCATCGCCTCGGGCACCGTCAAGGCCAACGACCCTATCCACACGCTCAACCGTGACGGCAAGGAAGTCGAAAAGGGCCGCGTCTCCAAGGTCCTCGCATTCCGTGGCCTCGAACGCACCCCGGTCGATATCGGCGAAGCCGGTGACATCGTCGCCATTGCCGGCCTCGTCACCTCGACCGTTGCCGACACCATCTGCGCCACCTCGGTGAGCAAGCCCATCGCGTCCAAGCCGATCGATCCGCCGACCCTGTCGGTCACCTTCCGCATCAATGACGGCCCGCTGGCCGGCCGCGAAGGCGACAAGGTGCAGTCCCGCGTCATCCGCGAGCGCCTGATGCGCGAAGCCGAAGGCAATGTCGCCATTCGCGTCACCGAAGGCGAGGACAACGACTCCTTCGACGTCGCCGGCCGCGGCGAATTGCAGCTGGCCGTGCTGATCGAAAACATGCGCCGCGAAGGCTTCGAGCTGACCATCGGTCGCCCGAAGGTGCTGATGCGCGATATCGACGGCGTCCGCCATGAGCCGATCGAAGAGGTCATCATCGACGTCGATGACGAGCATACCGGCACCGTGGTGCAGAAGCTCACCGAGCGTAAGGGCGAGCTGACCGACATGCGTCCGTCCGGCGTCGGTCGTACCCGTATCCAGCTGCTGGTTCCCACACGAAGCCTGATCGGCTACCAGCCGGAACTGCTGAGCGATACTCGTGGCACGGCCATCTTCAACCGTCTGTTCCACTCCTTCGTGCCGTTCAAGGGCGACCTTCCAGGTCGTCGCACCGGCGTGCTGATCTCCAACGGCACCGGGCAGTCCGTGGCCTTCGCGCTGTGGAACCTCGAAGACCGCGGCCCGATCATGATCGACTCCGGCGTCGACATCTATGAAGGCATGATCATCGGCGAGCATAGCCGTGAAAACGACCTGGAAGTGAACGCGCTCAAGGGCAAGCAGCTCACCAATATCCGCACCACGTCCAAGGACGAAGCGGTGCGCCTGACCACGCCCAAGAAGCTGACCCTCGAGCAGTCGCTCGGCTATATCGCCGAAGACGAATATGTCGAGGTCACGCCGAAGTCGATCCGCCTGCGCAAGATCTGGCTCGACCCCAATGATCGCAAGCGCGCCATGCGCGGCGCCAAGTCGGCTTAAGAACACGGGACGTGTCACGGTCACGTCCCAATACGGGCGCTTCCCGCGGACTTGAGCCGCGGGTTTCTCGCCACGCATGCGACTGCTGATGG
>JAKFDU010000214.1:0-12433 GCA_036675975.1 Devosia sp. | reverse complement strand
CTGCGTGTCGCGCGTCCCGATAACGAACCAAATCCTTCGATCAATGCCTCTGTGCCATCGACAGTGGTAATCTGGTTCTTGATGTCCCGCAGCCTTTCAAAGGTTTCTTCGCTTGGGTCTTCGCCCAGCGCCGCTTCGGCTGCCTTGAGTTCCCTATTTAGCTGAACTTTCTTGTTATGCAAGGCCAGCGCGTGACTCAATCCGGTCTCGGCGTCGACAAGAGCTATCTCCGAGGCGATCTGCCACACGCCCTGCCGGCTCAATACGTCGCTCATTTTATCGAGCGCCGGGCCATGCCCGCGCACCCCGAGCGCCGCCTTCAGATCATCGGCTGAGATATCGTGATGGCGCACCACGAGGCTCAGGATTTCGCTCATTACCTTCTGCGCGCTCGGTGTATCGAAATCCAGCGCCGCCAGTGTCTCGAACTTGTCCTCGACCAGCGCCGGATGATTGACCACGCTAAGGATGATTGTCGCTTCGCGTGGCGTCGCCTCGGCCATCGAGCCTGGCTTGAGTAGCCGGGAATTGCGCAGCGTATCGCTGACGACGAGCCGCGGCGTGCCGCGTCCCGGGTAACCATAGGCACCGCTCTGGCCATAGCGCTGCTGGCCGCCGCGCGGCTCGAACCTGTTCTGCCGCACCGGTGCAAGAAAGGCGCGCAGCTTTTCGTCGAACGCCTGCGCATAGTGGAAGCGCACCGAGCTGTCCTGGATGCTGTTGGCCCGCTCACGCAGGCGCGCTTGCAGTGCCGCCCGCGCCTCCGGCGTCTCCGGCACCAGCCCCCCGGTCTCCATGCTCCAGATCACATCCGAAAGGCTCCGTGCCCGATCGATCACGTCGGCAAACGCACCCCTGCCCTGCGCCTTGATCAGGTCATCGGGGTCCTGCCCCTCCGGCAAGGTGGCAATCCGCACGGTAAAGCCGGGCTTGAGGTGCGGCATGACGATATCGGCTGCCCGCTCGGCAGCCTTGAGACCAGCCTTGTCGCCGTCGAAGCACAGCACCGGATCCGGGCTCATCTGCCACAGCAGTTGCAGGTGCTCCTCGGTCAGCGCCGTACCCAATG
This sequence comes from Devosia sp., assembly GCA_036675975.1. GTDB lineage: Bacteria > Pseudomonadota > Alphaproteobacteria > Rhizobiales > Devosiaceae > Devosia. The sequence continues at coordinate 11,364 of JAKFDU010000214.1, read as the reverse complement.
GTGCCACCGTACCTTCGAAACCCGCACCAACGGCGGCAATCACGTCGAGATAGCCCTCGACCACCACAACGGTGCTGCCGTCACGCGCCGCCTGCCGGGCCGTCTGCCCGTTGTAAAGTGTCCGCCGCTTGCTGAAGAGTTCGGTCTCGGGCGAATTGAGATACTTCGCCGGCACGTCGGCCGACATGGCTCGCCCGCCAAAGGCAATGACGCGGCCGCGAAAATCCATGATCGGGAACATGACCCGGTTACGGAACCGGTCATAGGTCAGGGGATCGTCCTCGCGGCTGGCCACGAGCCCGGTATCGATCATGTCCTGCGCCGAAACGCCGTTCTGCGCCAGATGCTCCTTGAGCCCGTTGCGGCTGTCCGGAGCAAAACCGATGCGGAACCGCGTCTGGCTCTGCGCCGATACGCCCCGCTCCAGCAGGTAGCCGCGCGCCCGCGCCCCGATATTGTGGCTCAGCGCCGCCTCGAAATACTTCGTCGCCAGCTCCATGACGTCGATCAGGCTCTTGCGCTCGGCCTCCCGCTTTTCCTGCCGCTCGTCGCGCGCCGGCATGGGCACCCCGGCCATGCCTGCGAGCTTTTCCACCGCCTCGGGAAAGCTCATCCCCGCCTTCTCGGTCAGGAACCGGAAGTGATCACCCGACACACCGCAGCCAAAGCAGTGATAGATGCCGCGCCGGTCATCGGCGTGAAAGCTCGGGCTCTTCTCGCCATGGAACGGGCAACAGGCCCACATATCGCCTTTGCCGGGCTGACTCTTGCGCTTGTCCCAGATGACGTGCTCGCCCACCACCTGCGTGATCGGCAGGCGCTGGCGGATTTCATCCAGGAATTGATCTGAGAAGCGCATGCGATGTTAAGTAAGCATTCGGCGGGCCCGAGTCACGGCTGTCGAACTTTTCCACAGCACAACCAGGCTTCACAACTTTGAGCGCCCGCACCCGCAGTCTGATCGTCATCACCATCGTTCCGGTCGCCCTGGTTGGGATCGCGCTTTGGTGGTTCACCGGCTTTGTGCCCGAATGCAGCAATACGCAGCAGAGCAGGCTGGATTCGCCTGACGCCAGCAGATCGCTTGTCGTCTTCACTCGCGATTGCGGCCCGATCGGCCTGAACACCCAGGCCGTCGTCATGCCGGCCGACGGTACGCTGGAGGGCGACGCTACCGGGTTCCTGGCGCTGGAAGGCCGACACCCCATCGCCGGACGCTGGGATGCCTATGGCAACCTCGAGGTCACCATTCCTCCTGATGCGGTCGTCGTGCAACGGCAGGACGAGGCGGCCGGCGTCGCCATCATCTACAACTAGCGAGCCGCTCGCCAGCACCCGATGAGCACCAATCCCATGGGAATTCATTAGCTTCCACTTAGGAATTTATTGTTAGCGTTGGGTCGAAAACGTTTACGAAGCGGGCAATGCCCATCAACAGAAGCGACCGACGTATGTGGGACTGGCCGGCGACCTTTCTGCGCGATGCGAGGGGCAATGTCGCGATGACGTTTTGCTTGCTGTTGCCGATGCTGCTGATCGGTGGCGGCGTCAGCGTTGACTACCTGCGAGCCTACGGCGCCTATTCGGAGATGCAGACAGAGCTCGATATCGCGCTCATTGCGGCGATCAAGAAGATCGACAATTTGTCGACCGACGAAATCGAGGACGTGATCCGCGACTGGTTCGGCACCCAGACCCGAATAGAGAACTTCTCGCTGGAAGATGTGTCGGTCGACACCATCGGATCGGTCATTCGCGCCACCGCAACCGCGCAGGTCGACACCACCCTGATGCAGATCGCGGGCATTACGACGGTGCCCATCGGCGTCGTCAGCGAAGTTGCGGGACCAGCGACCTCCTACCTCAACGTCTATCTGGTGCTCGACAAGTCTGCTTCGATGTTGCTGGCGGCTACTCCCAGCGGTCAGACACTGCTCACGTCTGCAGTTGGCTGCGCCTTCTCTTGCCATGGCGGCGAAGAGCACACGGTCAAAGGCGTCAAATACAAGACGAACTACGCCTACAGCTCTGCCAAGAATGTGGACTTGCGGGCCGACGTGCTGCTCGACGCCGTCGAGGAGGTCCTTACAACCGTCCAGGACCTTGACCCTTCCGGCACCCGCATCCGCGTAGGTCTATACCGACTGGCGACCACCACCACCGAGACCATAGCCCCCACCTATTCGATGGCGTCAGTCAGGACTGCACTCCTCAAAGCGTCGAATAACTTGACCAGCGCCTCGTCCACCGACGGCACCTACTTCGATGTCGGCCTGACCGCCTTGGCGCCGATGGTGGGCAGTAACGGCGATGGCACCACCGCGGCCAAGCCGCTGAAACTCGTAATGATGATCACCGACGGCGTGCAGTCCAGCCGCGCCATGGTGCTCACCTCCCCGGAGACGCGCCGAAAGGTTACGCCGCTCAATCCCGCATGGTGCGACAAGGTCACGCAAAACGGCGCCACATTCGCGACCGTCTACACGACCTACCTGCCTATCCCCACCGATTGGGGTTATAACGCCACGGTTGGCGCCACCATGGCCAGCAGCGTTTGGACCACCACCTGGGGCGGCACGCTCAATCCCACCGCACCTGCCGGCATCACCCGTCACGACTACCTGCCCATCGCACTATCCGATTGCGCAACCTCGGCCGACTATTTCATGCAGGCAACCAACGCAGCGGAGATCACTGACAGCCTGAACACGCTGTTCTCCCGATATCTATCCACGGTGCGCTTGACCAAATGAAGCGTGCTGTCTCCATCCATGCCCGGAAATTGGGCCGCGACCAGCAAGGCGCGGCGGCGGTGGAGTTTGCCCTGCTGATCGCGCCTCTCCTCTTTATGCTGATGGGGATTATGGAGGTCAGCATGCAGTATTTCGTTTCGGGGGCCCTGGACGCGGCCGTGCAGCGCACCGCGCGGCTCGTCCGCACCGGTCAGGCACAGACCCAGCAGATGACGATTGCCGATCTCAGGAACGAGATGTGTGCGGATATCCTCGATCTGTTTGACTGCTCGTCGAACAGCTACATCCTTGTCGACACCGTGAACAATCTCGCCGCTCCGACCTACACGCTTCCAGTCGAGGCGGATGGGCAGTTTATCTCCGACGTGACCTTTGAGCCGGGATCGGGCCATTCCTATGTGGTCGTGCGGGGCTACTTCCAGTTTTCGCCCCTTTTCAATGTCTTCGGGGCGCTCTCGCCTGGGCTCAGCAACGGCAAGCGACTGCTGGTCGCCAGCGCGCTATTTCGCAATGAGCCATTCTAGCGCAACGCGGGCTCGGCCCGCATCCTTCGCTGGGGATGACAGCGGTGTCTCGGCGGTGGAGTTCGCGCTGATCACTCCGGTCATCTTGCTGTTGCTGGTCGGCATGGTCGATATCAACGAGGCGCTGACCGTCTACCGCAAAATGCGCCAGACTTCGTCAACCGTCACTGACCTGGTGGCACAGCGCAGCGAAATCACGCCCGCCGAGATAACCATGATACTTCAGGGCAGCGCATCGCTGCTCTCCCCTTACGATACGACCGAGCTCGACATTGTCCTGTCGGTTCTCAACGTGGAACAGCAGGGCCAGACCGTTGCCTGGTCCCGCGCCTATCAGACCAGCGCCGAACCCGCAGGCTCGGAGCCCGACTTTCCCGTCCCCGTCGCATTGGTCGAGAATGGAATCCAGGTCGTCGCCGTCCGGGTGGACTACACGTTTGAGACCCTGTTTTCAGGCCTGCTCGAGGGCATTCTGGGGCGCAGCGGCTACGTGATGCAGGACACGATGTACGAGCGCCCCCGCGTCGGGGACAAGATCGTCCTCGACTGATCTGCCCCTGCCTAGGCCTTGCTGCGCTGGTACAGGCGCCAGGCCCAGCCAAACAGGCCAAAGGCGAAGATCACCAGCAGCACACCACCAAACATGACGCCGATCGATGCACTGAGCAGCGGCAAGAACAGGAATACGAGCCCGAGCAGGATATAGGACGCCCCGGACAGCACCACCGGCCAGATGCGGGCGTAGTGCTCACGCTCGCGGGTAATGACCACAATCTGCATGATGCCCACGACTAGGGCCGCGATCCCGACCAGGGATGCGAGGAAGGTCACCGTCAAGATTGTCGCCAGCAGCGGGCTGATCAGGATCAGGATGCCAAGGATCAGCGACAGGGCGTTCGCAACGACGTCGAACCAGTAGTTGCCGCTCTTGCCGCCGCCAAAGGTCAGGCTCCACAGCCCCAGTGCGCCGTCGATGACCAGCAGGATTCCGCCCGCCAGAACGAGGATAGTCAGTGCTTCGGTTGGCCAGATGATCGCGTAAAGCCCCGCCAGCAGCATCAGAGCACCACGCAGCGCTGTCGCCAGCGCGAACCGTCTTTTCGTTTCAGCCGAAACCGTCATCGTCACCTCCATGCGGACTCGCCGCCCGATCGCAGTGTAGCGCCGTCCGTGACGATGCCAAGCAGCCGATGATTTCAGATATTCTATAGCGGTGACAGCATTTTGTGGATTGCGGTCAGATCCGCCATCGTGGTTCTAAGCCGCGTCAATCGAGGTCCGTCCCGGCGGTGTTGATTCATGTCGCTACCACTCGTCGCCCTGTTCCTGGCCGCCTTTGCCTTTGGCACCACCGAGTTCGTCATTGCCGGCGTGCTGCCGCAAGTCGCTGCCGGCCTTGATGTAACCATTCCGGTCGCCGGATATCTGGTGTCCGGCTACGCCATCGGCATCGCGCTAGGCGGCCCATTGCTGACCTTGGCCACAACCAACCTGGCGCGCCGCACCCTGCTGCTCGGCCTGATTGCCGCCTTCACGCTCGGCCAGGTTGCCTGCGCGCTGGCGCCCGGCTTCTCGACCATGCTGGTCCTGCGCATGCTGATTGCGATCGCCCATGGCAGCTTTTTCGGCATCGCCATGGTGGTCGCCGTGGGCCTGGTGGCGCCCGAGCGCCGGGGCTTTGCCGTCGCGCTTATCCTTTCGGGCCTGACGGTCTCCAATGTCATTGGCGTGCCACTGGGCGCCGCCATCGGCAACGCTTTCGGCTGGCGCGCCACGTTCTGGGCCATGGGCACTTTGGGGCTGCTGGCGAGTCTCGCCATCGTGCTCTGGGTGCCGGGCACCTCCAATGCCGACAGCGCGCGGCCGGCGCTGCGGCGACAGATCAGGGTACTGGGTCGCCAGCAAGCCTGGACGTCGCTGTTTCTCATGCTGATGCTGATGATCGGCCAGTTCGTTCCCTTCACCTATATCGCGCCTCTGTTGCAGGAGGTCACCGGCCTCGACACCGCATGGATACCCTGGGTCCTGCTGCTCAATGGCGTCGGCTCCACCGTCGGCGTGTTTCTGGGCGGTCGCCTGGCGGACTGGAAGCTGATGCCGTCCCTGATTGCCATGCTGGCCTTGCAGGTCGTGGTGCTGCTCACCTTCTATGTGAGCAGCCCTTATCCCGCGCCCATGGTGGCGGTGATTTTCGTCTGGGGCGCCCTGAACTTCGCCATCGGCACGCCAATTCAAACCCGCATCCTGAGCTGGACCGCCGACGCGCCCGGCCTCGCCTCGTCGCTGATTCCGTCCGGCTTCAATATCGGCATCGCGCTGGCCGCCTTTCTGGGCGCTACCATGCTCAATGCCGGTCTGGGCTACCGGAGCCTGCCGCTGATCGGTGCGGCCGCTTTGCTGCTGGCCGTCGGCGTCGCCACATTTTCCTATGCGTGGGAACGCCGTAGCGGCAACACGCCGCCAGTGCCGGTCGGCGCGGTGGCCGCCGAATAACGGTTTGCATACCAAGCTCCCACATGTGATCGGCTGGCATCGGCGGAGAGCGTAGAATGGCGACTTCCAGAGCCGCGCGCGGCTCGTCCGGACCGGCCATGCCCCTCGATCAATTATCGCTGCTCACCGCCATCGCCTTTTCATCGGCGGCACTCACCATCACCCTCTTCGTGGGCTGGCTCGGTGCACGCCACGATAGTTACCTGCTGAGCTGGTCCATCGGGCTTTCGCTGGTGGTGGCAGGGGTCGTTCTCTTCGGGATGCTCGCCGAAGGCTACAGCGCGGGCCTGAATTTCGCATCCTTCGCTCTGACGCAGGGCGGCTTTGCCTTCATTTATGCCGGTGCCGTCCAGTTCCGCGCCAAGCCGATGCCAATGGCAGCGGTCGCTATCATGGGTACTGGCCTGATCGCCTTGACCGGCGTTGCGTTTCTGGCCGGACTCTCGGGCCTTGGCACCATTTTCGCCAATCTCGGCATGGCGCTGCTGATGGCGATGTCCGCATATCAATACTGGGACGGCCGCGCCGAGTCGCGCCTGCCCATGGTCTCCAATGCTGCCCTCTACGCCATCGCGGCGGTGTCCTTCGTGCTCTGCGCTGGCGTCCTGGCCTTCGAGCAGCGCTGGATATTGACGGCACAACCCCGGAACTGGGCCGAGGATATCAACGCCATCGTGCTCATCGTGGGCATCACCGGCATCGGCGCCGTCTCGTTGACCCTCAACCAGTCGCGCTGGGCTCGCCATCACCGCCGCGAGGCAATGACCGATGGGCTCACCGGCCTGCTTAACCGTCGCGCCCTCTTTGCCGCCATGGACACCCCGCTGCGCCCCGGTACTGCCGTGATCATGGTCGATCTCGATCACTTCAAGTCGATCAACGACCAGTTGGGGCACGCAACCGGCGACGCCGTGCTCGAGGGTTTTGCCGCCCTGGTGCGGGCGGAGCTGCGCTACGACGACGTGGCTGCCAGGCTTGGTGGCGAGGAGTTCTGCATCGTGCTGCGCGACCTTACCGGGCGTTCGGCGGCCGGCGTCGCCGAGCGAATTCGCGCCGGCTTTGAAGCGGCCCGCTTTCCTACCGACCGCGGCGACGCCGAGACCACGCTCAGTGCCGGTGTCGCCATCAGCGGGGTCGATGGCGAGCCATTCGAGGCCGTGCTGAAGCGCGCCGATGATGCGCTCTATGCCGCCAAGGGTGCCGGGCGCAACCGCGTGCACGCCCCGACGCCGCGTCTGGTTGCCTGAGCCTAGGCGCTGAGGGCTGCGCGCACCTTGCCGCTCGCCTTGCCGAAATCGATGCGGCCCGGATAATCGGCCTTGAGCTGGGCGATGACCTTGCCCATGTCCTTGGCGCCTTCGGCCCCGGTGGCGACGATAGCCGCCCGGATGGCAGCCTCGACCTCCTCCTCGGTCAGCCCCTTGGGCAGGAACTCGTTGAGGATGTCGATCTCTTCCTTCTCAATGGTCGCAAGGTCAGCGCGGCCGGCCTGCGCGTAGATGGCAAAGCTCTCTTCGCGCTGCTTGACCATCTTCTGCACGATGGCGAGGATTTCCTCATTGGTGGCCGGTCCGCGATTCTCGGTGCGGATGGCAATGTCCTTGTCCTTGATCGCCGCCGTGATGGCCCGGAGCGTCGCGGTCCGTCGCTGATCACGGGCCTTGAGGGCCGTCTTGAGGCCTTCGCTGAACTGTTCACGCATGGGTTTGAGTCCTCTTGCTATGCGTTTTGTTGGCCCCATATAGGCACAATAAGGCGTGTGCGCCACTTGCGCTGCCGCTCCCGGGCTTCTAATACGAGGCCTCAATCGACATTGCCAAAACTTTGGAGGCCCACCGTGACCGGCTGGCAGCAATCCCCCGCGACCGCCCTTCTGATCCTTGCAGACGGTACGCGCCTGGAAGGCCGCGGTATCGGCGCCGTGGGCCACGCCGCCGGCGAAGTGTGTTTCAACACTGCGATGACCGGCTACCAGGAAGTGCTGACCGATCCGTCCTATGCGGGCCAGATCATCACCTTCACCTTCCCCCATATCGGCAATGTCGGCACCAACGACGAAGACATCGAGACGGTCAACATGGCCGCCCTCTCGGGCGTCCGCGGCGTAGTGCTCAAGGCCGACATCACCAACCCGTCCAATTACCGCGCCGCCGAGAAGCTCGACGCCTGGCTCAAGAAGCGCAACATCGTCGGCATCACGGGCATCGACACCCGCGCCCTGACCGCGCAGATTCGCGAGCACGGCATGCCCAACGGCGTCATCGCCCACGAACCGACGGGCATGTTCGACGAAGGCTCGATCATGGCCGAGCTCAAGGCATTCCCGGGTCTCGAAGGCCTCGATCTCGCCAAGGAAGTCACCACGGCCCAGACCTATCATTGGGACCAGACCGGCTGGGCCTGGGATAAGGGCTACGGGAAGCTCGAGAACCCCGACTTCCACATCGTCGCCATCGACTACGGCGCCAAGCGCAACATCCTGCGCTGCCTGGCCGACCAGGGCGCCCGGGTGACCGTGGTGCCGGCAACGGCCACCGCGGCCGATGTGCTGTCACACAATCCCGACGGCATCTTCCTCAGCAACGGCCCCGGCGATCCGGCGGCGACCGGCAAATATGCCGTGCCGACCATCCAGAAGCTGATGGAAACGGGCAAGCCTGTCTTCGGCATCTGTCTGGGCCACCAGCTGCTTGGTCTGGCGCTGGGCGCCACCACCTCCAAGATGCACCAGGGCCATCACGGCGCCAATCATCCGGTCAAGGACCTGACGACCGGCAAGGTGGAAATCACCTCGATGAACCATGGCTTTGCCGTGGACAAGGCGAGCCTGCCCGCTGGCGTCACCGAGACCCACATTTCGCTGTTCGACCAGTCCAATGCCGGCCTCAGCGTCGATGGCAAGCCCATATTCTCGGTGCAGTACCACCCCGAAGCCAGCCCCGGCCCACGCGACAGCCACTACCTGTTCACGCGCTTCCTCAATCACGTCCGCGACCAGAAGGGCATGGAACAGCGCCCCGAGCACGCCGCTCCGGCGGCCTAGCCCCACTTCTCCAGCACGGGTCCGCCCTGCCCGCCGACCGGATCGGTCTTGGGCAAGGGCACCCGGGCGATGCGCTGATCGGCTTCCGGACGGTCGGCGGGATCGCCACGCAAAATGTCCCAGCGCTGGCCGGGAGGGTAAGCCCCGACCACCAGAAAGCCGGTTTCGGCACCCTCGCATCGGTGCGCCGTGCCGGCGGGCAGAACCACCACATCGCCGGCTTCGACCCGGAAGCTGCGCCCCTCCGGCCCGCCCAGCTGCAGGGTAGCCGCGCCGCTGGCGATAGCCAGGCATTCATGGGCGGTCGAATGATAGTGGTGGTAGTCATAGACGCCGGCGCGCCATTGGCTGGGCCAGCCATTGCCGTCCAACAAGGCCTCCATGGCTTCGGCCGAAGCCCCGTCCGGCGCCACCGCCTCCCGGTAGATGATGACCGGCAGCGCCGAATTGGGGAACCTCCCGTCGTCGGCGAAATACTCGAAACTGATGCCGCTCAAATTGCCGATCATACTATCCTCCGGGCTGCGGGGGATAACGCGGCAGCGCGGGAGGCGTTCAGATCGGCGGACCGATCTTTTCGTCACGGCAGCTACCCGCTGCGGGAATGGCGTAGCCCAGGTCAAACCCGCGCTGGCGGTATGCCGGGCTCGGAGGGGTCATGGCTCGGGGAATTGGCGTGCGCGATGGCATCTGTGCCACGTCGCTGCCCGCATTGGTGGAGTCGATCGCCCGCACCATCTGGGGGTCATCAAGCAGTTCTTCGAGGCCGGCCCACTTCGTCCACGCCCCGGCATAGCATGCTGCCCGCGCGCCCAACTGCTGCTCGCGCATGACGCGCTCCGCATCATCAAGGGTGGCGAGCGTGCCGAACTGGTCGAGCGCCGCCAACACATGGTGGCCATAAGCCAGCCCGATCAGGTACCCCTCGGCCTTGTGGCCCTGCTCGGGATAGGCGGCGATCAGATCCGCATAGGCTGCCATGTCGACATAAACGGTGCTGTCATCGGGGCAATAGAAGGTACCCACTTCCGAGCCCGCCATGCCGCAACCGAGCTCGCGGCTCGATGGCACCATCTTGAGCGTTACCGGCGGATAATAGACAGCGGCCGAGCGAAAGGCTCGTTCCCAGAAGCCGTTGGCCTCGCGCTCCACCGCCCCCACCAAGTCTTCGGGGGTGCCCTCGCCCTTGGCGATGGCGTCCAGTGCCGTCAGCGTCGTATGCGGCAGCGGTTGGGCCACCTGTCCGGTCAGCACGGTCACCGGGTTGATGCCAAAGACCATTACCACCACCACGCCAAGCGCGAAGGCGCCGGAAAAGCCGAAGCGCCGCACATGCGGCATCATGCTTTCGGGAATACCCAACACTCTATTATCCGCCGACTGTATCGTTACACGTTGCCCGAGAACGTATCACAATCACTGGGATTGCCAGAGCTATAACCGCGCTCGAACCAGGTTTTTCGCTGGGCCGAAGTGCCATGGTTGAAGGTCTTGGGCACGGCGAATCCCTGCATCCGTTCCTGCAGCGTATCGTCGCCGATCTGGTTGGCGGCGTTGAGCGCTTCCTCGACGTCGCCATTCTCAAGCAGATCCTCCTGCCCGGCATAGTTGGCCCACACGCCGGCATAGCAATCGGCCTGCAGCTCTACGCGGACTGAATAGGCATTGGCCTCTTCCTGGCTCATCGAGGCCCGGCGCTGGTTGAACTCGGGCAGGACCCCGGTGATGTTCTGGATATGGTGACCGACTTCATGCGCCAGCACATAGGCCTGGGCGAAATCGCCGGGCGCGCCAAACTGCTCGCGCAACTGATCGTAGAAGCTGAGGTCGATGTAAACCTTCTGGTCGCCGGGGCAGTAGAACGGCCCGGTGCTCGAATCGGCCGCGCCGCAGGCGGTGTTCACCTGGTTGCTGAACAGCACCACGTTGGGTTCGGGATAATCCTCGCCGGATGCCTGGAACACCTCGGTCCACAGGTCTTCGGTCTCCTTGACCACGACGCCGACAAAGTCACGCAATTCGGCCTGTTCACCCGTGGTGGGCAACTGGCTGGACGAACTAGCGGCCGATCCGCTGCCGCTCGAGCCGCCGGTGAGGATATCGATCGGGTTGGTGCCGGTGACTGCCCAGATAATGCCCAGCACCACGACAATGCCGATCACGCTACCAATGCCACCGCGCGAACCGCCACCCCCGGTGGGAAGCCGGATGCCGCCGCCACCGCGCCCGAACGGATTACCGCCCAGGCCACCCAGGCCGCCGCCCTGGCTGCGGCGGTCCTCGATGTTCGAACTCTGCTGCCTGCCGCGCCATTTCATGGATGTGTTCTCCGATAATGCCCCAACCTAGCAACAAGCCGGACCGATGCAATCGGTTCCGATGGGCGTGCGCAAGCGCCGCCTGCAGCGCGGTTGTCACGATGGGACGAACCCCGAGACGGCTTTCGCCTCGTAGTAATAAAATATGAGACGGAAGCCGTCTCGGAGTGCCGGTTTTTGGAACCGTTCCGGCGGCCCCGGGGACGCTCGCCCTATTGCGGCCGAAACGCGAA
>JAKFDU010000213.1:0-2810 GCA_036675975.1 Devosia sp. | reverse complement strand
ACTGCCACTCCAGCCGCTTGGGCAGCCGCAGGATCACCACGTTGAGGAAGCTGCCCACCAGCAGCCCGAAGCCCGCCGCCATCGGGAAGCCGATGGCGGGGTTCTGGTCGAGGAATGCCATGCCTTCTGGTGGGTGAGGCTAGATCGCTGCGGCGAGCTTGAAGATCGGCAGGTACATGCCAATCACCATGCCGCCGACGACCACGCCGAGGAAGATCATGATCATCGGCTCGAGCAGGCTGGCCAGCGCGTCGACCGCGTTGTTGACTTCCTGCTCGTAGAACTCGGCAACCTTGAACAGCATCGCGTCCAGTGCACCCGCCTCTTCGCCGATCGATACCATTTGCGTGACCATGTGCGGGAACAGGTTGACCTGCTTCATCGCCATGTTCATCGAATAGCCCACGGCGACGTCGTCGCGTATCCGATACACCGCCTTCTCGTAAACGACGTTGCCTGTGGCGCCAGCCACGCTCTCGAGCGCTTCGACGAGGGGCACGCCCGCTCGGAATGTAACAGCGGTGGTGCGAGCGAAGCGGGCGATTGCCGAGTTATGCATCACCTGACCGATGACCGGAACCTTAAGGACCATTCGGTCAAGCCAGTGTGCGAAGGCAGGCGATCGATTCTTCGCCATGATGAATCCAACTACCACGCCAACGACAGCAAGCAGCAGAGCCCACCACCAGCTGATCATGAAGTCGCTAGCTGCGACGATCATCTTTGTGAAGGCAGGGAGGTCTGCGCCGAAGCTCTGGAAGGTCGCTTCAAACTGGGGAACGACAAAGATCAACAGAATGGCGCTGACGATTAGCGACACGGCGACGACCATTGCCGGATAGAAGAGCGCCTTCTTGATCTTGCCTTTGAGTGTCTCGATGTTTTCTTTGTAGCTGGCAATAGTGTCTAGGACCGTCTCGAGGACGCCTGCCGATTCACCAGCTTTGACCAGATTTCGGTACAGCTCGTCGAACTCAACCGGGAATTTGCTGATGGCCTCCGAGAGTGATGACCCGCTCTCGATGTCTGCCCGCACGGCATTGATCATGTTCTTCATCTTGGGGTTCTTCTGCCCCCCCGACATGATCTCCATCGCGGTCACGATAGGTACGCCCGATTTCATCATCGTGGCCAGCATGCGACTGAAAACCGCGATGTCGAGCGGGGTGATGCGCTTGCCGGCGCCGCCGAACAGAGGTTTCGGCTTGGGCTTTACCACGCCGGGCGTAATGCCCTGCTTGCGCAGCTCGGCGCGAATCATGTTGGCGTTCTTGGCCTGCTGCTCGCCCTTCATGGTGACGCCACGCTTGTCCTTGCCCTCCCAGACGAAGACGGGCATCGCCTCGGGACGGCGAACGGTGGACGTTTTTGAAGAGCTAGATTTCACGGCGGAGCGGGTCGCGGACATGGCTTAGTCCTTGGTGACGCGGTTGATTTCGGCAAGGCTGGTGACGCCGTTGCGCACTTTCATCAGGGCCGAGGCGCGCAGGTCGTTGATGCCGGCCTTCCTCGCCGTCTCGGCGATTAGCATCGCGTTGCCGCCGGCGAGCACGATTTCCTGGATCTCCTCGGACATCGGCATCACCTGGTAGATGCCGGTGCGGCCCTTGTAGCCCTCGGTGCAATCGGGGCAGCCGACGGCCTCGTACAGCTTGAGCCCGCCGACGATCTCCTCGTGGGTGAAGCCCTCAGCCAGCAGCGCGTGCTCGGGAAGGTGCACTTCTTTCTTGCAGTCGTGCAGCCGGCGCGCGAGGCGCTGGGCGATTACCAGGGTCACGGACGATGTGATGTTGTACGGCGCCACGCCCATGTTCATCAGGCGCGCGATGGTCTGCGGTGCGTCGTTGGTGTGCAGCGTCGACAGCACCATGTGGCCGGTCTGCGCCGCCTTGATCGCGATTTCGGCGGTCTCGAGGTCGCGGATTTCGCCGACCATGATCACGTCCGGGTCCTGGCGCAGGAAGCTGCGCAGCGCGGCGGCGAAGGTCATGCCGCGCTTGACGTTCATCTGCACCTGGTTGATGCCTGGCACGCGGATTTCGACCGGGTCCTCGACGGTCGAGATGTTGCGCGACTCGTCGTTGAGAATGTTCAGCGCGGTGTACAGCGACACGGTCTTGCCCGAGCCGGTCGGGCCGGTGACGAGCACCATGCCGTAGGGCTTGTCGATCGCCTCGAGGAACAGGCGCTTCTGATCGTCCTCGTAGCCGAGCTTCTCAATGCCGAGCTTGGCCGCACTGCCGTCGAGGATGCGCAGCACAACCTTCTCGCCGAAGAGGGTGGGCAGGGTGCTGACGCGGAAGTCGATCTGCTTGGTCTTCGATAGGTTCAGCTTGATGCGGCCGTCCTGCGGAACGCGCTTTTCGGCGATGTCGAGCTGGGCCATCACCTTCAGACGCGCGGAGATGCGCGCCTGCAACTTGACCGGCACCTTGGCCACCTGCTTCAGGATGCCGTCGATGCGCACGCGCACCCGGTAATCGGTCTCGTACGGCTCGAAGTGGATGTCCGAGCCGCCGCGACGAATGGCATCGACCAGGATCTTGTTGACGAATTTGACGACCGGGGTGTCGTCGCCCTTGGCGTCGACGCCGCTGTCGCCAGAGGCGAGGTCGTCCTCACCGCCGCTGACCTCGAGGTTGTCCATTCCCTCGCTGTCGTTCATTGCCTCGTTGAGCGCGTCGGCACTGGCCAGCCACTGGTCGATGGTGCGGTGGATGCGGTCCTCGTCGACCAGCACTGCTTCGACGGCCAGGTTGGTAGCGAACTTGATTTCGTCGAGGGCACGGGTGTTGGTCGGGTCGGCGAGG